>DASYAE010000276.1:0-27947 GCA_036501535.1 Actinocrinis sp. | reverse complement strand
CGGCCGCGCCGCTCGAGTCGATGCTGCTTACTGGGCCTTACCGCGCCTTACTGCGCCGGTCCGGTGCCCATCGTCACCGTGCCCGTGTGCTGCTGGTTCTGCGTGTCGGTCCAGGTGATCGGCACGGAGTCGCCGGGCTTGAGCGAGAGCACCACCCCGGTCAGGTCGGTGGCCGAGCTGATGGTCTGGTTGTCGAGGCTGGTGATCACGTCGCCGGGGACCAGGCCGAGGGTCGCCGCCCCGGTGCCCTGGATCACCGAGGTGATCTGCGCGGTGCCGCTGGTCCCGGAGACGTCGACGCCGAGGAACGCGGTCGCGCCGGAGTGCACCGTGGACGTGGACTTGCCGGACTCGACCTGCTTGGCCACGCTGATCGCCTGGTTGATCGGTATGGCGTAGCCGTCGCCGGTGCTCACGTTGGACTGGCCGCTGCCCTGCCCGCCGCTCCCGCCACTCACCGAGGCCGCGGTGTCCATGCCGATCACGGCGCCCGAGGTGGTCGCCAGCGGGCCGCCGGAGTCGCCCGACTCGATCTGCGCGTCTGTCTCGATCATGCCGCTGAGCTGCTCGTTGCTGCCGGTGAGGTCGTCCGCGGCGGTGATCGACTGGTTCAGGCCGGTGATCTCGCCGGCCGCGGTGGACGGGGTGCCGCCGACGCCGCCGGCGTTGCCGAGCGCGACCACGGACTGGCCGGTCGCGGCCTGGTCGGAGTTGCCGAGGTTGACCGTCTTGAGCCCGGAGGCGTTCTGCAGCTGGAGGACCGCGATGTCCTGGGTGGAGTCGTAGCCGACCACGGTGGCCGTGTAGGTCTTGCCGTTGCCGATGTCGGTCACGCTGATCGAGGTGGCCTCGTCGATGACGTGGTTGTTCGTGAGCACCTCGCCGGTGGAGGTGAGCACCATGCCGGTGCCCGAGCCGCCGGTGTTCTGGTAGGAGAAGGTGGAGTTGACGTCGACCAGGCCGGGGTCGACCAGGGCGGCCACCGCCGAGGCGTTCGCGGTGCCGGTCGGCTGCGCGGAGGGCGAGGCGCCGCCGCCCTGCCCGCCCTGGCCGGGATAGCCGCCGAACGGGTTGCTGCTGGCGCCGCCGTACGGGTCGGTGCCGTTCCCGCCGCTGCCGGCCGTGTTCGTGCTCGAATTCGAGGTCTTCCAGGCCAGGTGGCCGACGCCCGCGCCGATCGCCGCGGCGATGACGACCGCCACGACGGCGACCGTCGCCGGCACCTTGCGCCGGCGCCCGCCGGCCGGCTCGGACACCGGCTGGCCGAACGGCGCCCCGGTGCCGGGCGGTCCGTAGAGCGGGCCGCCGGGCTGGCCGGGGACGTGCCCGTACGGGTACGCGCTCTGATATCCCGGGTAGACGCCCGGGTAGGCGCCGGGCGGCATCGGGTAGCCGCCCTGGTAGACGCCCTGCTGCGGGTCCGCTGCCGCTCCCGCCATCGCGGGGACCGCCGTCGGAGCCGGCCCCGCCGCCTCCCCGGCCGCGTCCGGGTCGTCGGGGCTGCCCGCCTGCGTGCCGCCCGGCGATCCCCACAGGACCGCGGTCTGGCTCACGCCGCCCGGCCCTCCGGCCGCGGGCATGTTCGGCACCGCCACCGTCGGGTTCTCGGCCTCGACCGGGACGTCGCCGTAGTCGTCGAACTGGTAGGACGGCGCTTCCGGCTCGTCCGGCTCGATGGCCTGAGGAGTCAGGGCGTCCGGCTCCGCGCCCCTCGGCGCCTCGGGCTGCGGTTCGCTCACCGCGCCGCCGTGATCGTTCTCGCCCACGCTGTTTCCTCCAATAAGCCCGCGCTGCTCCTGCCGTCTACCCGCTAGTGAAGGGGACAATACTGAGGCCCGCCTGAGACAGTGCTGAAACCTTCCCTCCGAGAGCCTTGAGAATCCCGGCACCGCCGGACGGGGCCGCTGCACCGGGAAACCCGCAGCTCAGACGTCGGTCGAACGGCACGCGCCCAGTTGCGTCCACACCACCAAGCTTAAGCCAGAGCCGGGATCGCGCCGCCCGGGGCGCCGGTCCGGCCGAGTACCAGGGCGACCGCGCCGAGGGCGCTGGCCTGCGCGCCGAGCGCGGCCGCGGCGATCCGCACGGCCGAGCCCGCGAGGGGGAGGCTGGCGCCGGCCGCCGACTCGCGCAGCGGCGCCATCAGCAGGTCGCCGGCCGCGGCCAGCGCGCCGCCGACCACCACGCACTGCGGGTTGAGGATGTTGCACAGCATGCCCACCGCGCGCCCGGCCATCGCGCCGGCTTCCGTGAGGGCCCTGATACAGCCGCGGTCGCCCCGGCGGGCCATGGCGATCATCTCGCGCACGGTGATCCGGTCGCCGTATCCGGCCTCGAGTGAGCGCATCATGTTCGGCAGGCCGATATAAGACTCCAGACAGCCGCGGTTGCCGCAGCGGCACAGCGGGCCGTTGCCGTCCATGACGATGTGGCCGATCTCGCCGGCGGCGCCGGCCGCGCCGCGGATCAGCCTGCCGTTGCTGATGAACGCGGCGCCGACGCCGGCGTGCAGCTTGATGTACGCCAGCTCCTCGTACCCGGCCCCGGCGCCCCACTGCCGCTCGGCCAGCAGGCCCAGGTTCGCGCCGCTGTCGGCCACGACCGGCAGGCCGAGCCGCTCGCCGAGTTCGCCGGCCACCGGGACGCCGGCCCAGGTCTGTATCAGGCCACTGCCGGACACCGCGGAGCGCCGGTCGTACCGGCACGGCAGCCCGACGCCGACGCCGAGGATCCGCGAGGGGTCCGAGCCGGCCTCCCGGATCGCGGCGGCCACCAGCTCGGCCGCGGTGTCCAGGCCCCGGCCCGGCTCGTACCCGGCGGGCAGATCGGCCGACCTGGCGATCCGGACCGAGTGCGAGACGTCGGCGATGATGACGTGGACGTGCTGGTACCCGAAGTCGACGCCGATCGCCTCGCCGCCGGCCGGGTTCAGCATGACCGCCGCGCCGGGCCGCCCGGCCCGCCCGCCGGCCGGCGGCAGCCGCCCGTCGAGCTCGACCACGAGGCCCTGCTCGATCAGCGCGCCGACGAGGGACGAGATGGTGGAGGGGGACTGGCCCAGGGCCCGGGATATGTCGGCCCGGCTCAGCGTCCCGCGCTCGCGCAGGAGGCGGACGACGGCCTGGCGGCTCCGCTCGCTGCGACCCTGGTGCGGCTGCCTCATGCGGCAAGAATCCGCACGGGCCCGTGATTGGTCAAGTATCGAAGGAATCGGCGCCCGGCAACGCTGCCAAATCGGACTGATTACTTCGGGAATCACCGATTCCCGCCGCGATGCACGCCGTCCACGCGTATCTATGCGTCGGAGACGCGCACCACGCCCGCCTGGTAGGCGAGGACGACGAGCTGGGCCCGGTCGCGCACGCCGAGCTTGGCCATGGCCCGGTTGACGTGCGTCTTGACCGTCAGGGGGCTGAGCGACAGCTCCTGCGCGATCTCCTCGTTCGACCCGCCCCGCGCGACGCGGACGACCAGTTCCCGCTCGCGGCCGGTCAGCGCGGCGAACCGGTCCGGGCCGGCCGGTCCCGGGGCGGGCGGCGGCGCGGCGAGGGCGCGGGCGATCACCGCCCTGGTCGCGGCCGGTGAGAGCAGCGCGTCGCCGCCGGTGACGGTGCGGATCGCGTCCAGCAGCGCGGGCGGCCGGCTGCCCTTGCCGAGGAAGCCGCTGGCCCCGGCGCGCAGCGCCTGGAAGACGTAGTCGTCGAGCTCGAACGTGGTCAGGATCAGGATGCGTATTCCGGCGAGGTCGCCGTCCTCGGCGATCGCGCGGGTGGCCGCTATCCCGTCGAGGCGGGGCATGCGGATGTCCATCAGCACGATGTCGGCCCGGGTGCTGCGAGCCAGCTGCACAGCCTGCGCGCCGTCCTCGGCCTCGCCGACGACCCGCATGTCCGGCTCGGCCTCGATGACCGCCCGGAACCCGGCGCGCACCAGGGCCTGGTCGTCGGCGAGCAGCACGCTGATGGTCATCGGCCGGCCCCCGCGCGGTCCGGGTGGTCCGAGCGGTCCGGCAGCACCGCGGGCGGCAGCGGAAAGGCGGCGGTGACGAGATACCCGCCGCCGGGCAGCGCACCGGCGTCGAGTCGGGCGCCGAGCGCCGCGGCACGCTCGCGCATCCCGACCAGGCCGTGCCCGGTCCCGTCGGCCGCCGCCCCCTTCGCCGCTCCCCCGGCCGCGGACGCCGCGGTCCCGTCCGCCGGCGCGTTCCGGATCGTCACCAGGAGACCGGGCTCCACGTACTCGATCAGGACGCTGACGGCGACCGGCCCGGCGTGCTTGCGCACGTTCGTGAGCGCTTCCTGGACGATGCGGAACGCGGCGAGGTCGACGGCGGCGGGCAGGCAGCGCGGATCGCCGCGCCGCTCGACGCCGATCCGCAGGCCGGACCGGGTGAACGCGCCGGCCAGGTCGTCCAGCCGGGCCAGCCCGCCGGCCGGCTCGGTGGGCGCCGCCGGCTCCTCCGGCGTGCGCAGCAGCGCGATGGTGCCGCGCAGGTCGGCCAGCGCCTCCTCGCCGGCCCGGTGGATGTGGCCGAGGGCTTCGCGGGCCAGGCCGGGCCGGGTCTCGAGCAGGTGCTCGGCGGCGCCCGCCTGGACCGTGATCAGCGCGATGTGGTGCGCCACGATGTCGTGCAGGTCGCGCGAGATGCGCAGCCGGTCCTCGGCCACCCGGCGCCGGGCCTCGTGCTCGCGCTCCTGCTCCGCGCGGCGCACCCGTTCCTCCGCCTCGCGCACGTAGTCGCGCCGGTTGCGCCGCGCCTCGCCGATCGCGATGCCCATGATGCCGAGGATCAACACGCTGAAACCGGGCGGGACGCCCTGCGGCTCGGACCGGTCGATCACGTTGTTGACCACGGCCGCCGCGGTGATGGCCAGCACGGCGCACCCGGCGATGGCCATGGCCTCCCGGCGGTCGGCGTGCAGGAAGATCGTGACGAGCGGCAGCAGGACGGCGACCGGCAGCAGGCCGTGGTTGATGCGCAGCAGCGAGCACAGGATCACCGCGACGGACGCGGCGGTCAGCGCGAACCCCGGCCGGTCGTGCCGGAAGACCGAGGCGCCGCAGGCCACCGCGGCCAGGACGGCGTAGGGGAACGTCAGCTGCCAGTGATAGTCGGCCGGGGCGAACGCCGAGGCGCAGAGCAGCGCGCCGTAAAGGAGGGCGGCCGACGCGGCATCGACGGCGCGCGGGTACCGCTGGATCACATGCGCGGGCCTGGCCAGAGCGTTCACCCTGCCACGGTAAGCACACGGGTGCTCCCGGGCCATCATCCCCGGGGACGACTCGGCGCGCGGGCCTGCTGCGTTCGCAGTATGCGCAAAGCCTCTTCCGGCACGATGCCGGCGACGGCGCCGCCGGTCCAGACTGGTCGCGCCCGCCGCCCGGAAGCCCGGCGATCGGTTCATTGATCAGTTCGTTGATCAGTTCGTTGATCAGTTCATTGAGGAGTGTCCCCGTGAATCGCGCGTTCGCGGCCCTGGGCCGGTTCTCGGTCCGGTTCCGCTGGCTGGTGCTGGCCGGCTGGCTGGTCGGCACGCTGGCCTGCGGCCAGCTGCTGCCGTCGCTCTCCAGCGTGGTGCAGAACGACAACACCGACTTCCTGCCGGCCGCCGCGCCGAGCATGGTCGCCGCGCAGCTGGCCGCGCCGCTGGAGAACTCCAGGCAGGTGCAGATCCCGGTGGTCGTGGCGGGCGCGGACGGCGGCGCGCTCACCGCGCCGGAGCAGGCCGCAATCAGTACCCTGCGAAAGCGGCTGGCGGCGGTCGCCGGGGTCGCCTCGGTGCAGGACACCGGGGTCTCCGCGGACGGCCGGGCCTACCTGCTGCGGGTGATGACGGCGAGCGCGAACGGCATGGGTCAGAACCAGGTCACGACCCTGGTCAATGCCCTGAGCTCGGTGCTGGCCCGGGCCGGGCTGCCGCCGGGCCTCCAGGCGCACCTGTCCGGGCCGGCGGCGGACAACGCGGCGAACGACTCGAAGGGCGGCAGGACCGGCACCGACGTGCAGCTGTACTCGACGCTGCTGATCATCGTGCTGCTGTTCCTGATCTTCCGGTCGCTGCTGGCGCCGCTGGTCACCCTGCTGCCCCCGGTGCTCGTGGTCACCGCGGCCGGGCCGCTGATCGCCGAGGCCGCGAATCACGGCCTGCAGGTCTCCCAGCTCGCCCAGCTGATGCTCATCGTACTGGTGCTCGGCGCGGGCACGGACTACGGGCTCTTCCTCATCTTCCGGGTGCGCGAGGAGGCCCGCGGCGGCCTCGCCCCGCGCGCCGCGATCGTGCGGGCGGTCGAGCGGGTCGGCGAGTCGATCGCGTTCTCCGCCGGAACGGTCGTCGCCGCGCTGCTCTCGCTGCTCGCGGCCACCTTCGGCATCTACTCGAACCTCGGCGTCCCGCTCGCCATCGGAATCGGCCTGATGCTGCTGGCCGGGCTCACCCTGCTGCCGGCGCTGCTGGCGATCTTCGGCCGGGCGGTGTTCTGGCCGGCCCGGCTCGCCCCGGCGGAGCAGCATCCACGTTTCGCGAAGCCGGGCCTGTGGGGTCGCATCGCCGGCCGGATCGTGGAGCGCCCGGCACTCACCCTGACGGTCGGCCTGCTGGCCTTCGGCGCCCTGGCCATCGCGGCGTTCGCGTATCAGCCGGCCGGTTTCGGCGGCACGACCACGCCCCCGGCCGGCAGCGACGCGGCGGCCGGCGACGCGCTGGTGGCGCAGCACTTCCCGAAGACCTCGAGCACCCCGACCCAGATCGTGTTCCGGCTGCGCGGCCCGGTCTGGACGGACCCGGCGGTGCTGGCCGCGGCGCAGCAGGAGTTGCAGGGCTTTGCGACGTTCGCCGCGGTCACCGGGCCGCTGACGCCGAACGGCGGATCGCTGACGACGGCCGAGTTCACCGCGCTGCACCGGGAGCTGGGCGCGCCGCAGTCCCTGCCTGCGGTGCCGCCGCCGGGCACCGACGTTCCCGCCCGCGTCTACCAGACGTACCGCGCCACGGCGCAGTATGTCAGTGCACAGGGAACCACCGTGATCTACGACGTGAACCTCGCCGCGGGCCCCTCGTCATCGACCGCTGCGATGCAGGCGGTGCCCGCCGTGCGCGCGGACGCGGCGCAGGCGGCGCAGCACATCGGCGCGACCGGCAACGGCGTCGTCGGACAGGCGGCCGGGCTCTACGACGTGTCCAGCACGTCCGACGGCGACCTGAAGACCGTGGTGCCGATCGCGATCCTGGTCATCGGCGTCCTGCTGGCGCTCGTCATGCGGAGCCTGATCTCGCCGCTGTACCTGATCACGTCCGTCGCCCTGTCGTACCTCGCCGCGCTGGGCCTCTCGGTCCTGCTGTTCACCAAGATCGGCGACGCTCAAGGCCTGACGTTCATCCTCCCGTTCCTGCTGTTCCTGTTCCTGATGGCGCTCGGCGAGGACTACAACATCCTGGTCATGACCCGCATCCGCGAGGAGGCCCACCACCTGCCGCTGCGCCGCGCCGTCACGAAGGCGGTCGGCGCGACCGGCACCACGGTCACCTCCGCCGGTCTCATCCTCGCCGGGACGTTCGGCGTGTTCGCCCTCGTCGGCGCCCGCAACGGCAGCACACAGCTCGAGGACGTCGGCGCGGGGCTGGCCATCGGCATCCTGATGGACACGTTCCTCGTGCGCACGCTGCTGGTGCCCTCGACCGTGGTGCTGCTCGGCCGCTGGAACTGGTGGCCGTCGCGGCTGACGGACCGGCCCGAGGAGCCGGCGCCTGCGCGTGCGCCGGGTTCGCCCGAGCCGTCGGTTGAGCAGCGCGTACCAGGCGCCTGATCCACCCCTACGCGGGACGCAGCGCCGCCGCGGCCGCCTCGCCGACGATGTCCGCGACCGTGGTGAGGGCCGGCGAGTCCAGCTTCCACTGCTGCCAATATAAGGGCACGTCGATCGGCCGGTCCGGGGCGATGTCGACGAGCGCGCCCGCGGGCCGGGTCGCGGCCTGGTCCTCGGGCACCATGCCCCAGCCGAGGCCCATGACGACGGCGTCGACGAACCCTTCGGACGAGGGGACGAAGTGCCGCTTCGCCGCGGTCGCCGGTGTCGCCGCGGCTTCGACGTCGACATCGACATCGACATCGGCGGCCGCTCGCGCCCTCGGCGACGGCTTCGTCTTCGGCTTCAGCTTCGTCTTTGTCGTTGCGGCGCCCGCGGCGAGGTCGCGCATGAAGCGGTCCTGCAGGTCGTCCTTCCGGTCGAAGACCACGACCGGTGCGGCGGCCAGCGAGCGGCGCACCGGACCGTCGCTCAGATGGCGGGCGGCAAAGGCCGGGCTGGCCATCGCGCGGTACCTCATCCGGCCCAGTCCGCGGACCGAGCAGCCCTGCACCGGCTGCGGGGTCGAGGTCACGGCGGCCATCACCGAGCCCTGGCTCAGCAGCCGGGCCGTGTGGTCCTGGTCCTCGCGCTGAATCTCGAAGCAGATCCGCGAGTCGGTCAGCCGGCCCAGCGCCGGCAGGAACCAGGTGGCCAGCGAGTCGGCGTTCACCGCGATCGCCAGCAGGGCCGGGCCGTCCGCCGCGGCCAGGCCGAGCGCCGCACTCGCGTCCCGCTCCAGCCAGTCCAGCTGCCGGGCGAACCGGACCACCACGAGGCCCGACTCGGTCAGCCGCACCGGCTTCGACCGGATCAGCAGCACCCGCCCGGTGTGCTGCTCCAGCGCCTTGATCCGCTGGCTGACCGCGGAGGGCGTCACCTGCAGCGCCCGCGCCGCGGCCTCGAAGGTGCCCTCGTCCACGGCGGCGAGCAGCGTGCGCACCTGGTCCAGCGGCAGATCGATCATCACGGATGCTAATGATAGCTAAGAAAGTTTAGCTGGCCTGATTTCCTGACGCCTTTCTAACATCGGGACATGCGACCCGAGGTCTCCGCCCTGGCCGCCGGATTCGGCACCGGCATGTCCCTGATCATCGCGATCGGCGCGCAGAACGCCTTCGTGCTGCGGCAGGGCATCCGGCGCGAGCACGTGCCGGCCATCGTGGCGATCTGCGCGGTCTCCGACGTGCTCCTGATCACGCTCGGCATCGCCGGGGTCGGCGCGGTCGTGCGGGACTGGCCCCGCGCGCTGACCGCGGCGGCCTGGATCGGCGGCGGGTTCCTGGTCTGCTACGGCCTCGCCGCCGCGCGCAGGGCCCTGCGGCCGGGCCGGCTCGACCCGGGCGCCGGCGCACCGCGTGGGCTGCGCGCGGCGGTGCTGACCTGCATCGCGGTGACCTGGCTCAATCCACACGTCTATCTCGACACGGTGCTGCTGCTCGGCTCGCTGGCGAACACCTACGGCCCGGCGCGCTGGGTCTTCGGGCTCGGCGCGGCGACCGGCAGCGTGCTGTGGTTCGGCGGCCTCGGCTTCGGCGCCCGGATCCTGGCGCCGCTGTTCGCCCGGCCGGCCGCCTGGCGGGCGCTCGACGGCGTGATCGCGGTGACGATGGTGGCGATCGGGGTCAGCGTGGCAGGCGGCGGGTGAGCCGGCCCGGCCCATTGCCCGCCGTCCCCGGCGCGTGACGAGTGGCTCCGACGCGCGCCGCGCGTAATCTGAGACGCCGTGACCACCACACCGCGCGCGCAGCCGGGAGCCCCGAATTCGCCGCGGGACGAGCCCATCGAGGTCTGCGTCGTCGGCTCGATGGGACGCGACCTGCTCTTCCCGGTCGGCGCGCTCCCCCGCGCCGGACAGACGGTGCTCAGCGCGGACCTGTCCACCTCGCTCGGCGGCAAGGGCTCGAACCAGGCGGCCGCGGCGGCCCGGCTCGGGCGGCGCACCGCGCTGGTCACCCGGATCGGCGCGGACGACGGCGCCGACCTGGTCGAACGCCTCGCGCGGGCCGGGGTGGTGACCGACTTCTGCCGGCCGACCGCCGGGGTGCCGAGCCAGCACGCGGTACTGCTGGTGGCGCCGGACGGGGAGAACATGATCGCGGTCTCGCAGGGCGCGTCGGCGCACCTGAGCCCGCAGGACGTGGCGGATCATCGAGATCTGATCCGAGCGGCGCGGGTGCTGCTGCTGCAGCAGGAGGTCCCCGCGCAGACCGTCGCAGCGGCCGTGCTCGGGGCGGCGGCCGGGGCCGGGGGCGGGCCGCGAAGCGCGGAGCGCGGGCCCCTGGTGATCCTCAACCCGGCGCCGAGCCGGCCGGTCGACGCCGGGGTGCTGGCAGCGGTCGACTACCTGGTGCCGAACGCGGGCGAACTGGCCGACCTGCTCGGCGCCGACGAGCCGGCCACCGCGGAACAGGCCGCGGCCCTGCTTCGCGCGGCGGGACTGCCGTCGCGGGCCGTCGTCGTGACACTCGGCGCGCAGGGCGCGCTCGCCGCGTTCCGTCCGGAGCAGAGCCGGGCCTCTGATGCGCCGCGCTTCGTACACGTCCCGGCGCCCGAAGTGGAGAGCGTCGACACGGTCGGCGCCGGCGACACTTTCTGCGGCGCGCTGGCGGACGCGCTCTGCCGGGGCGAGCCGCTGCCCGACGCGGTCCGTTGGGCGACGCACGCCGGCGCGCTCGCGGTCACCAGGCCCGGCGCGCAGGGCGGCCTGCCCGACGCACAGGCCGTCAGGGACCTGATTAAAGCGTCAGGCATCGAATGGACCGCGGTCGGCGAATCATCAATACCGGTGCGTCCGGAATCGACCGTCCGGTGAGGGCGGAATTGATTCTCTGATCTTTCGCGGCGCCCTCGGACCACAACAGAGATCGACGATCTGCACCGCCGGGGAATTCATGTAACGGTTTGGCACTTCGGCTGCGGGACGACTCTGTGCCATCGGATCCTCAAAGAGCAGGCAATGCATCCGCGCCGACTCTGTGGGGGGTGGCCGACAATGGCCCAGGACCATGAGCAGATCAATGTCGTCGTCAGCAAGCGGGTTCTCTGGATCGGCGGCGAGGCATACCCGCTGTCGAATATCGCGCGGGCCCAGGCACTCAGGCTCACCAACGCCGGCCGCGGAAAGACGGTCTGGCGCAACGCGCTCGGCATCGTCGGCTGGCTGGTCCTCTGGGGCATCGCCTCGGCGATCATCGGCTCCGGCGTCGGCGTGGCCGTCGCCGCGCTCGTCGCGGTGGCGCTCATCATCCGCAACGTCCTTCGAATCATTCGCGAGCTGACCAAACCGGACCTCTTCGCGCTGGTCCTGGAGACCTCGGGGGCGCCGCACCGGGCGCTGGTGACGGACGACGGGGACCTCGTGGTCCGGCTCGTCCGGCAGATCATGGACGCGATCGACAATCCGGAGGCGTTCTTCGAGATGCACGTGAACCAGTACCACTACGGCGACAACCTCACCCAGGTCGGCGACCACAACATCGGAAAGGCGATGCGGTGACCGGCGAGCACTACCACTTCGGCGACGAGGTGCACCAGACGGGCGACCACAACATCGGCATGATCAAGAGCCAGGGGCCGATCGAGCAGCAGGCCGCCCTCAGCGAGATGATCGCCATGGTGCAGATACTGCGGGACCGGGTTTCTCCGGCCGACCGGCAGATTATCGACGAGTCCGTCGCGGTAATCGGTTCGGACACTTCGGCCGACAAGAGCGCGTTCCGGCGGGCGCTGGCCAATCTCGCCGGCATCGCGGCAATCGTCAATCAGGTGGGGATCCCGGCCGCCGAGTCCATTCGAAGAGTCATCGATGTATTCGGCGTTTAGCAACGGCCGTTCGCAGGCGCCGGGGGAATTCCGGCGATTCACGCGATTCACCGCGCGTCGGCATAGCAGTCCACGATCGCGGTCGAGAACGCGAACCGCACCGGCGTGTCCCCGAACGTGATCCGGCCCGCCTCCTGCCCCGCGTCGGCGACCGCCTGCGCGACCTGCTCCGCCTCCCCGGCCGGGCAGTGCACGATCACCTCGTCGTGCTGGAAGAACACCGGCTCGGCCCGCATCGACCACAGCGCCCTGCGCAGGCCGGCCAGCATGAGCAGGGCCCAGTCGGAGGCGCTGGCGGAGACCGCGAAGTTGCGGGTGAACCGGCCGCGCGCCCGCGCGTCGCCGCTGGCGTAGTTCGGCGCCCAGCCGTCGTTGCGGCCCTCGCCGTCGGACCCCGGCTCGCTGCCGCCGTCGGCCTCGTCGCGCCGCCGGACCGGCGGGCAGGTGCGGCCGAGCCAGCTGCGCACCAGGCGCCCCTGCTCGCCGGCCCGCGCCGCCTGGTCCACGTAGGCGATCGCGGCCGGGAACCGCTTGCGCAGCCAGGCCATGTGCACCAGCGCGTCGCCCGAGGTCTGTCCGTAGACCGCGCCGAGCACCGAGATCTTGGCCACGGCCCGCTCGCCGCCGAACAGCAGGTCGGCAATGGTCTGGTACACGTCGCCGTCGTCGGCGGTGACCCGCATCAGCGCCGAGTCCCGCGCGATCGCCGCCAGCACCCGGATCTCCATCTGCTTCGCGTCGCAGACCACCAGCCGCCAGCCCGGATCGGCCACCACCGCCCGGCGCACCACCTTCGGGATCTGCAGCGCCCCGCCGCCCTCGGTCACCCAGCGGCCGTTCACCGCGCCGGCCGGCCGGAACTGCGGGTGGAACCGCCCGTCGTGCACCCATGTGCGCAGCCAGCCCCAGCCGTACGCGGTGTGGATCCGGTAGAGCTTCTTGTACTCCAGCAGCGGCTCGACCGCCGGGTGGTCGATCTCGCGCAACTCCCAGGCGCGGGTGCTGCTCACCGGGAGGCCGGCCCGCGCGAACGCCCTGACCACGTCCGCCGGCAGGTCGGGCCGCACCGGGAAGCCGAAGGCCCCGGAGATCTGCGCGGTCAGCTGCGCCAGCCGCTCCGGCTCGCCGCCGCCCGGATAGCGGTGGCCGAGCAGTCCGTCGAGCAGATCGCGGTGCACCTCAGCGCTCCACGGCAGCCCGGCCCGGTTCATCTCCTGGGCGACCAGCATCCCGGCCGAGGCGGAGGCGGTCAGCAGCCGCAGCCGTCCGGCGTCGGTGCCCGCCGGCGCCGCCGAGGCCGCGTCGTGCCTGCGCTGCTGATCGGCGTAAACGGCGGTGAGCGCGTCGAGCCCGAGCGGCGGCGGACCGGTGTCGAACAGCGTGTCCTGCGCGCCGGGCTCAAACGCAACGGTGGCGGGGTCCTCGGGCACCGGCGCGTGGCGCAGCCGGGCCCACGCCGCAGCCGCCGACCGCGGTTCGCCCCAACGCCCCTCGTGGCCGAGCAGCAGCGACTCGGCTTCCTGCACGTCGTAGCACCGATCGACCCGCACCCCGGCGGCGAGCAGCCGCGGATAGACGTCCGTCGTGGCCGGCCAGACCCAGCGCCCGACGCCGGGCCGCTCCCGAACCGCCTCGACAAGGTCGCGGCAGTCGACCACCGGACCGGTCCGGCTGCCGTCCGCGGCCAACGGCACGAGCCGCGCGCCGCCGTCCTCGGTCGGCGCGAGCGCGCAGTAGGCCCAGGACGCCGACCCGTCCGCGCCGCTCGCTTCACTCACATGTTCGATGGTTGCACAAGGGTCGGACACTCGGCCGTGGTCGGCGGGGTGAGTCGGACGCAGAGCGCGGGTGGTCGTCGCGGTCAGCCGAACACGGAGCCCGTCCGCGGCGCGGTCTGGATGACGCAGGCGGTCGTGAGGTCGCCATTCAGGTCATAGAACTGATAGGTGCTGTAGCCCGCATCGGCGGGAGGCGAGGCGCTGCCGAGCTCAGTCGCGTCGCAGCTGTAGTCAGTCCCGCGGGCAAGTCCGATTATCTGCGCGGTATGCAGGTCGTTGCACGGCACCTGGGTGAGGGTGGTTCCGATCTGAACACAGTCCCCCGCCGTCAGTGCCACGCGATTGAGGCCGTTGCTGGAGTTCGACTCCGAGGTTTCGTGCATGCGGACCAGCACCAGCGTGACGACGATGACGAGGATTACGGCGAGCGGCGCCAAGCGCAGAAGGACCGCGGCGTTCTGGCGCTGCATCCGACCACTCATTCGGCGCCCCCGATCCCCGACCGCGCGGCACACAGCTCTGCCCGTCCCCAGGGTGGCACAGCAGAGCGCTACTACGCCTCACTCGGATAGCGCAGTCCGATCCGCTCGCGGATGCGATCGAGCGTCCGCATCACCCCGATGGTCTCGTCCCACGGGATGACCGGGCTCTCCTTCTCCCCCGTCTGAAGCAGTCGGCCGAGCTCTCCGGCCTGGTGCCGCAGTCCGTGGCCCTCGTGCGTGAACTCGAGCGTCTCGGCCGCGCCGCCGTACATGGTGATCCGCAGCGGGCTGGTGCGGCCCCAGATCTGCGGAAGGTCGATCCGCCCCTTCTCCCCGGCGATCGACGCCTGATTCGCGGTCTTGGCCTCGAGCACGGTGTGGATGAGCGCGTGCGCGCCGGAGCCGTATCCGAACACGGTCGAGGTCATCGCGTCCACACCGGTCACCGCGGGCACCATGAGCGCCTCGATCCGGTCCGGTTGCACGCCGCCGAACACCATCGACGCCAGGCTGACGGGGTAGACGCCGAGGTCGAGCAGGGCGCCGCCGGCCAGGTCCGGGTTGAGGATCCGGTGCTGCGGATCGGTGCTCAGCACCTCGCCGCGGTCCGCGGCGAACGAGCGCACCGCGCCGATCCGCCCCTCGGCCAGCAAGCCGCGCAGCATGGTGAAGTGCGGCAGGAAGCGCACCCACATCGCCTCCATCAGCGGGACCCCGGCGGACCGCGCCGCCTCGACCATCCGTTCGGCCTCGACGGCGTTGACCGAGAACGGCTTCTCGCAGAGCACCGCCTTTCCACCGGCGATCGCCTGCAGCACCACCTCGCAGTGTCCTGAATGCGGCACCGCGACGTAGACCGCGTCGACCTCGGGGTCGGCCGCCAGGCTCGCGTAGCTCTCGTGCCGGCGCGGGATGCCGAAGCGGCCCGCGAACGCGTCGGCCCGGTCCCACGTGCGCGAGCCGACTGCGGTGATGCGCGCGTTCGGGAGAAGGGCCAGGTCGGTCGCGAAGGCGGCGGCGATCCCGCCGGTACCTGCGATCCCCCAGCGGACTGGCTCTCGTCCGGCCTCGTCGGGAGCGCTGCTCATGGTGGTCCTCCTCGGTGCGGGTCCGGACGATTAGGCTGATCGCCATCGTACGGGCCACTCACGGGAGGCGGACATGGCGAAGGAACCACCGCGCAGCGCCGAGCAGCGTAAGAAGGACACGCTCGCCAAGCTGGAGCAGGAGATCGACGTCTGGGTCGCCACTGCCAGTGCTGACGGCGAGGCGTTTCTCGTTCCGCTCTCGTACCTGTGGGACGGTCACACCTTCGCCCTGTCCACTCCCGAAGCCAGTCCGACCGGCCGCAACCTGGCCGCCGCCGGCCGAGCGCGCCTCGGCTTCGGCCCGACCCGCGACGTGGTGATGATCGAGGGCGCCGTCGAGTCCTTCACCGTCGCGTCGGTGCCGGACGAGCTGGCCGACGCGTTCGCCGCGAAGCACTGGGACTCGCGCAAGGAGTCCAAGCCGTACGGCTTCTACCGGGTGACACCGCGCACGATCCAGGCGTGGCGCGAGGAGAACGAGCTGCGCGGCCGCACCATCATGCGCGACGGCGCCTGGGTCGTGTGACCCGCCGGGCGAGCGAGCGGGCCGACGGGCAGGCCGGTCGAAGCCAACCCGTCAGCCCCCTGAGTCATCCGTCTCCGCGCCGGTCGGCGGCGTCGGGTCGTCCGGGTGGTCCAGCCAGCCATAGGGCAGCGTGACCTTGCGCTCGCCGGCGTGGCTGCGGCCGCGCGGGGAGCCCTCGTTCACCGCCGGCCACGGCTCGTCCGGGTCGAGCAGGGCGAGCAGGTCGTCGAGCTCGGCGAGCGTCGAGGACTGCGCAAGGCGGCCGCGCAGCTGTGAGCCGACCGGGAAGCCCTTGAGGTACCAGGCCACGTGCTTGCGGAACTCGCGCACGCCGTGGTCCGAGGCGTGCATCTCGACCAGCCCGGCCGCGTGCCGCCGCATCATCGCCGCGACCTCGCCGAGCGCCGGCCGGACCGGCTCCCCGCCACCGAAGGCCACGGCGAGGTCGGCGAACAGCCACGGCCGGCCCAGGCAGCCGCGGCCGACCACGACGCCGTCGGCGCCGGTCTCGGCCATCATCCGCAGTGCGTCCGCGCCCTCCCAGACGTCGCCGTTTCCGAGCACCGGCACGGCGTCCAGCTCGGCCTTGAGCTTCTCGATCTTGCTCCAGTCGGCCCGGCCGGAATAGCCCTGCGCCCCGGTCCGGGCGTGCAGGGACACCGCCACCGCGCCCTCGTCCTGGGCGATCCGGCCAGCTTCGAGGTACGTCTCGTGCCCGGCGTCGATGCCGATCCGCATCTTCACCGTCACCGGCAGCCCACCGGCGCCGCGCACCGCCGCGCGCACCACGTTGCGAAACAGCACCCGGTGATAGGGCAGCGCGCACCCGCCGCCGCGCCGGGTGACCTTCGTCACCGGGCAGCCGAAGTTCATGTCGATGTGGTCGGCGAGGTCCTCGTCGGCGATGATCCGCGCCGCGCGCCCGACGTAGTCCGGGTCCACGCCGTAGATCTGGACCGAGCGCGGCTGCTCGTCCGGCTCGAAGCGGATCATTTTGCGGGTCTTGGGGTTCCGCTCGACCAGCCCGACCGTGGTGATCATCTCGCAGACGAACAGGCCGGGCGCGGGCGCCGGACGGTTCGCGCTCTCGCGCTCCTCGAGCGCCCCGGGCGCCATGGCCGCCGCCGCCGCGCGGGCGCCCGCCTTCGCCTGCTCCCGGCACAGCGCGCGGAACGGCGGGTTGGTGATCCCGGCCATCGGCGCGAGCACCACCGGTGGCCAGACCCGGTGCGGGCCCAGCGCGAGCGGCTGCGGTGCGGCGGACGGCATAAGACGATCTCCTGCGTGGATCGGGACTGACGGGGTATCCGGGCTGACGGCCGACCGGGCGATGCGCCGAAGCCGGACGATAATCGACCCGACGGGTGACCGGCACAGCGGGTCGGGACGGGTGTTCACTCCATTGTCCCAGAACCCTCGGGCCGCCCGAACGCGTTAACGTCCGGTTCGCGCACGTTCCGGGCGGGCAGCACGAGCAGGGTTGCGCCGGGCGGCGGGCCGAGAGAGAGGGATTGGCGTGGAGGCACTGGGCATCGACATCGGCGGATCCGGCGTGAAGGGCAACCCGGTGGATCTCGACAACGGGCGGCCGACCGCGGACCGGTTCCGCTTGGACACCCCCCAGCCGTCGACCCCGGCGGCGGTCGCCCAGACGGTGCGCAAGGTCGTGCAGCACTTCAACTGGACCGGGTCGGTCGGGATCACCTTCCCCGGCGTGGTCTTCCGCGGCACGATCCGGACCGCGGCGAACATGGACCACAACTGGATCGGCGTGGACGCGGTCAAGCTGTTCGGCGAGGCGCTGGCCGGCCAGGTCGGCGACGGCGCCCCGGTCGTGGTGCTCAACGACGCGGACGCGGCGGGCCTGGCCGAGATGGCGTACGGCGCGGGCCGCGGCCGCAGCGGCGTGACGGTGATGCTGACCTTCGGCACCGGGATCGGCTCGGCGCTGTTCATCGACGGCAAGCTGGTGCCCAACACCGAGTTCGGCCATCTGCAGATCCGCGGCAAGGACGCGGAGAAGCGCGCCTCTGCGCGGGCGCGCACCGAGAAGCAGCTGAGCTGGAAGAAGTGGGCCGTGCGGGTCGAGGAGTACCTCGAGACCGTGGAGGCGCTGCTCAGCCCCGACCTGGTCATCCTCGGCGGCGGGGTGACGAACCATCCGGACCGGTTCGTGCCGCTGCTGCACGTGCCGGACACCGAGGTGGTGCCGGCCGATCTGGCGAACGAGGCCGGGATCGTCGGTGCGGCGATGGCGACGGTGAGCACGAAGGCCTGACGGCCCGGAGGCACGGAAGCACGGAGGCACGGCGGTCTGAGGGGATCGAGCCGGTCGGGGACGACCGGAGAGGATGGCGATCGACCATGGCGGCGCGGCGGCGGGTCGCAGGCAGATCCCGCTCGGGACTGCCGGCGGCCGTGGGGCTGCTGTGCACCTTGGTGCCGCTCGCGCTCGTCTCCGGGCTGGCCGGTTGCGCGCACTCGGTCGGCCCGACGCCGCCGCTGGGGCCGACCGGCGGCTCGAGCAGCGCGGGTCCTCCGGCCGGTTCCGGCGCATCGGGCGGGCCGTCGAGCCAGGCCTCGAGCACGGACCGGCCGGCCGGCGCCGCGCAGGGCCAGCGCCCGATCACGCTGCCGGTCACGATCGGGATCTCGTTCCAGCACCCTGCGCCCGCCGACCAGACGGAGCAGCAGATCCTCTACACGGTGCAGCAGGCGATGAGCTCGCTGCTGCACGCGGAGTACGGCCCGGGCGGCGCCGACCCGCTGCTCGCGGAGTACTGGTCGGACGGCGCGCTGGGCCGGGCGCAGCAGCAGGCCGCGTCATGGACCGCCGCGTACCGCCAACCGGTGGGCGTCGTCGCGTTGACCCGCACGAACTACACACGGCCCTCTGCCGACTCCGGCGGAAGCACCGCGACGGTGTCGCTCTGCGAGGGCTGGCAGGACGTGTCCGAGGGCAATGCCCTCACTCACGTGGTCGATCAGCCGGTGCAGGCGCCCGGAACCCCGGGCACCTTCACCGTGCTGACGCTCACTCAGACGAGCGACGGCTACTGGACCGTGTCGCAGGAGGTCCAAACAGCCCGCTCGCTGCGCTGTGCCGCATCCAAATAGCCCAAATAGCGCTGTGCCAGCAGCCGCTGTGTCAGCAGCCGAGCAGCCGCTGCGCCAGATAGCCCTCGACCTGGTCGAGCGAGACCCGCTCCTGCGCCATCGAGTCGCGCTCCCGCACCGTCACCGCGTTGTCCTCGAGGGTGTCGAAGTCCACGGTGACGCAGAACGGGGTGCCGATCTCGTCCTGGCGCCGGTAGCGCCGGCCGATCGCCTGCGCGTCGTCGAACTCGACGTTCCAGTTCCGGCGCAGGTCGGCGGCCAGGCCCCGGGCCTTCGGGGACAGGTCGGTGTTGCGCGAGAGCGGCAGCACGGCCACCTTCACCGGGGCCAGCCGCCGGTCGATCCGCATGACCGCCCGCTTCTCCATCACGCCCTTGGCGTTCGGCGCCTCGTCCTCGGCGTACGCGTCGACGAGGAACGCGAGCATGCACCGGTTCACGCCGGCCGCCGGCTCGATCACGTAGGGGGTGAACCGCTCGCCGCTGGCCTGGTCGAAGTACGACAGGTCGGTGCCCGAGTGCTTCGAATGGGTGGTCAGGTCGAAGTCGGTGCGGTTGGCGACGCCCTCCAGCTCGGAGAACTCCGAGCCGCCGAAGTTGAACTTGTACTCGATGTCGACGGTGCGCTTCGAGTAGTGCGACAGCTTCTCCTTCGGGTGCTCGTACCGCCGCAGGTTGTCCGGGTTGATGCCCAGGTCCGTGTACCAGTTCCAGCGCTGCTCGATCCAGTACTCGTGCCACTTCTCGTCCTCGCCGGGGCGCACGAAGAACTCCATCTCCATCTGCTCGAACTCGCGGGTGCGGAAGATGAAGTTGCCCGGGGTGATCTCGTTGCGGAACGACTTGCCCATCTGGCCGATGCCGAAGGGCAGCTTGCGCCGGGCCGCCTCGGAGACCGGCTTGTACGAGACGAAGATGCCCTGCGCCGTCTCCGGGCGCAGGTAGTGCAGGCCGGAGCCGTCCTGGACCGGGCCGAGGTGGGTGGAGAGCATGCCGTTGAACATCTTCGGCTCGGTGAACTGGCCCTTGTTGCCGCAGTTGGGGCAGTTGACGTCGGCCAGGCCGTGCTCGGGGGCGTGCTTGTGCTTGGCCTCGTACGCCTCTTCCAGGTGGTCGGCGCGCCACCGCTTGTGGCAGGACAGGCACTCGGTCAGCGGGTCGGTGAACTCCTTGACGTGGCCCGAGGCCTCCCACACCTCGCGGGCCAGGATGATCGAGGAGTCGAGGCCGACGACGTCCTCGCGGCCGCGCACCATCGTCTGCCACCACTGCCGCTTGACGTTCTCCTTGAGCTCGACGCCCAGGGGTCCGTAGTCGTACGCGGCGCGCGAACCGCCGTAGATCTCGCTCGAGGGGAAGACGATGCCCCGGGTCTTCGCGAGGCGGACGATGGTGTCGATCTTGTCGGCGGCCACTGTGAGTTCTCTCATCGGTCTCTACGCCATCGCACCCGGCTGGTGCGCGGTCGAGTCAGGTGCAAAGCGTACCGAGCGCGCGGACCGGGTTTCCAACATGTTCTGCGCGGCGGACCCGGCTCGGCCACCCGGGAGCGCATCCGTGCGGGTCCACGCGCCGCCCGCGCCTGGCGCCGACCAGCCCCGCACGGATGTCGCCGGGGCCGCGACCGGGGCTTCTTTCTCGCCCGGTCGAACACACCTGTGCTCAGACCATGGCAAAATAGCTCGGACATGCCGGCCGGAGGAGAGGAGCGGCGGACGTGAATGACGCGCATGTGGACGACACGCGTGCGGGTGGCGCAGCGGGACCGCGCGCCGCGACGGCGGTGCCGGATCCGTCTCAGGGTGCGACCACCGACCTGTGCGGGTCCCCGATGTCCAAACCGTCGATGGCGCAGGGACGGTCGACCCGGCAGCGCGCCGCGGTCTCCGCCCTGCTGGAGGAGTCCTCCGACTTCCAGTCCGCCCAGCAGCTGCACGACCGGCTCCGGCACCGCGGCGACTCGGTCGGCCTGACCACCGTCTACCGCACCCTCCAGTCCCTCGCCGACGCGGGCGCGGTCGACGTGGTGCGCACCGGCGACGGCGAGTCGGTCTACCGCCGCTGCAGCACCGGCAGCCATCACCACCACCTGGTCTGCCGCAGCTGCGGCAAGACCGTCGAGGTCGAGGGCCCGGCGGTGGAGTCCTGGGCCAACCGCACCGCCGCCGAGCACGGCTTCTCCAACGTCTCGCACACCCTGGAGATCTTCGGGACCTGCGCGGAGTGCTCGGCCGCGGGCTGAGGGGCACAGCCTCGGCCGCAGGCCGAGGGCGGGCGCAGCCTGCCGTGAACCTGGTATCAGACCTCAGAGAATGACGTTCGGGGCGGCGCCGCCGAACCGCCGGTCCCGGGCGGCGTAGAGCTCGACCGCGCTCCACAGGTCGGTGCGGTCCACGTCCGGCCAGTACTTGTCCAGGAACACGTACTCCGCGTAGGCGGCCTCCCAGAGCATGAAGTTCGAGGTGCGCTGCTCGCCGGAGGAGCGCAGGAACAGGTCCACCTCCGGCAGGTCCGGCTGGTAGAGGTACCGGGCCAGGGTCCGCTCGTTGATCCGGTCCGGGTTGAGCTTGCCGGCCACCGCGTCGCGGGCCATCGCCGCGGCCGCGTCCGCGATCTCCGCGCGGCCGCCGTAGTTCACGCACATGTTCAGGGTGAAGCGGTCGTTGGCCCTGGTGCGCTGCTCGGCCATCTTCAGCTCGTCGATGACCGATTTCCACAGCCGCGGCGCCCGGCCGGTCCACCGGATGCGCACCCCGAGGTCGTCCATCTCGTCGATGCGGCGCCGGATGGTCAGCCGGTTGAAGGCCATCAGCCAGCGCACCTCCTCCGGCGAGCGCTTCCAGTTCTCGGTGGAGAACGCGTAGGCGGACAGGTGCTTCACGCCGATCTGCACCGCGCCCTCGACCATGTCGAACAGCGACTTCTCGCCCTGCTCGTGCCCCTCGGTGCGGGAGAGGTTGCGCTGCTTGGCCCACCGGCCGTTGCCGTCCATGACCACCGCGACGTGCGCCGGGACCAGCTCGCCGGGAACCTTCGGCGGCTGCAGCCCGTCCTTGTGCGGCTTCGGGTCGCGGTAGTCGTGCCGGCCGCGCGAGACGGCCCAGCCGGGCGCGGGGCTCTTGAATCGCATGGTTCGTATTCCTTCGGTTCCGTCACACGTGCGCCGGCCGCGGCTCCGGCGGCGCTCCCACCACTTGCGCTGCTGCCCGCCCCGCCGCCTACCGCTCCACCAGCCGCAGCGATCTCAGCCCGCGCTCGACATGCCACTGCAGATACGCGGCGACCAGGCCGCTGCCCTCGCGCCGGTGCCGGTCCTCGCTCGCGTCCGCGGCCTCCCAGTGCCCTGCGAGCAGCGCGCCGAGCAGGTCGAGGGTGGCCCGGTGCGGCACCGCGCAGGCGGGCGGCTTGCAGCTCGGGCAGACCACGCCGCCGCTCTGCACGTTGAAGAAGCGCCAGGGCGCGGCCTCGGCCGGCTCGGCGCCGCACCCGGCGCAGTCGTGGAACGAGGGCGCGTAGCCGGCCACCGCCAGCGAGCGCAGTATGAACGCGTCGAGCACCAGCCCGGGCGCGTGCTCCCCGCCGGTCAGCGCGCGCAGGCCGCCGAGCAGCAGCAGGTACTGCTGCACCGCCGGCTCGCCCTCGGCGTCGGTGAGCCGCTCCGCGGTCTCCAGCATCGCGGTGCCGGCGGTGTAGCGGCTGTAGTCCTCCGCGATACGCCGGCCGTAGGCCTCGATGGTCTCGGCCTGGGTGATCATGTCCAGCGCCCGGCCGGGCTTGGCGAAGACCTGGAAGTCGACGTGCGCGAACGGCTCGAGCCGGGCGCCGAACTTGGACGTGGTGCGCCGCACCCCCTTGGCGACCAGGCGGACCCGGCCCTGCTCCTTGGTCAGCAGGGTGATGATGCGGTCCGCCTCGCCGAGCTTCTGGGTGCGCAGCACGATCCCGTCGGCACGATGCAGGCTCACACACCGATTCTGCCACGAGCGCCGGACCATCCGGCCCGGTCGAGGGCTCTCAACTGTGAAGGTGCTGTGATTTCTTCCTGGACGCAACGGCGCCGGCTGATCAACGTCAGCCGGCGCCGGTCAAACCGTCGTGGTCCGTCCTTGGCTAGCCCCGCGCCCGGGCGGACTGCTCTGCCATCACGATGATCCCGGAGGCGTGCGCGGGGGTCATGCCGAGCGCCGCGCCGGTCGACATCAGCACCTGCCGCTCGATGTCGGTCAGCGGGCCGTCGGCGAGGGCGACCCGGGCGCCGGCCCGCATCAGCGCCTCCTTGCCGCCGTCCGCGAGCTGCGAGCCGAGCTGCATGAAGAGCTGCGAGAGGTCGCCGGGCACCACGCCGAGGTCGGAGTTGAGGTCCGCGTCGGTGTAGGCGGGCAGGCCGGCCTGCGCGACCTCCGCCACGGCCACCTCGCGGGCGGCCGGGGAGTTGATCGAGCCGGTCCGCAGCACGTGCACGACCAGGCCGCGCACCCCGTCGATCAGCAGCGAGGAGAGCTGGCCGGTGGTCGGCCGGTTCAGCACGGTGGGGTTGTAGGAGGTGTTGCAGACCCCGCACTTGATCTGCTCGCCGAGCTCCTTGGTCGGGAACAGCGGGATGTAGTACAGCGTGAACCAGCGCTTGGCCATGCGCTTCTCGAACGGCCGGTCGCCGCCGCAGCGGGGGCAGAAGAACGTGCCGGTCATGATGGTCTTGAACCGGGTCCTGAAGCCCCAGATGATGAAAAACATCCCGTTCCCCTCCGTGGTGGACGGATCGTCGCGCCCGACGTCGGGAGAAGGGCCGAGCCGAAAGGCCGACGAGCCGGGCGCTCGGCTCGGCTCGTCAGCCTATTGGGTCCGCAGTACAGGGCGGAAGGGTCCTACGGCGAAGGGCTCATAAGACTACTGACAGTGCGGTCAGCGTGACGCGCGGTTGACCGCGGAGACCACGGCCTTGAGCGAGGCGGTCACGATGTTCGCGTCCACGCCGACGCCCCACAGCACCTGGCCGTCCACCGCGCACTCGACGTAGGCCGCGGCCTTCGCGTCGCCGCCCGAGGAGAGCGCGTGCTCGGCGTAGTCCAGCAGCCGCAGGTCGACGCCCAGCTGGTCGTTCAGCGCGCCGACGAACGCGTCGATCGGGCCGTTGCCGAGCGACTCGACGATCACCGGCTGCCCGTCGACCACCAGGGAGACCGACTGCGCGTCCATGTCGCCCTCGACGGTCGCGTCGCTGCGGTGCCCGGCCAGCCGGTACCGGCCCCACGGCGCCTCGGGCACCGGCAGGTACTCGTCGGCGAAGGCCGCCCAGATCTGCTCGGGGCTGACCTCGCCGCCCTCGGCGTCGGTCTTGGCCTGGATCACGCCGGAGAACTCGATCTGCAGCCGGCGCGGCAGGTCGAACTGGTAGTCGTGCTTCATGATGTAGGACACGCCGCCCTTGCCGGACTGCGAGTTGACCCGGATGACGGCCTCGTAGCTGCGGCCGACGTCCTTCGGGTCGATGGGCAGGTACGGCACCGCCCACGGGATCTCGTCCACGGTCCTGCCGACCGCCTTCGCGTCCCGCTCGAGGTGGTCGAAGCCCTTCTTGATCGCGTCCTGGTGCGAGCCGGAGAACGCGGTGTAGACCAGGTCGCCGCCGTACGGGTGGCGCGGGTGCACCGGCAGCTGGTTGCAGTACTCGACGGTGCGCCGGATCTCGTCGATGTCGCCGAACTCGATCTGCGGGTCGATGCCCTGCGAGAAGAGGTTCATGCCCAGGGTCACCAGGCATACGTTGCCGGTCCGCTCGCCGTTGCCGAACAGGCAGCCCTCGATCCGGTCGGCCCCGGCCTGGTAGCCCAGCTCGGCGGCGGCCGCCGCGGTCCCCCGGTCGTTGTGCGGGTGCAGCGAGAGCACGACCGAGTCGCGGCGGCGCAGGTTGCGGTGCATCCACTCGATGGAGTCCGCGTAGACGTTGGGGGTGGCCATCTCGACGGTGGCCGGCAGGTTGACGATCACCTTGTGGTCCGGCGTCGGCTCCCACACGTCGTTGACCGCGTCGCAGATCTCGACCGCGAAGTCGAGCTCGGTGCCGGTGTACGACTCGGGCGAGTACTCGAAGAAGACGTCGGTCTCCGGGGCCTGCTCGGCCAGCTTGCGGCACAGCCGCGCGGCGTCCACCGCGATCTGCTTGATGCCGTCGCGGTCCAGGCCGAACACGACCCGGCGCTGCAGCGTGGAGGTCGAGTTGTAGAGGTGGACGATGGCCTGCCGCGCGCCGCGGATGGACTCGAAGGTGCGCTCGATCAGCGGCTCGCGGGCCTGCGTCAGCACCTGGATGACCACGTCGTCCGGGACGCGGCCCTCCTCGATGATCTGCCGGACGAAGTCGAAGTCGGTCTGGCTGGCGGAGGGGAAGCCGACCTCGATCTCCTTGTAGCCCATTCGGACCAGCAGATCGAACATCTTCAGCTTGCGGGCCGGGGACATCGGGTCGATCAGCGCCTGGTTGCCGTCCCGCAGGTCCACCGCGCACCAGCGCGGCGCCTTCGTGATGACCTGGTCAGGCCAGGTGCGGTCGGCTAAGGCGACCGGGGCGAAAGGGGCGTACTTGTGGATGGGCATCCTGCTGGGCTGCTGCTCGTTCATGGCGTGGAATCACTCCTGGGCCTAGTCGACGGAAGGCGACCGGCGGAGGTACGCAAGAGGGGAGCCAACAACCATCACCGCGGCGAGGGTGCCGGTCTGTAGGTCTACAGGGCCCCGCCGCGGCACGTAAGGAGCAGCCGCTTAGCGCACATAGCACCTTCACGGTAGCCGATCGCGGCGCCCGGGAGAAACCCCGCCGGAGATCGGCTCACATGCTGGACACCGTCAAGGGCCTGTGACGCCCGCGGCCCGACGGCACGTCAGAAGCCGAGCCGCTGCAGCTGCTTCGGGTCGCGCTGCCAGTCTTTGGCGACCTTTACGTGCAACTCAAGGAAGACGGCAGTGCCGAGCAAGGCCTCGATCTGCTGCCGGGCCCGCGAGCCGACGTCGCGCAGCCGGGAGCCGCCGGTACCGATCACGATGGCCTTCTGGCTCTGCCGCTCGACGTAGAGGATGGCGTGGATGTCGAGCAGCGGGCGGTCCTTCGGCCGGTCCGGCCGCGGCAGCATCTCATCGACTGCGACGGCCAGCGAGTGCGGCAGCTCGTCGCGCACCCCCTCGAGCGCGGCCTCCCGGATCAGCTCGGCGACCATCACCTGCTCGGGCTCGTCGGTCAGCTCCCCGCCGGGATACAGCGGCGGGGAGAGCGGCAGCCGGGCGACCAGCAGGTCGGCCAGCAGCCCGACCTGGGTGCCGGCCACCGCGGAGACCGGCACCACGTCGGCCCACTCGATGCCGGCCTGCTCGCCGAGCTCGACCGCGGCCAGCAGCTGCTCGCCGACGCCCTGCTTGCCGGCCGTGTCGGTCTTGGTGATCACCGCGACCTTCGGGGTGCGCGGGACGCGGGCCAGCTCGCGGGCGATGTAGGTGTCGCCGGGGCCGATCTTCTGGTCGGCCGGGACGCAGAAGCCGATCACGTCCACCTCGGCCCAGGTGGCGCGCACCTGGTCGTTGAGCCGCTCGCCGAGCAGCGTGCGCGGCCGGTGCAGCCCGGGGGTGTCGACCAGGACCAGCTGCGCGTCGGGCCGGTGCACGATCCCGCGCACCGTGTGCCGGGTCGTCTGCGGCCGCCCGGAGGTGATCGCGATCTTGGCCCCGACCAAGGCGTTCGTCAGCGTCGACTTGCCCGCGTTCGGCCGCCCGACGAAGCAGGCGAACCCGGCCCGATAGCCATCCGGCAGGTCCTCGGCCGAGACGGGCGTCGGCGAGTTCTCCACCCGGGCCCGCCCCGCCGCGGTCGGCGCAGGCTCCCTGTCCCGCACCGAGTCCGCCGTGGTCCGCCGCTCGGCCTGCGCGATCGACCGGTTGCGCCGCTGCTCGGACGCCTTGCGCTCGGCCGCCTTGGCCTGCGCGCTGTTCCGCGCGGCGTTACGGGATGCCTGGGGTCGCGGACCGCGGCGCTGCTCACTCATGCCGGCCATTGTCCCATCCCGGCGAAGCACTCCGATATGTCCGCCGCTACTCGCCATTTATCCGTCGCGCCAGTAACCGCCAGGCGTCGCCGCCACTCGATCGAGTTAATACGCGCAAGCGGGCCAGGCCAGCGCCGTGCATTACTTCAGATCGTCACTCGATACGACCCCTGAGAGGCCGGCCAACCATGACCTTCGTCCGGATAGACCGGGATCTGCTCGCGGCGGCCCGCCGCCAGTTCGGCGCGAACGGCAACCGCGAGGCCGTCCACCGCGCGCTCAAACTCGCCTGCACGGGTACCCCCGCCGACCGCTTGGCGGCCTGGGCCTGGATCCGCGGCCACATCGACGGCCCGCTGTCCTGCACCTGCGTCGACATGCCACCCGACCCGCCCGACCTCGTCGTGTCCCCCTGCCGGAGCCGCGACGCGCACAACGAACGCCATGAGAGGCCCGAATGACCCTCGCCGAACCGACGACCACCGCGAAGAAGGCGTCGCCACGGCGCAAGCCCGGGAAAAGGACTCCGCCCGCTGTCGTGCCACCGCCTACCATCGCCACCGTGGACGATGATCGGCCGGACCCCCTCGACGAAGGTCTGATCCACGTCCCGATGACCTTCGGCCTCAGCCCTGAGACACTCGCCCTCCTGCGTACGCTCGTTCCCCGCGGGGAGGAGTCGCAGTTCGTCCGCGCCGCCATCGCCGAGAAGTTCAGCGCCGACGGCATCGCGGCGCTTCTCGCGGCGGCCGAGGCGGAGCACGGTCCGGCCGATCCGGTCGCCGTAGAGGCGTTCCGGCAGCGGTACACGCGGGGGTGGCGCCGATGAACGGCACGCTTCTTCTGGACTGTGAGGGGCTGTCGCAGATCGTGCGAAACACGCAGTGGTCGACCGCCTTCCTGGCCATGGCGGGGCAGGAACGAGCGCGCATCGCCGTCTGCGCCATGACCATCATCGAGGCCGACCGCCGGAAGGTGCGCTCCGAACGGCTCTCCTGGGTGCTTTCCCAGATGAAGATCGAGGACGTCGACGAAAAGGTCGCCCGGTTGGCCACCCGGCTCCTGCGTCAGGCCGGCGACCTGCACGGACACAAATACGCGATCGATGCGTCCGTGGCCGCGATCGCGCGGCTGACGGCGTACGGCCCGGTAACCGTGGTGACCTCGGACGTCGAGGACATGACAGTCCTGTGCGGGCCGGGCGTTACGGTCGAACGGATCTGACATCCGCCGCGCCTCAATGCACCCGGGCGGGGGGG
>DASYAE010000275.1:0-34469 GCA_036501535.1 Actinocrinis sp. | reverse complement strand
CCCGGCGCCGGGCCACTGCCGGCAGCAGCGTCACGACTGGGCCTTCGCCGCTTCGCAGGCGCTCTGCGCGGTGCCCAGCGAAGCGCTCGCCGAGGCGCCGTTGTCGAGCGAGGACTGCATGGCGGTCACCAGGTCGGTCTCGCAGGTCTCGACCCAGGCGTAGGGCGGGTCGACGACCGCGGAGTTCAGGTCCGCGACCTCCTGGGTGATGTACGGGTTCTTCGTCACGTAGCTCTTCATGTCGGCGTAGGCGGCGTTGCTGATCGGCAGGTAGCCGGTGTCCTCGGCCCACAGCGCGGAGTTGGCCGGCTCGGCGAGGTACTGCATGTAGTCCCAGGCCGCGGCCCGCTCGGCGGCGGTGGACTTGGCGAACACCACCGTGTTCGCGC
This sequence comes from Actinocrinis sp., assembly GCA_036501535.1. GTDB lineage: Bacteria > Actinomycetota > Actinomycetes > Streptomycetales > Catenulisporaceae > DASYAE01. The sequence continues at coordinate 34,080 of DASYAE010000275.1, read as the reverse complement.
CGGCCATCAGCGTCGCGGCGGTCGAGGAGCCCTTGGGCAGCGCGACGGTGCCCATCGGGAACTGGTTGTTGACCGACTGCTGCTCGTAGTAATAGCCGGCCGAGGACGAGACGTCGAAGAAGCCGGTCTTGTTACCGAGCGCGTCCTCGCCGGGGTAGGCGTCCGAGGCGCTGCCGCCGATCGCGAGCGCGCCCTCGCTCTTCAGGCTGATGAGGTAGTTCATCGCGCCGACCGCGGCGGAGGAGGTGAAGTCCGGCGATCCGTCCGCCTTGAACATCGCGGCGCCATCCGAGGCGGCGATCACCTCGAGCCACTCCTCGCCGGCCGCCGGGCCGGTCGAGCCGCCGGGGTAGATCGTCACGCCGGTCACCCCGCTGCCGGAGACGGTGCGCAGGTCCGCGGCCAGCTGGGAGTAGGTGGTCGGGGCGGGCAGCGCCTTGCTCGAGTCCATAGTGCCGTTGTAGAAGCCGACCAGCACGGACTTGTTGAACGGCCACATGTAGAGCTTGCCGCCGGGCAGGTAGAGGTCGCTCTGGATGCCCTTGTAGAAACCGGAGAGCTGGCTCGGCGTGCTGCCGGACAGGCTGGTGATCGGCACGATGGCGTCGCTGTCCGCGTAATAGGCGGCCCAGGCCTCATAGGCCTGCCCGATGGTCGGCGGGTCGCCGGCCTGGATCTGCGCCTTCTCGTCGGTGTACAGGTCGCCGTAGTTGTCGACCGGCTCCAGCTTCACCGTGATGTCCGGATACTTCTTCTCGAAGTTCGCGGTGAGTGTGGCCAGGGTCGTCTTGAGGGTGCCGGACGACATGGCCTCCTCGAAGCTGATCGTCACCGGGCCGGTGACCGAGGGCAGCGGCGAGCCCGAGGAGGACGCGGAGGGGCTGGCGCCCCCTCCGGCGCAGGCGGCGGCGCAGAGCGCCAGCGCGACGGCGGCCGCGCAGCCGGCGGCGCGGGCCGGACGTGCCATCGCGGGCCGTTGCCTCGCAGTACGCATGGATCGGCGGTCCCTTCAGGATTCGGTCGTGGTCAGGCGAGCGTGGTGGGGGCTCCGACGGACGTGCGCCGACGGACCAGGGTGAAGAAGGCGATGATGAAGAACAGCACCACGGAGACCGCGGCGGCGTAGCCGGTCTGGTTGATGCCGAACCGCTCGGAGTCGTAGATCAGGAGGCTGAGCGTGGTGGTGGCGTAGTCCGGGCCGCCGTTGGCCAGGACGACGAACTGGGTGAAGGCCTGCATCGAGGTGATCATGGTGATGACGATCACGAACACGGTCACCGGGCGCAGCTGCGGCCAGGTGATGTGCCAGAACTCCTGCCAGGCCGTGGCCCCGTCCACCCGGGCCGCCTCGCCGAGCTCGTTCGAGATCACGGTCAGTCCGCCGAGGAAGACCAGCGTGGTGAAGCCGACCTCGTGCCAGACGCTGTAGATCAGCACCGCCGGCATCGCCGCGGCGGAGGAGTCGAGCCACTGCGAGGCCGGCAGGTGCAGGGACCTGAGGACCCAGTCGATCAGGCCGCCGTTGGCCGAGTACATCCAGCTCCACACGATCGAGCTGGCGACCACGGGCGTGGCGTGCGGCAGGTAGACGGCCAGCCGGGTGGTGTTGAACAGCCGCCCGCCGCGCTGCACGAGCAGGGCGAAGGCGAGCGAGATCGCGGTGACGCCGACCACCATGCCGCCGGTGAAGTAGAGCGAGTTCCACAGCGAGGTGAGGAACGAAGGCTGTCCTGAGGCGAACAGCCGGCGGTAGTTGCCGAGGCCGAGATAGGTGGACAGCGCCGGGTTCAGCGCGTTCCACTTCCAGAGCGAGACGTAGAACGTGTAGGCGGTCGGAAAGATGATGAACGCGGCGAAGACGGCCATCGCCGGAGCGGAGTACAGCCAGCCGAAGCGGGTGTCGCGCAGATCGCGCGCGCTGCGGCCGCTGCCGCGCCGACCCGGCCGCGCACCGCGTCCGGGCCGGTTCGCACCGAACGTCCACGGCCTTTCATGCGACCGTCCCCGTCCGACGCGCCCCGCCTTCTGCGCCCCGCCGCGGCTCGTCTCGCTCGTCGTGCTCACAGCATAGAGTGAAGTGGGCTTGTATTACGAGCGGGCTAAGTTTCGAGGAATAACACGCATAGACTGTTGTATTCTCAGTGCTCATCTGATGTCCTGGTAAGTTCGCCCTCTTGCGTCCCGTCGTCGCCGATCAGGGTTCTGTTATAGCGGCTACGACCCGGCCCGGCGCCCACTGCCTGCGCTCCGCCCGCCCCGCGACCGGCAACCGGCAACCGGCAACCGGCAACCGGCACGACGCAACGCGCCGCCGACCGCCCCGCGAGATCCTGCGACGCGGCTGCCGTCGCCGCGGTCCGCCGCCGCTGCGACGCTCCGCTCTGCCGCGGCACCGGATCAGGACATCGACGATCGCAGTGAGCCTCACGTCAACCCACGCCGCGAGAACCGCGCCCGTCGGCCGCGCCGCGCCGGACTCAGCTCACTCGGCCCACTCGGTCCACTCGACTCACTCGGCTCAGTCCCGCTCGCCCGCGCCGGCCGTGCCCCCGCCGCCGAGCAGGGTCAGCCCGGAGACCCCGGCGCCGAGCAACGCGCCGCGCAGGGCGGCGTCGGCCGGGCGGCGGACCCGGCGGCCGCAGCCGTCGCAGGTGAACACGTAGACCGCGCCGCTGCTCCGATCGAGCAGCCGGACGTCGTCGAGCCTGATAACCCGCGGACCACAGCCGTCGCAGCGCACACGGACCTTCGCCGGATCCGCCTCGCCAGCCGGTTCTCCCGTTCCCGCTTCCGCCGCGCCGTCGCCGAGCAGCGCCTCAGGCGGGTCGGTCGGCAGCCGAGGGCTCACGCGCCGAGACCGTAACCCGCGAGCGCCGCCACGGCGGTGCGCCCCACCTCGGCCGCAAACTCCTCCGGCCCGACGACCCGGGCCGCCGCGCCGAGCCGCAGGATCAGCCGCCGGATCCGGTCCGGGTCGGCGGCCCGCAGCTCGACCCGCAGCCAGCCGTCGGGCAGCTCGGTCACCCGCTCGCAGGGGTAGTACTCGGGCACCCAGTGCGCGGCCGGACCGAGCTCGAGCGTCACCAGCTGGCCGTCGTCCGAGCGCGGCGCGGGCGTGCCGGAGCCGTCGTCGTCCAGGTCGAGCGGCCGGGCGCCGGCGGGCACCGCCGCCGGCTCGTCGAGGACCTCGATGCCGGTGACCCGGTCGAGCCGGAACAGCCGGACCGCCTCGGAGTTGCGGCACCACCCCTCGAGATAGGCGCGGCCGCTGAGCAGCGCCACGCGCATCGGGTCCACGTCCCGAACGGTCACCTCATCGCGCGACGGCACGTAATACTGCAACCGCAACAAGCGCCGGCGGGTCAGCGCGCGCTGCGCCGCCGCCAGCACCACCTCGCGCGCCTCGAAGGCCACCGATAGCCGGCCGGCGACCTCAGCCGAGTCGCCCGCCACGGCCTCCAGCTTGGCCAGCGCGCGGTTGATCGCGTCCCGGTCGGCGATGCCGGGCACCTGGGCCAGCGCTCTGAGTGCGACGAGAAGCGCGACGGCCTCGCGGGTGGAGAGCCGCAGCGGCCGCCCGATCGGCTCGGCGGCGTTCTCCAGATGGATCGCGCCGCCCTCCTCGACGTGCGCCTCCATCAGGTCGTCGGCGAAACCGCCGGGCAGCCCGCAGAACCACAACACATTGAGGTCCTTGGCCACCTGCCGGGGCGCGACCTGAAACTGCCCGGCCACCTCGGCGACCGTCGCGCCGGGATGGCTCAGCAGGTACGGGACCAGGTTGAGCAGGCGGGCCACCTGCGTCGCCGCGGTGCTCACGAGGCCGCCTCCAGACGGTGGTGGTGCCGGTCGGTCGCGTTCCGGTCGCCGGCCGCCGCAGCGCCTGCCGGGTTCGCCGACGGGGCCGTCTCACTGGGTGCGACGGAGTCGACGGCCACCGGGTCCAGCGCGTGCTGGCCGGACGCCGGCTCGCCCTGGACCGACTCACGCTGAACCGACTCACGCTGAGCTGGTTCGCGCTGGGCCGGCGCATTCATACGGACAGCCGCCTGCGCCGCCGCGTCAAGGAGAGTCGCGCTCGGCGATGCCGCGGGCTGCGCTGATCCGGGGTGTTCCGTCACGGGCTGTCCGCCGCCGTCGCCGGATGCTCCGCTCGCCACGGCGCGCAGGGTGGCGATGACTGCCCGACGAAGCGCAGGCGGCTCAAGCACGACGACGTCCGCGCCGTACTCAGCCAGCGTCCCGGCCGCGTCGCCGCCGGCCGCGATCACCAGCGTGTCCCAACCGTCCTCGCCTTCGGTGACCGACAGGGCGGAGCGGCGCAGGTAGTAGCACGTGCCGGCCCGCACCCGGAGCGTTGCGGCGCCGAGATCGCCGCCGCTGCGCGCATAGGCGGCCACCTGAGCGCGTACATCGAGCCGGTCCGGGACCGGCTGCCCCGGCGCCCGGCCGGTCAGCAGCACCGGCCCGGTGATCCGGTCCAGCCGGAAAACCCGCGCGTCCTGCCGGCCGAGGTCGTAGCCGGCCAGATACCAGCGGCCGCGCCAGGAGTCGATGGTCCACGGCTCGACCTCGCGCAGCCGCACCTCGCCGTCCGAGCGGCGGTAGGAGAATCGGACCACCTGCCTGTCATATACCGCTTCGAGCAGGGGCTCGAAGGCCGGCGCCGAGGCCTGCACCCGCGGCTCGATCCCGGCGGTCCCGGCCTCGTCCACCTCGACCCCGGCCGCCTTGAGCTTGAGCAGGGCGGAGGAGGCGGCCTGCGCGAGGTTGGCCTGCTGCCAGAACCGCGCGGCGACGCCGACCACCGCGGCCTCGTCCGGCTCCAGCTTCAGCTCCGGCAGCGCGTACTCCCCCGGCGCGATCCGATAGCCGACCTCGTCCTCGAACAGCGCGCTGACCGTGCCCACCTCGAGCGGGATCCCGAGCTCGCGCAGCTCCTCCTTGTCCCGCTCGAACATCCGCTCGAAGGCCTCGTCCGTGGGACAGGCCCGGTACGGCTCGAGCGTCGTGCGCAGCCGCTCCTTCGTCACGAAGGCACGCGAGGCGAGCAGGCAGATCACCAGATTGACCAGCCGCTCCGTCTTGCTCGCCGGCATGTCCTACCTCCTGCTCACGGATATTCGCCGAACCCGCGCTAGTGCGGACCGTCCACCCTACTTCCGCCCGCTACTTTGGCGACTGTCTGACGCTACTGCCTCCGGGGGCCACTTCGCACCGAGCAGCCGAGCGCGCGGACGGGACGACGACGGCATGCGGACAGAGCGCGGACCGTCCGGGAGCGCCGTGTCGGTTTCAGGCGGATTCGGACTGAGTCAAGCTGTGAAGCACGGTGTCGTTCCGAGACGGACAACGTCGCGCCCGGCAGTGTCGTTCCGACACGTTCCGACTCGTGCCGGGTCGTTCTGATTCGTACTCAGGAACCGTCGGGAGCACTTTGCTGCTCACCGGAGCGCGGTTGTCCGCCTGAGAGGTACACGCGCATCCCGCTGCACGGCGTGCGCCCCCAGTCCGACGTCCGGCTCAAACCGACGGCGCGTCATCCAATAGGCTTGCCGCCGTGATCAGCTGGCGAAGCGGACACGTGGCGGCGCTGGGCCGGGCCTGGCGCGGGACCCGCGAACTGGCCGTCGACATCGACCGGCCCGACGCGGACCCGCAGCAGGTCAAGGCCTTGGCCTACCCTGCCCTCACCGGAGAGCCGAGGGTCGGCGACCGCGTCATTCTCAATACGACGGCGCTGGAGCTCGGCCTCGGCACCGGCGGATACGCGATGGTGGTGGCTCTGCCGGACCGGCTGCCCGCCGATCCGCCGCCGGGCCCCGGCCACCTGGTGAAGGCACGCTACACGCCGCTCCAGGCGATCGTCCTGGGCGCCGACGAGCAGGAGTCGGAGCACCACGCGCTTCTGGAGGACGCCGACAGCATCGACGGCATGCCGGTCGTCACCGCGGACCTGCACTCGGCGCTTCCCGCCGTCTGCGCTGCGATCCTCGCCGACCGGCCCGGCACCCGCATCGCCTACGTCATGTCGGACGGCGGCGCGCTGCCCCTGTGGTTCTCACGCTCGGTCGCCGGACTGCGTGAGGCGGACTGGCTCATCGGGTCCGTGACAGTGGGTCAGGCTTTCGGCGGCGACCTCGAGGCGGTCACCGTGCACACTGGCCTGCTGGCCGCGCGCCTCATCCTCGGCGCGGATGTCGCAGTGATCACGCAGGGCCCGGGCAACCTCGGCACCGGCACCCGCTGGGGCTTCTCAGGCGTGGCGTGCGGCGAAGCAGTCAATGCGACGGGCGCGCTGGGCGGCCGGCCGGTCGGTGTGCTGCGCGTGTCGGAGGCCGATCCGAGAGCGCGTCACCTGGGGCTCAGCCATCACAGTCTCACCTCATACGGCCGCGTCGCCCTGGCCCCGGCCGAGCTCGCGGTGCCCGCGGAGGAGGGCGCGTTCTGGGATCGGGTCCGGGAGCAGGCCGAGGCTCTGAAACCGCGTCACGTCCTGCGTCCGATTCAGTGCGACGGCCTCGACGAGGCGCTCGAGCGGTCCCCGGTCGGCCTGTCCACCATGGGCCGCGGCCCTGCTCAGGACCGCGCGAACTTCATCGCCGCCGCCGCGGGGGGCCGGCTCGCCGCCGCCCTGCTCGACGCCGAGCAGTAGTGCACGAGGGGCGCCGGGGAGCGCGCGCCGCGGGGATCCGGGCCGACCGCCGGCGCTTACCGCCTGCCCGCCGGATGGCCGCGCTGTGGCAAGGTGGAGATCGTACCGAGAACGCACCCAGACGGATCGGAGCCAGCCATGGCACTGGAGAAGCCCGAGATCGACTTCCCGGACGGCCCGCCGCCGGCCGACCTGGAGATCAAGGACCTATGGGAGGGCGACGGCCCCCAGGCCGCGTCGGGCCACAACGTGACCGTGCACTACGTCGGGGTCTCACACTCCTCCGGCGAGGAGTTCGACGCCTCCTGGAACCGCAACTCGCCGTTCCAGTTCCCGCTGGGCAAGGGCAGGGTCATCGCGGGCTGGGACCGCGGCGTGGCCGGCATGAAGGTCGGCGGCCGCCGGCAGCTGACCATCCCCGCCCACCTCGCCTACGGCGACCGCGGCGCCCCGCCGGCGATCAAGCCCGGCGAGACCCTGATCTTCGTGGTGGACCTGCTCGGCGTGAGCTGAGCGAGGCCGAAGGACGTCGTCAGTAGTCAGTCGAAGGGCGCGGACCGAAGCGTGCTGAACACGCTGACGGTCCGCGCCTTTCGACGCCCGTCCTGAAAGGCCTGAAGACGTACGCGTCGATGTGTCGTCTGGACGCATCGGGTGGCGCGCAGATGTGCGCGCAATCCTCATTTCGGGCGACCGTCCGGCTGACCGGTCACTCCGGCGGACGCCCGCTCGTCGTCCCGCTCAGTCGGACGCCGGTCAGAGCGCGTCGATGATGTCGACGACGAAGACCAGCGTGTCGTTCGCGCCGATGCCCGCCTGGCTCTGGCCGCCCTGCGGTCCGTAGCCCAGCGACGGCGGGATGACCAGCAGCACCCGGTCGCCGACGTGCTTGCCGATCAGGCCCTGGTCCCAGCCGGAGATCACCTGTCCGGTGCCGATCACCGTGCTGAACGCCTGCTTCCTGCTGAAGGACGAGTCGAAGTTCTTCCCGGTGTTCCAGTCGACGCCGGTGTACTGGAGCACGAGCGTCTGCCCGGACGAGACCACCTCGCCCGAGCCCTTGATCAGGACGTCCGCCACCAGCGAGGACGGCGGAGCGCCGGACGGGATCGTCACCGTCGGGTTGCCCGAGCCGGGGTTCCCGCCGATCGAGGGCAGCGAGGGGTCGGCCTGCGCGGCCTGCGTCCCGGTGATGTCGACGTCGGCCGGGTAGCCGGCGATCACGTCGAGCACGAACACCAGCACATCGCTCGGGCCGACGCCGTCCTGCTCGTTGCCGCTGCTGCCGAACGCGGTCGAGGGCGGGGCGACGACCTCGATCCGGCTGCCGACCTGGGCCCCGGTCAGCGCCGTGTTCCAGGCCGACAGCACCGAGGTCGACCCGAGCTGCACCACCTGCGGCTGAGCCGGGGTCTTGCCGCCGTTGCTCGAATACGTGTTGCCGAGCGCCTTGCCGGTGGTCCAGTTCGACACCGTGTAGTTGACCGCGGCCAGATCGCCCGAGGCCAGCTTCTGCCCGCCGCCCTGGGTCAGCACCTTCGTCTCCAGCCGGCTCGGGATCGCCCCACCGCTCGGCAGGGTGATCACCGCCTTCTGGCCCACCGGCCCGGACACGGCGGGCAACGTCTGCGAGCCGCCGCTCGATCCCGACCCCGACGAACTGCACGCGGTCGCGGCGAAGCCGGTGAAGGCGAGGGCCATCGCCAGAGTCCACGGCGCGGCCCGCCGGTACCGCCGCCCGAACGGGAGCCGACCACGCCGACGGACTCGGCCGCCGCCCTCGCCCTCACTGCGACGAATCTCATCCAGCGCAGGCGGCCGTCCTCCGCCGGCTGCGACGGGAACGGCGGCGGGCGCGGCAGGCGGCATCTCAAGCACGCGCCCACCCTACAAGGCGTCACATGGACGCGATGAGCTTCTCCACCCTCTCGTCCACGGAGCGGAACGGGTCCTTGCACAGCACGGTGCGCTGCGCCTGGTCGTTGAGCTTCAGGTGGACCCAGTCGACCGTGTAGTCGCGCCGCTGCTCCTGAGCCCGCTTGATGAACTCCCCGCGCAGCTTCGCCCGGGTGTTCTGCGGCGGCACCGACTTCGCGGTGAAGATGTCCAGGTCCCGCGCGGTGCGCTCGACCATGCCGCGGCGCTCGAGCAGGTAGTACAGCCCGCGGCGGCGGCTGATGTCGTGGTAGGCCAGGTCGAGTTGGGCGATGCGCGGGTGCGAGATCGGCAGGCCGTACTTCTCCTGGTAGCGCTGGATCAGCCGGTACTTGATCACCCAGTCGATCTCCCGCTCGACCTTCGACAGGTCGCCGTCGTCGATCGCGTCGAGGGTGCGCTCCCACAGGTCGAGCACCCGCGAGACCGACGCGGTGCGCAGGTCCCGGCGGTCGGCGAACTCGGCCGCCTTGGTCAGGTACTCGCGCTGGATCTCCAGAGCGCTGACCTCCCGGCCGTTGGCCAGCCGGATCTTGCGCGAGCCGGTCAGGTCGTGCGAGATCTCCCGGATCGCCCGGATCGGGTTCTCCAGGGTCAGGTCCCGCATGACCAGGCCGGCCTCGATCATCCGCAGCACCAGGTCGGTCGCCCCGACCTTCAGCAGCATCGTGGTCTCGCTCATGTTCGAGTCGCCCACGATCACGTGCAGCCGGCGGTACCGCTCGGCGTCCGCGTGCGGCTCGTCGCGGGTGTTGATGATCGGGCGGGAGCGGGTGGTCGCGGAGCTGACGCCTTCCCAGATGTGCTCGGCGCGCTGGCTCACGCAGTAGACCGCGCCGCGCGGGGTGGGCAGCACCTTGCCGGCGCCGCAGATCAGCTGCCGGGTCACCAGGAACGGGATGAGCACGTCGGCCAGCCGGGAGAACTCGCCGTGCCGGGTCACCAGGTAGTTCTCGTGGCAGCCGTAGGAGTTGCCGGCCGAGTCGGTGTTGTTCTTGAACAGGTAGACGTCCCCGGCGATGCCCTCCTCGTGCAGCCGCCGCTCGGCGTCGACCAGCAGGCCCTCCAGGATCCGCTCGCCGGCCTTGTCGTGCACGACCAGATCTTCGATCGTGTCGCACTCGGGCGTCGCGTACTCCGGGTGCGAGCCGACGTCCAGGTACAGCCGGGCCCCGTTGCGCAGGAAGACGTTGGAGGAGCGCCCCCAGGACACCACGCGGCGGAAAAGGTATCTGGCCACCTCGTCCGGGGACAGCCGCCGCTGCCCGCGGAACGTGCAGGTGACGCCGTATTCGTTCTCCAGTCCGAAAATCCGACGGTCCATCGCGCAGCCCCTACCAGCTAGTCGGAATCGCGGTCCTCGTCGCCGCCGTCCGCGCCCTCAGCACCGCCCTCGTCCTCGCCGAGCACCTCGTCGATGTCGGCGAGCAGGTCGGTCTGCTCGGAGCCGTCCGCGGCGGCGCCGCTCGCGCCGTCGCGCGCCCCGGGCCGGTCGTCGGCCTCGTCCGCATCCGCCGACGCCTCCTCCGGCGCGGCGCCGTCCTCGAGCAGCCGGGTGAGCGCGCTCCCGACCAGCCGGCGGAACTTGCGGTCCTGCTTGCGCGAGCGGTCCAGCACGGCCACCTCGAGCATCGCCGGGGCGACCGGGTGCTGCTCTCCGTTGTCCCGGCCGAGCGCGTCCATCGCCGCCCGCAGCGTCTCGGCCAGCGGCGCACCCTCGCTGTAGGTGCTCTCCAGCGCGGAGCTGACCGTGCTGGCGTTGCCGCCCATGACCACGAAGCCGTGCTCGTCGGTCACCGAGCCGTCGTAGGTGATCCGGTAGATCTGGTCCTGGTCGGCCCGGTCGCCGACCTGCGCGATCACCAGCTCGACCTCGTAGGGTTTGCCGCCCTGCTCGGAGAAGATCGTGCCGAGGGTCTGCGCGTAGGCGTTGGCCAGGCCGAGAGCGGCCACGTCGCGCCGGTCGTAGAGGTAGCCGCGGGTGTCGGCCAGGCGCACGCCGGCCTGCCGCAGCCGCTCGAACTCGTCGTACCGGCCGGCCGCGGCGAAGCCGATCCGGTCGTACAGCTCGCTGATCTTGTGCAAGACCCGGGAGCGGTTCTGGGCCACGAACAGGATGCCGCCGTCGTAGTTGAGCACGACCACGGACAGGCTGCGCGAGATCCCCTTGCGGACATAGTCCGCGCGGTCCCTCATCAGCTGTTCGGGCGACACGTAGAACGGGGTCGTCATCGGGTCCTCGTCGTCATCGGCTTCGTCACATCACGTCAGGGGGCCATCGGGCGACCGCTCGCGCGGCCTAGTGCAGCGGGGCCTGCGGCCCGTCGGGCAAGCGCATCCGGGCGTCGACGATCGCGTGGACCAGTTCGGAGACCTCGTCCTCGGGCAGGCGGCGGTAGCCCTCTTCGGTCACCACCGCGATCACCGGGTAGATCTTGCGGGTCAGGTCCGGGCCGCCGGTGGCCGAGTCGTCGTCCGCGGCGTCGTACAGCGCCTGGATCGCGACGGTCGCCGCCCCGACCGGGTCGAGGTCGGCCCGGTAGAGCTTCTTGAGCGCGCCCCGGGCGAACACCGAGCCGGAGCCGACCGAGTGGAAGCCGCGCTCCTCGTACTGGCCGCCGATCGGGTCGTAGCTGAAGATCCGGCCCTCGCCGTCCTCCAGGTCGTACCCGGCGAACAGCGGGACCACCGCCAGGCCCTGCATCGCCATGGCCAGGTTGCCGCGGATCATGGTGGCCAGCCGGTTGGCCTTGCCGTCCAGGGACAGCTCGACGCCCTCGATCTTCTCGTAGTGTTCGAGCTCCACCTGGTAGAGCTTGACCATCTCCACCGCGAGGCCGGCCGCGCCCGCGATGCCCACCGCCGTGTACTCGTCGGCCGGGAACACCTTCTCGATGTCCCGCTGGGCGATCATGCTGCCGGCGGTGGCCCGGCGGTCGCCGGCCATCAGCACGCCGCCCGGGAACGTCAGCGCCACGATGGTCGTCCCGTGCGGGACCTCCACCGGCATCGCGCCGCCGGCCGGCGCGCCGAGCGCGGCGACCCTGCGGCCGGGCAGGTACTCGGGGTTGTATTCGGCCAGGAACTCGGTGAACGACGCGGTGCCGGAGGTCATGAAGGCGGTGTCGGCCAGCCCGCCGCCGCGCGCCGTCCGGAGATCAGCGTTGCGTCCGACTCCTTCGCGTCCCACAAGGTCCCTCTCATCAGATCGTCGGCGCCTGGAAGCCCAGGCTGCCCGGTACCCTACCCGCCCCGCGGCGGCGGCTCACCTTCGAACCCTTCCGCCCGGGCAGCGGCGACCGGAGCGCCGCCCCCACCGGCGGCCGTCCGTGGACGACGCCGTCCATCAACGCGGTCATCATTACAGGGTGATTACGTCTCGCGGACCGGGCCGCCCTGCGCGGCGCCGCGGGTCCGGCACGGCTCGCCCAACGATCAGAGGGCTGTCACTGGCCGCCCTTTTGTATGAACGACCGGACGAATGACTCCGCGTCGGTTTCCAGCACCTCGTCGATCTCGTCCAGCACGTCGTCGACATCCTCGGAGAGCTTCGCGTGCCGCTCCTTCAGATCGCTGGCCTCCTCGACGATCTCCTCGTCGACGTCCTCGTTCTGCCTGGAAGCGCGTTCCTGCCCGCCGCTGTCCTTGGCCGCCACGGTGATCCCGCCCTTTCCTGAACCGAGCCCCCGGCCGCCGGGCCGGAGAGCCTTTCGTGATCAACCCTACGCCCCGGGTCCGACAGAGGGGAACGATTGCGCCGGTCCCCGCTCCCGGTCGCGGGCCGTTGATCTCAGCATGCCCTGACGCGGCGATGCTAATCAGTATTCAACACCGCATCGGGCACCGCGGCCCATTCGGGCTCAGGCGTTGCCGGTCAGCTCGCGCACCAGGTCGGTCGCCGTGCGGCAGCGGTCGATCAGCGCTTCCACGTGCTGCTTCGTGCCGCGCAGCGGATCGAGCGTGGGCACCCGCTGCAGCGACTCGCGGTCCGGCAGGTCGAAGATCACCGAGTCCCATGAGGCCGCGGCCACCGAGTCGGCGTACTTGTCGAGGCAGCGGCCCCGGAAGTAGGCGCGGGTGTCCTCCGGCGGGATGTCCACGGCCCGCCGGATCTCCTCGTCCGAGGTGATCCGCTCGAACCGGCCGCGCGCCGCCAGCCGCTGGTACAGGCCCTTGGCTGGCCGCACGTCCGAGTACTGCAGGTCGACCAGCTGCAGCCGGGCCTCGTCCCAGTCGACCGAGTCCCGGCGCCGGTAGCCCTCCAGGATCTCCAGCTTGGCCACCCAGTCCAGCTCCCGGTTCAGCGACATCATGTCCGTCTCGAGCCGGCCGAGCACCGACTCCCAGCGGTCCAGCACGTCCCGGGTGATCTCGTCGACGTCGGTGCCGTACTTGTCCTCGACGTACTTGCGGGCCTGCTCGAAGTACTCCATCTGCAGCTGCACCGCGGTGAGCTTGCGCCCGGAGCGCAGCGTGACCAGCTGCTTCAGCGTGGGGTCGTGGCTGACCGCGTGCAGCGTGCGCACCGGCTGGTCCACGGTGAAGTCCACCGACATGAACCGGTCCTCGATCATCGCCAGGACCAGCGCCGTGGTGCCCATCTTGAGGTACATCGAGACCTCGGACAGGTTCGCGTCGCCGAGGATCACATGCAGCCGGCGGTACCGGTCCGGGTCGGCGTGCGGCTCGTCGCGGGTGTTGATGATCGGCCGCTTGAGCGTGGTCTCCAGGCCCACCTCGACCTCGAAGTAGTCGGCCCGCTGGGAGATCTGGAAGCCGTGCGCCCGGCCGTCCTGCCCGATGCCCACCCGGCCGGCCCCGGCCACCACCTGGCGGCTGACGAAGAACGGCGTGAGGTGCCGCACGATGTCCGCGAACGGGGTGGCGCGCGCCATGAGGTAGTTCTCGTGCGACCCGTACGAGGCGCCCTTGTTGTCGGTGTTGTTCTTGTACAGGTTGATCGGCAGCGAGCCGGGCACCGAGGCGGCGTGCCGGGCCGCCTCCGCCATGATCCACTCGCCGGCCTTGTCCCAGATCACCGCGTCGCGCGGGTTGGTGACCTCCGGCGCGGAGTACTCCGGATGGGCGTGGTCCACGTACAGCCGGGCGCCGTTGGTCAGGATGACGTTGGCCAGGCCCGAGTCCTCGTCGGTCAGCTGCCCGGCGTCCGCCAGCTCCCGGGCCATGTCGAAGCCCCGGGCGTCGCGCAGCGGGTTCTCCTCCTCGAAGTCCCAGCGGGCCCGCCGGGCACGGTGCATCGCCGTCGCGTAGGCGTTCACGATCTGAGACGAAGTCAGCATCGCGTTCGCGTTCGGATGCCCGGGAACGGAGATTCCGTACTCTGTCTCGCTGCCCATCACTCGCCGTGCGCTCATGACGACCAGCCTAAGACGAGGGACCGGCGTTCGGGACCGGCGACTGACACGTTTTCTCCCCGATTCGAGCCGCGGCGGGAGCGCGCCGTTCTGCGCGCCCCCGCCGTTGCGAGGTCCGGTGTGGAGTTGCTGCACTCGTAGTGGTTCGGCTTTGGGTGGGCTGTGCCTACAGGTACTGCCCGGTGTTGTTCACGGTATCGATCGACCGGCCGGTCTCTGCGCCCTTCTTCCCGGACACCAGGGTGCGGATGAACACGATCCGCTCGCCCTTCTTGCCGGAGATGCGGGCCCAGTCGTCCGGGTTGGTCGTGTTCGGCAGGTCCTCGTTCTCCTTGAACTCGTCGACGCAGGCGCCGAGCAGGTGCGAGACGCGCAGGCCCTTCTGCCCGTGCTCCAGGAAGTCCTTGATCGCGGACTTCTTCGCCCGGTCCACGATGTTCTGGATCATCGCGCCGGAGTTGAAGTCCTTGAAGTACAGCACCTCCTTGTCGCCGTTGGCGTAGGTGACCTCGAGGAACCGGTTCTCGTCGGTCTCCGAGTACATCCGCTCCACGGTGTTCTGGATCATCCCGACGACGCAGGCCTCCCGGCTGCCGGTGTGCTCGGCCAGGTCGTCCTGGTGCAGCGGCAGGTCCGCGGTGACGTACTTGGAGAAGATGTCCTTGGCCGCCTCGGCGTCCGGGCGCTCGATCTTGATCTTCACGTCCAGCCGGCCGGGGCGCAGGATGGCCGGGTCGATCATGTCCTCGCGGTTCGAGGCGCCGATCACGATGACGTTCTCGAGCCCCTCCACGCCGTCGATCTCGGACAGCAGCTGCGGCACGATCGTGTTCTCCACGTCCGAGGAGACCCCGGATCCGCGGGTGCGGAACAGCGAGTCCATCTCGTCGAAGAACACGATGACCGGCGTGCCCTCGGAGGCCTTCTCCCGGGCCCGCTGGAACACCAGCCGGATGTGCCGCTCGGTCTCGCCGACGTACTTGTTCAGCAGCTCCGGGCCCTTGATGTTCAGGAAGTAGCTCTTGCCCTTGTCGTGGCCCTTGAGCTCGGCCACCTTCTTGGCCAGCGAGTTGGCCACCGCCTTGGCGATCAGCGTCTTGCCGCAGCCGGGCGGGCCGTAGAGCAGCACGCCCTTCGGCGGGCGCAGCTTGTGCTCGCGGAACAGGTCCGGGTGCAGGTAGGGCAGCTCGACCGCGTCGCGGATCAGCTCGATCTGGCCGGTCAGGCCGCCGATGTCGTGGTAGTCGATGTCCGGGACCTCCTCGAGGACCAGCTCCTCGACCTCGGACTTCGGCACCCGCTCGTAGACGTAGCCGGAGCGTGGCTCGAGCAGCAGCGCGTCGCCGGCCCGGATGGTCACGTCGAGCAGCGGCTCGGCCAGCCGCACCACCCGCTCCTCGTCCGTGTGCCCTATGACCAGCGCGCGCTCGCCGTCCTCGAGCACCTCCTTGAGCATCACGATCTCGCCGACCCGCTCGTAGCCGAACCCGGCCACGATGTTCTGGGCCTCGTTGAGCATGACCTCCTGGCCGGGGCGCAGCTCCGCGGCGTCGATGGCCGGGGTCACCGTCACCCGCAGCTTACGGCCGCCGGTGAAGATGTCCGCGGTGCCGTCCTCGTTGGCCTCGAGGAACACGCCGAACCCGGACGGCGGCTGGGCGAGCCGGTCGATCTCCTCCTTCAGGGCGACGATCTGGTCCCGGGCGTCCCGCAGGGTGGCCACGAGCCGCTCGTTCTGCGCGGTCAGGCCGGCGACGGTCGCCTGGAGCTCGCCGACACGGTCTTCAAGGGCCCGGCTGCCGCGCGGTGCCTCGGCCAGGCGACGGCGCAGTACGGCGACCTCCTGCTCCAGGTACGCGACCTGCAGCATGGGATCGGTCTCGGGGCCCAGCGGATTCCCGCCGCCGCGGCCGGGCCGGGAGCCCTGCGCGCGCATGGGCCTGTCATCATCGTGGGCTGACACGGTCCTCACCTCCTCGCGGAGCGTTGCGACGATACGACCCTACCTGGAGCGCGGCCCGCCCAAACTGAAGCCGGGCTAAATCTCGGCGCGCCCCCGGTCCTGCCGGCAACGGTTCCATGAACACGATTCCCCCTCCGACGCTCGTTCATGTAGACAACGACCACCCGTTCGGATCAGTGCCGGCGGTCCGCGCCTGGCGTGATACGGTCCGGGACTCGATCATTACCCTTTCGCGCCGCTGCTGTCCACGGCCTTTGGCGCAGGCCGGCGCGCAGCCGGATCGAACAGGCGCGCGCGGGGCCTAAACGCGGCCTTGTTATGGTCTTGGGAGAGGGCATACAAGCCGGGCCAGGATTAGGCGGACGCGATGGTACAGGGCGTGCAGGCGGACGGCGGGGACGGCCGGCTGGAGGTGTGGATCGACCAGGATCTGTGCACCGGTGACGGGCTGTGCGCGCAATACGCGGCGGACGTGTTCGAGCTGGACATCGACGGGCTGGCCTACGTGAAGGACGGCTCGGGCGAGCTGAGGACCGATCCGGGGTCGCGCGTGCCGGTGCCGTCCGACCTGGTGCTCAACGTGATCGACTCGGCGCGCGAGTGCCCGGGCGACTGCATCCACGTGCGGCGGCTGGCCGACGGCGCGATGGTCGCCGGGCCCGACGCCGAATAGACGGCGTTCACCGGCTCGGAGCGGGCCGCGTCCACGGCGACCGATCTGGCCGTTCGGTCCGATCCGCCTTAATGTGCCAGGCATGGCTGACGTTGACTGGGTGGACTGGCGCCAGTGGCACGAGAAGTACGACGAGCCCGGCTCGGCGCTGGCCCGGCGGCTGGCGGTGGTGCAGGACCGCATCGCCCGGGTGCTCGACGCGGCCGGCCCCGGCGAGATCAGGGTGCTTTCGCTGTGCGCGGGCGAGGGCCGGGACCTGCTCGGCGCGCTCCAGTCGCATCCGCGCCGCCTCGACGTGCGGGCCCGGCTGGTCGAACTGGACCCGGAGCTGGCCGCCCGGGCCCGGCGGCGGGCCGCCGCGCTCGACCTGGACGCGGTGGACGTGATCACCGGGGACGCCGCGCTGACCGACCACTACCTGCCGCTCGTGCCGGCCGACCTGGTGCTGGCCTGCGGGCTGTTCGGCAACATCCCCCCGGCGGACATCGAGCGCACGATCAGCCACTGCGCGGCGCTGTGCCGCCCCGGCGGGACCGTGGTGTGGACCCGGAACCGCCGGGAGCCCGACCAGGTCCCGCAGATCTGCGACTGGTTCGCGCAGAGCGGGTTCACCCTCGAGTTCGTCACCGCGCCGGGTGACTTCGGCGTGGGCGCGCACCGGCACACCGGCCAGGCCCGGCGCCCGGTCCCCGGCGCGACCATGTTCGCGTTCAACGACACGCGCAGCCCGCGCGAGGACGGCAGCTGACCGCCGCGGCCGCCCGCGTCACTCGCTCCCGTCCGCCGGGCACAGGCAGAACGGGTGGCCTACCGGGTCGAGCATGACCCGCCAGCGCTCCGGCTGCGGCTGGTGCCCGGCCCGGACGGCTCCGAGCACGAGCGCGGCCGCCTCGGCCGTGTCGAGGTCGTCGGCGGTGTAGAAGTCCAGGTGGAACTGCTGCGGCGCGCCCTGGTCGGGCCACTTCGGCGCGGTGTACCCGTCGACCCGCTGGAAGTTCAGGCCCGGGTGCGCGCCGCCCTCGGGCGCGACCGCCGCGTAGTCGTCGTCCTCGTAGGTCACCGTCCAGCCGGTGAGCTGGTGGTAGAAGTCGGCGAGCTTGCGCGGCTCGGGACAGTCGATGGTGGTGGCGATGAGCTTCGTCACGATCGGCACGGTCCACTCCTTCAAACGGCGTCCGGCGTCCGGATACGTCTGCTGCGTCGAACCGACCTTACGACACGGGTCCGACAGCCGCCGGGCGCCGGGTCAGATCGGCTCGACCAGGAGTTCGACCAGACGGGCGAGTTCGACGTCGGTCATGCCGTGCCGGGTCAGATAACCAGGGACGTCACCGCCGATTTCGCGCGCCAAGGCGAGTGAGTCCACCATCAGGAACCGCCCGATCGGGTGGCGGTCGCCGATCGGCGCCGGCGCCTCGCCCCGGGCGAAGTCGCTCAGGCCGAAGGCGGCGTTGGACACGATGAAGTCCTCGACCACGTCCTCTTCCGACACGCCGGCCGCGGACAGCGCCAGCCCGACCACGAGCCCGGTGCGGTCCTTGCCCGCGGCGCAGTGCACGAGAACCGGCCGATCCTCGGCGTGAAGGAACGCCTTGATCGCGCCGACGAGGTTGCGCCCGGCGTCCCGGATCATCATGCGGTAGAACGCCTCCTGGCCCTCGGCGTAGTCGCAGCCGAGGCAGGTCGGCAGGAGGTGCACGACGATCCCGGTCCCGGCAGTGTCGTACGGCTCGCGGTCCGCCTCGTCCTCGTCGCGCAGGTCGATGATCGTGCCGATACCCATGCCCCGAAGCACCTGCGCGGCGAACGGCTCGACGTCGTACGGGCTCGCCGCGCGATAGAGCACGCCGCTGCGTATGCGCCCTGTCTCCCCCGCGCGCAGACCGCCGACATCCCGCAGGTTCGTCAGCGCTGGCAATTGCGCCGCGCTCTCCGGGCCGGCGGTGCGCGCATCCGCATCAAGGTGCACTGATTCACTCATTCGTCAACCGTAGCCGACGCTTCCGACGCCGGGCCGCGCCGCGGACCGAGCCGTTAGGCTGAGCCCATGATCGAACAGGTCTCCAGCCGGATCGTCTACGAGAACGCGTGGATGACCGTTCGCGAGGACGAGATCCTTCGCGCAGGCGGCAAACCGGGGATCTACGGCGTGGTGGATAAGCCGCCGTCGGCGCTTATCGTGCCGCGCCAGGACGACGGATACTGGCTCGTCGAGCAGTACCGGTACACCGTCGGCGGGCGGTACTGGGAGTTCCCGCAGGGCTCGCTGCCGGACCGCGCGGACGGCGAGCCGGAGCAGGTCGCCCGGCACGAGTTGGCCCAGGAGACCGGGCTGGCGGCCGGCCGGCTGGAGCGGATCGGCGGGTTCTTCCACGCCTACGGGCTGCTTTCCCAGTACTGCAACGTCTTCCTGGCCACCGCGCTGAGCCCCGATCCGCGGGCGGCGGCGCCGGATCCGGAGGAGTCGGACCTGGTCGCGCGCTGGTTCCCGGGCACCGAGGTGGAGGCGATGCTGCGCGACGGCCGCATCGCCGACGGCGCAACGCTGGCCGCCTACGCCCTGCTACTCCTGCGCAGATCAGCGGCGGCCACAGACCCCGAATTCGCACGGCGCCCATGACGACCGCTCACGTCGACTGACGACTACAGCCCCATCGACTTGGCCACGATCGTGCGCATGATCTCCGAGGTGCCGCCGTAGAGCCGCGATACGCGCGTGTCGGCGTACAGGCGGGCGATCGGGTACTCGTTGATGTACCCATAGCCGCCGTGCAGCTGCAGGCAGCGGTCGATGATCCGGCCGGCGGTCTCGGTGACGAACAGCTTGGTCGCCGCGGCGTCCGCCACGGTCAGCTTGCCCTCGTCGAACAGGTCGACCGCGCGGTCGGTCAGCGTCTGCACCGCCTGGAAGTCCGCCTCGCAGTCGGCCAGCACGAACTTCGTGTTCTGGAACGAGGAGACCGGCTGGCCGAAGGCCTTGCGCTGCTTGACGTAGTCGACGGCGAAACGGATCGCTGCGGCGGCCTGCGCGGCCGTGGCCACCACGATCGTCAGCCGCTCCTCGACCAGGTTGTGCGTCAGGTACTTGAAGCCGGCGCCCTCCTCGCCGAGCCGGTCCTCCACCGGCACGACCACGTCCTGGAAGGCGAGCTCGGCGGTGTCCGACGCCTTCAGGCCGATCTTCTCCAGCTTGCGGCCGACCGAGTAGCCCGGGGACTTCGCGTCCACGTACAGGATCGACAGGCCGCCCCGGCGGTCCTCCTGCGTGGCCGGCGCGGTGCGCGCGACGACCAGGACCCGGTCGGCCAGCAGGCCGCCGGAGATGAAGGTCTTCGCGCCGTTGAGGACGTAGTGCGCGCCGTCCTCGGAGAGCTTCGCCGTGGTGGCGATCCCGGCCAGGTCGGAACCGGTGCCCGGCTCGGTCATCGCCAGCGCGCCCATCGTCTCGCCGGACAGGAAGCCGGGCATCCAGCGCCGCTTCTGCTCCTCGCTGGCGAAGGCGAGCAGGTAGGGGCGCACCAGGTTGGCGTGGATGCTCCAGTTGCCGAAGCTGACGCCGGCCCGCGCGGTCTCCTCGGCGATGACGCAGTTGTACTTGAAACTGGTCTCGCCGGCGCCGCCGTACTCCTCGGGCACGTTGATGCCCAGGACGCCGATCTCGCCGAGCTTGCGGTAGAAGCCGCGGTCGACGTGGCCCTGCCGCTCCCAGTCCGCGTGGACCGGGACGACCTCGGACTCGATGAAGTCGCGGATCATGGACCGGAAGGACTCGTGGTCCTCGTTGTAAACGGTGCGCAGCACGGGCCCGTCCTCTCTCGGTTCTGCACGCATCTCGGCAACGCCGGCCCGGCGGCGCCGGCCGGGCGCCGTGTCGTCCCGAGCCGGACGCCTCGGGTTCTCGCGAAACCGTTGAACGCTCGTTAAGCTACCGGTGGGTAGCACCGCCTGTCCAGCAGCCGGATGCGCCGCGCCGCGCGGTCCGGGCGCGGCGCGAGCCCCCGCGCGCATCGCAGCGTCCGCACCAGCCGGCGAAAGGAGCCGCCGCCGTGGTCACCGCCCGCCGCCCCGCCGGCCACCAGGCGCTGCTCGACGCGGCCTCGGCGCAGTTCGCCGAGCGCGGCTACGCGGCCAGCTCCATCCGCGACATCGCCGCGGCCGCCGGGGTGAGCCTCTCCGCGCTCTACCACTACTACCCGGGCAAAGAGGCGCTGCTCGCCGCGCTGCTGCGGGAGGGGATGGACAGCTACCTCGCGATGTGCCGGGAGGCCCTGGCCGAGGCCGGGCACGACCCGGCGCGGCGCCTGGCCGCCGTGGTCGGCGCGACGGTCCGGTACCGGGCGCAGCGCTCGACCGCGAGCCTGATGGCGATGAACGAGGCGCGGGCGCTGCGGGCCCAGGACCGCGAGCACTTCCGCGGCCGGGAGCGGGCGGCCACGGACCAGTTCCGCTCGGCGATCGACGACGGGATCGCCGCGGGCGTCTTCACCACGCCCTATCCGGACGACGCCCGGCGGATGATCATCGCGGCCTGCAACGCGGTGGCCGAGTGGTATCGCCCGGACGGCCCAGTCCCACTCGATGCTCTGATCGAGCGTTATGTGACGCTCGCTTACACGCTTCTGGGCTACGAGCGGCGCACCCCGCCGGCCAGACGGCGCACGACGGCTTCCGCGGCCCCGGCGCCGAAACCGCAGCCGGCTCAGGAGCTGTAGTAACCCGGACGGGAGTACGGGTACGGGCCGCGGCCGACCCGGCCGGAGCCGAACTCCCCGTCGGAGAAGAACGACGAGCCCCCGGCGTCCGGCAGCGCGCCGCCCAGATTCCGGCGGCGGGCCATGCGCAGCTGCTCGAGGGCTTCCAAATCGGGCGTGTCCGGCAGCATGGCGGTCGCCTCGTAGCCGGTCCCGGCGGTCGAGAAGTCCGGGTAGTCGGCGCCGGCGGACGCCGCCGCGGCGGTGGCCGGTGCGGCCGGCTCGGGCTCGGGGTCGACGGCCTGCCGGCTGCGGTAAAGCAGCGCGGCCGCCAGCGCGGGCAGCCAGCCCGCGATGAGGCCGATCGCCACTGCGGACAGCGCGGTCATGGTGACCACGTCGCCGATCGTGTAGTCGTTGAGCGGCACCATCGCCAGGCTCGTGCGCACCGCCGCGCCGCGCGGGTTGCCGTAGAGCACCGCGGCCCCCGCGGCGGCGAACGCCGCCGAGATCGCCACGACACCCCAGGTGCCGAGGAACATCGCCGTGCGGGCCCGGCGCTGCGCGGCGCCGAGCGCCAGCAGCCGCACCGCCAGCAACACCACCAGCGGCCAGCCCACGTCGAGCACGATCCCCGCGGCCCAGAACCGGGTCGCACCCACGGCCGGGGCGCCCGCGGAGTGCGGCATGACCGTCCACCGGAAGACCTGCGGCGCGCCGGAGAGGATCGGGACCTGGCCCAGCCAGCCGTCCGCGGACAGCCGCTCCATGGACTTGAAGGTCCACGGGTTGCCGGCGCCGACCGCCATCACAAGGCAGAGGGCTGCTGCTGCTGCGGCGATCCCCCAGCGCCGCCGGGGCGAGAGGATCGAGCGATATGTCCGGGCCATGGCTCAGTAGTCTCGCAAGCCGGCACACCGATTTCAAGGGATCCACCCAGCTACGGGCGGTAACCGGCCCCGCCGCGCCGCCGTGACCAGGAGGGTCGCGGTGGCGCGGCGGGGCGCGTGATGCCGCCTTGACGGAAAGTTGAATCAAGGCAGTGATGGCCGAGCCATGAATCAGCGTCCTTCTACGGGAGCGAGGCCAGGTGCGGCGCGACGGTGCCCTCGAACGCGTACCCGCTCGACGCGTCCCAGTTGATCGACCAGTCCATCGCCCCGCCGATGCCCGGCCACGGGGTGCCCGGCACGAACGAGCCGCAGTTCTTCGCCGCGGCGAGGCAGTCGAACGAGTCGTCCACCACGGTCGGCGAGACGTAGCCGCTGCCGGCCGCCGAGCTGCTGGCCGGGAGGCCGAGGCCGACCTGCGACGGGCTCAGGCCGTTCTCCAGCTGGAAGCAGGCCTGGCCGGTGATGAAGTCCTCGGTGCCCTCGCTGACCACGCTGCCGTTGCAGCTGTTCATCGAGCCGGAGTTGTAGTACTGGGTGTACGAGATGGTCAGGATGGACTTGATGTCCAGCGCCAGGGCGAAGTAGTCCGATGTGGTCTGGTACATGTCCAGGGTCTGCGGCGCCAGCGTGATGATCAGGCCGCTGCCGGCCATGCTGCGCAGCGACTCCAGGGCCTGCGACAGGTAGGTCGGGTTGACCCCGTTCTCCATGTCGATGTCGACGCCGTTGAAGCCGTAGGTCTTCATCAGGGAGTAGACGCTGTTGGCAAAAGCAGCCGCCTCGCTTGCATTCGCCACCGTCACGCTGCCGTTCTGGCCGCCGACCGAGACGACGACCTTCTGGCCGCGCGACTGCAGGGTCTTGATGTCGGCGGTGAACTGCGCCGCGGTGTAGCCGCCGAGGTCCGAGGCGAGCGTCGGGTCGATCGAGAAGGTCACGCCGCCGTCGTTCGCCGAGTCGGCGTTCGCGAACGCCACGTCGACCAGGTTGTAGCCGCTCGGCACCGAGGCCAGGCTCAGCGGCTCGGCTCCGTTGGCGAAGTCCTGCCAGTAGCCGGCCAGCACGTGCGCCGGCAGGCCGCCGGTGCCGCCGCCACCGCCGCTGCTCCCGGTCGGCGAGGCGCTCGGGCTGGCGCTCGGCGTCGGCGACGCGGACGGCGAAGCGCTGTGGGACGGCGACGGGCTGCTCGTCGGGGTCGGCGAGGAACTGCTCGGCGGCGGCGTGGAGCCGGCCGGGCCGGTCAGCGACAGGTCGTCGGCGAAGTATTCCGGCTGCGCGTACCAGCCGTGGACGTAAACCTGCACCGAGGTCTGCGACGCCGAGGTGGTGAACGTCGTCGAGAGCTGCTGCCAGCTGGTGGCGGACGGCGTCCAGGTGTCCACGCCGCCGGTGACGCCGAGATACACATACGAGCCCTGAACGTAGCCCGACAGCGTGTAGCCGGTGTTCGGCTGCACCGACACCGTCTGCGTGCACTGCGCGTCATCCGACGAGGACGGCGTCGCCCCGAGTGCGTGCGACCCCGAGTGCACCGGCGAGGTCACGACGGCCGCGGTGCCGGCGCCGCAGGTCCATCCGGACAGCGACCCGCTCTCGAAGCCGGGATTGGACAGGAGGTTCGTGGCGGCGGCGTTCGCGTCGGCCGTGACGAACACGGCTCCCGCGGCGGCGACCACTCCCGCGGCGGCCGCGGCTATCGCGGCCCGGGCGCGCTTGGAGATCATGGCGGCGCTGGTCCCTTCATGAAGGCGTTGCTGAGCGCAGGGATCGGTCGGTCGGTCGGGGGCACCGGACCGCCCGGCGGGTCGCCGCCGTCGAGCGCGAGCGGTGGTGCTTGAGAGCTGGTACTGGCGTTAAATTGGACTAGACCTCTAGAATCGTCAAGCGATCGGCGCCCGCGTTACCGTTCCGTACTTCTTCCTTGATCCCGGCTTAAGGTCGGGGCTTCGCCCACGGGACCTGTTGCGCGGGCACTACGCTGTGCCTTCATGGAAATCGAGTCGCTCGCCGCCTTCGACGCCCGCCTGAAGGCCAGCCCGCGGGATCTGACGGGCTGCCGGATCCAGGCGGTGGACCTCACCGCCCGGGGCTGGGAGCTGCGCGCGGCCGATCCGGCGGGTGCGGCGTTCCTCGGCTGTGCGATGAGCGACTCTGTGGCCGCCGACCTGCGCCAGCGCGGCGCGATGGTCTTCCCGCCGATCGCCGACTTGGCGTTCGACCCCTACCGCTGCGCGCTCTACAGCGCCGGGGAGCTCTACGCGGGAATCGACGAACAGCCGTACGAGAAGACTCCTGACGCGCTCACCTACGCGTGGGACCACGGCCCGCGCGACCGCGAGGACGTGCTAGGCATAGTGCTGCGCGGCCTGCACGACGACTCGATCACCGACGCGCTCGGCGAGTTCGCCGCGGACCGGCGCATCGTCGGGATCATGGGCGGCCACGCGATGGCCCGCGACGCCCGCGACTACGAGCAGGCGGCGCTGCTCGGCCGCAGCCTGACCAGGGGCGGGTTCACGGTGGCGACCGGCGGCGGCCCCGGGGCGATGGAGGCGGCGAACCTCGGCGCCTATCTGGCCCCTTACCCGGACGAGGCGCTCGACGACGCGCTGGACCTGCTCGAGGATGCGGTCGACTTCCGGTCCGACCCGACCGCGTGGGCGCGGGCCGCGTTCGCCGTGCGGGCGCGGTTCCCGGCCGGCCAGGCCGGCGTGTCGCTCTCGGTGCCGACCTGGTTCTACGGCCACGAGCCGCCCAACGTGTTCGCCACCGCGATCGCGAAGTACTTCGCCAACGCGCTGCGGGAGGACTGGCTGCTGGCCCGCTCGACCTCGGGAGTCGTCTTCCTGCCCGGCGCCGCCGGCACGGTCCAGGAGGTGTTCCAGGCGGCGACCCCGGCATACTACGCGCAGGCCGGCCAGGTCCAGCGGCGCCTGGTGCTCGTCGGCGAGCGGCACTGGACGAAGACCATGCCGGCCTGGCCGCTGCTGCAGGCGCTGGCCTATTCGCGCCCGATGGCGACGGCGATCCGGTTGGTGGACTCGGTGGCCGAGGCGCAGGCCCTGTTCGCGGTGGCGCACTGAGGCAGCGGCGGCCGGGTCCCGGATCCGGCTGCCGCCGCCTCAGCGCGCCGACCAGCACCTCCGATCCCCTATCTTCGATCCCCCGCCCACCGTCCTCAAGAGGACAACGCGCCGGCCACCACCCTCAACCTCGCCCCACCCGATATCCCGGACCCCCACCCGTCGCCCTCAATGCGACGGCTCACGCCGTGCCTCGCCTCAACGCGCCGCCTTCACCAGCGCCGCGAACAAAGCCGTGTCATCGAGCTCTTCCGGATGCCACTGCACGCCCACCACGAACCGGCGCGCCGGGACCCACGCCGCCTCGACCGTGCCGTCCATCGCCCAGCCCGTCGCCGCGAGGCCCGCGCCGAGCCGCTCGACCGCCTGGTGGTGGTGGCAGGGCACGTCGACCTCCGCGCCGAGCAGGCTGCCCGGCAGGGCCGAGGTGTCGAGCCGGACCCGCACGGTGCCGAAGACCCCCGGCGCGGGCCGGTGGCGCGACCCGCCGGACTGCTCCGGCAGGTGCTGCACCAGCGACCCGCCGTGGTGCACGTTGATCAACTGCAGGCCCCGGCATATCCCGAGCACCGGCAGGTCCGCCTGCAGCGCCGCCGCCAGCAGCGCGGTCTCCCACGCGTCGCGCTCGGCCTGCGAACGCTCGGCGAACGGGTCCGGCAGCGCGCTGTATCGCAGCGGCTCGATGTCCGGGCCGCCGGTCAGAATGAGTGCGTCGAGCCGGGCGAGCGCGTCGCCCGCCGTGTCGTCGCCGCAGATCGGAAGCAGTACCGGGATCCCCCCGGCCGCGGCGACGTGATCAGCATAGGAATGCGGCAGCAGCGCGGCAGACGCATGCCAGACACCCCAGGCAGCATAGGTCCGATACACCGACATGCCGATCAGAGGCCGCATATGGCTAAGGATGCCCCACGAAGGGCGATCGCGCAGTAGCGCCTCGGCTCCATTCCGTACCGGACGTGCGCCGGCCGTGCGCCAGCCGAACTTCCGCCGGACCGCCCGAGTCCTCAGCCGGTCCGCATACAATGCCTGCCTGTCGCCGATTCGAGGGAGCCCGATGCAAGCCGACGCCGCTGAGCCGACCGCGCCGCGGCAGCCGCTGCCGCCGCCGGCCGCGCAGGACTCGGCCGGGGCCGACGACTGTGTCGTGCACGCGGGCAGCCCGGAGCCGGACACCACGGCCGCCGCCGAACCCGAGCCCGGTCCGACCGCCCGTGCGACTGAGAGTGCGAACGTCGATGCCGAGCACGGCGGCGCAGCGGAGGCCGCTGCGGTTCCGAACTCGGGCCCGAACCCGGACTCGGGCCCGAACCCGAGCCCTGTGCCGGCACAGGCCCCTGCCCCTGCCCCTGCACAGGCCCTGCCCGCGGCCCAGACGCCGACCCGCGTCAACCCGATAACCGGCCGCGGCGAGCGCCCGGCCGGCATGACCACCGGCATCGGCTGCACCGCCCTGCTGCTCCCCGTGTTCGCCGTGGCGAGCGCGCTGGCCTGCTTCGCCGCGGGCGTCTGGTCGACGTCCACCGGCTGTACCCCCGACGGCTCGGCCCTCTGCTCGAGCGCCGGCCCCTGGTTCACCTTCGCCCTGCCGCTGTTCGTCGCCCCGCTGGTCGCCGCGGTCACCGCGACCGGAGCCGTGGTCGTCAAGCGGCACCGCTCGACGTGGCTCGCGGTCGGCTATGCGGTGGTGTTCATCAGCCTCGTGGTCGGGCTGGTCTCGGCCAACACCGGCGCGTCCTGATCCGCGGACCACGCCGCTGCGCTGCACCCTGATGTGCCGTGATGTTCCGTGACATGACGTGCCGTGACATGACTGACGTGACATGACGTGCTGTCACTTCCGTCCGTCCTCCTGGGACCGACTTCCGGTCTGTCGGTCTCACGGTCACACGTCCAACGGCTCACGGGAGAAGCAGGTTGACGTCGCCGAATTCGTGCCAGAGGTAGCGCTCGGCGATGGCCTCGGCGTAGCAGAGGTCGAGCAGCGGCCGGCCGGCCACCGCCTCCAGCATCAGAAGGTGCGATGCGCGCGGCTCGTGCCATCCGGTGAGCAGCCCGTCGATCGCGCGGACGCCGCGCTGAGGAGTGATCACCAGGTCGGTCCAGCCGTCGGCCGCCCGGACCTTGCCGCCCCGTCCGACGGCTGACTCGATCGCCCGGACGGCGGTAGTCCCGATGGCGATCACCCGCCCGCCACTGCTCCGAACGTGGTTCACGAGCTGCGCGGTCGTCTCCGGGACACGGAACCGCTCGGCGTAAGGCGCTTCATGCGCCTCAGGCGAGGCGACGCCGGTGTGGAGCGTGATCGGCGCAATCAGAACGCCGCGAGCGACGAGACGCGCGACCAGGCCCGGGGTGAACGGCCGGGCGGCGCTCGGCATCTCGCTGCTGCCGGGTTCGGTCGCGAACACGGTCTGATACGCCGACAAGGGCCAGTCCCGATCGACATAAGAATACCGGATCGGCTTCCCATGGGTGTTCAGGAACGCAGCCAGCGCCTGCCCGCGCGGCAGCGTGAAGCGGGCGTACCAGAGCCGCCGCGTGAACTGCGCGATCAACTCGGCTGAGGCGCCGTCAGGCAGTTCGACGACCAGCCCGGCGTACGCCGGCGAACTGCCGGGCTCAAGGTACGGCCGCGTGGTGCCGTTCTCAGGACGACGCAGCTCGACCAGGTATCCGCCGGCCTGCCCCGGCTCCGCGCTGGAGAGGTGCAGCGCCACCGGCTCGCCGCTCGGCAGCGTGCCGCGCAACGCCGCCGGGATGGTCGCGGAGTTGTTGACGATCAGCAGGTCGCCGGGCCGCAGGACCTCCGGCAGGTCGGCCGCGCGCCAGTGCTCGTGGCCGAGCGTGGCCCGGTGCCCGACCAGCATCCTGACCTCGTCGCGCGCCACGCCGCGGGCTTCGGCCGGCGCGTGCGCGGACAGCTCGTCCGGAACGGTGAAGTCGAACCCGGTCTCCAGTCCCGAGGGGGCGTCCGTCGTCATGAGAGCGATGGTCATCATGCACCCGCCTTCAACGCGATGAGCTCGGCGGCGCGGTACCGCCCGGAGTCGGGCCAGGTGCGCAGCAGGTTCAGGAACGCGGGGACGACAGTCGCCGGCAACGGCCGGTCGGAGATGTCCTCACCAGGGAATGCGTCCTGATGCATCCGCGTGCGCATATCGCCGGGGTCGACGACCCACACGTGCAGCGCCGGCTCTTCCTCGGCGAGGATCGCGGAGGCGTGGTCGAGCGCGGCCTTGCTCGCGCCATAGCCGCCCCAGCCCGCATATGCCTCGACCGACGCGTCGGACGAGACGTTGACGATCGCGCCGGCGTGCGACCGCAACTGCGGCAGGACGAGCTGGGTCAGCGCGATCGGTGCGAGCACGTTGACCTCGAACGTCTCGAGCAGGCCGGGAAGCGGGAAGTCGCCGAGCCGCGGCATGGCCTCCCCGTCGAGGTCGTAGCCGGTGAGCGTCGAGGCGTTGTTGACCAGCAGATCGGCGCCGCCGAACTCGGCCGCGGCCTCGGCCAGGTCGGCCCGGTGGTCGTCGTCCACGATGGTCCCGGCCAGCGCCCTGACCTTGGTGATCGCGGACAATTCGACCGCGGCCCGGTCGAGGTCGCCGGCACTTCGGGCGGTCAGCACAAGCTTCCAACCGCCAGCCGCCAGCGCCCGGGCCAGTTCGAGCCCGAGGCCCCGGGACGCCCCGGTGACTACCGCCACCGGCTTGGTGCTGCCGCTGCCGCTGTCATAGGTGTTGCGACCGGTTGCGGCCGCGTTCTCGGTGTTCGTCATGCCTTCGACTCTCGCGCCGGCCGACCACGGGGCGGATCGGGCGGGCGGCCGGAATGCGGCTCGGCCGATGGTCTTAGGACCCGCGGTCTCCAGGTCTCGGCCCGCGGCCTGATCCGGCCGTCCGGCGCAGCGCGCTACGGTAAGAACCGTGTCCACCTCCGCAGACCGGTCCAGCGCTCTCAAGGCCCTGCACGAGCTGAGCCAGGCCGTTCTCGCGATCAGCCGGCATCTGGACACCGCCGAGGCGCTGCAGACCATCGTCCGAACAGCGCGCGAGCTGGTCGGCGCGGAATATGCGGCGCTGGGCGTCCCGGACGGTGCCGGTTCGTTCGCCCGCTTCGTGGTGGACGGCATCAGCGACGAGCAGTGGAAGCGGATCGGCCCCCTGCCGCGCCAGCACGGGATGCTCTCGGTGATGCTGAACGATCCGCACGCACAGCGGCTGCCGAACATCACCGCCGACCCGCGCTTCCGCTGGTGGCCGACCGCGCACCCGAAGCTGACCGCGTTCGTGGGCGTTCCGATCCGGGACGGCGACGAGATCCTCGGCGCGCTGTTCCTGGGGAACACGACGCCGGCCGAGGACGACGCGCCGTTCACCGAGGACGACGAGGACCTGCTGTCGGTGCTCGCCGCACACGCAGCCATCGCACTCACTCATGCGCGGTTGTTCGAACGCGAGCGCGAGCTGGCGATCGTCGGGGAGCGCACACGGCTGGCCCGCGAGCTGCACGACGCGGTGGCGCAGAAGCTGTTCGCACTGAGACTGACGGCGAAAGCCGCCGACGGCCTGGTCGACATCGACCCGGACGGCGCACGGGCCCACCTCGACCGTGTCGCGGCGATGGCCCGCGACGCGGCGGACGAACTGCGCGCGGCAGTCGGCGAACTGCGGCCGGCGGAACTCGACGAGGACGGACTCACCCTGACGCTGCGCAAGCAGATCGACGTGATCGACCGGGCCCAGCAGGCCATCGGCGGGCCGCGGGTGATCTTCGAGTCGGAGCCAGTCTGCGCCATGCCGCCCGCGCACGAACAGGTACTGCTCCGCGTCGCGCAAGAAGCCCTGCACAACGCGCTGCGGCACGCGACCGCTTCGCGCATCGTGGTGACTCTGACGCCGGGCAAGTCACCGATCGCCGCACAGCTGACGGTGGCCGACGATGGCCGGGGCTTCGACAAGCGCGACGACAAGGCACTGCGCGGCATGGGACTGGCCTCGATGCGTGAGCGTGCCGGGTCCGTCGGCGGCAAACTGTCGGTGCACTCTGAAGCCGACAACGGCACCCGGATCCGATTGGAGGTGCCCTGTGGGCGGCCGGCCTGATACGCCGCGCATCCGGGTTCTGATCGCGGACGACCATCCGATGGTCCGCCAAGGCCTGCGGGCCTTCTTGAGTCTTCAGCCGGACATCGAGGTGGTCGGGGAGGCCGGCGATGGGATCGAGGCGGCCCGGCTCGCCGGCGAGCTAGCGCCGGACGTGATCCTTCTCGACCTGGTGATGCCCGAGGCGGACGGCGTCACGGCGCTCGAACTGATGGCAGAGTCCGACATCATGACGAAGGCCCTGATCGTGACGAGTTTCGGCGAGTACCGCAGCGTCGTCCCGGCGATCAGGGCCGGAGCACGCGGATACGTCTCGAAGGACGTCGAGCCATCCGCACTCGCCGCGGCCATCCGGGCGGTCGCTGCGGGACACGTGCTGCTCGGACCGGATGTCGCAGCGGCTCTAACGTCCGCACAGCCGGGATCCGGTGGCGAGGGAGACGACGACGCGCCAGGCCGGTCGCATCTGACCGGCCGGGAGCGCGAGGTACTCGACCTGATCGCACGCGGCCGGTCGAACAGGGAGATCGCCAAGGCGCTGACCGTCTCCGAGAAGACGGTTAAGACGCATGTCTCGAATGTGCTGATGAAACTGGGCGTCGCGGATCGCACTCAGGCGGCACTTTGGGCTGTTCGACACGATGCGCATGAGTGAGGCGAGCAGGGCCGGCGCCGTGCGATCACGTGCGTCGGACGCGCCAGAAGCGGCCACACTCGAGTCCGCGCTGCGATCGGCGATACGCGGAGACGTCGAGTTCGGGTCCGGAACACGTGCGGTGTATGCGACAGACTCGTCGAACTACCGTCAGGTCCCGATCGGCGTGGTCTTCCCGCGCGATGAGGAGGACACCGCGACGGCGTTGCGGATCTGCGCCGAACACGACGTGCCGGTATTCGGCCGCGGCGCCGGGACGTCGCTGGCCGGGCAGGCGTGCAACAAGGCCGTCGTCTTCGACTTCTCCCGACACATGAACAAGATCCTGGAGATCGACCGGGACGCGCGGCTGGCCCGCGTTCAGCCCGGAGTCGTACTCGACGACCTGCGCCGTGCTGCCGAGCGCCACGGCCTCACCTTCGGCCCCGATCCGGCGACGCACGCCTGGTGCACGCTCGGCGGGATGATCGGCAACAACTCGTGCGGCACGCACGCGCTCTACGCCGGAAAGACTGTCGACAACGTCGAGCGTCTGCGCGTAGCCACCTATGGCGGTGCCGTGTACGAGTTCGGTGGATACGACGATGCTTCATATGCGGAGGCGGTGAAGTCCGGTGCGCCCGAAGCAGGGATCCTAGGGTCACTGCGTGAGATCGGCCGCCGAGCTGCGAACCTGGTCGAACAGCGTTATCCGCAGATCCCGCGCCGCGTCTCGGGCTTCAACCTCGATCAGATCGGGCCTGATCGGCCGCTTCACGCGGCCCGGCTGCTGGTCGGGACGGAATCGACGTGTGTCCTGGTGACCGAGGCAGTTCTGCGGCTGGTCGAGGATCCAGCGCACAGAAGGCTCGTCGTCGTCGCATATCCGAGCGTCTTCGATGCCGCCGACGCGGTTCCCTCGCTGCTGGGGCTTCTCCGAGAAGGCTTGATCGGCCTGGAGGGCTTCGACGTCACCCTCGTACGGCACTGCATGGACCGCAATCTCAATGCGACCCAACTTCCGCTGCTGCCCGGCCTCGACGCCGCTTTGAAGCGAGATGCCGGCGGATGGCTGTTGGCCGAGGTCGGCGCTCAGGATCGCGCTGAGGCGGACAGGCGCACTGACGAGTTCATCGCCGGTTTGGCGGCAGGAGCGGGGAATTCCGACCATCGCCGCTTCGACGATGCCCCTCAGCAGCGGCTCATCTGGGCGATCCGTGAGTCGGGACTCGCGGCGACAGCGATCCGGGCCGATGGCACGCACAACCTGGAAGGCTGGGAGGATGCCGCAGTCGCGCCGGAACGACTCGGCGAATACCTGCGCCGCACCAGCGAACTGTGGGAAGAGTTCGGATACAGCGGCGCGTGGTACGGACACTTCGGACAGGGCTGTGTGCACACCCGCAACAATTTCGACCTGCAGTCCGATTCAGGGCGACAAGCGTATCGGGCCTACGTCGAACGCGCCGCTGACCTCGTTATCTCGCTCGGCGGGTCACTCTCCGGGGAGCACGGCGACGGCCAGGCACGCGGCGAACTGCTGGAGCGCATGTACGGCCGAGAGCTTGTCGACGCCTTCCGGCAGGTCAAGGCGGTCTTCGACCCGCGCGGACGGATGAACCCGGGCAAAGTCGTCGATCCCGCGGCGCTCGATGCGAATCTCCGTTTCGGACCGGATTACCGTGCTGCCTCGGACTCGCTCAGACCGACGCACTTCCCGCTGACTGCCGACTCCGGCTCGCTCCAGCATGCCGCTGAACG
The DNA here is from genome assembly GCA_036501535.1 of Actinocrinis sp. Classification (GTDB taxonomy): domain Bacteria; phylum Actinomycetota; class Actinomycetes; order Streptomycetales; family Catenulisporaceae; genus DASYAE01. Next base: position 1,312 of record DASYAE010000275.1, on the reverse strand, counting down.
CTGTGTCGGTGTCGGGCGATGCCGCCGTGACGACACCGGCGTCATGTGCCCTTCGTATCGGGCGACTCGCGACGAGCGGCACTCGACGCGGGGCAGGGCAAAGTTGCTCGCGGAGCTTTTCCAGGGCGACGCGATCGCCGCGGACTGGCGCAGTGGCGAAGTGCGGGAGGCGCTCGACCTCTGTCTCGCCTGCAAAGGCTGCGCAGTGGACTGTCCGACTGGCGTGGACATGGCGACGTACAAAGCCGAGTTCTTCGCACATCACTATCGCGGCCGGCTTCGGCCGAGATCCATGTACGCGCTGGGCTTCATCCCGTGGCTCGCTCGTATCGCCAGCCGCGCGCCGACCCTCGCGAACGCCTCATTGCGTCTGCCTGTCCTCAACTGGATCCTGAAGCGCTCGGTCGGAGTCACGACTCGGCGACCCGCGCCCAGATTCGCCCGACGCAGCCTTCGTCGTTCTCAGTCCGGCGCCTCTCCTGCCGGCCCGACCGTCGTGCTGTGGCCGGACACCTTCACCGACGCTTACCGGCCGGAGGTCGGCGTCGCGTGGAGGTCCGTCCTCGAGGCGGCCGGGGAACGCGTCATGATTCCGACCGGCTGGGCCTGCTGCGCGCGTCCTCTATACGACACCGGGATGCTGGCCTTGGCCCGTCGGTCCCTGCAACGCCTTGTCGACATCCTCGATCCCTTCACGGCGCAGGGAATTCCGATCATCATTCCGGAGCCGAGCTGCCTCGCGTCGTTCCGCGACGAGTTGCCTGCGCTGTTGCACGACGATCCGCGGGCCGAGCGCCTGGCCGGTCTCGCCCGGTCCCCTGCCGAACATCTTCTGGCGTCCGGCGGCGCAGAGCGCCTCCGCGAGGCTGCGCCTAGTTCGACAGACGACACCCGCCGTGTGCTTATTCACCCGCACTGTCATGCACGTGCGATCCATGCCGAGAACGCGGACCGCGACCTACTCCAATCCCTGGGTTTCGATGTCTCAGTACTCGACGCCGGTTGCTGCGGTCTCGCCGGATCGTTCGGTTTCACAGCTCGCCATGAATCGATCTCCCGATCGATCGGCGAGGAGCAGTGGCTGCCGAAGCTGCTCTCTGCGTGCAGCGACGATCGTCAGCTCGTCCTCGACGGCTTCTCATGTGCGACTCAGTTCAGCCATCTTGCCCCGGCCGTGTCCGCGGTCACGAAGAAATCCCTACAGGCGGCCACCAACGAAGCCTCGAATCATTCGCCACGGACTGTGACGAGATTCCCTCTCTCCATGTCCGTGCGGCGGCCGTCTCTGCCGCGTGAGCTGCCAGCTCCCGCC
>DASYAE010000274.1:0-7735 GCA_036501535.1 Actinocrinis sp. | reverse complement strand
TAGCATGCGCCGCGTGGACAGCATTGAATTGCTCGGACTGTTCGACCGTCAGCTGCGCCGCGAGTTCCGCGGCGACCATCCGGACGACCTCGTCGAGAACACCGGCCGCGTCATGCGGCACATCGCGACCGGCGACGGCGGCTGGTGCGGCGTGATCTGGTCGGACCTCGACGAGCAGACTGCGGATGTCGAGATCGCCGCGCAGGTGGAGCACTTCACCGCGCTCGGCCGCGAGTTCGAGTGGAAGCTCTACGGGCACGACCGGCCTGCCGACCTCGGCGAGCGCCTGGTCAAGGCCGGTTTCCGGGCCGAAGCACGCGAGGCGCTGATGGTCGCGGAGGTCGCCGGGCTGCCGACCGAGCCGGTGCTCCCCGAGGGCGTGCGGATCGAGCCGGTAACGGACGTGACCGGCGTGCGCCTGATGTTCGAGGCGCACGACCAGGCCTTTGGCACGCCCGCGCCGCGCCTCGAGCGGGAGATGCTCCACCGGGCCGAGCACAGCCCCGAGACGCTTACCGCGCTTGTCGTGCTCGCCGGGGACCGGGCGATCTGCTCGGCCCGCATGGAGTTCAGCGAAGGCACCGACTTCGCCAGCCTCTGGGGCGGCGGCACCGTCCCGGAATGGCGCGGCAAGGGCGTCTACCGTGCGACCGTCGCGTACCGGGCGGCGCTCGCCGCCGAACGCGGCTGCCGGTTCCTCCAGGTGGACGCCTCGGACGACAGCCGGCCCATCCTCGCCCGGCTCGGGTTCCGGAACCTCAGCAGCACCACCCCGTACAACTACGAGCCTAGGTAGGAGGTGCGGCGCACGGCGCCGGCGGTCTCGCCGAAGCGCTTGCGGAATGCCTGCGAGAAGTAGGCCGGGGAGGTGAACCCCCACGCCTGAGCCACGTCGACGGTCCGCAACGTCGCTGCATCGCTGCTGGTGAGGCGGCTATGTGCGGCATCGAGGCGACGCGCCAGGATGTACTGGGGAACGCTCTGGCCGGTCTCGGCGAAAACGCGGGAGAGGTGGCGCTCGCTTATCCCCGTGGCGGCGGCGACCTCCACGGCGCCGAGCCCCGGGTCGGTGAGGTTCTCCTCGATGAACGCCTTCGCGGCGGCTCGATGGGCCAGGGTGAGATCTGCGCGATCTCCCGCGACCAGCATCGATATCAGCTCGACCACGAGCTCGTCGTCTGCGGGCACCGCGGCCTCCCGGCGCAGCGCCAGCCTGACCAGCCGGGCCAGCGCGGTGCCGTACGGGTTGCCGCCGCGGCCGGCGTCGACCACGATCGGCGCCTCGAGCCCGGCGACGCCGGAGACCGCCTCGAAGCGCGGCCACGGCACCGTGATCGCCAGCTCCTCGAGGCCGTGGCCGAAGCCGCGCACGAACGGCTTGTCCGGGTCGCAGACGACGATCTGGCCCGGGCGGATCAGCCGCTTCCGGCCCGCCTGCTCGAAGACGGCCTCGCCGCGCAACGCGGCGTAGACGGCGATCGAGCGCGCCGACGTCTCCTCGATGAGGGGCGCCGAACGGGTGACGGAGTGGGACGTGCCGCGGACGAGAGCGAGCCTGGCCTGCGGCAGGTCGAGGTTGACTTCGAGCGCCCGGAAACCCTCGGCGGGGACGTCGCAGGCGAGCGCGATCAGCTCCTCGGCGTTGTGCCGCTCCCATCGGCTCACGTCGTCGTCGACCCCGTGGGTCGAGTACACGCGGGCCTGCGGCAGGCGAACCGCTTCCATCTGCTCCTCCACACTTCACTTCACTGTGGCGCAGGTTTCGGAGCAGTCAACAGCAGTGTTCCGTCCAGGGCTTCACGCACCGGCCGGTGCGAGCACGATGTCGAACCGGGTCCGCGACCAGGTGCCGTCGACGGCGCGGCCGCCGGGGGCGGCGGTCCCGGCCGGCTGCTGCTCGAACGTCTTGATCAGCGACTCCTTGACGCCGAAGACGGAGTCGTTCCAGCCGATCGGGTCGCCTACGGGGAAGATGTGGGTCACCAGCGTCCGGCGTCCCTCGTGGCTGACCATGAAGTGCAGATGCGCGGCGCGGAGCGGGCTGCGGCCGACCGCGTCAAGCATCTGGCCCACCGGTCCGTCGTTCGGGATCGGGTACGGCGTCGGGGTGAGGCACCAGAAGTCGTAGCCGCCGTCCTCGCGGGTGAACAGGTGCGCGCGCGCGGCCCGCTTCGCGGCGTCGTACTGCACGTCGTAAAGACCGTCCTCGTCGGCCTGCCACACCTCGATCCGGGCACCCGCGAGCGGCTTGCCCTCCGTGTCGGTGACGGTGCCTTCGACCCAGCACGGCTCTCCCGGCGCGCCGAAGGCCATGTCCCCGCCGGTCTCGATCTCGGCGCTGTCCTCCACGAAGAACGGCCCGAAGACCGTGGCCTCGGTCGCCTCAGCGTAAGCCCGGTTGTTGACGTTGATCGTCTGCATCGACGCGCCGAGCACGTCGGAGAGCAGGATGAACTCCTGGCGCACGTCGTCGGTGATGTGCCCGGCCTTGGTGAGGAACGCGATCGCGGCGCCCCATTCCTCCTCGGTCAGCCGCACCTCGCGGATGAACGCGTGCAGGTGGTGCACGAGCGAGACCATGAGCTCCTTGAGCCGCGGGTCCGCGCAGGCGTCGAAGGACTTCACCACGTTCTCGACCAGGCGGTCCTCCACGGCCTCCTGAGCCGGGGCGGCCTTGCGGTGGACCTGGCTGTGGTCGACGTCGCTCACAGTGCGCCTCCTGAATTCCGGGCTGTCAGTTCGGGCTGTCGCCCGCCCACGCGGCGTGCAGCAGCGCGGCGAGGTTCTCCTCGGTAACGGGCGTCGGGTTGCCGGCCGGGATCGCGGCCAGGATAGGCGCGATCGCCTTGGCGATGCCGTCCTCTGGCATGCCGCAGTCCCTGAGCGCCCGGGGCGCCTCCAACCGGGCACGCAGGCCGGCGAGGCCGTCACGGGCAGTTGAGGACCCGAATGCGCGGGCTATCCGGCGCTCCGCATCGGGAGCATTCGGCGCGTTGAACGCGAGAACGTAGGGCAGCACGACGGCGTGGGTCTGCGCGTGCGGGAGGTTGAACATCCCGCCCAGCACGTGGCAGATCTTGTGGTGCATTCCGGAGCCCGCGCTGGCGAAGGAGACCGCCGCGAGGTAGGCGCCGTACAAGGTCTGTTCGATGCCTTCGATACTCGACGACTCGGCTTTCACCTGGAGCAGGCCGGCGGACAGGCCGGCGATCCCCTCCTGCGCGAGCGCCCGGTCGATGGGGTCGGCGCGCGGGCCCCACATGGAGTCGATGCAGTGTGCCAGAGCATTGAGGCCGCTGGCCACCGTCATGTCGCCGGGAAGCTCGGTGAGCATGCCTGCGTCGTACACGATGCTCGCTGGCAGGACCCGATCGTCCACCCCGGTCGTCTTGGTCTCGCCCTCGGTCAGGCCCCATACATTGGTCGCCTCAGAGCCGGCGTACGTGGTCGGCACGGCGACGATCGGCAGGCCGGTGGTCAGCGCGACGGCTTTTCCCAGGCCGGTCGTCGAACCCCCGCCGACGGTCACCAGGACGTCGGCGCCCGAGGCCGCGGCCGCTGCCCGGGCGCGCGCGGCCACTTCGACCGGCACGTGCATCACGACCTCGTCGTGCCACGCGGCGACGGGGATCTGCGCGGCGATCGGCGACGCCAGAGCGGCCTGCCGGCTGGAGGCGATCAGCATGGCCTTCGAGCCGCCGAGGGCATCGATCTCAGCCGCCACCGCTGCGGGTGACCCGCCTGAGGCGAAGACCACCCGCTGCGGAAGCGTCTGGTGAACGAACCTCATCTCGTCAATTCCTTCACACGCATCAGCCGCGCTGGTAGTAGGGCGGCAGTACGGCGTCGATGTTGATCCAGGTCGCCTTGGGCTCGGTGTATTCGCGCATCGCCTCGAACCCCATCTCGCGCCCGTAGCCGGAGATCCCCATGCCGCCGAACGGCGAGCCCGGGTTCACCCGTTTGTAGGAGTTGACCCAGATCATGCCGGCGCGCAGGTCCCGCGCCACTCGGTGGGCCCGGGAGAGGTCCTTGGTCCACAGACCGCCGCCCAGGCCGTAAGCGACGCCGTTCGCGATGCGCAGGGCCTCCTCGTCGGTTTTGAAGGTGTGCGCGACCATGAACGGCCCGAAGACCTCCTCCTGCGCCGCGCGCGCCTCCGGCTGGGTCTCCACGATGGTCGGCTCGACGTAGTAGCCCGATGCCAGCTCCGCCGCCTCCGGCGCCCTGCCGCCGGTCAGGACGCGGCCGCCCTCGGAGCCGGCGAGATCAAGGTAGGACCTGACCCGCTCCAGGTGCATCGACGAGGTGAGCGGGCCCATCTCGGTCGTGCGCTGCTTCGGGTCGCCCAGGCGGATCGACTTCGCGAGGGCGACCAGGCGTTCCATGAACTCGCCCTTGACCGACTCGTGCACGATCAGCCGGCTCGCCGCGATGCAGGCCTGGCCCTGGTTGTGGAAGATGCCGAACGCCGTGCCGTTGACGGCCGCCGCGATGTCGGCGTCCTCGAACACGATGTTCGCGCCCTTGCCGCCCAGCTCCAGGTGCACCTGCTTGAGGGTCTGCGCGGCGCCCTGCGCGATCGTCTTGCCGACGGCGGTGCTGCCGGTGAACGAGATCTTCGCGATGCCGGGGTGGTCGACGATCCGCCGGCCGGCGGTGCCGCCGTACCCGGGCACCATGTTGATCACCCCGGGCGGGAAGCCGACCTCGGCGGCCAGTTGCGCCACCCGCAGCGCCGACAGCGGCGTGATCTCGGAGGGCTTCATGACCACGCAGTTGCCCGCGGCGAGGGCCGGGCCCATCTTCCAGCTGGTGAACATCACCGGGAAGTTCCACGGCACGATCTGGCCGACCACCCCGAGCGGCTCGGGCACGACGTAGTCCAGGAACCCCTGCTCCACCGGGACGACCGAGCCCTGGAACTTGTCGGCCATGCCGCCGAAGTACCGGAACGTCGCCGCCGTGCGCGGCACGTCGAGCCCGAGCGTGTCGCGCAGCGGATGGCCGGTGTCGCGGGTCTCCAGCATCGCGAGGTCCTCCGCGTCGGCCTCGATCGCGTCGGCGAGCCTGAGCAGCAGCCGGCCGCGGTCCGCGGCGGCCAGGCGGCTCCAGGCGGGGAACGCCCTGCCCGCCGCCGCGACGGCGCGGTCGACGTCCTCCTCCTTCGCCTCCGCGACCGCGGCGAGCACCGTGCCGTCGTGCGGATCGACGGTCTCGAACGTGGCTCCATCGGCGGCGTCGACGAACTCGCCGCCGATGAACAGCCCCGACTGCATCAGAACTCGACCGGGTAGGTCGGGGCCTTGCCGGAAGCGATCGCCGCGGGGATCTTCTCGGAGTTGTTCTCCCAGACCAGCAGCATGGAGCGCTTCGGCGAGTAGCCCTGGTGCCGGATGTCGGCCGGCATCGCCGAGACGTCGCCCGCCTTCATCACCACGCGCGAGCGCACGGCGCCGGTGTCGCGGTCCTCGACCTCCCAGGTGATCTGATCGCTGAGCTGGACGAACCACTCCACGCGGTCGTTGCCGTGGATGATCGGCAGGATGTATTCCTCCGTCGTCGGGCAGGCCAGCGAGTCCTTGCAGACGCTGACCACCGAGGGATTCCACGTCACGTTGGACCGGGAGAGATAGGCGAACAGGCTGAAAGCCGCGACCTCCGACTCGAAGCCGGGCTCGGCCTCGACGACCGGCTCGCTCTGGTCGACGTCGGTGAACATCCGGTTGACCGGGTACCCCGACTCGTCCGAGCGGACCAGCTGGTCGCCCTTCACTCCGACCATGCGCTGCGCCGCCACGCGCTGGCGGGTCACGGCGCGGGTGTTGCTGCCGTGCTTGAGGCCGAAGGCGGAGCCGGTCTCGTGCGGCGAGGCGAAGGGGTCGAAGGACTCGTTGGTCCAGTCGTCGAGGATGGCTTTGAACGTCTCGCGGATGGCCGGGGTCTCGACGTTCTCGCCGTAGTCGAGCTCCGCCCTGCGGTAGGACTCGTTGTAGCGGCCGGCGAAGATGTCGACGGTGCCGTAGTGGTTGACGGTGCCGAAGACGCCGTCGAAGTTGACGATGCCGTAGAAGAAGTCCCAGGCGACGTCGCGCTGCAGCGCCCGCAGGAACGCGTCGGCGCTCATCGTGTGGTTGCCGGTCGGCCAGCTTATGCGGACGAAGTACTCGTCGCGCTCGAAGGCGAACTCGCCGAGCTTGAACTCGTGGTAGCCGTCCGCGTTGACGTCGGCCGAGCGCTCGATGTCGGTCTGGATGGTCATGATCGCTCTCTTCCTTGTCGGCGGTGGTCAGACGGTCTGGCAGATCTCGGCCCAGCGGTACTGCGTGAGCGCGCCGCCGATGGTCTGGACGAGCAGCACGCCCGGCGCGCCCTCCTTGACGAAGCGGTACGCCGCGCCCTTGGGCAGCAGTGCCTGGTGGCCGCGCTTGAGGTGGATGCGGCCCATCTTCGGGCCGACCGGCTCGCCGTCGACCAGGACGGCGCCCTCGGTGTCGTCGGCGGCGGCGGGCGTCTCGAGCTTTACCAGCTCGACGAGGATCTCGCCGCCCGCGTCGTCCATGCAGATCGCGAACTCGTCGTGCGAGGCGGCGTACCAGGGGGACGTGCCCTCCGCGCGGATCGTCTCGAGGACGTACTCCCAGTTCTTGGCGACCGCGACCCGGTCCCAGGCCGGCATCGAGGCGGCCACCTCGTAGATGTTGGAGAAGGCGTAGTGGCGCGCGTCGTCGGCGACCAGCTCCACGCCGCCCTTCTCGAACCGGGCCACGGATCCGAACTTCGTCTCGTAGCTCGCGCGCTGGACGGCCCCTCCCCGGGCCGGGATGGTCTGCGTCGTCATGGATCCTCTCCTCGGCAGGGCGTTTGTGGTCTGCGTCACTGCAGTGTGGGGCGGCGGGAAACGCGATTTCCAGGGAGAGCGGTCAGGGTGGCGGAATTGAGAACGTCGCCCGCCGCAGCCGTGTGACCGGGCCTGGCCGGAACTCACGCACTGTAGAAAACGGTGCGCGGCGGCGGGGTCCGGCCGGCTCGCTCCGGGGCGTCGGCCAGCTCGGGCGTGGCGCCGACGACCAGCGCACGGACCTGCGCGAGCACGTCGGCGACGTCGGGCGAGAGCGGCACGTCCAGCACCAGGCCGTCCGCCCCGGCCCGGGCCAGCTCGAGCACCTGCTCCTGGGCCTGCTCGAAGGTCCCGAAGATCCCGGCGTCGCGCGGATGGCGGCCGGCGAACCGCGGCTCGAGATCGGCCCGGGCGACCGCCTCGCTCATGGTGCGGCCGATGGAGATCGGCACGGCGACCAGCAGCGGGCGGGTGGCCGCCGAGGCGTCCATCTCGGCGCGGGCCGCCGCGACGGCGGCCGGGTCGTTGGCGCGGACCAGCCCCGGTGCCTCGGCCGGGAAGCCGACGACGACCAGCGCGGGCGCCGCGGCCGCCGCGAGCCGGTCCAGGTCGCCGGTCTCGGAGGCGTCGTGCAGGTGCACGGCGGCGAAGCCGAGCCGGCCCGCCATCCGCGCCAGCGCCAGCGCCTGCTCGGCCGGCAGGCCCGGCGGGACGGTGACGGCGAGGCTCAGCAGCTCTCTGGTCATGGGAATCCTCCTGTGCGTCCAGTAGGGAAGGGAAATTGATCGAATGTCTGGTTAATGACTGACCCGCAAGCTCGTCGTCGCTTGCCGGTGGAAGTCCGGTCCGGGTAGCTGTCAGGAGGCCCGGTAGCAGGCTGGCGGGGTCGGGAGA
>DASYAE010000273.1:0-2451 GCA_036501535.1 Actinocrinis sp. | reverse complement strand
CGTGCCCCGCCCCGCCGGCGTCGTAGTCCGACGACATGGACAGGTTCAGGTCTTCGGCGGCCGAGGCCAGCAGCTCCAGCACGCGGCGGGCGGCCTTCTTATCGCCGAAGCCCGTCAGCGTGGTCACGTCCACGCCCAGTTCCTTGGCGCGGCGGCGGATCAGCGTCTTGGCGGCCTTCCAGTCGCCGTGGTGTGAGGCGGCGAGGGTGGCGGCGGCGTGCAGCTGCTTGACGTTGTTGATCGGGTACGAGCCGTCCGGCAGTGAGTTGCCGGCCTTCTTGGCCTTGTCCCGTTCGGCCGCCGTGACCGACAGGAGCTCCAGCGCCTGGGCGGCCGTCAGCTGCTCACGCGGCTGCCCGTCGGCCCAGTCGAAGCTGGACACGTAGCCGCCGCCTGGTGCCCGGGAGGGAGTCACCCCGGCCAGCTCACGGCCGCACTGGTCGCAGTACTTCGCGTCCGTCGCATTCATGCACAGGCAGGACTGGCACTGCTGCGTCTCGTCCTCGCCGCTCACCGTCGACTCGCCCGGCTCGCCGGGCATCCGCGCCCCGCACTGGTCGCAGAAGCACGCGTCGGCGTCGTTGGCGGAGCGGCACTGGCCGCACAGCGTGCCCTCACCTGGGTGGATCGTGTACGGCGCGGTCGGCATCCGCCGTTCCCGGCGCAGCAGCACCGGGCCGCCGATCGCCGCCGGCCGGCGGAACGACAGCTGTTCGACGGGGAACATCGACGCGCCGGCCGTCGCCGAGTTCGCCCCGTGGACCACCGCGCACACGTCCCCGCGGTGCAGGTCCCACTCCACAAGCGTCCGCTTCTCGAACTGCTCGTCCCACGCCTGCTGCAGGCAGATGAACGCCAGTGACATCTCGTCCATGTCGCCCCGCTCGACCGCGCTGGCCAGCGCCCGGACGTCCTCGCGGCGGCCATCCATCGCCGGGACGTGCGTGTGCAGCCCGGTGGTGTCCTCGGACAGGGTCATCGTCCCGGACTTCGTGCGGGCCATCGCGATACCGGCGTCGTTGTGGCCCACCAGGAACGGCACGTCCAGGTTCGGGTTGTTCAGCGACCGCTTCGATACCCCGTAGGCGACTTCCTCGGTGTACGGCTCGCCGTGTGGGTCCCACATCTCGAAGCCGACCCCGTAGACGGCCGCGTAGCCGTTCCACTCGAAGTTCGACCCGGCCGCGGTGCCGTTCGGCTTGGCCCGCATCTCGATATTGCCCTGCGCGAACTGGAGGCCCAGCCGCTCCGGCACTCCCCGCATCGCCATCCGCCGCTGGCGCCGCAGCTCACGATTCACTCTTGGCCTCCTACAGTCCCTGACTGAGCCGGGGCAGCATCGGCTGCAGCGGCATGGCGTTGACCTGGTCGCGCTGCGTGTCGGTCAGCGGCGGCATGTCCTCACCCGCCCGCACCTCGTCCTGCGTCACCGTACGGCTGCCGATCATGGCGTGGTTCACCGTCCACCGGGTCAGGATGTCGGTGCGCAGCAGCGGCGACAGGTCAAACTTCACGTACTGGCCAGGTGGCGTCAGTGCGCCCAGCTTCCGCTCCCACCAGGTGATCCACCGCTGCATCGTGTACGTCAGGAAGTCCAGCGCCCGCTGCTCAACATTCGCGTACGTGATCGACGAGCCCTGGATCGGCACCGCTACCATCTCCGGCCACACCCGGAAATACCGGCACACCTTCAGGTCGCTGATGCCTTGCGTGTCGATGAACTGGGAGTCGGTCGGGCTGGTCTGCACCTGCTGGTACTTCCAGCCGCCCGTCATCACCGCCGGCTCGCGCGACCCGTGCACGGCGGCCATGAACTTCTGCTTGACCGTCTGCGCGTCCTCCTGGCTCATCTCGGCCTGGTTCTCGTTCGTCAGCAGCGACGACGGGTGGGCGCCGTCCTCGAAGAACCCGTTGCCGAAATCCTCCGCGTTCACGCCCAGCGTGATCGCCCGGTGCGCCGCCTGCAAGATCGACAAGCCCGTCAGTGACCCCGGCGGCCGGAACACCGACTTATGCCAGTACGTGCCCGCAGCCTGCTCCACGCCGCCGAACTTGATCTCCTTGCCGCCGTCGGCCAGGCGCCGCACCTGCACCCGGGCATTGTCCTGCAGCTCGATCTGCGACGGGTAGTTCAGCCGGTCCCGCGCCACAATCGACCCGTACACGTTGCCCAGAGTCAGCGCATACGTCCCCGCATACAGGAAGTCCCCAATGTCCATATCCGCGCTCGGCTCGTTCAGGATCGCCGGCTGCCGCGCCACCTTCACCGGCGTCGACGCGTTCCCCACCGAGCCGATCCCCTGACCCGGCGTCGGCGTCGGCACCCCCGTCCCGTCGAGCTGGAACGCCCACGGCTGCAGCATCCCCATCATCGACGCGATCAGGTCCCGGCACGACCAGGCCGCACTGTGCCGGTTCGCCAGGTCCGGCGACCCGATCCCGTACAGCTCC
>DASYAE010000272.1:0-64598 GCA_036501535.1 Actinocrinis sp. | reverse complement strand
GGTGTCGCCGGTGCCCCAGGTCGCGCCCTCGGCGTAGGTGTCGCCGGTCGGGGTGTGCGGCTCGTTGCGCAGGTCGAAGCCGATCACCGTCGGGTCGTTGGCGAACATCGTCGCCAGCGTCGTCCAGTCGTTGACCCAGTCCTGACTCGTGTACGTGCTCGTGTACCAGAGCCCGTCCTGCTCGGCCGACTCGCCGGCCTCGGAGCGGTGGTCGTCCAGGATGACCTTCAGGCCCGCCTGCCCGGCCGCCGCCACGATCTTCTGCAGGTCCTGCAGCGCGTTCAGGCCCTTGAGGTCGGCGTTGATCGAGCCGCCGGTGCCGTTGCTGAAGGCCAGGTTCTGCGGCACGATCGGCGTCTCCACCATCTGGTTGGAGAACGGGATCCGGATCGTGTTGTATCCCAGGTTCTTGATGTCGTTGATGACCGTGTGGTAGTCCTGCACCCAGAGCCCGTGCGCGATCTCGTCCGGCGTCTCGAAGCCGTACCAGTTGATCCCGGCGATCCGCACCGGGCTGCCGTTCGAGTCCAGGATCTGGTTGCCCGAGGTGTGCCAGTACCCTGCGCCGGTGGTGGAGGCGGCGCGGGCCGCCGGGCCGTTGGCCACCAGCACAGCGCACAGCATGGCCACCACCGCCGTGACGGCGAGCAGGGCGTAGCCGGCCGGGCGGCGGCGGCGCGGGCGGGGCCCGGCGGCGGTCTTGTGGGTGGGCGCGGCGGCGGGCGCGGCGCCGCCGGGCGGGGGAGGTCCGGAGGCGCCGGGGAGTTCGAGCGCGGTCATGTGTTCGCTCCGTGATTCGTCGGGTTAACCCGTAAGAGTGATCCGGCCAACGGCGCATTCGGGTTCGGCCGGGCCTGGATCGGCGCCCGGAAGGTACTGAACGGATCGCGCTTCGCCCAGGACCGCGGCCCGCGCAGCGCCGATGGCGGCCCGTACCAGTGCCTTGAGCAGTGCCTTCAGCGGCCCGCGGTGGAAGGCCGCCGTGCAACTTTCACAGAGTGTTAACGCGTTGGTCCGCGCGCGGGCAGAGGTCCGGCGGGTAACGGCGGCAACGCTTCGCGCCGCACCTCTTGACGGAAGGTTTCATGGAAGTAACGCTTGGGACATCCGCGATGGGAGCGCTCTCTCTCACTGCGCTCCCTGACTGCGGGAGCGGCGACCCTGCGCGTCCCATCGCCATGCAAAGCCCACGCCATGCACACCGCGCAACCGGCTCCGCTGCAGCCGCGCGCCCCGGTGTCCGCCGTTCATATGGGAGGTCGTTAGTTGCCCAGTCGCACCGAAGCCACGGCGACGATGCCCGCTTTGGGGGAGGACAGCAGGTTCGGCAGGCCCACACTCGCCGACGTCGCAGCACTGGCCGGAGTATCCGAGGCGACCGCCTCGCGGGTGCTCAACGGATCCGCACGGGTCAGCACCGGGGCCCGCAGCCACGTCGAGGACGCGATGGCGCGCCTCGGATACGTGCGCTGGCGTGTGCCGCGCGCCCAAGGCTCGCGCAGCGGTTCCGTCGCCGCGATCGTCACCGAGTCCAGTGCCAGGTTCTTCTCCGAGCCCTTCTTCGCCCGGCTGCTGTGGGGGGCCTCGCGCACCCTGTCCGCCGCCGGGCTGCAACTCGCCTTCCTCGTTGTGCACGACCGCAACGAGTACGCCGCCGCGGAGCGCTACATCAGGCGCGGCGCGGTGGACGGCGTCATGCTCATCTCGGCGCACGGCCGTGATCCGCTGCTGCTGACCCTGCAGACCGCTGCGATCCCGACCGTCGTGTGCGGCAGGCCCCTGATCGAGTGCGGGGCCAAGTACGTGGACGCCGACAACACCGGCGGCGCGCGCACCGCGGTCTCGCACCTGGTGCGCTGCGGCCGGCGCCGGATCGCCACCATCGCCGGGCCGCGCGACATGACCTCCGGGGTCGACCGGCTGGCCGGCTACCGCGAGGTGCTCGAGGAGTCCGCGCTGCCCGGGCTGATCGGCTACGGCGACTTCTCGCTGGCCTCGGGCGAGCACGCGATGACCCGGCTGCTGGAGCGGCGGCCGGACCTCGACGCGGTGTTCGCCGCCTCCGACCCGATGGCCGCCGGAGCTCTTCGAGCACTGCGCCGGGCCGGCCGCCGGGTGCCGGACGACGTGGCGCTGGTCGGCTTCGACGACGACCCGATCGCCCAGCACACGCTGCCCCCGCTGACCACCATCCGCCAGCCGGTGGAGGAGCAGGGCTCGATCATGGCCGGGTACGTCATGGCCCTGATCGAGGGCGAGCCGGTGCCGCAGTGGGTGAACGAGCTGCCCACCTCGCTGGTACAGCGCGAATCCGCTTGATCGCGCAGCGGTCCCGCCGCCCGGTCGGCCACCGGGCGGCGGGACCGCTGCGTTGCTCACGCCGTACACGCCGCCGGTCACCGCAGCGGCGGGTCCGCCTCCTTCGCCAGCTGCAGCGCCTGCTGCGGGAACCACGCGCCCGCGGCCGGGTCGTTCATGCCCCACAGCGGGTCGAACAGCGCTTGATCCGCCGCCTCGGTAGGCCAGGTCGGCTGCGTGTAGGCGCTGTAGTCCCAGGCGCGCACGCCGCCGGCCGCGTCGCACTGGCCGTCGGACTCGCCCGGGATCTTCACCCACAGGTAGGCGTCGAGCAGCGGGACGCCGGTGCGCGCGGTCGGGCGCAGGCCGAGGCCGGAGGCCGGCGGGTTGCACCAGTTCCCGGACGCCAGCGTGGAGATCACGCCGGCCGGCTGGTCGTAGGGCGCGGCCGCGTAGGCCTGCATGGAGTTCGGCCCGGCGCCGTTGCGGCTGGAGTCGACCACGAAGTGGGTGCTGGCCACCGCGCCGTCCATGTTCTGGGCGTACCAGGCGGTGGTCAGGCCCCAGGTGCTGAAGTCGCTCTGGGTCGCCGGGTAGTACTGGCTGGCGCAGTTCGCCGGCTGGTTGAAGTCCGGGTTGGCCGGGTTGGTGACCATCGCGAGGCAGTCGGAGATCCAGGTGCCGTAGTCGGTGAGTTCCGCGGTCGGCTGGTAGTTCGAGACGTTGAGGAAGAAGCCCTGGGCGCCCTGGACGCCGGCCTCCAGCAGCCGCTGGGCCATGGTGCCGACCGACTGCCAGGCGCTGTGCGTCCCGTCAAGGTAGACACTCGTGTTCGGGTCCTGCTCCAGCGCCGTGACCGCGAAGCCGACCTCGGCCAGCCGCTCGGCGTCGGTGAAGGGATAGACCGAGGAGGGCAGCCCGCAGTTCGAGGGCAGGTTGCCCAGCGCGTCGGGCTCCAGGATCACCACGGCGCGGCCGCGGCCGATCCCGGCGGCCAGGCCGTCGACCCAGGAGTCGTAGGAGGCCTCGTCCAGCGCCCCGCCGGCGGAGTACTGGGCGCAGTCGCGGCCGGGGATGTCGTAGGCGACCAGCACCGGCACGGCGCCCTCGAGGGCCGCCTCGGCCATGGTCTTGTGCGCCTGCTGCTGGACCTGGGCCGGGGTGCCCGAGGTGAACCAGACCGCCTGCGGGGTCGCCGCCATCTGCGCGAGCAGCGCCGCGTCCTTGAGGTCGCCGCTCTTGGCCAGCTGCAGGATCTGGCTGACCGCGCCGCTGTCGGGCTGCGGGATGAAGAAGCGGCTGTCGGCCGGGAGGCTGTGGCCGCCGGCCGTAGTCGCCGGCACTGCGGCGGCTGATGCCGGGCCGGGCGCCGCGGCCATCGCCGCCGTGCCTAGGGCCAGGGCCGTGATTCCCCTCAGCCACCACGCGCTGCGGCCATTCGGTACGGACATGGAGCTCCTTTCCGCCGGTGCGTCGTTGCAACCGTCGCGGTCGCGACCCGACGCTTCCGGGTGCGGCGGCGCGCGTCAACGCCGGTTGATCCGCGCCGGGATCCGGGCCCGGCACCGGTCACGCGACCTGCCGCTCGAGCACCGCTCGAGCCGGCCGGCGCGGCGGCCGCGTGAAACTTTCACCGCGCTCCGGGCTCCGCTCCGGCGCACGCTGGGCCCGTCTTCGGCGCAGATACCTGCTTTACCGGTTCAGGACGCGGGCGTTCGAACCGGTTTCGACGATCCCTGATCGAACCGCGGCGCGGCGGCGTCGTGAGACTTTCACAGTTTTCGAACCGTGAGCGGACCCGGATCGCGCCATGACGTGCTGTGACGCAGCGTGACCGATTCGCCCGCTTGCATTGATCGCGGCCGCGCTTACCGTGCTGACCTGATCGAACGCCGATGTTCGACGGAAAGGATCAAGGATCCCATGGTGCTCACCAAAAGCCGGCTCGCGTCGGCGCTCGCGGCCGGGGCGGCCGCAACGGTGGCCGCCGCGCTGGCGCTGATGCTGCCGGCGAGCGCGCACGCGGCCACCACCTCCCTGTGCCAGTCGCAGACGGCCTCCGTGTCCGGCGGCTACATCGTCCAGAACAACGAGTGGGGGTCGAGCGCGGCCGAGTGCATCTCCACCGACGGGAACGCGGACTTCTCGGTCGCGAACTCCTCCATCGCCAACAGCACCAGCGGCGCGCCGGGCGGCTACCCGTCCATCTACAAGGGCTGCCACTGGGGTGACTGCACCAGCAACAGCGGCTTCCCGGTCCAGGTCTCCAGCATCGGCGCGGGCACGGTCACCACCAGCTGGAGCACGTCGCAGCCGGGCGGGGGCAACGACTACGACGTGGCGTACGACATCTGGTTCAACCAGACGCCGACCACCTCGGGCCAGCCCAACGGCCTGGAGATGATGATCTGGCTGAACCACAACGGCCCGGTCCAGCCGTTCGGCTCCCAGATCGCCACGGGCGCGTCGATCGGCGGCACCAGCTACAACGTGTGGGAGGGCGCGCAGTCCACCTGGGACACCGTCTCGTACACGATGAGCAGCGGCGCCACCTCGGTCAGCAACCTCGACCTGAACTCGCTGGTCCAGGACTCGATCAACCGCGGCTTCCTGCAGCGGTCCTGGTACCTGATCGACGTCGAGGCCGGATTCGAGCTCTGGCAGGGCGGCACCGGCCTGGCCACGAACTCGTTCGCGGTCAACGTCAACGGCTCGTCGGTCCCGCCGAGCTCGCCGACCCCCAGCGCCAGCCCGTCGCACTCGCCGAGCTCGTCGCCCAGCTCCTCGCCGAGCAGCAGCCCGACCCAGCCCCCCGGTGGCGGCGGCTGCACCGCGGCCTACACGACGACCGGCTCGTGGTCGGGCGGGTTCCAAGGCCAGGTCACGGTCAGCGCCGGGTCGAGCGCGATCTCCGGCTGGAAGGTGGGCTGGACGTTCCCGAGCGCGGCGACGATCAACTCGCTGTGGAACGGCGCGTACACGCAGTCCGGCAACAGCGTGACGGTCTCGAACCTCAGCTACAACGGATCCGTCGGCGCGGGAGCGAGCACGACCTTCGGCTTCACCGCGACGGACAGCGGCAGCGCCCCGTCGGCGCCGTCGCTGACCTGCACCGCGAGCTGAAGCGCGGGTCAGGCGGCACAACCGCCGCCTGAAGCGGGCCCGGCCTCTGCGGAGGCCGGGCCCGCACGCGGCGGCCCGGACTCGCGGTCCGGTCGCTCTTAATGCTCTGCTTTAATCTTCGGCGCCTACGCTGTGCGGCAAGCAGCCCGCGCATCGCGCTGATCGGAAGGACGACATGGCCCCGCCCGTCCAGCCGATCGCGCGACTCGCCGGCGCCGCGGGGGTCGCCGCGCTCGCGATCGTCCTGGCGACCACAGTGTTCCGCGCCGCGCCGACGCAGCCGAGCGTCTCGTCGGGCCCGGACATCGAGGCGCTGCCGACGCCCCCGTCGACCGTCAATGTGCCCGCCGACTCGCCGACGGCCGCCACGACCCCGTACGGCGACCCGAACAGACCGCTGTGCGGGACGCTGCGCACCCGGTTCGTCGACGGCGGGCAGTACGTCGTGCAGAACGACGAGTACAACTCGAGCGCGCCGGAGTGCCTGCAGACCGACGGCAACGCCGACTTCACCGTGCAGACCTCGGGTATCGACGTCGCCGAAAGCGGCCAGCCCGGCGCCTATGTCGACATATACCGGGGCTGCACCTTGGGCGTCTGCTCGACCGGCGGGGGCTTCCCGATCCAGGTCTCGTCGCTGGCCGCCGGCGACGTCACCAGCAGCTGGTCCATCAACCGGCCCGGCAGCTCGGACGTCTACGACGCCGCCTACGACATCTGGTACAACCGGACCGCGGTCGCACCCGGCCAGCCGAACGGCGCCGAGGTGATGGTCTGGCTGGCCGAGCAGGGCGTGCGGCCCTACGGCGCGGAGATCGCCACGGACGTCTCCATCGGCGGCTACACCTTCGACGTCTTCGAAGGCCCGCAGCCCGGCTGGGACGTCGTGTCCTATCAACTGGTCGGCGGCGCGGACTCGGTCACCGGCCTGGATGTCGGCCTGCTCACCCAGGACTCGGTGGACCGCGGCTACATCCAGCCCGCCTGGTACCTCGTCGACGTCGAGGCGGGCTTCGAGCTGTGGCAGGGCGGAGCCGGACTGGCCACCGGCTCGTTCTCGGTCGACGTGAGCGGCGCCGGCAAATGACGCCGCCCGCCCCGCCTCCGTCCCGTCCTCGCCCGTTCGGCCTTTCCACGCGGCGGTCCGCCCACGCCGCGCATAGCGTGGCCGGGTGGACGGCGAGCCCGCGGACGGCACGGATGCACGCGGCCTGACGCGGGCCGAGGTCGAGGAGCGGATCGCGCGCGGGCAGACCAACCGCGTTCCGGCACAGTCCAGCCGCTCGCTCGGCGCGATCGTCCGGGCCAACGTGCTCACCTGGTTCAACGGCCTGATCGGCGCCCTGTTCGTGATCATGCTCGTGGTCGGCCCGGTGCAGGACGCGCTGTTCGGGTTCGTCGTCGTCTTCAACGCGCTGATCGGCATCGTGCAGGAGTGGCGGGCCAAGCGCACCCTCGACTCCCTCGCCATCGTCGGCGAGGCCCGGCCGCGGGTGCGCCGGGACGGCGCGCAGCAGCAGGTGCCCGCCGAGGACCTGGTCCTCGGCGACCTCGTGCTGCTCGGCCCCGGCGACGAGATCCCGGTCGACGGCGCGGTGGTCGAGGCCGCCGCGCTGGAGGTCGACGAGTCGCTGCTGACCGGCGAGGCCGACCCGGTGCGCAAGGAGGCCGGCGCCGAGGCGCTGTCGGGCTCCTTCGTGGTGGCCGGCCGCGGCGCGATGCGGGCCACCCGGGTCGGTGCCGACGCGCACGCCGCCCAGCTGGCCGCTGAGGCCCGGCGGTTCACCCTGGTGCGCTCCGAGCTGCGCGACGGCGTCACCCGCATCATCAGGTTCCTGACCTACCTGCTGATCCCGGCCGGGCTGCTGCAGATCCTGGTGCAGTCCAGCGTCGCCGGGGGCGTGCGCCAGGGGATCAGCCGCACCGTCGCCGGCATCGTGCCGATGGTGCCGGAGGGCCTGGTCCTGCTCACCTCGGTGGCTTTCGCGGTCGGCGTCGTCCGGCTCGGGCGGCGCAACTGCCTGGTCCAGGAGCTGCCCGCGATCGAGGGCCTGGCCCGGGTCGACACGGTGTGCCTCGACAAGACCGGCACGCTGACCGAGGGCGGCATGCGCATGGCAGGCATCGAACTTCTCGGCCGGACGGTCGGCGAGGCACGGGTGCGCGCCGCGCTCGGCGCGCTGGGCGCCCTCGAGGCCCGGCCGAACGCCACGCTGGCCGCCGTCGTCGAGGCCTGTCCGCCGCCCCCGGCCGCGGACGGCTGGCGGGCCGAGTCGGTCGCCGCGTTCTCCTCGGCCCGCAAGTGGAGCGGCGCCACCTTCGCCGGCGGGCACGGCACCTGGCTGCTCGGCGCGCCGGACGTGCTCGGCGCCGGCACCGAGGCGGCCGGCCGCGCTGAGCGGCTCGGCTCCGGCGGTCTGCGGGTCCTGCTGCTGGCCGCGTCGGACCGGCCGGTCGGGACGGCGTCCGAGGAAGGCGTCGCAGCGCACGTCGAGCCGGTCGCGCTGGTCACCCTGGAGCAGCGGATCCGGGCCGACGCGGCGGCGACGCTCGCCTACTTCGAGCGCCAGCGCGTCGCCCTCAAGGTGATCTCCGGCGACAACGCGGTCTCGGTCGGCGCCGTCGCCGGCGCGCTCGGCCTGCCCGGCGCCGACCATCCGGTCGACGCGCGCGACCTGCCCGACGCCGCCGCGCACCCGGCCGAGTTCGCCGCGGCGATCGAGAGCAACACGGTGTTCGGCCGGGTCACCCCGCGGCAGAAGCAGGAGATGGTCGGCGCGCTGCACCGCGGCGGCCACACCGTCGCGATGACCGGCGACGGCGTCAACGACGTGCTCGCGCTCAAGGAGGCCGACATCGGCGTGGCGATGGGCTCCGGCTCCGGCGCCGCCCGCGCGGTGGCCCGGATCGTGCTGCTCGACGAGCAGTTCGCCACCCTGCCCGCGGTGGTCGCCGAGGGCCGCCGGGTGGTCGGCAACATCGAGCGGGTCTCCAACCTCTTCCTGGTCAAGTCGTTCGAGTCCCTGCTCATGGTGGTGCTCACCGGGATCGCCCGGCTGCCCTATCCGTTCCTGCCCCGGCACACCACGCTGGTCGGCGCGCTGGCCATCGGCACGCCCTCGTTCTTCCTGGCCCTCGCCCCGAACACCGCGCGGGCCCGCCCCGGCTTCGTGCGCAGGGTGCTGACGTTCGCGGTGCCGGCCGGCCTGGTCACCGGCAGCGCCTCGTTCGTGTCCTACTACCTGGCCCGGCAGGTGCCCGGGGCGAGCCAGACCACCGAGCAGACCTCGGCGATGGTCACCCTGTTCGCCTCCAGCCTGGCCGTGCTTGTGCTGGTCGCGCTGCCGCTGGTGTGGTGGAAGACGATCCTGGTCGGCGCGATGGCCGGCTGC
The DNA here is from genome assembly GCA_036501535.1 of Actinocrinis sp. Lineage (GTDB taxonomy): Bacteria > Actinomycetota > Actinomycetes > Streptomycetales > Catenulisporaceae > DASYAE01. The sequence goes on along the minus strand of DASYAE010000272.1, from coordinate 55,785 downwards.
TTCGTGCTGGTCGCCGCGGTGCCGGCGGGCCGCCGGATCTTCCAGCTGCGGTTCGGCGGCTGGGCGCAGACCGGCGTCTCGCTGCTCGTCTCCGCCTGCGCCGCGGTGCTGCTGGCCGTGCTCTGGCGGATCTGCCGCCGGGCCGAGGCCTCGGCAAACACGGCGCCAATCGACGGTAAACAACAGGAAGACGTGTAATGGCCTCTGTTACCCTGCGGGTGTGACGTTACTGGCGGGGTCCGCAGCAGCGGCGTCGGCGACCGGGGGAGCGGTGGTCGTCGCGGTGGTTCTGGCCTCGGCGCTGCTGCACGCGACCTGGAACGCCCTGGCCCACTCCTCGCGCGACCGGCTCTCCGCCATCACGCTGATCGCCGTCGCGCAGTTCACGATCGCCGTCCCGCTCATCCTGCTCGCGCCGGCGCCGGCCCGGGTGCTCTGGCCGTACATCGCGGTCTCCGGCGCGCTGGAGACCGTCTACGCCTTCGGGCTCGTACTCGCCTACCGGCTCGGCGAGTTCAGCCGGGTCTACCCGCTGGCCCGCGGCACCTCCCCGCTGGTCGTCGCCCTCGTCAGCACCCTGATCATCGGCCAGCACGCGTCGGGGGTCGAGTGGATCGGCATCGTCGCGGTCTGCGGCGGCCTGCTCGCGGTCGCCTTCGCCGACGGCCTGCCCTCGCGGGCGGACCTGCCCGCGGTCCTCGCCGCCGTCGCGACCGGCTGCGTGATCGCGTCGTACACCGTCGTGGACGGGCTGGCCGTGCGCCGGTCCGGCAACGTGCTCGGCTACGCGGGCTGGATCTTCTTCCTGCAGGGCCTGATGGTGGTCGGCGTCTCGCTCGCGATCCGCGGCCGCTCCCTGCCCGCCACGCTGCGCCCCGACTGTGCCAGAGGCCTGATAGGAGGCGCGGTCTCGATGCTGGCCTACGGCATGGTGCTGTGGGCCCAGACCCGCGGCTCCCTGGCCGGCGTCGCGACGCTGCGCGAGACCTCGATCCTGATCGGCTGCCTCATCGGCACCGTGCTCTTCCACGAGCGCTTCGGCCGCACCCGCCTGGTCGCCTCCGCCGGCGTCGTCACCGGGATACTGCTGATCGCCCATCCGTGACCGCCGGGTCCGTGCAGCTGCCAAGCGCGCAATAAGGGATGCCGTTGTCGGTGGGATGCCATAGGTTACGGCGACGACAACCCTATGAGATTTCGACAGCCGGGAGGCTGAGTGTGAACGGGTCCCCGAGCGGGGCGGGAGGGTCGCCGGAGCCGACGGCGGCGCCGCCCCCGGACGAGTTGATGATCCAGGTCTCCGGCCTGGCCAAGACGTTCAAGACCAAGCGCGGCACGGTCGAGGCGGTGCGCGGGGTCGACCTGGCCGTGCGCTCCGGCGAGATCGTCGGCTTCCTCGGCCCGAACGGCGCCGGGAAGACCACCACCCTGCGCATGCTCACCACGCTGCTGCAGCCGACCGCCGGCACCGCCACCGTGGTCGGCGCCGACCTGTTGCGCGAGCCGGTCGAGGTGCGCAAGCGGATCGGCTACGTGGCGCAGAGCGGCGGCACCGACGGGGCCTGCGGGGTCGCCGAGGAGCTGGTCACCCAGGCCGAGCTCTACCGGCTCGGCGCGGCCGAGGCGAGGGAGCGCTGCGCGAAGCTGTGCGCGCAGCTCGACCTGTCCGGCCTCGAGGACCGGTACGTCAAGACCCTGTCGGGCGGGCAGAAGCGGCGGCTGGACATCGCGCTCGGCCTCGTGCACGAGCCGCGCCTGGTGTTCCTCGACGAGCCGACCACCGGCCTCGACCCGCAGAGCCGGGCCAACCTGTGGACCCACGTGCGCCGGCTGCGCGACGACCTGAACACCACCGTCTTCCTCACGACGCACTACCTGGACGAGGCCGACGCGCTCTGCGACCGGATCCTGATCATCGACTCCGGCAAGATCGTCGCCGAGGGCCGGCCCGAGGAGCTCAAAAGCCGCATATCCGGCGACCTGGTCACGATCGAGACCGAGGGCTCGGCCGAGTCCGCCCTCGCCGCGCTCCAGGCGGTCCCGGGCATCCGCGAGTCCTCCGCCTCCGGGCAGACCGTGCGCGTCACCGTCGAGCCCGGCGGCCAGCAGCTGCTCGCGATCACCCGCGCGCTCGACGCCGCGGCCGTGCCGCTGGCCTCGATCCAGCTGGCCCGGCCCACGCTCGACGACGTCTTCCTCACCCTGACCGGGCGGTCCCTGCGCGACGACAGCCCCGCAGCCCAGGCCGCCGACGCGGCCGGGCAGAACTGACCCGACGGGAGCCCGTGATGCTCTTCCTGCATGACACCGCGCTGATCTTCCGCCGCCAGATGCGCCTCGCGCTGCGCAACCCGGCCTGGCTCATCATCGGCGTGATCCAGCCGATCCTCTACCTGGCCCTGTTCGGCCCGCTGGTCAAGCACTACGTGAGCACGCCCGGCACGCCGTCGAGCGAGGCGTGGAAGATCTTCGTGCCCGGCCTGCTGGTCCAGCTGGGCCTTTTCGGCTCGATGTTCGTCGGCTTCGCCATCATCGCCGAGTACCGCGCCGGCGTGATCGAGCGGATGCGGGTGACGCCGGTCAGCCGGCTCGCCCTGCTGCTCGGCCGGGTGCTGCGCGACGCCGTGGCGCTCATGGTGCAGTCGGTCATCCTGATCCTGACCGGCCTGGTCATGGGCCTGCGCGCGCCGTTCGCCGGAATCCTGCTGGGCCTGGCGTTCGTGCTGGCGATGGCGGTCAGCATGTCCTCGCTGTCCTACGCGCTCGGCCTCGCGCTCAAGAGCGAGGACGCGCTGGCCCCGCTGCTGAACTCGGTCGCGGTGCCGGTGCTGCTGCTCTCCGGCATCCTGCTGCCGCTGACCCGCGACTCGGCGCCGACCTGGCTCTACGACGTCTCCCGGGTCAACCCGTTCTGGTACATCGTGCAGGCCATGCGCTACGCGTTCCAGGGCCTTTACACCCAGGGTGACGTGCTCTGGGGCGCGCTGATCGCGATAGCCCTGGCCGCCGTCTGCATCATGGCGGGGGTGCGACGGTTCCAGATCGAGAGCAGCTGAGCCGGCCGGCTGTCTTAAGGAAGGCTGTGAATCCGGGCCGCGGGCACCCGTAGGAGCGGATCGTCGCTGACAGTGGCTGCGTTGGGGGTGCGCCCTTGTTAGCCTTGGCGCGTGGCGAATCCGCCGGTCTCCCGAAGTCATCCGGTCGCCGCGCCCGTGGGGCCGCGGCTGGATGACCACTGCCCCGCGTGCGGGCGCGGTGGCGACGAAAGCTCGTCCGCGGGCGGCGCGGCGGTGGGACACGCCAACGGACACTCGGTCGAGCCGGCGAAGAAGCCGCGCGGGCCGCGCGGCGGTCTGCTCGGTCAGATAGCCGTCCGCACATATCGCCACGGCACCGATATAGAGCTGATGCACCGCTCGTTCGGCTTCGCCGCGCTCGGCGTGGTGACCCTGGTCCCGCTGCTGATCGTGATCGCCGCGGCCGCGCCGGTGGGCGGGCGCAGCTTCCCGCAGTGGATCGTGGCCGGCCTCGGCCTGTCCGGCCGCTCCGCCGACGCGGTGAACAGCCTGTTCGGGCCGAGCTCCAGCGTGCTGTCCACCACCACCGCGTTCAGCATCGCGATGCTGGCGGTGTTCGGGCTCTCCTTCGTCACCATGGTGCAGACCGGCCTGGCCCGGGTCTGGGAGCTGCCGGCCGGCCGGCTGATCTCGGCCTGGCGGCGGGTGGTCTGGCTGGCCGTGCTGATCGGCGCGCTGCTGGCCGGCGCCGACGTGGTCGGCGTGCTGCACGGTTCGTGGTCGCTGGTCGCGATGCGCTGGATGGTGGCCGGGATCGGCGGCACCGTGTTCTTCTGGTGGTCGGCCCGGTTCCTGCTGGACGGCCGGGTGGCGTGGGGCGCGCTGCTGCCCGGCGCGCTGCTGACCGTGGCCGGCCTGACCGGGCTGCGGCTGTTCTCGGCGCTGGTCTTCTCGCCGCTGATCGTCTCGAGCGCGGTGACCTACGGGGCGATCGGCTCGGTGCTGATCGTGGTCTCCTGGCTGATCGGCACCGGGTTCGTCATCTTCGGCGCCGCGCTGCTCGGCCGGATCGCCTACGAGTGCGCCGCGCAGTGGCCGCAGGCGGCCGGCTGACCGGCCGCCGCCGGGCCGCCCGGCGCATCAACGCGCCAGGTATTTGAGGCCGGTATTTGAGGCACCGTCACTTCGTGCGCGGCTCGCCGGGTTCCGGCGCGTGCTCGGCCGCCCATTCGGCCCAGCCGGCCAGCGCCTCGTTGAGCCGTACCGCGCCCTCGACCGTCACCCGCATCGACTGGGTCGAGGGCCCGGTGCCGAACTCGCCGCGGTCCTTGCGCGCCGCGTAGTCCCGGTAGAGCTGGGCCATCCGCTGGAAGTACTCCGCCTCGCGCTCCAGCTGCCGGGCCAGCTCCTGCGGCGGCATCAGCCAGAAGAACAGCGAGCGCAGCAGCAGCTGGATGCGCATCGTGTGGTCGACCTCGGTGCCGGTCAGCCAGCGGCGCAGGTCCGCGGTGCCCTCGCCGGTGATCCGATACGCGGTGCGCCGGCGCGGGCCCTCGCTCTCCACCTCGATCAGGCCCTCGTCGGCCAGTCGGCGCAGCTCGGCGTAGATCTTCGGGTGCTGGGCCGGCCAGATCTGGCCGAGCACCTCCTGGAACCGGCGGGCCAGGTCGTAGCCGCTGGCCGGCCCCTCGGCGAGCAGGCCGAGCAGTCCGTAGCGCAGCGACATCGCGCCTCCTGGGGGTGGATCGGGTCCGGACAAGCAATCTTGACACGGCGTCGGACCGGGGGACTAACATGTCCCAAGGTACATGTCCTTTCGGCACCGTCACTAGAGATAGGTGGGATCTCCATGCCATACGACGGGGAGTCGGTGCTCGTCACCGGTGCGACGGGCGGCATCGGCCAGGCGGTGGTGCGGCGCCTGGCCGGGCTCGGGTTCACGGTCTACGCCGGCGTGCGCGGAGCCGCGCCGGGGCTGGCGGCCCTGGACCGGGTGCGCGTCGTCGAGTTCGACGTCGCCGATGCGGACGCCGTGGCCGCCGCGGCCGCCGAGATCGGCCTGCAGGCCGGGGGCCGGCTGCGCGCGGTCGTGAACAACGCCGGGATCATCGTGCAGGGGCCGCTGGAGCTCGTGCCGGCGGCCGAGATCCGCCGCCAGTTCGCCGTGAACGTCTACGGCCCGGTGCTGGTGGCCCAGGCGCTGCTGCCGCTGCTGCGGGCCGGGCGCGGCCGGATCGTCAACGTGAGCGCGCCGACCGCGCGCACCGCGGTGCCGTTCCTCGGCGCGCTCTCGGCCAGCAAGGCGGCGCTCGAGTCGGTCTCCGATGCGCTGCGCGGAGAGCTGGCCGCGTTCGGCATCCCGGTCTGCGTGGTCGAGCCGGGCGCGACCGACACGGCGATCTTCGCCACGGCGCAGAAAGCTGCGCGGCAGGCACTCGCCGCCGCGGACGCCGACCGGATCGCCCTCTACGGACCGGCGCTGGAGGCGCTCGAGCGCTCGGCGGCGGCCATGAAGCTCGCCCCGGTGGACCGCCCGGCCGCGGCGATCGTGCGGGCGGTGACCGCGGACCGGCCCAAGGCGCGCTACCTGGTGGGGACCGAGGCCCGCGCGGCCGGGCTGATCTCGCACCTGCCGCCGAAGACGCGCACCCGGATGGTGATGCGGGCCATGGGACTGCCGCGGCCGCGGCCGCGGCCGGCCGCGGAAGCTCAGCCGGTCTCGCGCACGAGGTAGAGCAGGTCCTCCGGCTGGTCCTGCGTGTGCAGCTCGGTGAAGCCCATGCGGGCGTAGAAGGCGCCCGCTCCGACGTTGGCCCGCAGCATCCCGAGGTGGACCCCGTCTGCACCGGCCCGGCGCGCGGCGGCCAGGAACGCCGTCATCAGCGCTCTGCCGCCGCCCTGCCCCTGGTACTCGGGCAGCAGGTCGATGTGCAGGTGGGCGGGATAGGCGGCCAGGTCCGGCACGATCATCCGCTCCGGGTGGTGCAGCAGGCCGGACATCATCTCGTCGTGGTCGGCCGGCTGCCGCCCCGGCTCGGGCGGCGCCACGTGCCGCCCGGCCACCTGCGGTAGCCACTGCTCCCGGAACTGCTTGACGAAGCGGCCCGTATCGGCGGTGCCGATGATGTAGCCGACCGCGCGCCCCCCATCGTCGGCCACGAAGGCGAGTTCGGGGTCGAACACGGTGTACGGGTAGGCGAAGATGTCCGGCAGCAGCTCCTGGTCCCGGTACAGCGGCCGCGCGTCGCCGCCGGCCGCCCCGGTCAACATGCAGATCTCGCCCATCGCCGCGTGGTCGGTCTCCGGGCGGTAGAGCCGGATGGTCATCCGCCGCGCGTCGGCACGCGGAGCGGTGCTGTCAGGATTCGAAGAAGCAGGGGCTGCAGCGGAGGAAGCTGAAGCGCTGTCGGTGGTCACCGGATGTTCCCCTCCCGGCGCGGTACGGCGTCGTCCGCGGTCGTCGATCATGTGTTCCCGATCAGGATAGCTGCCTCGGACGATTTATGAGAGCGCTCTCACGGGACTTTCGGACGCCCTCTCCAAGGCGCCGGGCGCAGCCCCGTAGGCTCCCCGGGTGCCCGAAGCGCTGACTGTGGAACGTGCAGGTGAGCTGTTCGCCGACCTGCTTCCCGGCCGCGGCCCGGTGAGCACCCTCGTGCGGTTCGCGGAGGGATCCGTCACCGGTGCGTACCGCGTCGAGTTCGCCGATGCGGCCGCGCCGCCGGTCGTGCTGAAGGTCTACGGGACCGGCGGCCAGTCGGCGGGGAAGGAAGCGCGTGCTCTGAGATTCCTGACCGGGCACGGCATCGACATCTCGCCGCGCGTGCTGGCTTACCGCGGGAGCGTCGACGCGCTCGGCGGTCGTCCGTGTCTGGTCTCCACAGTGCGTCCGGGCCGCACGCTCAGCGCGGTCGACGACGAGCTGACGTGCGCTCAGCGCTACGAGGTCTACCGGCAGCTCGGCCAGGTGCTCGGGCGCCTGCATGCCATCCCCGCCGGCGGATACGGCGACGTCGACGGTACGAGCGACCAGGACGGCGAGATCTGCGACCCGCTGCCGGACAACGGCGCGCACATGACCCGGCTGCTGGAGCGCGACTTGGGCGCGTTCCGTGTGGACGCCGGCGACCCTGTTCTGGCCGATCGGATCGCCGAGCACGTCACCGAGCACGCCTCAGCATTCGACGAATGCCGGCGACCGGCCTACTGCCACGGCGACGTGCACGAGCCCAATCTGCTGGTCGAGCCCGGCGAGGACGGCGCCTGCCCGCTCACCGGCCTGCTCGACCCGGAGAACATGCACGCGGGCGACCCGCTGATGGAGTTCGCGCGCCTCGACGCGTTCTCGCTGGACGGCGACGCGACGAAGATCGCCGGCCTGCTGTCCGGCTACGGCGTCTCCGGATCCGGGCGGCACGGGCAGGCAGGTCAGTGGCCTGAGGCCTGGCGGTCGCGTCTGCCGCTCTACCGCATCGCGCTCGCTCTCGAGCTGCACGCCTGGTTCACGATCAGCGGGGAGACGCGGCGGTTGCCCGCCCTCGAGCGCGAGCTGCGCCAACTCGTGGACTAAGCCGCGGTGGACCTAGTGGACGTCGTGCGGGCGCGCTCGTCCAGCTCCCGGTCGAACTCGGACCACAGCTGCGCGTAGTGCCGGGCGAGCTGCCGGATCAGGGCCGTGCAATGCGGCGGCATCGCGCAGGCCAGCTCGGAGAGCTTGCTCGCGCCGAGCGTGTTCGTGTGCAGCATGTGCAGAAGGCGGCGGCCCTGCTCGTTGTGCCGCAGCGAGGGGTCCCGCAACAGCTTCTCCAGCACCGACGCCGGGTCCTGCTGCTCGTCCGCGGCCCGCGTCCTGGACCGGTCGGCCGACGGCGGCACCGGCTCCTCGCCGCGCTGCAGCCGCTTGCGCACGTCGCTGGCCGTCGCGGGGGAGACGCCTACAGTGCGCGCCACCTCTCGCAGCGAGGCATGCGGCCGCTCGGCCATCAGCTGCGCGGCCCGGCGCCGGCCCTCGGCGCCGTCGAGCGGACGGGTGCGGCCGTCTCGGCCGATCCGCCGGGTCAGCATGGTCACCGACTCGTCGTCCAGGTCCTGCCGGATGCCCGCCACGGTCTTCGCGGCCAGGCCGACCACCTGCGCGATGGACCGGTCGGACATGTAAGGGTGCGACTTCGTGATGCGGGCCGCGGCGGCCCGGCGGTCCGCCTGCGAGAGCGGGAAGCCGTGCCGCACGTTCGCCTCGACGGCGCGCAGGAACGCGTCCTGCGGGCTGCCGTCGTAGAACTCGACCTCGATCGTGGTGCGGCCCCTGAGCACGGCCGCCATCAGCCGGTGCGTCCCGTCGATCACCCGCATGGTGCGCCGGTCCACCAGGATCGGCGGCAGCGGCCGGTCGATCTCGGCCAGCCGCTCGATGTGCGCCTCGTCCTGGCCGTCCAGGCGCGGCGACTCGCCGGGCACCAGACGCGAGATCGGGACGGTCGCGGTCTCCCGCGGGGACGCGCCCCCGAGCGGGGGCGCTGCATGCGCTGGCGCCGCTGGGCGGGCGGGCTCGGTGAGGACTTGCATGGGCCGAATCATCTGGATGCTCCCGTCACGCAGCTCGGCGAAGAGACGACTGATCCGCACGGTGCGATTTCGCGAGACGGCGTTCACAGGAACTTGATGCACGCGGCTTCGCGCTGAAGATGCTATTAAGCGCGAATTCAGCATCTCAAGGCAGGTGGTGGGGGTTAGGGGACTTACAGGAGGTGCCGTGACCGCGTCGGTGGTGCGGGTAGGGGGCGCGGGTGTGCATCGCCGGGGTCTGACGTCGCCGGCCCGCGCTCTGCAGGGGGGCCGGTCACATGCGAAACGTCCGATCCTGCCGCCAGCGGGGATCGGACGTCGCGTCACGCGGTGGTCGGCGGGCTCCAGGTCAGGCCTTCACCGCCTCTGCCTCCGCCTCTGCCTCGGCAGCGTCCTCGCGCGCGGCCGGCTGCGCCGGGACGGTCAGGGCGGGAACACCCAGGTCCGGCACCGTCCGCACTGCCGCCAGGGCCGACTCGATCGCCTCGGCCAGCGTGGGGGACGACGTGTCGTCGAACTCGAGCCTGGTCACCGGGACGCCCGCGTCCGTCGGCAGCGAGCCGGTGCCGAAGCCGGCCTGCTTGCAGCCGGCCCGCTTCAGCGCGGTCGTCTCGCCCTTCGTGATCTTCCGGCTGAGAACCAGCGAGAACCTGAAACCCATCGCCGTCACCCCTCACATCCCGTCGGGGCCGAAAGCAACACGGACTACGGCCTCTGATTCTCGGAACGGTAATCGCGGCCCGGCGGATGGCACAACGCTCCGGCTGAACACCTGAGGAGGGCCGCCGGGCGTTCAAGTGCGGATGCTGATCAGTTGAGCGGCCCGCGGGGCGGTTCGCCGCTCGCCGCGCCGGCCGCCGCGACCCCGCCCACCGCCGCGCGCCCGGCGGCGAAATCCGTCACGGCGCCGACGACCCGCTCGTCGCGCAGCACGCGGCGGTGGCCCAGGCCCTGCGTCGCCAGGAGTTCCGCGCCGCTCCACGTGCCGGCCACCGCGGCGCCCTGGCTGAACGGGACGTCCGCGTCGTCCTCGTCGTGCACGACGAGCAGCGGCGGCAGGTCGTCCCGGCCCGCCGCCCGGCGCACCACGTCGAAGTGCGCGAAGTCGGTCCCGGTGCGCCGCTCCGCGATCCGCACCATCCGGGTCCTGATGCGCTCGCCGAAGCCCAGGGCCAGCGCCAGCGTCTGGGTGTAGCGGATCGGGTCGACCGCCGGGGCGATCACCGCCAGCCGCTCGGTCTCGAGGCCGTCCAGCGCGGCCAGCGCGGCGCAGCCGCCGCCGAGCGAGTGCGCGACGACCGCGCGGGCCGGCCCGAGCAGCCGGGCGACCTCGGTCAGGCTGTTGCTGAAGTCCGGCAGCAGGCTGCGGCCCGGACCCACCGAGCCGGGGCCGGAGTCGCCGTGGCTCGGCGCGTCGAAGGCCACCGCGCGGCAGCCGGCCTCGGCCAGCGCCCGGGCGATCGGCGCGAACTGGCCGCGCCAGCCGCCCCAGCCGTGCAGCAGGTAGACCAGCGGGCCGTCGGCCGGCCCCCAGATCTCCGCGGCGATCTCGACCTGCCGTGGCCGCTTGCGCCGCCCGTCCCGGTCGAGCGGATCGCGGCCGGTCCAGTCCGGCAGCGGTATCCGCAGTGTGCGAAGTTCGCCGCGGCCGCCTGCGCGCGACCGGGCCACCGCGTCGGCGCTCGGCCGCACCGGGGTGCACCAGAGCCGGCCGGCCCACTGCGCGCCGAGGCCGGGAGCGGTGTGCTCGAGCGCTCCGAAGGCGCTCCGAATCGCGCCGAGCTGTAGCGAGCGGGCCGGTCGATTCTGTTTTTCTGCACGAACGGTCGTGCTTTTTTTGACCGAACCCGGGGTGCGATCGGACATGGCGCTCTCCGTCTTCTCTGAGGGTCTCTGAGGGGTCTTCGCCGAGCCCTGATCAGGGAACTGCCGCGACGTGCGGCGCCGGGTGCGCGGGCCTGCCCGCCTCACCGCCGCCGCGCGAATCGTCCAGGATCCGCTCGAACGCGCGCCGCGCCCGGTCCTCGGCCTTCGGGTCGCCGAGCAGCCGGTGCGCGTGGAAGAACCCGAGCATGATGCTGTGCAGGTCGTATGCGAGCTGTTCGGCGTCCGCAGCCGCGCCGAAGTCGCCTTCCGCGATCCCGGTCCGGAACATCTGGGCCACCGAGTCGGCGCAGTCCCAGTAGTCCCGCACCAGCTGGTCGCGCACCGGCCCGGGCTGGTCGTCGAACTCCGCCGAGGCCGACACGAACAGGCAGCCCGGCCCGGGCGACCGGCCGGTCTCGATCCAGTGCTCGAACAGCGCCCGCACCCGGGCCTCGCCGCGCGGCGCGCGGGTGGCCGGCCGGATCACCCCGTCGACGAACCGGTCCCGGGCGAAGGCGAGCACCTGCAGCTGCAGCGCCTCCTTCGATTTGAAGTGCGCGAACAGCCCGCTCTTGGACAGCCCGGTGCGCTCCGCGAGACTGCCGATGGTGAGCCCGGCAAGGCCCTGGCACGCGGCCACCGCGGCCGCCTGCTCCAGGATCGCCTGCCGAGTTGCCTCACCCTTGTTCACGGACGTATTACAGCACGATCGTGCTGCTGTTGGGAAGGGAGCGGAGCGGGGCCGCACCTGGCCTGGTTGACCGGCTCTTCGCCTAAGCGGTACATTACTCGAGTAGTTAACCGATGAAGTGAGGGTGGAGACGATGCCGGAGATGGCTGGCCTGGACGAGGGAACCCCGCTCTTCGTCCAGGTTGCCGACAGACTCGCCGGGGAGATCGCGGACGGGGGCCTGGCCGAGGGCGAGCGGGTGCCGTCCACCAACGAGTTGGCCGCGTTCTACCGGATCAATCCGGCGACCGCGGCCAAGGGGATCAACGTGCTGGCCGACGACGGGCTGCTGGACAAGCGCCGGGGCATCGGGATGTTCGTCGCGGCCGGGGCGCGGGCGCGGCTGCTGGCCCGGCGCCGGGCGGAGTTCACCCGGCGGTACATCGAGCCGCTGCTGACCGAGGCGACCCGCCTCGGGATCGACGCCGACGACCTGGCCGCCCTGATCAAACAGGCCGGCACCGAGCGGGAAGGCGCCTCGCGGTGACACCGGCGATCTCGGTCACCGGCCTGACACGCAGGTACCGTGACCACACAGCGCTCGACGACATCGACATCGCCGTCAGCAGCAAGAGCATCACCGGCCTGCTCGGTCGCAACGGCGCCGGCAAGACCACGCTGCTGCGGATCCTGGCCGGCCAGGAGTTCCCGTCCGCCGGATCGGTGCACGTTCTCGGCGCGCCGCCCGCCGAGAACGAGCACGTGCTGCGCCGCCTGGTGCTCGTGCGCGAGGACCAGGTCTACCCGGACATCAAGGTCGGTCAGGCGCTGCGCGCAGCATCCTGGTTCTATCCGAACTGGGACGGCGCGCTGGCGTCCTCGTTGCTGAGCGATTTCGGGGTGCGGGCGGACAAAGCGATCAAGAACCTCTCACGCGGGCAGCGCTCGGCGCTCGGGATCACGGTCGGGCTGGCCGCGCGGGCGGAGGTGACGCTGTTCGACGAGCCCTACGCAGGCCTCGACGCGGTGGCGCGGCAGCTCTTCTACGACCGGCTGCTCGCGGACTTCGCCGCCCTGCCCCGCACGGTGCTGCTTTCCACGCACCTGATCGACGAGGCCGCCGCGCTGTTCGAGGGCGTCATCGTCATCGACCGGGGCCGCGTCGTCCTGGACGCGGCGCCCGACGTCCTGCGCGGCGCCGCCACCCGGGTGAGCGGTTCCTGCCTCGCCGTGGACGCGCTCGCCGAGGGCCGCACGGTGTGGGAGCGGCGGCGACTCGGCTCCCAGGCGTCCGTCGTCGTGGCCGGGCCGCTCTCTGCGGACGACCGCGAACAGGCCCGCTCGTCCGGACTGGACCTGACCCCGCTGTCCCTGCAGCAGATCGTGGTGCAGGCGGCCGCCGGCGTTTTCGCCCCCGCCGCCGAGACCGGCTTCGAGAGGACCAGCGTATGAACACCTGGATCAAGGTGGCCCGCTACAACCTGATGCTGCCGTCCTACCGCCTGCTGCTGCCGTGGACCCTTCCGTTCGCCTTCGCCTTGGGCGCCGTCACCGCTGGCCGCAGCGAGGGCCACGACGCATCCGGATACCTGTTCAGCTTCTTCGTCTACTTCGTTGTGCAGGGTACGCAGAGCATCGGCCGGGTGCTGCCGTTCGGCCTCACGCTCGGCGTCAGCCGCAGGTCCTTCTACGCCGGCACGGCGCTGCTCGGGATGGCGCTGGCCCTGGTGTCCGGGCTGGTGCTGACCGCGCTGCAGGTGATCGAGCGGGCCACCGGCGGCTGGGGGATGTCCATGCGCTTCTTCCGGGTGCCGTACCTGCTGGACGGTCCGTGGTACGCCACCTGGCTGACCTCGGCCGTGGGCCTGTTCGCGCTTTTCGTCTACGGGATGTTCTACGGAATCGTGTTCAGCCGGTGGGGCCTGCTCGGTACGGCGGCGTTCACCGCGGCGCAGGCGGTCGTGGTCACCGCCGCAGTCGTCGTCATCACCTCCGAGCACTGGCGCCTCTGGTCTGCTGCCGGGGGGTCCTTCGCCGGCCTGACGGCCTTGGGCCTGACCGGCGTCATCGCGGCGCTCGCGGTCCTGCTGCTGGCGGCCGGCCACACCACCATCCGCCGCGCCACGGTCTGATGGCGGCCTGAGCTCACCAGGGTCCCGATCGGAGCGCGCCCGCGCCGCCTGACGCCACGTCAGCAGATCGGGCGCGGGTTGTGCGCCGGGTGGCACCACCCGTTGGTCATGGCGAGCGATTTGTGCGTCCGCCGCGGCGCCGGCCCGCCGTGCGCGTCGCTCCTCGCCTCGCGCGCGGCCTCCAGCCCGCGCCGCGCCCGCGCCTCCAGCTCGACGTCGAGGGTCCGCCCGGCCACGTCGAGCGCGGCCGCGTACTTGTCGCAGGCCTGATCCGGGCGGCCGTCGGCGAGCAGCATCTCGCCGAGCGCGGCCAGCGCCTCGGCCTCGCCGAGCCGGTGCCCGATCTCGCGGCACTGCGCCAGTGCCCGCTCGAGCAGCTCGGCGGCCCGCTCGGCGCGGCCCCGGCGCACCTCGGTCAGGCCCAGGTTGACCAGCGCGTCCGCCTCGCAGTGCCGGTCGCCGATCTCGCGGCACACCGTGCGGGCCCGCTCCAGGTGCCCGGCCGCCTGCTCATGAAGGCCCTGGTGCAGTTCGACCAGGCCCAGACCGGTCAGCGCCTCGACCCAGCCGCGCTCCGGGTCGGTGTCGCCGAGGTCGGCCAGCACCTGCCGGAACAGCTGCGCGGCATGCTGGTACCGGCCCTGGCGCCGCTCGACGACCCCGAGGCTGATCAGCGCGTATGCGCGCGGGCCAGGCGGTCCAGCAGCCGGCCCGTGGACTGCAGATCGGTGCCGGCGAGCGCCGCGGCCGTGTAGCGGTCCAGTCCGGTGCCCGGGTGCAGCGCGACCAGGCGGAATGCGCGCGCGGCGTCGGCGTGCAGGTTGCGGTACGACCAGGAGAACACCGTGCGCACCGCGGTGCCGCGGTCCCCGTCGGCGTCCAGCGCGTCCAGCCGGTGCAGGTCGCCGAGCTCGACGGCCAGGCCGGCCAGGGACCGCGCGGGCCGCTCCGCCGCGAGCTCGGCGACCACCCGCAGCGCCAGCGGCAGTCGGCAGCAGCGCTCCGCGAGCGCCGCCGCAGCATCGGGCTCCTGATCGACTCGGTCGCCGACCAGCGCGTGCAGCAGGCCGACCGCCTCGCCGGAGGCCAGCGCGTCCAGCTCCACCCGCACCGCGCCGTCCCGCGCCACCAGCCCGGCGTTGTCCAGCAGGATCAGCATCCGCCGCCCGGCGGTCCGGCTGCGGAACAGCGCGGCGCGCTCGTCGGCCTCGGCCGGGATGTCGGGCCCGGCCACGCCGAGGGTGCGCAGGAAGCCGGCCAGCGCGTCGGCCGCGGGCATCGGATGGTCCGCGCCGTAGCCGCGCAGGTCCACATAAAGCTGGCCGTCCGGGAAGCGCTCAGCGACCTGGTGCGCCCATCGCACCGCCACCGCGGTCTTCCCGACCCCGGCCGTACCGCTGATGCACGACGATCCCGCCGGCCTGCGCCGACCGGTCGGCCAACCGGGCCAGGTCCGCGAGCACGTCCTGGCGGCCGACGAACGCGGCCACCGGCGCCGGCAGCTGCCGCGACACGACGTGTGCGGGTCGGTCCGCCGGCTCGGACCGCGCGTCCTCGGACTGTGTTTGCTCGGACTGTGTTTGCTCGGAATTGGCGCCCCCGTCGGGCTGCCGCGCCGGCTTTCCCGGCTCCGCCGCGGCGCGTGCGAGGCGGCCCAGCCGGCGCCCGGCGGCGGCGGTGAACTCCCGCCGCACCGCCGCGGACAGCCCGAGCGCGTCGGCCAGCCGCTCCACCGAATGCTGATACGGGCGCCGGGTGCGCCCGCCCTCCAGGTCGCTGATCGCCCGCACGCTGAGGCCCGAGCGCTCGGCCAGCTCCTGCTGGGACAGCCGCGCCTCCACCCGGAAGGCGCGCAGTCGCGGCCCGAACGCCGCCGTGTCGTCGGTCATGTCCGGCCTCCCCTGTGTCGACGGCCACTCATGAAAGACAGAGGGCCGAGCCGGGGGATGCCGTTGTAAAGCCCATACGCAGTCTGCGTCGCGGAGGCTGGATGAGAGTCCTGAGTGGGCGCCCCTGCCGGCGCCGCATCCACCCGCTGGGCCGCCGATCGAATCTCCCGTCCCGCGCGATATTACCGACCTGCCGCGGACTAAGCTTCCGATTTTGCGTGGATTCAGTCGGCTTCGGCACCTGCCGTCCGGGGCGCGGCCTGCGCGTCCTCTCCCGTATTCGGCTGTTCGAGTTCAACGTCGATCCGGTCCAGCAGGATCATCGCGTCGTGATCCGGGGTGCCCGGCTCGGCCATGTAGGCCACCACCCGCTGCCCGTCGGTCCGGTTGAGCTGCATCACCTCGTGCTGCAGCGTCAACAGGCCGACCAGCGGATGCCGGAAGGTCTTCTGCCCGTCCCCGATCGTGCGCACCTCGTAGCGCTCCCAGAGCCGGTTGAAGTCGGGGCTCTTCACGATCAGCTCGCCGACCAGCGCGGCCAGGTCCGGCGCGTCCGGGTCGGAGCCGGCCACCGCGCGCAGGTGGGCCACGCAGTTCTTCGCCTTGATCTCCCAGTCCGGCCACAGGCCGCGGGCCGCCGGATGCAGGAACGTGTACCGGATGGTGTTGCGCTGCCGGGCCGGCCACTCCGCCATACCGGGCATCAGCCGCATGCCGCCGGGGTTCGAGGCCAGGATGTCGTTCGTGCGGCCGAGCACGTAGGCCGGACACGGCCGCAGCGACTCGAGCAGCATCCGCACCGTCGGCCGCACCGAGCGCGACGGCGTCGCACGCGGCTCGGGCGCGTGGCGCGCCGCCTGCGCGGCCAGCTCGCGCAGGTATTCGTGCTCCTCGGCGCTCAGCCGCAGCGCGCGGGCCAGCGCGTCGACCACCGCCGGACCGGGCCGGCTCTCCTTGCCGCGCTCCAGCCGGATGTAGTAGTCGATGCTGACGCCGGCCAGCGCGGCCAGCTCCTCCCGGCGCAGGCCCGGGGTGCGGCGGATGCCCGTACCGGCCGGCAGTCCGAGGTCGGCCGGGTTCACCCCGGCCCTGCGCGCCCGCAGGAACCTGCCCAGCTCGGTCTGATCAGCCATACCCCCAGTCTGCCGACCCGGCGGCCGGAACCGGAAGCGCCGCGGGGGGGTCCTGCCGCACCCCCGCTCCGCGCGCCCCGGCTCAGCCCGGTCTGCCGCGCCCTCCGTGTCGCGGCCAGCATGAACAACGGCGGCGCACGCGCCGCAGGGCCCGCCGACCCGGGCCCGGAACAAATCCGCAGAACCCTGATCGGGGAGGCACATCATGGCGGCTACCGTCACCCCGCCGGCCGCGACCACACAGCATGGCACCGACCACCGCCCCGGACCCGGCCACGACCCCGGACTCGCACAGACAACCCCGCGGCACCACGCCTCGCCGCAGGTCCTGCTCGGCGCGGCCCTGCTGGGCTTCGCCGTCATCGGCCTTGACGCCTCCGCGGTCAACGTCGCGCTGCCCGCGATCGGGCGCGGGCTCGGCGGCACCACCTCCGGCCTGCAATGGGTGGTCGACGCCTATACGCTCATGTTCGCTGCGCTGCTGCTGTCGGCCGGCGCCTTCTCGGACCGGTTCGGCGCGAGCCGGGCGTACGCCGCGGGCCTGGCCGTCTTCACCCTCGCCTCCGCCGCCTGCGGCCTGGCGCCCTCGCTCGGCCCGCTGATCGGCGCCCGGCTGGTGCAGGGCAGCGCGGCGGCGGTCATGCTGCCCTCCTCGCTGGCGCTGGTCCGCCAGGCCTTCCCGGACGCGGCCGCCCGGGCCCGGGCGATCGCGCTGTGGACCGTCGGCGGCGCCGTGGCCACCGCGCTCGGGCCGGTCGTCGGCGGCGCGCTGACCAGCGCCGTGAGCTGGCGGGCGATCTTCTACCTCAACCTGCCGGTCGGCGTCGCGGCGCTCGCGGTCCTGGCCCGCGCCGCCCGCTCGCCGCGCCGCCCCGCCGCGCTCGACCTGCCCGGCCAGATCGCCGCGGTGCTCGGCCTCGGCGCGCTGACCTACGGCGTCATCGAGGGCGGCGCCGCCGGTTTCACCCGCCCGGCGACCGTCGCCAGCCTCCTGATCGCGGCGGTCGCCATGGCCGCGTTCGCCGGGGCCGAGCGGCGCGCGGCCGACCCGATGCTGCCGTTCGGCCTGTTCCGCGACCGGGTCGTCTCGATCAGCGTGGCGATCGGCTTCGCGGTCAACGCGGCCTTCTACGGGCTCGTCTTCGTCTTCGGCCTCTACTTCCAGGACCTGCTCGGCATGTCCGCGGTCCGCGCCGGCCTGATGTTCCTGCCGATGTCCGCGCTGATCGCGCTGGCGAACGTCGGCTCGGCCCGCGCGGCCGTGCGCTTCGGGCCGCGCGTGCCGATGATCTCCGGCCAGGTCTTCTGCGCCGCCGCGCTGCTGCTGATCGCCGCCTTCGGGGCCGGCGCGCCGCGGCCCGTGCTGGCCTTGATGCTGGTCCCGATCGGCGTGGGCCTCGGCTTCACCGTCCCGTCGCTGACCGCCGTGATGATGGGCGGGATCGCGCCGGAGCGGGCCGGGATGGCCGGGGGCGTGCTGAACTCGGCCCGGCAGACCGGCGGAGCGCTCGCCGTCGCCGCGTTCGGAGCCCTGGTCGCGCAGCGCGCGGACTTCCTTACCGGGCTGCGGATCAGCCTGCTGGTCTCCGCCGCGCTCCTGTTGGCGACGGCCGGGGCCGCGCTGCTCTTGCCCCGCCGGATTACCACTCGGTAACTTCAGTCGGGCCAAGACAGAGGCGGCAGCCTGGAGCGACGAGGCGAAGGACGTGGAAGCGTGAGCGACGCGAGCGGTGCAGAAGGCGGCTCCGAGGCGGGCACGGACCGGAGCGCGGACCAGAGCAGCACGGACCAGACGGGCACGGACACCGTCCGGGCGGATGCGGTCGTGGTCGGGGCGGGCCTGGCCGGGCTGGTGGCGACCGCGCAGCTGGCCGCGGCCGGGCGCCGGGTGGTCCTGGTCGAGCAGGAGCCCGAGTCCTCGCTCGGCGGCCAGGCCTTCTGGTCCTTCGGCGGCCTGTTCCTGGTCGGCTCGCCGGAGCAGCGCCGGATGGGCATCCGCGACTCGCGCGAGCTGGCCTGGCAGGACTGGCTCGGCACGGCCGGCTTCGACCGGGACGAGGACGCCTGGCCGCGCCGCTGGGCCGAGGCCTACGTCGACTTCGCCGCCGGCGAGAAGCGCGCCTGGCTGCGCGAGCTGGGCATCGGGCTCTTCCCGCTGGTCGGCTGGGCCGAGCGGGGCGGCTACCTGGCCGACGGGCACGGCAACTCGGTGCCCCGGTTCCACATCACCTGGGGCACCGGGCCCGGCGTCGTCGAGCCCTTCGAGCGGCGGGTGCGCGAGGCGGCCGCGCAGGGGCTGGTCACCTTCGCGTTCCGGCACCGCGTGGACGAACTCGTCGTCACCGACGGGACCGTCACCGGGGTGCGCGGCGCGGTCCTGGAGCCGAGCGACGCGCCGCGCGGCGTCGCCACCTCCCGCACCGCCGTCGGCGAGTTCGAATTCGCCGCGCAGGCCGTGATCGTGACCTCGGGCGGGATCGGCGGCAACCACGAGCTGGTCCGCCGCAACTGGCCGGCCCGGCTCGGCAAGGCGCCGGCCCGGATGCTCTCCGGCGTCCCGGAGTACGTCGACGGCCGGATGCTCGGCATCGCCGAGGCGGCCGGCGCGCACACCGTCAACGGCGACCGGATGTGGCACTACACCGAGGGCCTGGAGAACTGGAACCCGATCTGGCCGATGCACGGCATCAGGATCATCCCGGGGCCGTCCTCGCTCTGGTTCGACGCGCGCGGCCGCCGCCTGCCGGCGCCGCTGTTCCCGGGCTTCGACACGCTGGGCACCCTCGAGCACATCACCGGCACCGGCTACGACTACACCTGGTTCGTGCTCGACCAGAGGATCATCGAGCGCGAATTCGCCCTGTCCGGCTCGGAGCAGAACCCCGACCTGACCGGACGCAGCGTGCGCCAGGTACTCGGCCGGGCCCGCGCCGGCGCGCCGGCCCCGGTCGAGGCCTTCAAGCGGCACGGCGCCGGCTTCGTCGTCGCCGACACCCTGGCCGAGCTGGTGGCCGGGATGAACAAGCTGGCCCGCGCCGGCGGCGACGGCGGCGAGCCGCCGGTGATCGACCCGGACGCGCTGCGCCGCCAGATCGAGGCCCGCGACCGCGAGGTCGACCACGCGTTCGCCAAGGACCTTCAGATCACCGCAATCCGCGGCGCGCGCGCCTACCGGGTCGACCGGCTGGTCCGGGTGGCCAAGCCGCACCGGATCCTGGACCCGAAGGCCGGCCCGCTGATCGCCGTGCGGCTCAATATCCTGACCCGCAAGTCGCTCGGCGGCCTCGAGACCGACCTGGCCGGCCGGGTGCTGCGGGCCGACGGCGAGCCGCTGCCCGGCCTGTACGCGGCGGGCGAGGCGGCCGGCTTCGGCGGCGGCGGCATGCACGGCTACCGCTCGCTGGAGGGCACCTTCCTCGGCGGCTGCCTGTTCTCCGGGCGGCAGGCCGGCCGCGCCGTCGCCGACGCGGTCGGCTGAGGACTCCTAACAAAAGCAGGGCGCTACCTCGCTGGCAGCCTGGCCTCCTTCAGACCGTGACGGCGGTGAACGTGGCTGGTTGCTGCACGCTGTCCACGCATTGTCGGAGAGCTATGTTCTAGCCGGTGAAGTGGTCCACCTCGTGTCACCGTCTACTGCCGACCGGAGCTCGTACGCCGCACTCCGCCACACACCACACGCCTCGTCGGGCTGGGGTGAACCCCCCGTTAGGAGTGCATCTGAAGGATCTGTGTAGCGAGTTCTCGGATGCGCTCGCGGGCTTCTGCGGGGCCGGTGACGGTGACGCTGTTGCCGAACTGCAGTAGCAGGCGAACGTCCTCCAACTCCCGACCGGTGACCGTGATGCGTACTCGTTGCGCTCCTGCGGTGTCCCGAATGGTCAAGCGGCGGCCGAGGATGCGCCTCGCCCGACTGAGTTGGTTCGAGTCGAGTTCGGCGTGGATCTGGAAGGCTTCCGGCTTCTCCCAGTGTGCCGTCAGTTCGCTTGCGACGATTTCCAGGTTCACGTCCGGACGCATTCGACGAGCTGCCCGCATCGGCTCCCAGCCGACGATCCGTTCCAGCGCGTGGAGTTGAGGACGACCCACGGAGTCTGCCACGAGATACCACCTGCCGGCTTTGGCCAGCAGCCCGTAAGGGTCTATGACCCGCCAGGTGGCCTCGGTGTCCTCGGATCGGCGGTAGCAGATGCGCAACCGCACTCCGCGCCGCAGGTCACCCACCAGCGCTGCCGGAGGCAGCCCCTCAATGTCCCTGGAGAACCACGGCCTGTTGTCGGTGGTGACGATCGCGCTCACGGGCAGCACATCGGTGTTCGACGGGCGCAGGGTCGAACGCATCTTCTGGTGCGCGCGCCGGGTGTCGGCCGCGGCTCCCAGCTGCTCGCGCTGCGTGTCGTCGAGGCCGTAGAGCGCGAGATGGTCCCGTTCACTGGCGGTGAGCCGTGACGTGTCGAGCGACCCACCGGGCAGAAGGGTCACCCCGCCCCAACGGCCTCGTCGGATCAGCAGCGGGAAGCCCGCTTCTTGCAGCCATTGCAGATCTCGCAGGACGGTACGGACCGACACACCGACTTGCGCCGCAAGATCGGCGGTCGTCAGGGTCTCCCGAGACTGCAGCGTCAGCAGCAGCGAGAAGAAGCGATCTGGAGTCACGGATCAAGAGTCTCAGGCTAAGCGCGGACTTGCGCTAGGCGCGCTTCGGCGTGGTGACCGCGACCAGCTCGGTGCCGTCCTCGGAGAGCGAGAGCGACGTGGTGAGCGAGGCCAGCTCGCCGAGGCGGGCCAGGTGCGTCCCGCCGCAGTCCACCGAAGCCGTGCCGTGCGGCAGCTCGCAGACCCACCGCCGCCGCGCGGTCAGCTCCGGCCCCTGCGCGTCGATCCGCACCGGGGCGTCCGCCGCGATCCACTCGGCCAGCCGCGCGTTGACCCGGTCGGCGATCTCCGGCAGCGCCTCGCGCAGCCCCTCCGGGCCGAAGCCCTTCTTGCGCAGGGACTTGCCGATCCGGTAGCGGTCGGTGCTGGCGTGCTCGTCCATCCGGGAGCTGTCCATCGCCACGGCGTCGAAGTCCGGCGTGCCGAGCGCGTCGGTGCGGGCCGGCTTGGACCAGCGCTTCGCCAGCGCCTCGTTCAGCGCGAAGGCGAGCAGGTGGCAGCCGGTGTGCGCGGCGGACAGCGCGGTCCGGCGCTGCGCGTCCACCCGCAGCACCACCGGCCGGCCGACCAGCTCGGCCGGATCGACGCAGGGCTCGACGACGTGTACGGCCAGCCAGGCCCAGTCCGGGTCGCCGCGGCGCACCGGGATGCCGGCCCCGGTGGCGAACTCGCCCTGCGGGCCGGCCGCGCCGGTCACGCAGTCCAGCACCGCCATGCGAGAGCCCTCGTGGTCCAGCGTGCCGCGGTCGCCGGGCTGGTCCGGCCAGCTGTGGTCGAGCGGGTGGAACGGCGTGGTCTCCGTGATCACGCCGAGCGCCCCGTCGTCCAGTTGGAGGGCGGTCAGCACGGTCGAGCCGCCCTCGGTCGAGCCGCGCGGGAACGTCACCAGCGTGGTAGCGCTCGGAAAGGCCATGGGGCCAGTGTTTCACCACGCGCCGCCGTGCATCGCAGGTACCACCATCGCGCCACTCGCACGCAACCAATTGCACTGTTTTTCGTGAGCGCGCCGTTATCTTTGATGGATGCCCATGGACCTCAACGCCGACCTGGGCGAGGGATTCGGCCGCTGGCCGCTGACCGACGACGAGGGTCTGCTCTCTGTCGTGACCAGCGCGAACGTCGCCTGCGGCTTCCATGCGGGCGACCCGTCCACGATGCACCGCGTCTGCGACCTGGCGGCTGAGCGCGGGGTGCGTATCGGTGCTCAGGTGTCTTACCGCGACCTGGCCGGCTTCGGACGTCGGACGATGGACGTTCCCGCGCGGGAACTGGCCGACGAGATCGCCTACCAGATCGGCGCGTTGCGCGTCTTCGCCCGTTGCGCCGGTGAGGACGTCGTCTATGTCAAGCCGCACGGAGCGCTCTACAACCGCGCGGTCTGGGACGAGGAGCAGGCGGCGGCAGTGGTCGCGGGGGTGCTGACGGGCTTCGGCGAGCCGCGGGCGCTGGACGCGTCGGTGGTCGTGCCGGTCCTGTGCCTGCCCGGTTCGGCGTTACACCGAGCCGCGACGGCCGCTGAGCTGCCTATCGTCGCAGAGGCGTTCGCTGATCGCGCCTACAAGGCGGACGGAACGCTTGTCCCCCGAACGGAGGCAGGCGCGGTCGTGCACGAGCCGGAAGCCGTGATCCGGCGTGCCGTCGGGATGGCGCGGGACGGGGTCGTCACGGCGGCGTCGGGCGAACAGGTCGCGATCGAGGCGCGTTCGCTGTGCCTGCACGGCGATACGCCGGGCGCGGTGGAACTGGCCCGCGGCGTCAGGTCGGCGCTTGAGGCGGCCGGCGTCGAGATCGAGCCCTTCGCGTAGCCGGGCGCGGGGGATAGCGGGCATGGACGCGCAGATCCTGCGGTACGGCGAGCGCGCGCTCCTCGTGGACTGCGGCAGCCGCGAGCTGACCGCGGCGCTCTACGCGGAGCTGGTGCGCCGCCGCGACGAGAGGGCCCTCCCGCCGGTCGACGACCTGGTACCGGCCGAGCGCAGCATCCTGATCGACGGGCTCGACGATCCGGCCGGACTCGCCGCGCAGCTGGCCTCCTGGGACGTCTGGGTCGAGACCGGCGCCGGGCGTGCGCAGGCGGAGCCGGAAACCGATGTCGTGCATATCGCGGTGGACTACAACGGACCCGACCTGGAGTCCGTCGCCGAGGCATGGGGTGTGCCGGCGCGGTCGGTCGGCGCACTGCACTCGGCACACGAATACCGCTCGGCGTTCTGCGGATTCGCCCCGGGGTTCGCCTACCTGACCGGGCTTCCCGAGCAGTACCGCCTGCCCCGCCGCCCGACGCCGCGGCCCTCGGTGCCGCCCGGGTCGGTCGCTGTCGCAGGGCCCTACACCGGTGTCTATCCGAGCTCGTCGCCCGGTGGCTGGCACCTGATCGGCACGACGGACGCCAGGCTGTGGGACCTGACGCGGCCTCAGCCAGCGCTGCTGCCCCCCGGCACGCGCGTCCGCTTCGCTCCGCGCGAGGCGAGCACGTGAAGCCGAACGCGCGAGCCGTCGACGTACTCAGGGCCGGTCCGCTGACCACAATTCAGGACTTAGGCCGGGCGGGCTACGCACACGTCGGTGTCGCACGCAGTGGTGCCGCCGATCGGGGGACCCTCAAACTGGTAAATCGCGCGGTCGGCAACGAACCGGGCTCGGCGGTGTTCGAGACCACGATCGGCGGAGTCGCGCTGCGCGCTTCGGCCCCGCTCGTGGTCGCCGTCGGCGGCGCGGTCGCGCCGGTGACCGTGGACGGCAGACCGGCCGCGTGGTGCGCACCGATCCGGCTCGGGGCGGGCAGCGTGCTCGACGTCGGCGCGGCGACGCTCGGCGTTCGCTCATACATCGCGATCGCCGGGGGAGCGGACTTGCCGATGGTGCTCGGCTCCCGCTCCACGGACCTGCTCGCCGGACTCGGCCCGGCGCCGCTGCGCGACGGCGACCGCGTCCCGATCGGCCGGGCACCGGATCGGTCGGGCGACGCGGCCGCCCCGGACTTCCTGCCGTTCCGCGCCCCCCGGCCGGACCTCGAGCTCCCGCTGCTCCCGGCCCCGCGCCCCGGCCTGTTCGCCGACGACGCGCTGACCGCCCTCGCAGCGGCCGATTACACCGTCGCCTCGGCGTCGAACCGCATCGCGCTGCGGCTGGACGGCCCCGCCGTCCGCCGCGCGGGAGCGGACACCATGCCGAGCGAGGGGACCGTGCTCGGCGCGGTCCAGGTCCCGGCCGACGGCCGCCCCATCGTCTTCCTCGCCGACCACCCGCCCACCGGCGGCTACCCGGTGCTCGGCGTCGTCCCCGAGGCCGCGCTGGACATGTGCGCCCAGGCGGCCCCGGGCACCCGGATCAGGTTCCGCGCCGTCGCCCGCATCGGCTGACACTGCAGCAGACCGCTTGCCATATTTAGCGAAACCGCTAAGAATTTGGGCATGACCGAACCCGAGATCGTCTTCGCCCACTACCGGGTCAGGCCCGGCCTCGAGGAGCAGTTCAAGGACCTGCTGCGGGAGCACGAGAACGCGCTGCGCGAGCTGGAGCTGGTCACCGCGCGGCCCACCGAGGTACTGCTCGGCGCCGACCAGCGCATCGAGGGGCCGCTGTTCCTCGAGATCTTCGAATGGGCCAGCGCCGAAGCGGCCGCATCGGCCCACACGCACCCTCAGATCGCCACCCTCTGGGAGCGGATCGGCGACATGTGCGAGGAGCGCGGCGGCCGGCCGCCGTTCGAGTTCCCGCACCTGCACCCGATCAAGCTGTGAGCGGCACGCCCCGCGGCCTGCGCGAGCTGGGCGAGCTCGACGCGGTCTTCGGGGCGCTCGCCCACGCCACCCGGCGGCACATCCTGCAGCTCCTCCACGCCCGCCACGGCGCGATGACCGCGGGACAGCTGGCCGGTCGGTTCGCGCACTCCTGGCCGACCACCACCCGGCATCTCAAAATACTGATCGATGCCGGGCTGGTAACCGTCGAGCGGCACGGGCGCGAGCGGCACTAC
The DNA here is from genome assembly GCA_036501535.1 of Actinocrinis sp. GTDB lineage: Bacteria > Actinomycetota > Actinomycetes > Streptomycetales > Catenulisporaceae > DASYAE01. Next base: position 30,881 of record DASYAE010000272.1, on the reverse strand, counting down.
GTGCTGGACCGCGGCCTGCTGCAGCGCACGCTCGCGCTCTGGCTGAACGGCGTCGGCCTCGACGTGCCCAAGCCCGAGCCCTGATCGGCCTGCTTCACCGCACCGCGGCCAGGATGCGGCGCCGGCCGTACTGCCAGACCGGCTCGACCGCGCGGAACCCGGCCTCGCGTAGCATCCCGACGTGCTGCTCGTAGGTCGTGCCGCCGTTCTCCGGGTGCTGCCAGGCCCGGCCGTCCCGATCGGCCAGCGCGTCCGCGAGCTCCGGCTCGCGCTTGATCGCGGTCCACCAGTCGTCCCACACCTCCCGGTCGGCGACGCCGGACCGCTCGATCTGGCCCCGGCCGATCGCCCGGTGAATCCGCTCGATCTCGGCGGCCGGCCCGGTCATCTCGTCGCCGTTCAGCAGGACGCCGCCGGGCCGCAGCAGCTCGGCCGCCTGTGCGTAAAGCGCCGCGAGCTGTTCCGGGCGGAGCCAGTGCGGCGCGGTGGTGCTGACGACCGCGTCGACCCGTTCGGCCTCAGGGCCCTGGGGCAGTGGCAGCGCCGCGATCCAGCCGGCGTCGGTCAGGTCGTGGTCGACGACTTCGAAGCCGTAGACCGTGCGGGCCAGCGCGAGCAGCACCGGATCGGTGTCGACGCCGATGACGCGGGCCTGCGGCAGACGCCCGAGCACGCGCGCGCCGAGCGAGCCCGGCCCGCAGGCCAGGTCCACCACGACCGGGTTGGGCCGGTCCGCGTCCCGGACCGTCTGCGCGACCGCGTCGGCGATCACCGCGAACATCGTCTCCCGGTCGGGCAGGTAGCCCTCCTGCTGGCGGTCCCAGCGCTCGACCCAGTGCCGGGCGGTCGGAAGCGAGAGCTGCACAGCGCACTCCGTAACTGTCGATATGATGAATGGCAGTTACGACGCTAATCGAGTAGGGGTAACTGGTCAAGTGCGTTTCGACGGTCACACGTTGCAGGTCGTGGAGGAGGCCGCGGCGCTGGTGAACGCGATGGTGCCGGGGGAGAGCCGGGGCCGCGACTACCCGCCCGCAGCGGACGCCGCCGAGCTGCGCGCCCGCGCGGACTCGGTGATCCACCGCCGCTACGGCGTCCGGACGACCGGAGAGCAGGCCGAGGCCCTGGCCGGGCTCGCCGCGCGGCTGCGCCTGGTCTTCGACGCGGTCGAGGCGGACGACTTCGACGCGGCGGCCCACCTCGTCAACACGATGGCCCGCGAGTACGACGCCCGCCCGACCCTCATCCGACACGACGGCGAGCCCTGGCACCTGCACTTCCACACCGCCGACACGCCGATGGCGCCGGGGATCGGGGCCGGGCAGGCCGCCGGGCTCGCCTTCGTGCTCGGCAGCGAGCACGCGGACCGGATCGGCGTGTGCTCCGCGGACTCCTGCGACCGGGTCTACGTGGACGTCTCGCGCAACGGGACCAAGCGGTACTGCTCCACCGCCTGCCAGAACCGGGTGAAGACGGCCACTTTCCGCGCCCGCCGCGCCGCCGAGCCCGAGCCCGAGCCCGGGGCCGCGCCGCAGGGGTAAGCCCGCGTTCGATCAGCATCAGTAGTGGTAGCCGTGGGTGCGTGCTGGGATCCCGAACTCGGCGGCGACCCCGGTCAACACCTCCGGGCAGAAGAAGTACAAGCGCAGCCGGGCGACGCCGCCGTCTGCGGTGCAGACCCGGATCACGTCGCAGAACGGCTTTGCGCAGGCCGTGGCCGTCCCTTTGACAGGACAGACAGGTCTGTCTAGTCTCACTCTTTGGCTAGACAGACCGGTCTACACAGTGCCGGTCCATCCGATGCTCGCGCCCGGGAGTGCACCATGCTTCAGAACGACACGACGGACCGCCGCCCGCCCGCCGTCGACCAGTCCGAGGTCGATGCCGCGGCGGCCGCGCTTCTCGCTCCCCTCGACGGCCGCTCCTGTTCTCGTACTCATCCGCACCGCGTCCGCCGGTTGTCCGGCCGCCCGGCGCTCTACCTGCTCGCGTCGCTGGTCGTGTCGCTGCTCGCCTCGTCGAGCGCGCCGACGCCGCTCTACGCCGTGTACCAGGCCCGGTTGGGCTTCTCGCCGATCACGACCACGATCGTGTTCGGCATCTACGCCGTGTCCGTGCTGGTCGCGCTGCTGACCCTCGGCAAGCTCTCGGACCACGTCGGGCGCCGTCCCGTCCTGCTCGCCGCACTTGCGGCTCAGGCTGCTGCGATGGTCGTGTTCGCGACCGCGGACGGCGTGCCCGCGCTGATGATCGCGCGGGTCGTCCAGGGACTGGCCACCGGATCGGCCCTCGGCGCCATCGGTGCCGGGATGCTGGACGTCGATCCGCGCCGCGGGACGTTCGCGAACGCCGTCTCGCCCGGTTTCGGCACCGCGAGCGGCGCGCTGCTCTCGGCGCTCGCCGTGCAGTACCTGCCCGCGCCGACGCATCTGGTCTACCTCGCGCTGCTCGGCGTGTTCGCGCTGCAGGCGCTCGGCATAGCTCTGATGCGCGAGACGGTGACCCGCACGCCGGGCGCGCTGACGAGTCTGAAGCCTGAGATCAAGCTGCCGCGCACGGTGCGCGGCCCGGTGCTCGCCGCCGCTCCCGTCCTGTTCGCGGTGTGGGCGCTGGCCGGGCTCTACGGGGCGCTGGGGCCCGCGCTGGTCTCCACCCTGACCGGCTCGCGCTCCGTCGTGCTCGGCGGCCTCAGCCTGTTCCTGCTCGCCGGCGTCGCCGCCGCCGCGGTGACCGCGCTTCGCAGGACGCAGCCGCGCACGGTGATGCTGACCGGGATCCTCGCACTGGCCCTCGGAGTCGTCGTCACGCTTGCCTCGCTCAGCCTCCACTCCTCGTCTTCGTCTTCGTCTTCGTCTTCGTCGCCCGTCGCCACCGCGCTGTTCTTCGGCGGCACGGTGATCTCCGGGATCGGCTTCGGCAGCGGGTTCCAGGGCGGCATCCGCACCGTCGTGCCGCTGGCCGCCGCGCACGAGCGCTCCGGCGTGCTGTCCCTGCTCTTCGTCGTCTCCTACCTGGGCATGGGCGTTCCGGCCGTGGCCGCCGGCTTCCTGACCGTGCACGGCCAGGGGCTGACCGGCGCCGCCCGCGAATACTGCGCCGCACTGCTGGTCCTGGCCGCGCTCGCCCTCGTCGGCCTGCTGCGCGCCGGCGCCGCGAAGCGCTGAGCCCTCCGCCCGCCGCCGGTCGGCTGGCATAGAATGAACAGGTCTGTCTGTTACCGAGAATGCACCGGGGAAGGGTGAGAGCGATGGCGCAGAGTTCCGCGGCCGCGGCGAGGCCCTCCGCGCGCGAGCGCCTGCTGGCCGCCGCCGACGAGCTTTTCTACGACGAGGGCGTGCGCACGGTCGGCATCGACCGGGTGATCGAGCACGCCGGGGTCGCCAAGGCGTCGCTGTACAACACGTTCGGCAGCAAGGAGGAGCTGATCCGCGCCTACCTCGAGGGCCGGCACGCGAGCGTGGCGGCGCGGATCACCGGCTACATCGAGCGTTACGACACCCCGCGCGAGCGCCTGCTCGGCGTGTTCGAAGCGCAGGGCGAGACCTTCAAGCAGTCCGGGTTCCACGGCTGCGCGTTCGTCAGCGCCAGCGCCGAGGCCCGCCGGGGTGATCTGGTGGACCAGGCGGCGGATGCGTACCGCGCGTGGGTGCGCAGCCTGTTCACCGACTTGGCGCAGCAGGCGGGGGTCCCTGACGCGGCGTCATTCGCGCGCCGGCTTCACCTGCTGTACGACGGCGCCGGGATCTCCGCGCGGATGGACCACGACCCTGACGCCGCCCTCGCCTCCCGCGCCACAGCTGAGATCCTGCTCGACGCGGCGCTTGCCTGAACGCCGATCAGCGTCTTACGCGACGCGGTGTGCCCCGCGTGCCGGCACCGCAGTGAAGATCTCCACCGTCGGCAGTGCGTCCTGCACCGCGGCGGCCACCTTCTCCATCCGGTCGAGCGAGACCAGCGCGATGGCGCTGCCGCCGAAGCCGCCGCCGGTCATCCGCGCGCCGTGCGCGCCGCCGTGCAGCGCCGCGTCGACGACCGTGTCCAGTTCCTCGCAGGAGACCTCGAAGTCGTCGCGCAGGGATATGTGCGAGGCGGTGAGCAGGTCGCCGGCCGCGTTCAGCCGCGGGCCGGCCAGCTCGCCCAGCTTCAGCAGGTCGACGAAGCGCAGCACCCGCTCGTCCTCGGTCACCACGTGGTGCACCCGCCGCGCGGTGCGCTCGTCCAGCACCCGCCCGGCCCGGGCCAGCCCGTCCCGGTCCAGGTCGCGCAGCGCCGGGACGCCCAGCACGACCGCCGCCCGCTCGCAGGCCGCCCGCCGGTCCGGGTAGCCGGACTCGCCGAGGTCGTGGCTGACCTTCGTGTCCATCACCAGCAGCGCGAGGCCGGCCGACTCCAGGTCGAACGGGTACACAGCGATCTCGCCGGTCCGGGTGTCGATGAACAGCACCGCGCCGTCCGCCCCGAACGCCGAGGAGAGCTGGTCCAGCGGGCCGCAGGGCACCCCGGCGTAGTCGTTCTCCGCCCGCTGCGCCAGCCGGGCCAGATCCGCCGGGCCCAGGTGCCCCTCGGCGACCCCGACCAGGGCCATGCCCGTGGAGCACTCGAGCGCCGCCGACGAGGACAGGCCGGCGCCGACCGGCACGCTCGAGGCGAACGCCAGGTCCGCGCCGCCGAACCCCGGGCCCAGCACGCGCGCGTGCAACAGCGCCCAGGCCACGCCCGCCGGATACGCCGACCAGCCGTGAGCCGAGCCGGGCGACAGGTTCGCCAGCGGCGTCTCGATGATGCCTGTCTCGCCGGAGGCCGATACGACGCGCAGCACCCCGTCGGTGCGGGGCGCCGCGGCGACGGCCGTGTAGCGGTCTATCGCCATCGGCAGGACGAAGCCCTCGTTGTAGTCCGTGTGCTCGCCGATCACGTTCACTCGTCCGGGCGCCGCCCATACGCCGAACGGGACGCTGCCCGGGTGCGGACCGAATCCGGCCTCCTGGAACAGCGAGACGGCCTCGCGGGCGATCCTGCCGACGGCTTCTTCGGACGCTGTCATCGCGGCTCAGGCCCCTTCCGCGTCCCGGGTGTCACGGGCGAACGACCACGCGTCGGCGATCATCGTCTCGAGCGACGCGTGCTGCGGCCGCCAGCCGAGCTTCTCCCGGGCCCGGCCGGCCGCGGCCACCAGCTCGGCCGGGTCGCCGGCCCGCCGCGCCGCGGAGACCTGCGGGATCTGCCGGCCCGTCACCTGCCGCGCGGCGTCGATCACCTCGCGCACGGTGAAGCCGTTGCCGTTGCCCAGATTGCAGATCAGGTGCGAGCCGGCCTGCGCGGCGCCGAGCGCGAGCAGGTGCGCCTCGGACAGGTCGGCCACGTGGATGTAGTCGCGCACGCACGTGCCGTCGCGGGTCGGATAGTCCTCGCCGTACACGGCGATCTGCGGCCGCCGCCCGAGCGCCGCGTCCAGGACCAGCGGGATGAGGTGCGACTCGGGGTCGTGCCGCTCGCCGAGGCCGCGGTAGGACCCGGCGACGTTGAAGTAGCGCAGCGACACCGCGGCCAGGCCGTGCGCGGCGCACTCGGCCGCGATCATGTGGTCCACGGCCAGCTTGGTGGCCCCGTACGGACTGCTCGGCGCGGTGCGCGCGCCCTCCGGGATCGGCACCGCCTCGGGCTCGCCGTACACGGCGGCGGTCGAGGAGAACACCAGCCGGCCCACCCCGGCCGCGCGGACCGCCTCCAGCAGCCGGAACGAGCCGACCACGTTGTTCTCCCAGTACTTCTCCGGCTGCCGCACCGACTCGCCGACCTGGGAGAAGGCGGCGAAGTGCAGCACCGCCGAGTACGAGCCGTCGAGCACCTTCTCGGCCGTGTCGTGCACCCGGCCCTCGACGAACTCGGCGCCCTCCGGCACCGCGGCGCGGAAACCCGTGGACAGGTCGTCCAGCACCGTGACCCGGTGTCCCGACTCGAGCAGCCGCGCGGCGACCACCGAGCCGATGTAGCCCGCGCCGCCGGTGACCAAAATCCGGTGATCACCGCCGCGTTGAGCGCTGACGCGTTGGCCGCTCTCGCTCATCGTGCCGCCTCTCGCAGAGTCCTGGCTGCTGCTTCCGGGGGTACGTCGTTCATGAACGCACCCATCCCTGATTCGGTTCCGGCCAGGTACTTTAGCTTGTCTGCGGCGCGCCTCACAGTGAACAGCTCCAGATGCAACGCCAGATCCGGCCGTGCGCCGTCGAAGCCGACCGGTGCCTGATGCCAGGCGGCGATGTAAGGCGTCGGATTCTGCACGCCCTTGAAGATCCGGTCGAAGCGACCGAGCAGGTCAAGGTACACCTCGGGGAACGCGGCACGCTGCGCGGTGTCGAGCTCGGTGAAGTCGTGCACCCGGCGCTTCGGATACAGATGCGCCTCATACGGCCAGCGCGCGGCGAAGGGCACGAACGCGACCCACTCCCGGTTCTGCAGGATGACGCGCTCGCCGGCCAGTTCCGCGGCGACGACGTCGTCGAACAGGTTCCCGCCGGTGCGCGTGTGGTGTTCGGAGGCGTTACGCAGCGCCTGCGCGGTCTTCGGGGTCAGATACGGGAAAGCGTAGATCTGGCCGTGCGGGTGACTCAGCGTCACCCCGATCTCGGTGCCGCGGTTCTCGAAGCAGTAGATCTGCCTGATGCCCGGCATCGCGGAGAGCTGCGCGGTGCGGTCCGTCCACGCCTCCAGCACCAGCGCGGTGCGCTTCTCGCCGAGCTGGGCGAACGAGGCGTCGTGGTCCGAGGTGAAGCAGACGACCTCGCACCGCCCGCCGCCGTTGCGGGCGCGGTGCGGCAGCGGCCCGGCCAGGGACTCCTCCGGGTCCGGCGGCCCGCCGAGCGAGGGGAAGCGGTTCTCGAACACCACCACCTCGTAGTCCGGCGCCGGGATCTCGCTCTGCCGGCCCTCCGACGAGGGGCACAGCGGGCACACGTCGGCCGCCGGGTGGTAGGGCCGCTCCTGCCGGTGCCCGGCGATGGCGATCCACTCGCCCTGCACCGGGTCGAACCGGGTCTCGCTCGCCCCCGCCCCCCGCCCGAGCGGCCGGGTGTCGGGATATGCGTCGCGCGCCTCCCCATCGGTCGAATCGAAGTAGATCAGCTCGCGACCGTCGGCAAGCTGGACCAGGCTCTTCTTCAACGCTCCACCTTCGCTCAGCCGCGCCCCGCGCACACAAATTCAAACACGTTCCAACGATACCGCGCAATGGTGCCTCGGAGCGAGACCCGGCGCGATATCGGCTGGCTGGAACGCTGGCTGGAACGTTGGAAATGCCGCTGAGGGAGCGTCAGACGCCGGTCAGTTCGCTCAACGCGGCCACCACATCCACCATCGCGCCGTTGCGTATCACCGTGATCGCCAGCCTGCTTCCCGGTTGCATGTTCAGCATCAGCTTCTGCAGGTCCTGCACGCCGGTCACGCCGTCGCCGCCGGCCGAGACGATCACGTCGCCGGCCCGCACCCCGCCGCGCGCCGCCGGGGAGCCCGGCACGACGCTGGTGACCCGCACCGCGGTCTCCCGGCCGAGCCGGCGCGCCACGGCCGCCGGCAGCAGCACCGAGGCGCCCGCCACGCCCAGCCACGCCCGCCGCACCCGGCCGCGCGCGGTCAGCTCGCCGAGGATGCGCCGCGTGGTGGAGTTGATCGGCACCGCGAGGCCCAGCCCGAAGCCGGCCACCGCGGTGTTGATCCCGACCACCTGCGCCTGCGAGTCGGCCAGCGCGCCGCCGGAGTTGCCCGGGTTCAGCGCGGCGTCGGTCTGGATCACGTCGTCGATCACCCGCGGCCCGGCCCCGGTGCGCGCGGTCAGCGCGCGGCCCAGGGCGCTGACGATCCCGGCGGTCACCGACCCGGCCAGGCCGGCCGGATTGCCGACCGCGACGACCAGCTGACCCACCTTCAGCCGGTCCGCGTCGCCGAGCTGCGCGGACGGCACCATGCCGGCGGCCGTGCGCAGCACCGCCAGGTCGGAGAGCCGGTCCCGGCCGACCACCTCGAACACCTCCTCCTGGCCGTCGAAGGTGAACACCGCGCCGCCGCCGACGTCCTCCACCACGTGGGCGCTGGTGGCCAGCAGGCCGTCGTCGGTGAACGCCACGGCGGACCCGGCGCCCTCGCCGCGCCCGGACCGCACCGAGACGCTCAGCACGCTGGGACACAGCGCCTCGGCGACCGAGACGACCGTCCTCGAATACGCGTCCAGGGCCTCGTCGCCGGGCCGGTCGCCGTCGCGGTCGCCGCGGTCGTCGCCGCGAGTGAAGGGGTTGCGGGCCATCGGGCGCCTCCGGATACTGTCACGCTCCTGCCCGGGACAACGTTCGAACCGAGACAAATGCTCCCGCGGCGGGCGGCGCGCCGCCGGCGGCGTTGTTTCGGTCACCGATGCTGTTACCGCCTCATATCTTGTTGACATTCGACCGTTCACCGGTGGCACCCCGGCCGTCCACTGCGCGCTCCTAGCATCCGCGCCATGGCCAACTCGAGAATGACGCCGCAGCAGGCCGCCCTCCTGCCCATGGCGGAACAACACGAATGGTTCAAGCAGGCGACCTCGCGCCGCTCGCTCATCCGCGGCGGCCTGGTCGGCGCGGGCGCGGTGGCCGCCGGCCCGGCGCTGCTCGCCGGCACCGCCGCCGCCTCGACCACGGCTCAGGGCTCTGCCTCGGCCGCGCCGCTGCTGCAGCCGGCCGAGCGCCCGTCCGGCGCCACCGTGATCCCGTTCGGCCGGCACATCGCCTTCGGCGCCGACCCGACCAGCCAGATCTCGGTGACCTGGCAGGTCCCGGCGACGGTCACCAGGCCGTTCGTCCGGATCGGCCGCTCGCCGCTCGAGCTCGGCGAGAAGGTTCCGGCCGAGCTGACCGTGCTGACCACGCCGTTCGGCGACGTCTCGCCGGTCGACTCGGTCCCGCTGGTCGCGCCGGCGCAGATCGAGCAGAACTACGTCAAGGCCCTGATCAGCAATCTGCTGCCCGGCCAGACCTACTACTACGCGGTCGGCCACGACGGCTACGACCCGGCCTCGTCGCCCGGCCTCGACCCGGCCCGGTCCTTCACCACCGCGCCCGTCGGCCGGGCGTCGTACACGTTCACCGCGTTCGGCGACCAGGGCGTCACCTACGACGCGGTGGCGCTCGGCGCCCTCGTGCGGTCGCAGAACCCGTCGTTCCACCTGCACGCCGGCGACCTCTCGTACGCCGAGAGCGGCGGCAGCGGCGTGGTGACCGACTCCTACGACCCGCGCATCTGGGACCAGTTCCTGCTGCAGAACGAGCTGTTCGCCTCGGTCGTGCCGTGGCAGGCGGTGGTCGGCAACCACGAGATGGAGCCCTGGTACTCGCCGGACGGCTACGGCGGCATCTTCGACCGCTTCGCCCTGCCGGTCGAGGGCCAGGCCTACTACTCGTTCACCTACGGCGGCGTCGCCTTCATCGCGCTCGACGCGAACGACGTGACCTACGAGTTCCCGGCCAACTTCAACTACAGCGGCGGCAAGCAGACCACGTGGCTGACCCGCCAGCTGGCCGCCTTCCGCGCGGACAGGAACATCGACTTCATCGTCGTGTACTTCCACGAGTGCGCGTACTGCACGGCCACCGCGCACGCGTCGGACGGCGGCGTGCGGGCCGCCTGGACGCCGATCTTCGACCAGTACTCGGTCGACCTCGTGATCAACGGCCACAACCACGTCTACGAGCGCAACGACCCGCTGCGCGGCGGCAAGGTCGGCGTGGCCGCCCCGACCGGCTCGACGGTCCACTCGGCGACCCAGGGCACGACGTACGTCGTGGCCGGAAGCTCGGGCGAGAGCCTGTACGCCTTCCCCGCCGCGGACAGCTACGTCGGGGACGTCGACAACGACTCGTCGATCACAAGCTGGTACCGCAACCCGTCCGGCGGCGAGACGCCGGAGACGGTGTCCTGGTCGCGGGTCCGCTACACGGGCTACGCGCTGCTGGCCGTCGACGTCGAGCCGGGCGGCCGCGGCGCCGCACCGAAGCTGGTGCTGCGCGCGGTCAACGAGTACGGCGCCGAGATCGACACGATCACCATCCAGCGCTAGGGCTGCGGCCCGGAGTGTCAAGCACCTGATCCGATTCAGAGCACGAAGCCGCTGGGGCCCGGAGCGCATCCGGGCCCCAGCGGTGTCATGCGGCGGCGGCGCGGCCGGTCAGGAGCAGTCGCCGGTCGCGGTCGAGTCGAAGACGTAGCCGCCCCCGCCGGGCACGATGTAGGACAGGTTGTCCACGTAGGTCACGTTCGCGCAGGTCAGGCCGAGTGCGTGAGCGTCCTCCCAGAGGTTGCCGTAGGCGTCGTTCTGCGCGTTCGTCATCGCCATGGCCCAGTCGGTGCCCCAGCCGCTCCCGGTGGCGCTCATCGTCGTGTCCGCCTGCGCGGCCACCGGGCCGAGCGCCAGCCCGAGCGCGGCGACCGCGCAGGCCACGGCGGTCCGCCGGGCGGCCTTCCGGCCGCGGCCGACCGTCTGGGCGCGTTCTTCGTGCTTCACCTGATCCGTCCTCTCGCGGGGGTGGCATGGGTCCACCCGGTCCGTATCACGGTACGAAGAATCAGCGCGAATTCGCCAGCCGGGCGCCGCCGACCGGCCTTGCCGTGCAGGTCAGTATGTGCGCGGGTGGAAAGTTTCATCAGGGCGCGTGTTCCGGCGTCTCAGGGTCGTGTCGTCCACTGCCGCAGTAGTGCCGGTGGACCGGCGGGACGGGGCACCGGGCGCGGCCGGGCCGGAAACCGGGGATTGACCGCGCCGGGATGTCGGTCTACCGTCCCGCCAGAAATGTTTCATGAACTCTTCGAAACATTTCGAAAACTCTGCCCTCGACCGTTCCCCCGAAAGGGATGTTGACCATGCTTCGCCCTCTGATACGAGGCGCCCGCGGGGCGGGCCGGGCGCTGTGCCGTTCCGCGCTGCGCCGCCCGCTGCCCGGCCGGGCGGTGCTCGCCGTCTGCGCCGCGCTGTGTCTGAGCGGGCTCGCGGCCGCGCCGCCGGCGAGCGCCGCGAGCGCAACCGGGCCGGGCGGTCTGCCCGCGCCCACGTCCACGCTGCAGCAGATCACGGACTTCGGGCCCAACCCGACGAACCTTCAGATGTACCTGTACGTGCCGCACCACGTGCGCCCCCACCCGGCGGTGGTGGTCGCGCTGCACTACTGCGGCGGCTCCGGCCCGGCCTTCTTCGGCGGGACCGAGTTCGCCTCCCTCGCCGACGAATACGGCTTCGTCGTCATCTATCCGTCGGTGACGCGCACGTCCCTCGTGTGCTTCGACGTCTCCACGCCCGGCGCGCTGACCCACGACGGGGACAGCGACCCGGTCGGGATCGTGTCGATGGTGCGGTACGTCGAGAGGACCATGCACGCCGACCGCAACCAGGTGTTCGCCACCGGCATCTCGTCCGGCGCGATGATGACGAACGTCCTGCTCGGCGACTACCCCGACGTGTTCCGCGCCGGCTCGGCGATGTCCGGCGTCGCCTTCGGCTGCTTCGCCACCACCGACGGCTCGCTGTGGAACAGCTCATGCGCCAACGGCGACGTCAGCATGACGCCGCAGCAGTGGGGAGACCTCGTCCGGACCGCCGACCCCGGCTACCACGGGCCGCGCCCGCGGATGCAGCTATGGCACGGCACCGCGGACACGACCCTCTTCTATCCGAACTTCCTCGGCGAGGTCGCGCAATGGACGAACGTCCTGCACGCGCACCTCGCGTACGTGAACAGCCCACAGCCCACCTGGACGCACTCGGTGTATGTCAACCGCGCCGGGCAGGTCGAGGTCGACGCCTACAGCGTCGCCGGCGAGAGCCACAACCTCGGGTTCGACGATCCCGACTGGGCCCAGCTGGCGATCAGGTTCTTCGGCCTGGCCGGCAGCCCCTCGCGCGGCTGAGCCGGGCCGGTCCGCAAGACGAGCCGTCCGTCCGCGCGACCGTGGACGGACGGCTTGCCGTCTGCGTACTGTCGCAGTGGTCCGGCATGCGAATCGGAGGCGGTGCCGCGGGGTCGAGCCTCGGCGAGTCGGTACGGATTTCGTGTGAAGGCCTCGACACAAGTCCGAAACTCTCTATGCTTTTCGGTGGCCGGCGATGCATTCCGCACCCGGCGTCCCTCGTTCGAGTGGCGAACGGTCTTTGAGCACGCGGCTTTCCGCGGACTCGACATTTTGGCAAGCCGACGGCAAGCGGTACGGCAAGCGTTGCGCGGCATCCTTACTTTCAGTACCCGACTTCGCGGGCTCCGGTGACGGGACCGGGCGCGGACATCGGCCGCCTCCGATGCCCTTCGTGCCCGGGGCCGGTCGTGCCGCGATGGAAGGTGGCCCGCGCCCGCGGGCCGGGTGCCGTCGGGGAGGTCCGTCACCGCTCGACACATCGGGGGAGAGCGGTGGCGGACCGGCAGGCGGCCGGTCCCGATCGCCGGTCGCGGCCGGCGGAACCGGTCGGGCGCGCCGCGCCGCTGCGGTACATCGTGGGGTGGCTCGCGACGCGCAGTGCGTGAGCATAGGCTTCTCGTCGTTCAGACGATGTCGGGATCCGGCGGCCGGGGCCGCCGGACCGGGCCGAGCGGAGCGATGAGGAGCGGTGATGCAGCAGGCTGAGCCGGAGGAGGGGCGCGGGCTGCTGGCCGAGCAGCGGCGCGCGGCGATCGTCGCCGAGGTCCGGATGCGCGGCGGGGTGCGGGTGACCGATCTGGTCGCCCGCTTCGGCGTCTCCGACATGACGGTGCGCCGCGACCTCGACGCGCTGGCCCGCGACGGCCGGGTGGAGAAGGTGCACGGCGGCGCGGTGGCGATCGGCGAGTCCAGCGCGCACGAGCCCGGCTTCGAGGCCAAGCGCAGCCTGGAGACCACCGCCAAGGAGGCGATCGCGCAGGCCGCGGCGGGGCTGGTGCGGCCCGGCGGCGCGGTCGCGGTCTCCGCCGGCACCACCACCTATGCGCTGGCCCGGCACCTGGCCGCGGTGCCCGACCTGACCGTGGTCACCAACTCGATGCGCATCGCCGACGTGCTGTTCGCCCAGCCGCGCTCCTCCGGCGGGCGGCACGGGCCGACCGTGGTGCTCACCGGCGGCGTGCGCACCCCCTCGGACGCCCTGGTCGGGCCGGTGGCGGACCAGGCGATCCGGTCGCTGAACTTCGACATGGTGTTCGTCGGCTGCCACGGCATCTCCGCCGAGGCCGGCCTCACCACGCCGAACCTGGCCGAGGCGGAGACGAACCGGGCGCTGATCCGGGCCGCGCGCCGGGTGGTCGCCCTGGCCGACCACAGCAAGTGGGGCGTGACCGGCCTGGCCGCGTTCGCGCCGCTGTCCAGTGTGGACACCTGGATCAGCGACTCGGACCTGTCGGACGACGCGCGCGCCGCGGCCTCCGAGCACGTCGGCGAGCTGCTGATCGTCTGACGGCGCGACAGGCGACGGTTCCGTGTGGCAGGGGGATGTCAAGGGACGGCCGGTCAGCCGCGCCGCGCTGGTCAGTCGTCGAAGACGGTGACGTAGGTGCCGCCGCCGGTCGTCTGGCCGGTGCTCGCCTGCGCGATATGAGAACCCTGCTGGAGGTACTCGAGCGAGCCGGGCCGGGCGAGCCGGGCGGCGGCCGGCGCGGTCAGCGCGGTCCCGGCACCGGGCCTGCCGGTCTGCGCGGCGAGGGTGGCGAACTCGGCGCTGCTCGGGTCGGCGCGCGAGCGGACGTCGACCAGGACGCCGGACGAGGTCGCGGCGAGCACGCCGGCCTCGTCGGCTGAGCCGAACGAGTGCGTCCACCGCGGCTTGCCGGAGGCGAGGCTCACCGCCTCGACGGCCGAGTCCGTGCCGCCGGTCTGCAGCGTGAGATAGAGGAGGCCGCCGGCGGCCGCCGTGCCGTTCTGCAGCACCCGGGTCCACGGCGCCGCGCCGGTGGCGATCCCGGAGATGCCCACGGCCACCACCGAACTCGAGCCGCGTGCCACCGCGTCGAGGGTGCGCTGGCCGCCGGAGGTCTCGCAGTAGACCAACGCGTAGCTGCCCGCGCTCGCCACCGCGGCGCCGCTGCCGCAGGACGAGGGCAGCGTGACGGTCGAGTGGGCCCCCTTCGCGTCCTCGCCGAACTGCAGCAGCTTGTCCGCGGATCCGCTGCCGTTCCCATTGCCGTTGCCGCAGTTCTCGACGGCGTCGACCTCGTCGCCCACCACGGTGGTTGCCACGACGGCGCAGTTCCCTGCGACGTTCGAGTGCCAGCGGACCGCGCCGCTGTCCAGATCCACTCCGGCCACGTCGCCGGACCCGGCGTAGGTCGCGGCGATCGTCTTGTCGGAGACCGCGACCAGCCCGCCGTGCGCGTCGGACGAGTGGCCTTTGGAGTCGGTCAGGCTCGTCGGCGCGGACCACTCGGGGCTGCCCGTGGACAGGTTGATCGCCTGCAGGTCCTGGCAGGAGTCCGAGCCCGTGGTGCCGAAGGTGACTGCGCCGACGCCGCCGACCTGCTGCGGGCTCATGCCGCAGAGGCTGTCGCCGGAGCTCGGGGACCACGTCCACAGCGGGTTGCCGTCGGCGATCCCGTAGGCCGCCAGCCCGCCCGGCATGCCGACGACGACGCTGTTCTGCGTGGTCCAGGTGCCGACCACGTCGCCGGTGCCTGATTTGCTCCAGGCCACCGCCGCGTCGTGGCCGGCCGGGGTGAGCCCGCCGACCGGGGACGCCGAGCCGTTCGAGCCCGGATGACTGCTCGCGGGGCTGCCGCTGAGCGAGAAGGCGAGGGCGACCGCCGCGGCCGCTACCACCGCGACGACGGCCGCGGCGATTCCGGTCCGGCGCCCGGGACCTCGGCGCGATGCCCGAGCGCTCGTGTCGGGCGCGGCCGTGGAGAACACCGGCTCGGGCACCGGACGGATCGGCTCCGGGCCGAAGGTGCCGGTCCCGGTCGGCGGCGGCGCGAGGTACTGATCGGCGGTGGCGCGCGGCATCGCGGTGGTGGGGGCGAGGACCGGGTCGGCGTCGCCGGCCGGCGAGGGCGTGTCGGCGGCCGGAGGCAGTGCGGGCACAGCGGGCAGGGCGGGCGCAGTGGGCGCGGCGGGCGGCGCCATCGTCGGGATCGAAGTCGTCGGCGCCGCGCGGGCCAGGCCGGCGAGGTGGTCGGCCGCCTGTTGGGCGGTGGGCCGGTCCGCCGGCGCCTTGGCCAGCATGGCGTCGAAGATGTCTGACAGCGGACCGGCGTGCGTGGGCGGTTCCGCCGGCCGGGTCAGGATCGCGGCGCAGACCGCCGTCAGCGTGGGTCCGTCGAACGGGTGACGGCCCTCGACCACGGTGTAGAGGGTCGCGGCCAGCGACCACAGGTCGCTCGGCGCTTCGATCGCGTGGCCCTCCAGCTGCTCCGGCGACATGTAGTGCGGCGTGCCCATGGCCGCGCCCGGCCGGGTCAACTGCGTGTTCACGTCGAGGATCCGGGCGATGCCGAAGTCGGTGATGACCGGGTTGCGCTCGGCCAGCAGCACGTTGTCGGGCTTCAGATCCCGGTGCACCACGCCGAGCGCGTGGGCGTGCGCCAGGGCGTCGGCCAGGTCCGCGCCGATCGCGGCGACCCGCCGCCAGTCCAGCCGGCCCTCGGCCCGCAGCGCCGCGGACAGCGACGGGCCGTGCACGAACTCCATCACGATCCACGGCACGGCGCCGTCCTGGACCACGTCGTGCACGGTGACGATGCTCGGGTGCCGCAGCCGCGCGGCCGCCCGCGCCTCGCGCAGGGTGCGCTGGACGAGCTGCTCGCGCTCGTCGTCCGGCACGCCTTCGGGCAGCAGGATCTCCTTGACCGCGACCTCGCGGTCCAGCATCTCGTCGCGGCCGCGCCATACCCGGCCCATGCCGCCGCGGCCGACGAGCTCGATCAGCCGGTACCGGCCGCCGGCCAGCGCACCAGTGATCCCCGCCATGGCGGCCACTATAGCCATGCGGCGACTCGGCGACGCGGTGCACCCGATCGCCGGCCCGACCGCCGGCCCGGCAGCACAGCGAGGTCAGGACTTTACTCCGCCAGCGCGGCACGGCATCGTCTTCGCTGTGCCCACCTCGCGCTTCACCGTCCGCCTGCCGCAGCGCACCCGCATGGTCATCGCAGCCTTCGGCGCCGTCTGGTGCTCCGCCACACTCGCGCTGGCCGTCGTGCCCATCGTCTCGGGGGCATCGCACAGCGTGCTGGGCGCCGTGCTGCCGGCAGTGCTGTTCATCGCGGGCGGCGCGACGCTGCGGCGCCTCGCGCGGGTGTCCGTGCTCGCGATCGACGACATGATCACCGTTCGCAACATGTCGACCACGTACCGGATCGGGCGCGACCAGATCACCGGATTCGGCACCGGCACGATGACCATGGGCCGGCGCCGCACCGTCACGCTCGACACCAGATCCGGCCCGGTCCCGATGGACGTGTTCGCCTACGGGGAGCATTCGGACCGCGCCGACTACGAGCAGCGGCTGCAGACGGTGCGCGCCTGGGTCGCCGCCCGCGCCGAGCAGACCTGATCAGAATCCTTACGCCGCTGCCCGGCCGCGGCGCTACCGCGGGCCGTCCAGCTCCCGCGACTGCCAGGCGCTGTACTTGATCCGCCGCACGCTCGACACCGCGCCGATGGTCGACCACTCGTCCCGGCCCAGCCGGGCCAGCGGCCGCAGCAGCCCGACCTCCGGATGCCCATCCACGAGCACCGACTCGTCCACCGCCGCGAACACGACGCGCCCGACGACCATCGTCGAGACGGCGCCGAGCCCGAGCGTCGCGTGCAGTCGGCACTCGAAGGCGGCCGGGGAGTCGGCCACCCGCGACGGCGCGACCCGGGCGCTCGCCTCGCGCCGCAGCCCGACCGCGTCGAACTCGCCGACCTGCGGCGGGAAGTCCGTCGCCGTCTCATTCACCGCAGTGAGCAGCGGCTCGACGGCCAGGTTGACCACGAACTCGCCGGTCGCGAGCACATTGCGCAGCGTGTCCTTGTGGCCGACCGACGTGAAGGCGAGCATCGGCGGGTCCGAACTCGCCACGGTGAAGAAGGAGTGCGGCGCCAGGTTGTCCACGCCCGCGGCCGAGCGGCTGGAGACCCACGCGATCGGCCGCGGCACGACCAGGGCGGTCAGCAGGTGGTAGAACGCCGCGGGGCTGGTCGCCGCCGGGTCGAAGTCGGTGCGCATGATCCCGACCCTAGTCGCAGTCGGATGACGAATCGTTACCTTGCGCAGGGAACGCACGCCGCGCCGCCACGTCCAAGTGGCGAGCGTGTTTCCAGGGCGACGAGGGCGAGGCGCCGAACCGGCGCGGCGGGAGGCTCGAGCGGTGTACCTGATCAGGGGTGGTCCGAATGGGGGCCGGAGGCGTGGAGGCGGCCGCGCGCGGGGCGTGGCGCTCGTCTCAGCACTGGGATTCGCGGCGGCCTGCGCCGCCGGTTGCAGCTCCGGGCCCACGACCGTCGGCGGCCTGCACTTCGCGTCGGTCAAGGCGGCCGGCGTGCCCGCGGCCGACCCGGCCGCGCAGGCCGAGGCGGTCGCCGGGCTGAACTCCTCCGGCCTGGCCCTCTACCGCGAGCTCGGCTCCGGCGACGGGAATCTGGTGGTCTCGCCGCAGACGCTGGACGAGGTGCTCACCATGCTGCTCCCCGGGACGGCGGGCGACACCGAGAGCCAGCTCGCCTCGGTGCTCGGCTACCCGGGCCTCGACCCGGCTCAGGCTGCTTACGCGCTCGGCCGGGTCGAGGCCGCGTCGCTCTCCCGCGCCGCCGCGGACGGCGAGACCCTGACCGAGGCGGCCGGCGTCTGGACCCAACAGGGCCTGAGCCCGCAGACCGCCTACCTGAACATCCTGGCCGGGGCCTTCGACTCCGGGGTCTGGCAGACGGACTTCAAGGGCGCCCCGGCCACCGCCACGAACGCGATCAACCAGGAGGTCTCGCAGGAGACTCAGGGGCTCGTCCCGCAGCTGTTCCCGGCCGGCACCATCACGAGCCAGACCCGGCTGGTGCTGACCGCCGCGTCCTATTTCAAGGCCCCGTGGTCCGAGGCCTTCGATTCGGGCAGCACCGCCGCAGCGCCCTTCACCACGTCCTCCGGGACCAGGGTGCAGGCCCAGATGATGCACCAGACCAGCGGGTTCGGCTACGCCGAGGGCCCGGGCTGGCAGGCGGTCGAGCTGCCGTACGGCCAGGCCGGCAGGCTCGCCATGGACGTCGTCCTGCCGACCTCCACCGCGCGCGGCTCGCTCGCCGCGCTGCGCACGGAGCTGACCGGAGCCGAGTTCAACGGGATCATCAAGGCGCTGAGCAAGCAGCAGGTGACGCTGTCGCTGCCGCGCTTCACCCTGACCTCCACCGAGGACTCGCTGAACGCGCGGCTCGAGCAGCTCGGCGCCACGGCGGTGTTCGGCCAGGGCGCGGATCTCAGCGGCCTGTTCGCCAAGGACGCCGAGCAGATGCAGCTGGCGGACGTGTTGCAGAAGGCTTATATCCAGGTCAACGAGCAGGGCACGGTCGCCGCTGCGGCGGCCGGGGGTGAAGCCGGCGTCGGGGCCGTGTCGCTGCCGCGGTCGGTGGCCTTCGACGCCGACCACCCGTTCGTCTACCTGATCCGGGACACGGTCTCCGGTCAGGTGCTCTACCTCGGGCAGGTCGGCGATCCGAGCTGAGCCGGCCGGCCAGTGGAAGAGGGCTGGGTATCGTTGTCCAACCTCTTAGGGAGTAGCAGGGCGCTGGTTCGTCGCGTTCACCGTCGAGGCACAGAGACCGGAATCGACACCGCGCCGTCCGGGCGCGGTAATCGGTGTGGACCTAGGCATCAAGGCCCTGGCCGTGCTCTCCGACGGCAGCATCATCGCCAACCCGCGGCATTATGATGCTGCGCGCCGCAAGCTCGCCCGCGCGTCCCGCACCGTCTCCCGCCGCCAGGGCCCGGACCGGCGCACCGGGCACGCGCCGTCGCGTCGGTGGTTGCGGGCTAACGCGGCGCGCAACAAGGTCCATCACCGGGTGGCGAATCGGCGTCGGGATGGGTTGCACAAGCTGACCACACATCTCGCCCGTGAGTACGGCACGGTGGTATTGGAGGATCTGTTCGTCGCCGGGATGCTGCGCAACCGAAAGCTGGCCCGGCAGATCCAGGACGCCGGGTTCGGTGAAATTCGCCGCCAACTGACCTACAAGACCGAGTGGAACTGCGGCCGGCTGATGTTGGCGGACCGTTGGTTCCCTTCGAGTAAGACGTGTTCTGACTGCGGCGTGGTGAAAGCCAAACTGCGCCTGTCTGAACGCACCTTCGCCTGCACCGCGTGCGGCTTGGTCCTGGATCGGGACCACAACGCTGCGCGCAACCTCGCCGCCCTGGCAGCGGCCGTCGCCGGGAGTGGCTCGGAGACGAGAAACGGACGTGGAGCCGACCATAAGACCATCCCTCCGGTGGCTGGTGGCTGTGAAACGTCAACCCCGCACCTGCCAATCGCCGGGTAAGACGGGGATCTGTGCCTGGCGACAGGCGCATCCTTGAGATTCGCTGAATCGATGGGAACGGGAGCGCCGTTCCTGCGGATCCGATGCGTGGTCCGCGGGAACGGCGTCCGTCTGCTGCTCTTAAGTCGGTTTCACGCACCGGGCGGCGCTGCTAGTCTCCGAGGCATGCACCGTGCCATGCACTCCGAGAGCCGCATCGCGCTCTCGCCGCCGGTCCGCGCCTGACGGGCGCGGGCGGACCCGCTTCGAGCGGTCCGCCACATGGCGGCTTTCCGGTCGGGCTCTGCGCTCCGACCGGTCCAGCGGCGTCTCGCCGCGCGCATACGCGCCCGTAGACGGATCCCTCTTTCCGGACCTCCGTTGAAGGCGCTTCCCCATGGTTTCTCAGACTTCTCAATCAGCCTCTCGATCGACGCCGTCGCGGCCCGCCCCGGCCGCCGCGCCGGCCGCATCGGCCGCCTCACCCTCCGCCGACGGCGCCCAGTTCCGCCGCGGCATCCTGCCCATCCTGCTGGTCTCCGTGCTGTGGGGCGCCATCGGCCTGGTCTCCGACCTCGCCCCGGCCGCCGCCCCGACCAGCGCGCTCGGCGCCGCGGCCGCTCTGCTCGGCGGCAGCCTGATGTTCCTGACCGCGCTGCGGGCCGACCCGGCCGGCATCCGGCGCTTGCTGGCCACCCGCGACCGGCGCACCAGGCCGCTGCTGGCCTCCGGCGCGGTCACGATCCTGGCCTACCATCAGGCCTTCTTCCCCGCGGTGCGGCTGCTCGGCGTCGCGCCCGCCACGGTTTTGACCCTCGGCAGCGCGCCGCTGTTCGCCGGGGCGATCTCCCGCTGGGTCGAGCGCAAACCGTTGCCCGCGCGCTGGATCCGCTGCGCGCCGATCGCGGTCGTCGGCTGCGCGCTGGTGATCGTCGGCGCCGCGCAGGCCGCGAACGGCGGCTCCCAGCACAGCGCGCAGGCCGGCGCTGACCGGGCGCTCGGCGTCGTGCTGGCGCTGGTGCCGGGCCTCGCCTACGCGTCGACGTCGATCATCGCCGGCCGGCTCATCGCTGCGGGCCACGCCTCTCGCGACGTGATGGGAGCGATGTTCGGCGGCGCCGCGCTGATCGCCGTCCCGATCCTCGCGGTCACCGGGGTCTCGTGGGTGTTCGGCCTGCGCGGCGCCGGCGTCGTGCTGTACCTCGGCGTGGTCACCAACTACGGCTGCTATACCGTCTTCGGCGGGGCCCTGCGGCACACGACCGCCGCGGTGGCGACGACCGTCACGCTCAGCGAGGGTGCGGTCGGCGCGCTGCTCGGCATCACCGTGCGCGGAGAGGTGCTGACGCCGGTCGGCTGGATCGGCCTGGCGCTGCTCGCGGTGGCGCTCACCGTGCTGTCGCTGCCCAGCCGGCGCGCGCGGCGGGCAGGTTCGTAGCGCGATTCAATGCGGCTCTCATGAACGGCTCATCGCCCTGCCGGAGCGTGGGACACATGACCACGACGCCGACGCTGTATGAGGGCCCGAACCCCGACGCGAGTCCGGAGTGGCGCGCCCGCTCCGGGCCCGCGGCCTCCGGCGACCGCCCGCCGGGCCGGCCGGGCCGGATGAGGCGGGCGCCGGCCCGGTTCTGGCGCGGCCGCCCCGACGATCCCGCGTGGGTGCGCAAAGCGGTGCTGGCGCTGCTCGGCGGCACCGCAGCGCTCTACCTCTGGAACCTGACGGCGTCAGGGTGGGGGAACTCCTTCTATGCCGCCGCGGTGCAGGCCGGGACGAGGAGCTGGGAGGCGTTCTTCTACGGCTCCTCCGACGCCTCGAACTTCATCACCGTGGACAAGCCCCCGGCCTCGCTGTGGATCATGGAGGTCTCGGCGCGGGTCTTCGGCGTGAACTCGTTCGCGATCCTCGCGCCGCAGGCGCTCGAGGGCGTCGCAGCAGTCGGATTCCTCTACGCGGCCGTGCGGCGCACCTCGGGCTACGGCGCCGGGCTCATCGCAGGGGCCGTGCTCGCGCTGACCCCAGTGGCCGCGCTGATGTTCCGGTACGACAACCCGGACGCGCTGCTCACGCTGCTGATGACCATCGGTGCGTACTGCGTCGTGCGGGCCCTGGAACGGGCGCAGGAGCGGGCGGGCACCTGCTGGCTCGCGCTGGCCGGCGTGTGCATCGGCTTCGCGTTCCTGGCCAAGACCCTCCAGGCGTTCCTGGTGCTGCCCGCTTTCGCGCTGGTCTACCTGCTCACCGCGCCGACCGCGCTGCGCCGCCGGATCAAGCAGACCCTGATCGCCGCGGCGGCGATGGTCGCGGCCGGTGGCTGGTGGGTCGCCGTCGTGCAGCTGGTCCCGGCCGCCGACCGGCCGTACGTCGGCGGCTCGCAGGACGACAGCTTCCTGTCGCTCACCTTCGGCTACAACGGCTTCGGCCGGCTCAGCGGCGACGAGAGCGGCTCGGTCGGCGGGGGCGGCGGCGCGGCCGGCGGCAATTGGGGCGCGACCGGCCTCTACCGCATGTTCGGCAGCGAGGTCGGCGCGCAGGTCTCCTGGCTGCTGCCGTCCGCGCTGGTCCTGCTGGCCACGGGCCTGTGGGCGACCCGCCGGGCGCGCCGCGCGGACCCCGAGCGCGCCGCGCTGCTGCTGTGGGGCGGCTGGCTTCTGGTGACCGGCGCCGTGTTCTCCTACATGGCAGGCATCTTCCATCAGTACTACACGGTCGCGCTGGCCCCGGCGATCGGCGCGCTGGTCGGCATCGGGTCGGCGATCCTGTGGCGGCGCAGGGCGGACATGAAAGCCGCGTCAGCGCTCGCATTCGCTCTGGCGGTCGGCGCGATCTGGTCCGCGATCCTGCTGGACCGGGACTCGGCCTACCTGCCGTGGCTGCGCTATGCGGTGGTCATCGCAGGGATCGGAGCCGCGGCGATGATCCTGGCCGCGGCCGACGCGGCGCCCCGGGTGGCCGGCTGGGCGGCGGGGATCGGCCTGGTCGCGGTGCTGCTCGGCCCGGCCGCCTACACGCTCGACACGGTGGACAGCGCGCACACCGGCGCCATCCCGACCGCCGGCCCGTCCTCGACCGCGGGATTCGCAGGCGGAGGCTTCGCGGGCGGCGGCCCTGGTGGAGGCAGCGGCATTGGTGGCGGCCGCGGATTCCCCGGCATCGGCTCCGGCGGCACCGGAGGTCTCGGCCAGGCGGGCGCCCCGCCCGGCGGCTCCGGTTCGACGACTCCGGGCAGCGGCATCGGCGGCGGCATCGGCGGCCTGCTGAACTCCTCCTCGGTCGGCTCCCAGCTCGCCGCGCTGCTGGAGAAGGACGCCGGCAAGTACGCCTGGGTCGCCGCGGTGACCGGCTCGAACAACGCCTCCGGCTACCAGCTGGCCACCGGCGACCCGGTGATGTCGATCGGCGGCTTCAACGGCACCGACCCGTCGCCGGGCCTCGCCGAGTTCGAGCAGTACGTGAAGGAGGGCAGGATCCACTACTACATCGCCGGCTCCACCGGCGGCGGCTCCAACGGGGACGCGGGGCAGATCGAGTCCTGGGTCGAGGCACACTACAAGGCGACCACGGTCGACGGCGTCACGCTCTACGACCTGAGCTCATAACCCTTCATCCCGCGCCGGCGGCTGTCGGCGTTCCCTTGCCTTGGGTCTGAGACCGCGTTACATTCTCACTACCATCCACACGGATGGTATCCAGATGGCCTGAGGAGGGGCGGGGTATGGAGTCGGAGAAGATCACCATCAACGTCGGCGCGGTGGACCTCGGCAAGATCGACCTGCTGGTCGACGAGGGCTTCTACGCGGGCCGCACCGACTTCATCCGCACCGCGATCCGCGGCCAGCTCGAGCGGCACGAGGGAGAGATGGGCCAGACGATCACACGCAAGCAGATGACGGTCGGCGTGCTGCACTACAACCGCCGCGACCTCGAGGCGCGCATCCGGGACGGGGGCAAGCTGGCCGTCTCTATCGTCGGCCTGCTGTCCCTGGCCTCCGACGTCACCGGCGACCTGGCCCGGGACGCCTTCGAGTCGGTCACCGTGCGGGGCATGTTCCGGGCCAGCAAGGACGTGCGAGACGCCCTCGCCGATCGGATGCGCTGACCATGGCCCGCATCATGCTGCTGATCTCCAGCCGGCTGGCCGGCCCGGTCGAGCGGCCGGCGCTACCGGGCGTTCTTACGGCACGTCAGGTACAGCGGCAGGAAGAAGACCCACAGGACCAGCGAGCCGATCGCCCAGACGCCCGGCGATCTGATCTCGAGCGAGCCGGCGGAGAAGAAGACGGGGCGGCCGCGCTCGGCATGGGAGGCGGCGTCCGAGTAGACCCACAGGCCACTGACGACCAGCACCGCCAGTGCGATGATCGGGACCAGGAGGTCCCCGGCCGTCGGCGCCATTGCCGCCACACTCCCTGAGCCGCCCGCTTCGGTGAACCGCCGGCCTTCACTATACGTCCGCGCACGCGAGACACCACGGGCCGTCCGACCCGACCGCTAGAGTCGGGTTCATGCAAGCGCAGGCGGCGCCGGAGTTCCAGATCCATCTGGCCGTCCTCGAAGGCGTCCTCGAACGCATCACCTACGCCAACGAGGAGACCGGCTACACCATCGCGCGCGTCGATCCCGGCCGCGGCGGCGGCGAACTGCTCACCGTGGTCGGGGCGCTGCTCGGCGCGCAGCCCGGCGAGTCGCTGCGGATGCGCGGGCGCTGGGGCTCGCATCCGCAGTACGGCCGCCAGTTCCAGGTAGAGAACTACACCACGGTGCTGCCCGCCACTGTGCAGGGCATCCAGCGCTACCTCGGCTCCGGGCTGATCAAGGGCATCGGCCCGAAGCTGGCCGAGCGGATCGTCGAGCACTTCGGCACCGGCACCCTCGACGTCATCGAGGCCGACCCGGCCCGGCTGATCGAGGTGCCCACGCTCGGGCCCAAGCGCACCAAGCTGATCGCCGACGCCTGGACCGAGCAGAAGGCCATCAAGGAGGTGATGGTCTTCCTGCAGTCGGTCGGGGTGACCACCTCCATCGCGGTGCGGATCTACAAGAAGTACGGCGACGAGTCCATCGGCATAGTGAAGACCGAGCCGTACAAGCTGGCCGCGGACGTGTGGGGGATCGGGTTCAAGACCGCCGACGCCATCGCGACCGCGGTCGGCATCCCGCACGACTCGCCGGAGCGGGTGAAGGCCGGGCTGCAGTACACTCTGTCGCAGGGCTCGGATGCCGGGAACTGCTTCCTGCCGCGGGAGAAGCTGGTCGAGGAGGCGGTCAAGATCCTCGCCGTCGACGCGGCGCTGTGCGCGACCTGCCTGGACCAGCTGATCGCGGACGAGGGCGCGGTGTGCGAGACGCTGCCGGGGGAGTGGGCCGACACCGAGGCGGTCTACCTTGTGCCGTTCCACCGCGCCGAGGCGTCGCTGGCCGGCCAGCTGCTCAAGCTGCTCGAGCACCGCGAGGACCGGCTCGAGGCGTTCCAGGGCGTCGACTGGGAGCGGGCCCTGGCCTGGCTGGCCGCGCGCACCGGCAACGAGCTGGCCGCCGAGCAGCGCGACGCGGTCCGGCTGGCGCTGACGAAGAAGGTCGCGGTGCTCACCGGCGGGCCCGGCTGCGGCAAGTCCTTCACCGTGCGCTCCATCGTCGAGCTGGCCCGGGCCAAGCGGGCCAAGGTCGTGCTGGCCGCGCCGACCGGGCGGGCCGCCAAGCGGCTGTCAGAGCTGACCGGCGCCGAGGCGGCGACCGTGCACCGGCTGCTGGAGCTCAAGCCCGGCGGCGACGCGGCCTACGACCGCGACCACCCCCTCGACGCAGACCTCGTGGTCGTGGACGAGGCCTCCATGCTCGACGTGCTGCTGGCCAACAAGCTGGCCAAGGCGGTCGCGCCGGGCGCGCACCTGCTGCTGGTAGGCGACGTGGACCAGCTGCCCAGCGTCGGGGCCGGCGAGGTGCTGCGCGACCTGCTGGACGCCGAGCCGGTCCCGCGGGTCCGGCTGACCCAGGTCTTCCGGCAGGCCCAGCAGTCCGGCGTGGTGGTCAACGCGCACCGGATCAACTCCGGCCGGCCGCTGCTGATCGGCCGCTACCCCGACTTCCACCTCTTCGCCGAGGAGGACAGCGAGGCCGCCGCCAAGCTCGTGGTCGAGCTCGCGGTCACCCGCATCCCGCGCCGCTTCGGCTTCGACGCGCGCCGCGACATCCAGGTGCTCGCCCCGATGCACCGCGGCCCGGCCGGCGCCGGAAATCTCAATATCCTGCTGCAGCAGGCGCTGACCCCGCACCGGGAGGGCGCCCCCGAGCGCCGGTTCGGCGGCCGGGTCTTCCGGGTCGGCGACAAGGTCACCCAGATCCGCAACAACTACGACAAGGGCAACAACGGGATCTTCAACGGAACCGGCGGCGTGGTCGACGGGATCGACCCGGTGAACCAGAAGCTCACCGTGCGCACCGACGAGGACGAGGAGATCGGGTACGACTACGCCGAGCTCGACGAGTTGCAGCACGCTTACGCGGTCACCGTGCACCGCTCGCAGGGCTCGGAGTATCCGGCGGTGGTGATCCCGGTGACCACGTCGGCCTGGACCATGCTGCAGCGCAACCTGCTGTACACCGGTGTCACCCGCGCGAAGAAGCTCGTGGTGCTGGTCGGCTCCGAGCGCGCCCTCGCGCAGGCGGTGCGCACCCCCGGGGCGGGCCGCCGGCACACGGCGCTCGATCTGCGCCTGGACGGCACGCTGCGCGTTTCATGATTGGCGCGCGGGGCGCCAGGAAAGAATTGAGTCTGATGCCGAAGCATGGTGCGCCGGGGGCGGCACGGCGCCGGGAGTGTGAATGAACGTACTGACGGTCTGCGCGTCCGACGGCCGGGGGCTGGCCGTGCAGGCCTGGGGCCCGAAGCGGGGCCGGCCGGTCTTCCTGCTGCATGGCACGCCCGGCTGCCGGCTCGGACCCCGGCCCAGAGCCGTGGTGCTGCACCGCCTCGGGATGAGGCTGATCTCCTACGACCGCCCCGGATACGGGGACTCCGACCGGCTGCCCGGCCGCGCCGTCGCACACGCCGCCGCCGACGTCGCGGCCATCGCCGACGCCATGGAGATCGAGGACTTCGCGGTGGTCGGCCGCTCCGGCGGCGGCCCGCACGCGCTGGCCTGCGCCGCCCTGCTGCCGGACCGGGTCAGCGCGGCCGCGGTCCTGGTCGGCCTCGCCCCGCGCACCGCGCAGGGCCTTGACTGGTACGCCGGGATGTCGCCAGGCAACGTCGAGGCCTACCGCACCGCCGAGCTGGGGTTCGCGGCGGTGGCCGAGCTGATCGCGCCGCGCGCCGAGCTGATCCGCAGCGACCCGGCGGCGAACGTGCCCTTTGCCGAGCCGGGCCTGCCGCGCAGCGACCGCCGGGTGGTCAGCGAGTTCACCATCCGCACCATGCTGGTGGAGAACTTCGCCGAGGCGCTCAAGAACTCCGGCGACGGCTGGATCGACGACCTCTTCTCGTTCTGCCGGCCGTGGGGCTTCGACCTCGGCCGGGTCGAGGCGCCGACCCTGCTGTGGCACGGCGCGCTGGACATCTTCTCGCCGGTCGGCCACTCGCTCTGGCTGGCCGGGCAGATCGAGACCGCGACGCTCGCGGTGGAGACCTCGCTGGCCCACTTCGGCGCGGTCGAGGCGCTGCCGCAGGTCTTCGCCTGGCTCACCTCCCCGGACCCGGCCAGCCGGGACTGGCGCGCGGAGTCGGTGGCCTGACGGGCTGTCCCGCGGCGGCGGGGCGCGGTTATGGTGATCGCTGTGGAGGGGTCTGCGGCGGCCGGTGCGGCCGACGAATCCGGTCAGCGCATGCATGGGTTTCCGGCCGCGCTGACCAGTTTCGTGGGTCGCGCCGGAGCGGTGGACGAGGTCGCCGGCCTTCTGGAGCAGTGCCGGCTGGTGACGGTGACCGGGCCCGGGGGCGTCGGGAAGACGCGGCTGGCCGGCGAGGTGGCCGGGGCGGCGGCCGGCCGGTTCGCCGACGGGGTGTGGCTGGCGGAGCTGGCGGCGGTGCGGGACCCGGCGCAGGTGGCGGCCGTGGTGGCGGCGGCGCTGGGGATCAGGGAGCTGCCCTTGGTGGCGCCGGCTGACGCGCTGGCCCGCGCGCTGGCCCGGCGGCAGCTGCTGCTGGTGCTGGACAACTGCGAGCAGGTGATCGGCGCGGCGGCGGAGCTGTGCGGCAGGCTGCTGCTCGGCGCCGACGATGTACGGGTCCTGGCCACCAGCCGGGAGCCGCTGCAGATAGCGGGGGAGGCGCGGTACCGGCTGGCGCCCTTGACGCTGCCCGACCCGGGCGATCCGGCGAGCCGTGACGGGTCGGAGGCGGTGGCGCTGTTCGCGGACCGGGCCCGCCGGGCCGACGCGCGCTTCGTGCTGGATGCGCAGACCGCGCCGGCGGTGGCGGGGCTGGTGGCGCGGCTGGACGGGATGCCGCTGGCGATCGAGCTGGCGGCGGCGCGGGTGGAGGCGCTGGGCGTGGCGCAGCTGCTGGACCGGATCGACGACCGGTTCACCCTGCTGGCGGCGGGGGACCGGCTTGCGGCGGCCCGGCAGCGGTCGCTGGCGGCCACGGTGGAGTGGAGCTACCGGCTGCTGGACGAGCGGGAGCGGCAGGTGTTCCGGGCGGTCTCGGTGTTCCCGGGGCCGTTCACGCTCGAGGGCGCCGAGGCGGTCGCGGGGGCCGGCGCCGGGCCGGCGGTGCTGCACCTGGTGGACTGCTCGCTGCTGGTCCCGCCGCGGGTCGGCCCGGACGGCCGGTCCCGGTACGTGATGCTGGAGACGCTGCGGGCCTACGGAGCGGGGCTGCTGGCCGAGGCCGCAGAAAGCGGCACCGTTGCGGCCGCAGTGGCCGATTACGCGCTGGGGGTGGCTGAGAACGCCTGGTCGGAGCTGAAGGACGGCGCCGACGAGGTGGCCGCGGCCCGGTGGCTGGACGCCGAGGACGCCACCATGCGCCAGGTGCTGGACTGGGCCCTGGCCCCTGATCAGAACCTTGACGCAGACGTGGCGCCGAGGCTGGTGGCCGCGCTGGCGTGGTGGTGGCAGATCCGCGGCCGGCTCACCGGCCAGGTGCCGGTGCTGCGCGCGGCCGCCGACCGCGCCGCCGAGGGAAGCGAGCCGTGGTGCAGCGCGCACATCTGGCTCGGCCGGGCGTCGCTGGATTCGGCCGATCCGGCCGCGGCGCTGCGGCACTTCACCGTGGTCTGCGATGCCATCGAGGAGCGCGGACCGGTCCCGCTGCTGGCCAGGTGCCTGGGCGACCGGTCGGCGACGCTGCTCGGCATGGGGCGGATCGCCGACGCGGCCGGCGACGCCCGCCGGTCCCTGGCCCTGGCCCGGGAGAGCGGCCTGCAGGTCTCGGAGGCGCTGGCCCTGGGCGTCCTCAGCCTGGTCG
Organism: Actinocrinis sp.; assembly: GCA_036501535.1. Classification (GTDB taxonomy): domain Bacteria; phylum Actinomycetota; class Actinomycetes; order Streptomycetales; family Catenulisporaceae; genus DASYAE01. Next base: position 2,013 of record DASYAE010000272.1, on the reverse strand, counting down.
CCTGCGTCGGCGGCGACCGCGACGGCGCCGTGCAGCTGGCCAGGCGGGCGGAGAGCATGTCGGGCGACCTGTTCGGCGCGGTGGCCAGGGTGTGCGACCACGTCCTGACGACCGTGCTGATCGAGGTCGGCGACGTGGCCGCGGCCGAGCGGACGTGCGCCGCCGGGCTGGCCAGCGCGCGAGAGGCGGGCGACCTGTGGAGCCAGGGGAACCTGATGGAGAAGACGGTGGTCCTGGACCTGATCTCCAGCCGTTTCGCGGACGCCGCCTCGCACCTGCGGGAAGCGCTCCAGGTGGCGCTGAGGGCCGGCATGCACCGCAAGGTGATCGAGGATCTGGACTGCTGCGGATACCTGTGCGCCTGGACCGGGCGCCCCGCCGACGCAGTCACGGTATGGGCCGCGGTGGTTGCGCTGGGGCGCGAGGGGTTCACGACGCCGTCCGATCCGGAGCTGCCCGAGGGCTGGTTCCAGCGGCAGCAGCCCCTGCGCGAAGCCCGCAAGGCGCTCGGACCGGCCCGGACGCAGGCCGCTGAGGAACGCGGCACGGCGATGAGCCTGCCTACCGCGGTCGAGTACGTACTCATGCTGACCGCCGCGGGCCCGCAGCCGCCGGTCGCTGCGCCGGGCCTGGAAGCGCTCAGCCCCCGGGAACGGGAGCTGGTCACCCTGGTCGCCCGGGGGCACACCGACGCGCAGATCGCCGGGCAGCTGTATATCAGCGTACGCACAGTCAGCTCGCACCTGGACCGCATCCGCAACAAGACCGGATGTCGGCGCCGCGCCGACCTCACCCGCCTCGCCCTCAGTGCCGGCCTGGTCTGACGCGGCGGTGTGGGTGGTTCCACCCCGTCCGCCGCCGCCCGGCAAGAGGGGTGGAACGACCCCTGCCGCGGCACCGGCCGGGAGGGCGAACCTGTGGCTGAGGGCCGCAGGAGCGGCCGGTTCCGAGCAGACAGGACAAGGCGATGTCCGTACAGTCGACCAGCCGGGGAACTCAGGCCACGATGACAGACCCGGCCCGCTGGACCAAGCCCGGGCGGCTCCGGAGCGTGTGGTACCGGATCCGCTTCACCGTCCAGGACATGAACTACGCGGCCCGGCGGGTCGTGGAGCTGCAGGCGCCGTGGAGGGTTGACCGGCACCGTTGATCGACACAGTGTTGATCGGCACAGTGTTGATCGACAGGCAGTGTGATCGACAGGCAGCGTTGGCAAGCAGGGGTACGGCAGAGAGGGACGGAGCCATGGATTCGTTCGCCGGCAAGCTCGCGGTGGTGACCGGCGGCGGCTCGGGCATAGGCCGCGAGCTCGTCCGCCGGCTGGCTGCGCAGGGCTGCTCGGTCGCGGCGTGCGACCTGAATCCGGACTCCGTCGCGGTGACCGCGGCCGCGGCGTGGGCGTGCGCCCCGCCCGGCACGGCGGTCACCGGGCATCAGTGCGACGTCTCCGACGAGCCGCAGCTGCTGCGGTTCCGCGACGAGCTGCTCGAACAGCACGCCGCCGATTACGTGGACCTGGTGTTCGGCAACGCCGGCATCGTCGGCGGCGCCAGCTTCGTCAAGGACTCCCGGCAGGAGTGGGAGCGCACCTTCGACAACAACTGGCGCGGCGTGTATCTCTGTGCCCGCACTTTCCTGCCGCTGCTCGTCGCGAGCGGCGACGGCGTCCTGGTGAACGTCGGCAGCGTGTCGGGCTTCTGGGCCACGGCCGGGGCCGGCTCGCCGATCAGCGCCTACAGCACGTCGCAGTTCGCCATCAAGGGCTTCACCGAGGCGCTCGTCGAGGACCTGCGCTCCAATGCGCCGCAGGTCCGGGTCGTCCTGGCCATGCCGGGCGTCGTGATCACCGACATCAGCGCCAACTCCCGGCGCGCCCTCGGCCAGCCCGCGTGGGACGAGCTCACCGACGCCGAGCTGCTGGAGCTGCTGCCCGAGGCCGGGCAGGCCTTTTTCATCGCGACCGGCCTGCTGGCCGAGGACTACGGCCCCGACGACCTGCGCCGGCTGATCCCG
>DASYAE010000271.1:0-26950 GCA_036501535.1 Actinocrinis sp. | reverse complement strand
GCCGCGACGATGCAGGCTGGGCTACTTCGGGTCACGCGACGGATCACCATGGACCGGTTACCGCGGTCGTCTTGCGCTGTGCCCGAGTGGCCAAGCAACCCCCGCAGCCACAGCCAAGTTCCAGCGAACGCACTGCCGTGGTCGAGTTCCAGCGTCGTGGAAAGTGCGCGGTTGAGTTTTGTTAGAAGGCTGCGTTCCAGCGGTCTTATCGGCGTCGTATGTCTCGTCGCCAGCGGGCCGGGGGCGTGCCGTAGAGGTTTTTGAATGCGCGGCTGAATGCGGCCTCTGACGTGTAGCCGATTTTCTGCGCGATGAATGTGACCGACAGAGATGTGTCGCGCAGTAGGGCGGTGGCAGCGTCGAGACGTACATGCGCGAGGTAAGTGGCTGGCGGCTTGCCTACGCGGTCGGCGAACCGTGCGGCGAATGCTGAGCGGGAGAGGCTGCACGCTCGGGCCAGTTCCTCGACCGTCCAGTCGTGGCCGGGGTCGCGGTGGATTGCGCTCAGGGCCAGGCCGATCTGCGGGTCGAAGGCGCCGGCCAGCCAGTTCGGCTCGGCGTCTGCGCCGGCGGCCCAGGCGCGCAGGATCTGGATGAAGATCAGGTCGAGGATCCGGGCGACCATCACCGCCGAACCCTGGGAGGGCGACTGCATCTCGAATACCAGCATCCTGCGGGCTACTTCGAGCCCTTCTAGCGCCGGGCCGAGGGCGCCGCGCAGGATGATCACGGGCGGGAGGCTCCCGAGCAGGTGGCTCGCCTGCGGGTCGCCGATCCTGAACGTCCCGCAGAGCCAGCGTGTTCGTTCGGGCTCCGGTGCGTCGCGCTTGCCGGTGCCGCTGATGTGGTGCGCGTCGCCGCGTGGGAGCAGGACGACGTCGCCTCGGCTCAGGTGCTCGACGTCCGGGTCGCCGTCGATCTGGAGGTCGAGTTCGCCCTCTTCGATGATGTGCAGGCTGCCGAGATCGGCGAAACCGATCGAGAAGGCCTGCTGCGGGGCGTACGCGACGATCCGCTCTCCGCTCAGGCGGACTCGCTGGAGCAGCTCGGAGAGCAGGTCGTGCGATCGGCTCTCTGGGTCGAGTCCTAACGCGGCGTCTTCGAGTACTGGGTCGGCCGGCGTCGCTGGACGATCGGCAAGGTTTCCCGGCGGAACGGTCATGGTCGCTGCCTATTCCTCTGACTACGATCGGCAAGCGGTGAGTGGGACCACCAATCGTAAGGAATTCAGAACCACGCCGCGCGCGCCCGGGTTCGGGCTCGCTCGTCCGTGTCAACCGAGACTATAAACCAGGAGGCCGTCCATGGCTCAGCAAGGCAACCCGACAAAGATCACCTTCGTATATTCCAACCCGGACGACCCGGACGCCTTCGAGGCGGCCTACTCCGAGCAGCTCGAGCTGGCGCGCAAGCTCCCCGGTCTGACCCGGCTGCAGGCGTCGAAGGTCTGGCCCAAGGAGGACGGCAGCGCGACCCCGGCGTACCGGCTCCTGGACCTGTACTTCACCGACTACGCCTCGGCCAGCGCCGCTGCCGCGGAGGCGGGTCCCCTGGTCGGCGCCACTCTCAAGCAGGCCACCGGAGGCGTGATCATCGCGTTCGCGGAAATCCTCGAGGACGTGTAGGGCTCGTCCGGGTGTAGAACGCGCGGCCACCGTCGATCATCGCAGTGTGTGACGAGTGCGAATGATCAGACGGTGGCCGCGCGTCATCGGGGTGTGGCCGGTCGTAGTTGGGGCCTTGGCTCACCCGCGGGCGAGGGCCTGCGCGTACCGGTCGACGGTTCCGCGGCCCGGGGGCTCCCAGCGCACGTTCGTCCTGGCTGACAGCCCGCAGCAGCGCTCCCGGAAACCGCCGCCGTACACGTTCCCGAGCTTCGCCGAGAAGCTGCTGTTGTCGTGCAGGATGGCCAGCAGCGAGGAGACCGACCGGCTCGCCTGCTTTTGCGCCGAGCGCTCGGCGGCCGTGCGCACGAACTGGTCGAAGTCGACCCGCTCGAGCTCGAAGACCCGCTCGACGTGGTCGACGATGTCGTCCAGCCGGACCGGCTCGGTCCCCACGACGTGGAAGCAGCCGCTCGCCTCTCCCGTGGTCACCGCGGCGGCCAGGAACCGGCAGACGTCGTCGACCGGGGTGAAGTCGCTGACGACGCCGGTGGAGAAGCAGAGCCCGAGCTCGACGCAGGACTGCAGCACGTATTCGGCCAGGCTGCCGGTCCCGCTGGCCGCTCCCGTGCGGGAACTCGGCATGACGTCGCCGAGCCGGTATACGCCGACCGGCAGGCCCCGCGCCGCGGCGCAGCGCACGAGCGTCTCGGCCACCCACTTGGTCTGGCTGTACCCGTCGGCGGGCACGTCGCCCTCCGGGGGGATGAAGCCCTCGTCGAGCGACGGACGGTCGCGCGGCAGGATCCCCAGCGTGGAGACGTGATGCAGGGCCTTGACCCGGTCGGTGACGGCGAGCCGCAGAACCTCGCACGTGCCGAGCACGTTCGCCGCACGCAAGCGGTCATAGGTCTGCAGGAGGTTCACCTCCGCGCCCACGTGGACGATCGCGTCGATGCTCTCCGCGAGGCGATCGAACTCCGCCGTGGACAGGCCGAACCGCACCGCTGCCAGATCGCCGGCCAGTACGGTGACCCGGGGGGAGCCGGCCACGGTCGCAAGCCCGTAACGGCGGGCCTGAGCGTCGAGCCGTTCCCGCGCGTCTGTGTCGTTGGCCCCTCGGACGAGGCAGGTGACCTCGACATCGGTGGTGGCCAGAAGCTCGTCGAGCAGGTGGCAGCCCACGAAGCCGGTGGCGCCGGTGAGGAAGACGTGTCCGGGCACGCGGGCCGCCGGGGAGACGGTCTGCGGGAACCAGGACGGCAGCTGCGCGTCGGCGCGCATCTGTGCCAGCGTCGACTCGCCGTCCTGGGCGCCGGGCACGCCGCCGCCGGCGAGAAGCCGAGCCTGATCGCGGATCGTCGGCGCGCGCACGGCGTCGCGCACCGAGAAGTGGCCGCCGAACCGGCGCTGGATGGCGATCGACAGCTGGTGCGCCGAGAGCGAGGTGCCGCCGATCTCGAAGAAGCTCTCGTCCGGGCCCACCAGCCGGCCCGCCAGCACCGTGCTCCAGATCTCCTGCAGCTCCCGCTCGGTCCCGTCCAGCGGCTCGGCCTCGGGCGTGTCCCCGGCGATGTCCTCGAAGAGCCGGACCAGCGCGGAGCGGTCCGCCTTGCCGTTGGCGTTGAGCGGCATCGCCGCGATGGGTACGAACCGGTCCGGCACCAGCTCGGCCGGCATCAACTGCTTGGCCTGCGACCAGGCGGCGTGGGTGTCGAAGTCGTCCGCGGCGACGACCATCGCGACCAGCAGCGCATGGTCGTCCTGGCCGTGCACGAGGACGCGGACGTCCCGCACGCCGGTCAGGTCCAGCAGCCCGCGCTCCACTTCGGCCGGCTCGATCCGCACGCCGCGGATCTTGATCTGGTCGTCGCGCCGGCCGACGAAGCACAGCAGGCCGTCCTCGCGGTACCGGCCCAGGTCGCCGGTGCGGTACAGCCGGTCGCCCGGCACGTCCGGGAACGGGTTCGCGATGAACGACGCGCTCGTGCGCTCCGGATCGTTGAGGTAGCCGCGGCCCACGCAGTCGCCGCCGATGAGCAGCTCGCCGGTCTCGCCGGGGCCGAGCCGCTCGAGTCCGGCGCCGACGACCACGACCGAGGTGTTGTCGATCGGGCGGCCCAGCGGGATCTCGATCTCCTCGCCGTCGTCCCCGCCGACGGCGTGGAACACGCTGCCGATGGAGGCCTCGGTCGGCCCGTAGGTGTTGGTGATGCCGACGTGCGGCAGCAGCTCGTGGAAGCGGCGCACGGCGTCGGCGTTGATGGCCTCGCCGCCGAGCAGCAGGTGGCGCAGGCCGCTGATGGAGGCGGCCCGCTCCGGGTCCGCGGCCAGGATGTCGACGAGCACTGCGAAGATCGACGGGACGAAGTCGGTCACGGTCACGCCGTTGCCGGAGATCTGCTCGACGGTGCGCTCCAGGTCGAGCGGCCCGTCGCGGTGCGGCATGACGACCCGGCCGCCCGTGGTCAGCGGCCACAGCAGCTGCCACAGCGAGGAGTCGAAGGTGGACCTGCTGTTCTGCAGCGAGACGTGGCGCTCGCCGAAGCGCCGGGTCATGTAAGTCAGCCGGTTGAGCAGACCCCGGTGCACGTTGAGGGTGCACTTCGGAGTTCCGGTGGTGCCGGAAGTGAAGAAGCCGTACGCGAGGTCTTCACGGACCGGGCGGTCGGTGTCCAGGCGCGCCGCGATCGGCAGGTCGGCGGCGTTGAACACGACGGTCCGCACGGCGTCGGGCAGCGCGCCGGCCGTCGACGACGCCACCGCGATCGTGGCGCCGAGCTCCCGGACGAGGCGGTTGATCCGCTCGGGCGGCCAGGCGGGGTCGAACGGGATGAACACGATGCCGGCCTTCATGGCGGCCAGCAGTGTGATCGGGAGCTCCGCGCCGCCGTCGACCAGCATCGGGAGCAGGTCGCCGCGTCCGGCGCCGCTCTCCAGCAGCAGCGCGGCGAGCGCGTTGGCCTTGCCGTCGAGCTCGCTGTAGGTCAGCGAGCCGGTGTGATGGGTCACCGCCACGACGTCCGGGTGCTCGCGAGCCTGACGCTCGATCAGATGGATCGTCGTGGCCTCCGGCGGATACTCGGCGCGCAGACCGTTGGGGTCCACCGCGAGCGTCTGCCGGGCCACAGGAGTTGTCGTCATCGGCACTAGGTCCTTAGGGCGAAATCGCGCAGGCGTTCGTAGTAAGGGAGGTGGTACCGGTAGTACTCGGCGAGGGTCGCGTTGTTGTCGATCCGCGTCTCGTACGCCGAATCGCTGGCCTGGAACGTCGTGCTCCTGGCGACGTCCTGGTGCCAGCCGCTGGTCCGGCTCCACTCGGTGCGCTCGCCGGACTCCCAGGCCATGGCCTGCTCGGCGAACGGGATGCCGACCGCGCGGCAGTAGGCTGCGACGGTGTCGCGGGGCCGGCGGACGAGCTCGTCCGCGTCGACGATCACCGGGGTCGTCCCGGTGCGCTGCGATACGAGCTCGAATATCTCGTGCAGGTACTCGAACCCGATCTCGGGCAGCGTCACCTGCGGGTTCATCGCGTAGTGCGACTCCACGACCCGCCGGGGGTCCCGGATGATGAAGGTGTGCTCCACCTGCTCGAAGAGCCGGTGGTCGGCCGCGAACCGGCCCGCGTGCCGGTACTCGGTCGTGTCCTTGAAGAACACCGGGCCGTCCGCGGCGAGCGCCAGCATGGCGCCGAGCAGATCCTCGCCGGTGGTGACCCGCTGCCCGGCGACGTGGTACTCGCCCTGCGCCGCGAGGTCGGAGAACGGCTCGTGGATGACCTGGAAGTCGCCGCGCTGCACCATCATCCGCAGGAACGCGGTGGACATGCAGCGCGGCGCGCTCCACAGCGCCAGGACCTTGGGTTCGTTCACTGCGACCACTCCGTGGGCTCGCGGTCCCAGCGATGGGCGCGCAGCCGATCGACCAGGTCCTGTTCCAGCGCGCCCGCCTCGGCGGCGGCCGCGTTCGCCCGCACGTGGCGCTCGCGGCGCATCCCCGGGATCACGGTGTGGACGTCGTCGCTGCCGAGGATGAAGCGCAGCGCGAGTTCGGGCAGTGACACGCCCTCGGGCAGCAGGTCCTTGAGCCGGTCGGCCCGCTCGACGCTGGCCGCGAGGTTCTCCGGCACGAAGTAGCTGGCCCGCCAGTCGCCCTCGGGCCAGGTCGTGTCCTTCGTCAGGGTGCCGGTGAGCGAGCCCTCGTCGAACGGGACCCGGGCGATGACGGCGACGTCGTTGGCCCGGCAGGCCGGGAAGAGCTCGTCCTCCGGCGCCTGGTCGAAGATGTTGTAGATGACCTGCACGCTGTCGATCAGCCCGGACTTGACGGCCTCGACGCCGTTCCAGGGCTCCCACCGGTTGATGCTGATGCCGACGGCCTCCACCATGCCGGAGGACTTCAGCCGGTCGACGGTCGCCAGCCACACGTCGTCGACGGCCCAGCGGTCCTCCCAGACGTGGAACTGCTGCAGGTCGATCCGGTCGACGCCGAGGTTGCGCAGGCTCAGCTCGGTGTACTCCATCACGTGGTCGTAGGGGAACACGTCAGCCAGCTGCGACTTGCGGGTCGAGGGCCACTCCCGGTCCTTCGGCGGCACCTTCGTGGCGGCGCGGATCCCGCGGCCCCGGTGCTCAGCGAGCAGCGGGCGCAGCAGCTCCTCGCTGTGGCCGCGGCCGTATATCCATGCAGTGTCGAAGAAGTTGACGCCGAGTTCGACGGCCAGCTCCAGACTGCGCAGGCTCGCCTCGTCGTCGGCCCCGACCCAGCCACCCGGGCCCGCGCCGACGCCCCACATGCCGTAGCCGAGCTCGCCGACCTGCCAGCCGAGCCGGCCGAAGTTGCGTCTACGCATGGCCCACCCCCACCGGCTCGGCCGACGCGGCGAACGTTTCAGGGATCGATTCGGGGACCGGCTCGGAGTTCCAGACCTGTCCGCCGATGCCGAACCGGCGCTGCCGGACGACGCCGGTGCCGGCGCCGAGCCGTACCAGCGTCCGATCGAGCACCTGGCCCTTGTAGAGGTCGAGCCGAACCGTCGCGGTGACGCCCTCGATCAGCCGTTCCAGTCCGGCGCGCGCGGCCTGTGCGGCGGGGCCGTACGCGGCTCCCTCGTAAGCCGACGCCGCGAACCGCTCGGCGAGGAACTGCGCGATGTCGCCGGTCCGCCGGTCGGTGCTCGCCTGATGCGCCGTGCGCACCGCTTGGAAGAGCAGTTCCAGGCCGGGGGCCTCGTACACGCCGCGGCACTTCGTCCCGTTGACCCGGTTCTCCACCACGTCGGTCAGCCCGAGGCCGTGCCGCCCGCCGATCTCGTTGGCCGCCGCGAGCAGCCGCTCGGGGGGAAGGCGGACGCCGTCGATCGAGACGGGCCGGCCGGCCTCGATCTCGATGACGGTGCTCGCCACCGTGTCAGGGGCCTCGAGCGGTCCGACGCCCAGCAGCCGGGGTATTCCGCTGCTGCGCGAGCCGAGGTCTTCCAGCGTCGCGTCCTCGTGGGACACGCCGGCGAGGTTGCCCTCGGTCGAGTGCTCGGCGCTGTTGCCGGGAAGGCAGTACAGGCCGGCGCGCGCGATGTACCGGGCCATCGCGTCACGGTCCGGCAGCGCTTCGCGGATCGCGGCGTCGCCCCATGGGGCCAGGACCGTGAGGTCGGGCGCGAAGTATTGGGTGTAGCGCTCGAACCGCTTCTGGTCGTTGCCGCCGCTCACGCAGCCGGTCGCAAGGATCTGGCATCCGGCGGTGCGCAGCGCGGGTGCGAGCCCCTCGACGAGGACCGCGCGCGACAGGCCTGTGGTGTTCCAGTAGCCGCCGTCGTAGCGGGCCTGGAACGCGACGGTCTCCAGCGCTGTCGCGGCCATCAAGCGCAGCAGGTCGACCTCGTGCACGGTGATCCCGGCCGCGCGTACGGACGCGGTGAATTCGCGGTATGCGCTGGTATCGGCCGGGCCGATGTCCGCGGCGAAGGCCACCACGTCGTGGCCCTGGTCGTGCAGCCATGCGGCCAGCGCCAGCGAGGAGAGGCCGCCGGATATCAGCAGGCCGATTCTCTGTCCGGGCGAACGGGGATCAGACATGTGTCTTCTCCCTCGGTCGCCGTGTTCGCCGCCGTGTCATGGTGTGACAGCCTCCTTGGGATCAGGTTCTTCGGCCGAATAGCGCTGATTCGGTCAGCGCCCGTCGGTAGAGCAGCTGCGCGTCGCTCGACTCGATGAGGCCGGGCGCGCCGTGCAGCTGAAGCGAGTCGGCGGTGACGTCGAGCGCGAGTTCGCCGGCGAGCATCAGGCTGCGAGCCGACGCGGTCGCCACCTCGGCAGAGCCGCCGCGCCATGCCCGGTCCGCCTGAGCGCAGGACCGGTAAACCAAGCTGCGCACCGCCTCCAGCCGGGCCGCCAGCGCGGCGAGCCGGAACGCCGGCACCTGGTGGGCGCCGAGCGGCCGGCCGAACACCGACCGCTCCTTCACGCGGGCGAGTGTCAGCGAGAGCGACGCGCGGCACAGGCCGAGCAGATAGGCCGCGTGCCGCAGCTGGGCGCGGTCGAGAATCTCGGCCCACCACGCGTGATCCGGATCGCGCCGGTGCTCGGCGAGCAGTACGTCGGCCCCGTCGAGACAGACCTCGAACAGGTCGGCGCGGCCCAGTTCCTCTTGCCGCCGCAACGTCACGCCGGGCTGGTCGCAGGGGACGAGCGCGAGCAGCGGTCCAGGCTGGCCGTCGTCCACGCCGCCGGCCGCGACGAGCAGGTAGTCGGCCGAGTCGGCGCAGCGCACGAACGTGCGCACGCCACTGATTCGGCCCGTGGCCGGGTCGCAGTGCATCGGCCCCGGCTGCCGGGGGCTGCGGCCGCCGGGCTCCAGCGCGGCGAGCGCGAACGACACCTCGCCTGCCGCGGCGCCGTCGAGCAGGTCGCGCCACCCGGCCGGATCGGCCAGGCAGCCGATCGCGTCGACGGCGGCCAGCGTGTCAAGGTAAGAGCTCTGATAGAGCGATTCACCCATCAGCTCGATGATCGGAAGCGCAGCCCGCAGCCCGCCGCCGCCGGCCGAGTCAGCCGAGTCGGCCATCCCCGCCCGCAGCGCGCCGGACTCCGCAACGACGGACCACACCGCCGCCCGCGCCGCCGCCTCGTCTTGCGACGGGTTTCCGGCGTCGCCGCGGCGGTGGTCGCCGAGCCTGCGCAGCACGCGCTGGAACTCCGGATCAAAGAGCGCTGCGATCGCGTCACCCGCCGCGCGGGCGGCGGTCGCAGGGTCCTCGGGCGCGACGGCGGGAGCGAGAGTCACAGCAGCTCCAGATGGGTGGAGGCGATGATGTGGAGCATGACCTCTGACGTGCCCGCGGACATGGTCACGGTGGGCGCGTGGCGCAGCGCCGTGTCGACGGGCGCCGGCGGCGCGACACTGGGATCCCACGGCGCCAACAGGCCCTCGCGGCCGTGCAGATCAAGACAGAACCGTGCGACATCGCGCGCCTGCTCGGTCGCGTACCACTTGGCCATCGCGGCGCCGACCGGATCCGGACGGCCCCGGTCGAGGCCGGCGACCACCTGCCAGGCCAGCGCATGCGCCGCGGCGAGCCGGGCCTCGATCTGCTCCAGCCGCGCGCCGAGCAGCGGGTCGAGTGCCGCGCGCCCGCCGGCGGCGGCTACGGCCGAGTCGAGCCAGCGCCGGGTCTTCGCGTGGTAGTCGATCCCGGTGCGTTCGTACACGAGCATCTCGTCGAGCAGCCGCCAGCCGTCGTCCACCTCGCCGAGCACGTCGTCGCGGGTCAGCAGCACGCCGTCGATGGAGATCTCGCAGAACGCGTCGTAGGTCAGGTTGGGCACGTTGCGGATCGTCACGCCGGGCGCGCGCAGCGGGAGCAGGAAGAGCGTGACGCCGCCGATCGCGGTCGGCCCCGGGGTGGTCACGGCCGCGCACAGGGCGACGTCGCCGAACCCTGATTTCTGGCTGTAGACCTTCGTGCCGTGCAGCCGCCAGCCGCCCCCCTCGGCCGCCGCCCGAGTCTGCATCCGGGAGAGGTCGGAGCCGCACCCGGGCTCGGTGAGCAGCACCGTGGCGATCATCTCGCCGCGGGCCAGCGGCGGCAGGAACCGCTCGCGCTGCCGGTCCGTCCCGCAGTGCTCGATGAACTTGCCGACGATGTCGATGCTGAGCACGTGGGCGTCGTCCGGCAGCCCGGCGAGGATCATCTCCTCGGTCACGATCGCGCACTCGGCGTGCCCGAAGCCGAGCCCGCCGAACCGGCGCGGCCAGCCCGGCGCTAGCCAGCCGCGCTCGCCCAGCAGCCGGAAGGCGCCGAGCAGGCCGGGCTCCTCGCCCTCGGGGCGGCTCAGGATCCGCGCGACTTCGTCCTGCACCTCGGGGGAGCGCAGCAGCGCGCGCACGTCGTCCCGGAAGGAGAGCTGATCGGGCGTCAGTTCGGTGTCGAAGAGCTCAGCGGACCGCAAGGACGTCCTCCTCAGGCGCGCGGGCCCCGGTCAGGAGCCGGCCGAGTGCTTGGCCGAGCGGCGCGACGTGCGGGGGCCGCATCATCGTGAAGTGGCCGCCGGCCGTCGGATGCACGACCACCGAGCCGGTCGTCCACGAGGACCATCCGGTGACGAACTCGGCCGTGTCGCCGGTGGTGAACAGGTCGATCCGGCCGTCGTAGGGCTCAGGGCGCCACACCGCCGCGGCGGCGACGAGCGCCGTGAACGCCCTCATGCGGCTGCGGACCAGCTCCGCCGACTCGCCGGGCACGAGGCCCGAGCCGATCAGCCCGGCGATCACCTCGTCGTCCTGCTGACGGGTCGTCAGTCCGGCGAGCTGCTCGGCGGTCGGGCCGACCGGCGGCAAGCCGGCGGTCAGCGCGACGTTGTCGGCGAAGGCCGCGCGCAGCATCGCGGGGTCCGGCGGCTCGGCGAGCAGCGGCGGCTGCTGAGCATCGAGCAGCGCGAGTACTTCGACGCGCGCGCCGCGCTTGCGCAACTGGACGGCCGTCGCGTGGGCCAGCGCGGCACCGACCGACCAGCCTGCCAGGCGGTAGGGGCCGTGCGGCCGCATCGCGAGGATCGCGCTGACGCAGGACTGCGCCAGCTCGTCGATCGAATTGGCGTCCGCGTCGAGGTCTGCCTCGACGCCGTAGCACGCGATACCGGCCGGCAGCTCCTGGCACAGCAGCGCGTACGGCACGGACGGGCCGCTGCCGGGGTGGAGCAGGAACAGCGGTGCCTCGGCGCCGTCCCCCTCGCGCAGCTCGGTCGGACCGCCCCCGCCCCCGCCAGACCGGCTCTGCTGAGCGGTGTCGTCAGAGGCCTGCGACCGGCGCGCGTCCACCAGCTCTGCGAGCCCGCCGACGGTCGGGGAGCGGAAGAAGTCCCGCAGGTTGAGGCCGACGCCGAACGCCTCGTTGGCCCGCGCGATGATCTGGGTGATCTTCAGGGAGTTGCCGCCGAGCCGGAAGAAGTCGTCCCGCACGCCGATGCGCGTCTCGCCCAGCACGGCGCACCAGATCTCAGCCAACTGCTGCTCAGTCGCCGCGCGGGGCACGACGTGCGCGGCCTGCGCCGCGCCTTGGTCCTGCCCGCCTGGCGCGGGCAGCCGGGCGTGGTCGACCTTGCCGCTGGCCGTGAGGGGGAGGGAGTCCAGCGCGATGAACTCGGCGGGTACCAGCCCGGGCGGAAGCAGCTCCGACAGGTGCGCGCGCAGCTCCGTGTCCGAGACCTCGGCGCCGTCCTCGGGCACGACGTAGGCGACCAGCGCGGGACCGTGCCTGCCCTCGCGCACCGCGACCAGCCCTTGGCGGACGTCGGGGTGGGCGGCGAGCGCGGCCTCGATCTCGCCGGGCTCGATCCGCAGCCCGCGCAGCTTGATCTGCCGGTCGATCCTGCCCTGGAAGACCAGCACCCCGTCCGGGCGGCGGGTCGCCACGTCGCCGGTGCGGTAGAGCCGGCCGCCGGGCGGCCCGAAAGGGTCGGGCAGGAACCGCTGCGCTGTCAGCTCGGGCCGCCCGAGGTAGCCGCGCGCCACTCCGTGCCCGCCGAGGTACAGCTCTCCGGGCACTCCGGCTGGCGTCGGACGGCCCCGCTCGTCCAGGACGTAGGCCCGGTAGCCCGCCATGGGCGTCCCGATCGGAGGCGAGGTGGTCAGCGGCTCCGGCGGGACGTGGTAGTCGATGCAGGTGACGGTGGCCTCGGTCGGCCCGTAGCCGTTGTGGAACTCCCGGCCCGGCTTGTTCCAGCGGTTCACCAGCTCGCCCGGGTACGGTTCCAGGCCGATGAACGCCACCCGCAGGTCGGGCAGCGCCTCCGGGTCCAGCTCGGTGAGGATCGTCGGCGGGATGTCGGCGAAGGTGACCCGCTCGTCGCGCATCAGCTCGCCGAGCCGCGTCGTGTCGTGCAGCACTGCGATGGGCGCCTGGACCAGCGTCGCGCCGCCGGAGAACGTGCTGAAGAAGTCTGAGACGCTCACGTCGAACGCGGGGTTGGCGAACTGGATGACCTGGTCGCCCGGTCCGAGCCCGAACTTCTCGATCAGTGCGCTGACGAACGAGGCGATCTGCCGGTGCTCCACGACCACGCCCTTCGGGCGGCCGGTTGAGCCCGAGGTGTAGATCACGTACGCCGCGTGGGACGGGAGTTGTTGCGCGCCGAGGTTGTCGGTCGGCAGATCGGCGAGCGCCCGCGCCGTGTCCGGGTCGTCGAGTAGCAGTGCACGCATTCCGTGCGGTACCAGGTGCGCGAGGTGGCGCAGCGTCAGCACCGCCGCGCACCGCGCGTCCGAGACGGTCCAGGCGATCCGGTCGGCCGGGTAGTCGGGATCGAGCGGCAGGTAGGCCGCGCCGGCCTTGACCACCGCGAGCACGGCCGCGGGCAGTTCGCGTCCACGCGGCAGGAGCAGCCCGACGAGCGTCTCCCCGGCCGCCGGGCGCGCGTTCTGCTCCTGCTCCGCGAGGGTCGCGCGCAGCAGCCGGGCGAGCTGGTTCGCGCGGGCGTTGAGCGCGCCGTAGGTCGTAGTCTCGCCCTCGAAGCGGCACGCGGGGAGCTCCGGCTGCGCGGCGGCGCGCTGCTCGAAGAGCTCGTGGACCAGCCGGTCCGCGGAACCCGGCAGCGGCGGGCCGACCGCCTGCCGCAGTGCCTCGTCCCGGCCCTCGGGACCGAGCAGGTCCAGCGACGACGCCCGGATCCCCGGATCGGCCGCGACCTGCTCGAGCACCCGGCCGAACTGCTCCAGCAGGCGCTCGATCCGGTCCGCGTCGAACAGGTCGGTGGCGTACTCGGCCCACAGCTCCAGACCCCGGCCGGGGACCTCGGTGGCCTGCACCGAGAGGTCGAAGCGCGCAGTGTCCTGATCCAGCGGTTCGTGGGCGACCTCGAGGGCGCCGACCCGGCCGCCGTCGGCCACCGCGTTCTGCAGGGTGAACGCGATCTGGAAGAGCGGGTTGCGGCTCAGGTCGCGCTCGGGGCGCAGCTCCTGGACCAGGCGGTCGAAGCCGATCTGCTGGTGGATGTGGGCGCCGAGCACGGTGTCCCGGGTCCGGGCGACCAACTCGGTGAACGGCGGGTCCCCGGCGGTGCTGGTGCGCAGCACGAGGGTGTTGGCGAAGAACCCGATCAGGTTCTCGACCTCCGGCCGGACGCGGCCGGAGAACACCGAGCCGACGACCACGTCCTCGTCGCCGGTGTGCCGCGTGAGCAGCGCGTTGAACGCCGCCAGCAGCACGGCCAGCAGGGACGCCTGCTGCTGCCGGGCCAGCTCGCCGAGCTGCAGGCGCAGCCGTTCCGGCAGCAGCCGGGCGGCCATCGCGCCGCGGAAGCTGGGCTCGGAGGGTCGCGGCCGGTCGGCCGGGAAGTTCAGCGTCGGATGGCCGGCGAGCCGGCCGCGCCAGTACGCCAGCAGCCGCTCGGTGGCCTCGACAGAGGACTGATCGCGCTCCCAGGCCGCGAAGTCGGCGTACTGGACCGGCAGCTCCGGCAGCTGCGCGTCCGTCGCAGTCGCAGTGCCCTGCGCGGCCTGGTAGAAGGCCGTCAGCTCCCTGATGAGGATGCC
The DNA here is from genome assembly GCA_036501535.1 of Actinocrinis sp. GTDB lineage: Bacteria > Actinomycetota > Actinomycetes > Streptomycetales > Catenulisporaceae > DASYAE01. The sequence goes on along the minus strand of DASYAE010000271.1, from coordinate 13,319 downwards.
GGTGGACCAGCCGTCGGTGGCGATGTGGTGCAGGCAGAGCACGAGCAGGTGGTCCTCGGCGCCGAGCCGGATCAGCGCCGCGCGCAGCACCGCGTCCGCCGCCAGGTCGAACGGCCGGGCCGCGAGCTCGTTCGCCAGGGCCCGCGCCCGCGGCTCGCGCTCGGCCGGCGGCAGGGCGGACAGGTCGGTCAGCGGCAGTTCCACCCGCTCCGGCGCCGGGGCCACGGCCTGGTAGGGGACGCCATACTCGGACGGATAGCGGGTGCGCAGCACCTCGTGCCGGCCGACGATGCCGGTCAGAGCCTGCCCGAGGGCGGCCGGATCCAGCGGCCCGCGAAGCCGCAGCGCGAGCGGCGAATTATAAAGACCCTGATCCGCAGCCCACTGGCTGAGGAACCACAGCCGCTGCCCGCCGGCGGAGAGCGGCAGCGGGCGGTCCCGCGCCGCCGGGCGGATCGGGGCGGCGTCCTCGCGCCGCTCGCCGAGATCCTTGAGCAGCCGCCGGGCCTCGGCCAGGCCGGTGTCCGACACCCGGGTGGTGCGGGGCCTTGCCGGGATGGGCGCGCCGGCCTCGAATCTCGGCATGGGCTGCCTCCTCAAGCTCGCGGTCGGTCCTTCCGTCACTCTGGCGCAAGCGCGTCATAACCGACTGTCAGGACTTATCCCGACTAGTCGTGGCGCAGGGCTCTGCCGAGCCTGGAGTCGAATCGGCAGCTGTGCCTGTATCAGCGTCCGTATGAGAACCCTGCGACTGGAGGCGGCCCACGTGCCGAGGGTGCGGCAGTTGGAGGCGGCCCGCGCGGTGCGCCGCGACGAGCGCGACTTCCACCGGCTCTGGGCCGGGGACGCCGTCTCGCAGCTCGGCTCCCAGATCACTCTGCTGGCGCTTCCGCTCGCGGCGGTCGTCACCCTGCACGCGTCAGGCGGCCAGGTGGGCCTGCTTCAGACCCTTTACACGCTCTCGTTCCTGATGGTGCCGCTGCCGGCCGGGGTGTGGCTCGAGCACCGCACCCGGCGGCCGGTTCTCGTCGCGACGAACCTGGTCTGCGCGGCGCTGGTCGTCTCCCTGCCGCTGGCCGCGGCGCTCGGCCGCCTGGGCATGGCGCAGCTGTACGCGGTCGCCGCGCTCGGCGGCGCCGCGACCGTGATCTCCGACGTGGGCAAGTTCACCCTCGTGCCCGAGCTGGTCGGCACCGACCGGCTCGCGGTGTCCAACAGCAAGCTCAATGCGGGCCTCGCCGTCGGCGCGACAGCGGGGCCCGGGCTCGCGGGCTGGCTGACCGCCTGGATCGGCGCTCCCAACGCGCTGCTGGCGGACGGCTTCTCCTACCTGGTGTGCGCCGGCGCGGTGGCCTCGCTACGGCACCGCGAAACCCTGCGGGACGCCTCCCCGGCGGCGGCGGGCCGGAACCTGCGCGGCGAGGTCGTGGCGGGTCTCAGGACCGTGTTCGCGACGCCACCGGTCCGCTGCATCGGGATCTTCGGCGCGATCTACAACAGCGGGCTGCAGATGGTGAGCATCGCCCTGATCGTTCTCGTCGTGCGCGACCTCGGCTTCGGCTCCGCCGCGTTCGGGGCGATCATGGTGTTCGGCGGGGTGGGCGCCGTCATGGGAACCGTGCTGGCGCCCTCGCTGATCCGAGCGGTGGGCCACGGCCCCGCGCTGCTGGGGACGCTTCTGCTCTCGGTGCAGGCGTTCTGGCTCCTACCGCTGGCACACGGCGGCCGGCTCGCGATGGTCGCCTGGTGCTCGGTCGCGCTGCTGGCGGGCTCGGCCGGCAGCAGCGTGGCCGGCGTGGTGGCCACGACCGTGCGCCTGCTGCTGACCCCGCCCGAACTGCACGCGCGGATGAACGCCAGCTACCGGCTCCTGACCTTCGGCACCATCCCGGTCGGCGCGCTGGCCGGCGGCCTGCTCGTGCAGTGGGTGGGCGCGCACACCGTGCTGTGGATCGCCGCCGCCGTCCTGGTGGCCTCCGTCTCGCTGCTGGCGCAGCGGCCGGTGCGCTCGCTGGGCAGGGTGCTGATCCAGGCGACGCCGGTTCCGAGCACGTGACGCGAGGCGGCCCGCGCACGGACCACCACCAGAGGAAGGCCACAGGAGCCCGATGAACCAACCGGACATCGTCGAGGACTGCTTCATCCTGCCCACGTCGTTCGGCCAGGAGCGGTTGTGGCTGCTCGACCGGGTCGGCGCCGGCCGCGCCTACCACATCACCGGCGCGCTGCGGCTGGACGGCCGGCTCGATCCGGACGCGCTGCAGGCGGCGATCACGGCGCTGGTGGAACGGCACGAGATCCTGCGCACCACCTTCGAGTTCGGCCCCGACGGCCTGCTCGTGCAGGTCGTGCACCCGGCGATGGCGGTGCCGGTCCACCGGGCCGAGCTGCCGTGGGAGGGCGCGGCCGACGCGGAACCGCCGGACGCTCTGCGGCAGGCCGTCGCCGGCCATCTCGGCGAGCCGTTCGACCTGGCGGCCGGACCGCTGCTGCGGGCGATCCTCGTCCGGGTGGCGCCGAGCGGCTGGGTGCTCGGCCTGGCCATGCACCACATCGTCTCGGACGGCTGGTCGATGGGTGTCCTGTTGACCGAACTTTTCGAGCTCTACCGCGCCGGATGCAGCGCCCTGACACCGGACCTGGCGCCCCTGCCGATCCAGTACGGCGACTTCGCGGCCTGGCAGCGCGACCGGCTCGAGGAAGCCGACGACGCAATGTTCGACTACTGGCGCGAACGCATGGCCGGCGTGCAACCGGTGGAGCCGCTTGCCGCGGCGAGCGTCGCGCGGCCGGAGGCGACGTGGGCGGCGGGCTCCGTCGCCGTGACAGTGCCGGACGACGTGTTCGACCGGGTGTGCCGGCTCGCCGAGGCGGAGAGGTCGACGCCGTTCATGGTCCTGCTCGCGGCGTACGCGGCCGTGCTGGCCCGGTGGACCGAGCGGGACGACATCGTCGTGGGCACACCAGTGGCCGGGCGGGACCGCCCGGAGCTGCGCGGCCTGATCGGCTTCTTCGTCAATACTCTGCCACTGCGGATACAGGTTGGCGGCGAGCAGACGTTCCGCGACCTGCTGCGCCTGACGCGGGAGTCGTGCCTGGAGGCGTACGCCCATCAGGACGTGCCGTTCGAACGCATCGTGCAGCTCTCCGGCGCGCGGCGCTCGGCCACGCAGGTGCCGCTGATCGGCGCCATGATCGCCCTGCAGAACACGCCGTCGCCGCAATGGCAGGTGCCGGGACTGGCCGCGGCCCGGTTCGACCTGCCCGTGCCCGAGGCGCAGGTCGCCCTCTCGCTGAACCTGTCGGGGGAGCCCGGCGGCGGTTTGGCCGGGGAGCTGATCCACGCCGTCGAGGTGTGGTCCGCCGCCGACGCGGGCCGGGTGGCAGAGGGCTGGCAGTCGCTGCTCGCCGCCGCGGTGCGGAATCCGGGTGCCCCGGTCGGAGGGCTCCCGCTGCACGGCGCGCTGGACCCGGCGTCGGCGCAGACGCAGACGCAGGAGCCGCCGGTCGCCTCGGGCCGTCTGCTGAGCCGGATCGAGCACGCAGTCCTGGAATATTCCGGGAATGTCGCAGTCACCTGCGGATCTCGGCGGCTCACTTATGCCGAGCTGGACGCGCATGCCACGGACCTGGCGCTCCGGTTCCGGCGCTCCGGCGCGGGACCCGAGCGGCTGGTGGCCGTGTGCCTGCACCGCTCGCTCGTTCAGCCGGTGGCGCTGCTGGCGGCGCTCAAGAGCGGCGCGGCGTACATGCCGATCGACCCCGGCAATCCACGGACCCGGGTCGAGCGCTTGATCGCCGACGCGGCGCCCGCCGTGGTCGTGACCGACCGCGCGGTGGCCGAATCAGGGCTGCTGGACGGGTACGGGTGCTCCGTGGAGGGTGCTCCAGCCGTGATCGTCATCGACATCGACATCGACGCAGCGGACGAACTTCCCCGCGACGTGCGGCGGCTCCCCGAGCCGTCGGCCGCCGAGGCGGCCGGGGACACCCTCATGTACGTCGTCCACACCTCGGGAACCACCGGCGTGCCCAAGGGCGCGATGAACACCAACTCGGCCGTGGCCAACCGGGTCATGTGGATGCAGCGGATGTTCCCCCTGGCCCCCGGCGAGGCCGTGCTGCACAAGACTCCGCTCGGATTCGACGTCTCCGGCTGGGAGTGGACCTGGCCGCTGGCAGTGGGCGCCCGGCTGGTGGTAGCGGACGCCGACGGTCACCGGGACCCGGCCTACCTGGCCCGGCTGATCCGCGAGCAGTCGGTGACGACCTGTCACTTCGTGCCGTCGATGCTGCACGCCTTCCTGGCCGAGCCGTCGGCCGCGCAGTGCGCTGGCGTGCTTCGCAGGGTACTGTGCAGCGGCGAGGAGCTGTCCCCGGCGCTGGCCCGGCGGTTCCGCGCCGTGCTGCCGGGCGTCGAGCTGCACAACCTCTACGGCCCGGCCGAAGCAGCGATCGACGTCACCTGGCGGCCGGTGGACGCGGCGGACCTGGACCGGCCCCGGATCCCCATCGGGCGGCCGCTGCCCGGCGTGCGGCTTCGGGTGCTCGACCGGCGCGGCGGGGAAGTGCCCGTCGGCGTTCCGGGCGAGCTGCACATCGGCGGGATCGCGGTGGGCCGCGGCTACCTCGGCCGGCCCGGCCTGACCGCAGAGCGCTTCGTGCCGGACCCGACCGCGGCCGACGGCTCCCGCCTATACCGGACGGGAGACCGGGTGCGCGCGCTGCCCGACGGCGCCATCGACTTCCTCGGCCGCTACGACGACCAGGTGAAGCTGCGCGGCGTGCGGGTGGAGCCGGGCGAGATCGAGAGCGCCCTCGCGGCGCACCCCGACGTCGGGCAGGCGGTCGTGGTAATCAGGGGCGAGACGAGCCAGGACAAGCGAATGGTGGCCTACGCCGGCTGCCCGCAGCGCCTGCCGTCCGTCGGCGAGCTGCGCGACTTCCTGCTCAAGCGGCTGCCCCGCGCGCTGGTCCCGGAGGCCTTCGTGGTCCTGCCGTCCCTGCCGGTGACGGCGAACGGGAAGCTCGACCGCGCGGCGCTGCCCGACCCGCAGCGCGAGGAGCGCCCGGACGCGGCGGCGCCGGAGCCGCCCCGCAGCGCGGCGGAGGAACTGCTCGTGCGGATCTGGCGGGAGGTGCTCGACGTCGAGCAGCTCGGCGTGCGCGACGGTTTCTACGAGCTCGGCGGCAACTCCCTGCGCGCGGTCCGGGTGTTCCAGCGGGCGCAGGAGGTCGGCCTGCTGCTGCCGCTGCAGCTCATGTTCGGCGACCACACCATCGAGGACATCGCGGCCAACCTCGGAAGCGAGCCGCTGGACACGCTGAACGACGTCGGCAGGCTGCTCGCCTGAGCCGGCGCTGATGTTGGCTCAGCCGGGGTTGGGCGCGAGGCTCCGGCACACGCAGAACTCGTTGCCCTCCGGGTCCGCGAGCACGACCCAGGACGCCTCGCCCTGCCCGACGTCGACCCGGCTGGCGCCGAGCCGCAGCAGCCGCTCGACCTCCTCGTCCCGGCTGCGGTCCACCGGGCACACGTCCACGTGCAGCCGGTTCTTGACGCTCTTGCCCTCGGGCACCCGGAAGAACAGCATCGTCGGCGGCATCTGCCGCTCCCGCACCGCCTCCTCGGTCGGCTCCCAGGAGCCGATCTCGACCCGGTCCGGCGGCAGCCGCTCGATCACCTCGAAGCCGAGCACCTCGCACCAGAACCCGGCGAGCGCCTCAGGATCCCGGCAGTCGACGACGACCTCGATGAACCTGCTGGTCATTCGCACATCACCCCAGCGCGACCCGCGCCGCCAGCCCAATGAACACGACCCCTGACACGCGGTTGAGCCACGCCTGCGCGCCGCCGCGCCGCTTCAGGAACCGGCCGATCCGGCCTGCCGCGAGCGCCACGCCGCAGTCCACGAGCAGGCCCAGCACGACGAACGTGAGTCCGAGGACGAGCAGTTGGACCGCGGGGTGCCCGCCGGAGGTGCGCACGAACTGCGGCAGGAACGCCAGGTAGAACAGGACGATCTTCGGATTGAGCAGGTTCGTGAAGACCGCCTGGCCCAGGACGCGGCGGGGCGCGAGCGCCGGCTGCTCGTCGGCATCGAGGTCGGACTTCGATCTGTCGCGCAGGCTGTGCCACGCCATCACCAGAAGGTAGGCCGCGCCGGCGTAGCGCAGCACGTCGAAGGCGACGCTCGAGGAGCGCAGCAGCGCTGCGAGCCCGAGGACGACCAGGGTCGTGTGGCACATCATGCCGAGCGACATCCCGACGGCCGAGAGCAGGCCGGCTTTCGTACCCTGACTGATTCCCCTGGTCAGGATGTACAGCATGTCAGGCCCCGGCGTCACGCAGATCACCAGGGCCGCGACGACGAAGATGGCGAACGACGCCGGGTCGACCATTCGACCGTCACCTCCACATGTAGGTGGTTTTGTCGATGACGATCCTATCGGTCGACGGGGCGTCACAGTACTCTGCGGCCTGGTGTCGGGCCATTGACTGCGGACGTCACGCAGTCGGGCAGGGGTGGGGGAGGGGTATCGCGTATCGGGGATCGGAGATAGCGCGCGGGCCGCACACGGACAGGGGTCGAGCCCGTGTGCGGCCGTCTCGCCCGGCCCCCAGCCGGGATTCCGGGGCCTCCCTGCCGGTTACACCGAGGAATACGGACCGGGGTTACAACAGCATCACCACGATCGGGGTGACCGCGATGTAACCCGGGCCCGTATCTCGTGGCGCAGGCGACAGCGACACGCCGACGACGAGACGACGCCGATGACGACGAAAGGCCGGTCCCGTGACCTCCAACCCCCGCCCACGCGAACACGGCCCGGCACTGCTCATACGCCTTCACCAATCCCGTCGTCGTGTTCCTCAGTGTCCACACCGCTGCGTGTCATCAATGAGAACGAGATACGGCCGCTGCGCCGGCTGATCGGAGGTCGGCATGACGAGCATGCTCACTAGATACGGGACGACCGTCAGGAGGCTGACAGCCGGCGGAAACCCGGGCGGCGCGGTGTTTCGCGTGGCGAACGTCGCCGCTGCGGCCGCTCTGGCCGGCAGCGGTTTCATCCACGCGCAGCTCTACCTCGACGGCTACCGGATCATCCATGTCGTCGGTGTCTTGTTTCTACTCCAAGCGGCGGTCTCCTTCGCGTTCTCCCTCCTGCTGCTTGCCTCTGTCGTCGCCCGGCCGCCGCTTCTGATCCGTCTCGCCGCGGCCGGTGCCACACTCGGCGCCCTCGCCGGCTTCGTCGCCTCGCGCACCGTCGGAGTATTCGGATTCACCGAACACGGCCTGCAGCCCGCGCCCCAAGCGATCCTCAGCATCCTGACGGAGGTCGCCGTCCTGCTGCTGCTCGCCGCCGCGGGACTTCCGGCCCTCCGCCGACCTCGACGGTGCTCGCCTGCGGCCGGACGGAGGAAATCTCGCGCAACAGCGACGATTCTGCGCCGGGAGGGCGGTCTCACCGATGAACATGGAAGACCGACCGTCCTCGACCACGCCTAGGGATCCCCGCCGCCCGCCCGACTACTGCACAGGAGCATCGCCCGTATGACCTCACCGACACCCGCGACCGACCGCCGGCCCCCGAACGGCACCTGGTCGCTGATCCACGCCGAGCGCTCCGCCCTGGCCGCCGACCTCGCGCAGCTGGCCGAGCAGCAGTGGACAGCCCGATCGCTGTGCGACCAGTTCACCGTCCGCGAGGTGCTCGCGCACATGACCGCGGGCGCCAGCCTCAACCCGGTGCGGTGGATGGCGGGTGTCATCCGCTGCCGATTCGACTTCGAGCGGAACGTCGCCATGCGCCTCGCCGAGCAGATGGGCGCCACGCCGGCCGAGACGCTCGCCCGATTCCGCCGGGTGATCACCAGCACGACCAAGCCGCCGGTTCCGGTCACGGCGATGCTCGGCGAGACCGTCGTGCACGGCGAGGACATCCGCCGGCCGCTCGGCATCGAGCGTGGCCACCCCGTCGGCACCCTGACCGCCGTCGCCGAGTACTACCAGGGCTCTGATCTTCCGGTCAGCACCAGGAAGCGCGCCGACGGCCTGCGGCTGGCGGCCACCGACGGCCCGTTCGCCGCCGGCGCCGGGCCGGAGGTGTCCGGCAGCACCCTGGCACTGGTCATGGCCATGGCCGGGCGCGCGCTCTACTGCGACGAACTCGAGGGCGACGGGGTCGCCGTCCTGCGCGAGCGCCAGACAATGCGCTGACAGCCGCACTGGTGCGAGCAGGTCACTGCGGGACCGGAACCGGGTATTCGTAGGTCAGCCAGTCGGTGAGTTTCCGGTAGCCGAGGGCCCGGTTGATGCGCAGCATCGGCTCGTTGTCCTCGTTGTTGACCGTGGTGATGCACTGGACCGCGGGCTGCGATGCGCGCAGCCGCAGTGCGGCCGCCGCCTTGAGCCGCAGGCCCAGACCGTGGCCACGGTGCGAACGAAGGACCACGGAGTTCCAGACCTGCGCCATCGCCGGTTCGCCGCGAACCACTCCGGTGAGGGTGTAGCCGGCGACCGTGTCGGTATCGTCGAGCGCTGCTGTCACGAACCGGCGGACGCCGAGGTGCGCGAAACGCTGCTCGTCGGCACGCAGACGCTCGACGCTGGACGACATGCGTTGCAGGGTCGAATTCGTCGGCGCATCAGCCATCGCATCGGCGGCACGACAGAACGTCGCCGCCAGCTCGTCAGGGCAGCGGTCATCCCAGTGGCGCACGCGGTAGGTCCGGTTCTTCGCGTCGGGCGCGGCCCAGCCCTCGAAGGCCGGCACGTCGAGCGCGCGGATATCGAGTATTGACATAATATCCCGGTCAACCCGCTTGCCGCCGTGCCGCCGCGCGAATCCGACCATGGAATCGCTGACGGGCCCTTGCGTGATCAGCCGCTGACGCCCGGCTTCCGCGGCCTGGCGCAGCTGCGCTTGGAACAGCGCGGTACCCACGCCTCGGCGATGTGCTTGCGGAGCGACCAGCAGCAACAAGCGGCAGGCATCGAGATTCACTGCCGTGGACGCTGTGTATATCGCCATACCGACAGCGTCCGATGCATGCGCCTCGGGAAACGCCGCAAGGCACACCTTTTCCGAATGGTCGGTCGCCGTCACCGCAGTCCGAAGTCGGTCCTCACCAGCCATGGGCAACCCCGGAAGCGCATCCGAGAGCGCGCTGCGCCACACCGGCAGAATGGCTGCTAAGTCGGCCGGGACCGCGGCCGGATCGATTCTCCTGAGATGCATCCGATCAGCACACATCAGACCGCGCTCGCCGCGCCACCGGTTTACCGGCCGCTGCGGCGCTGCGGCGCCACCACGTCGCAGACGGCGAACACGTCGGGCCTACACCCATTGCGACATGCTCGTGCTGGTCGATACTTGCCCTATGCAGACGGCGGTGCATCCCGAGTCAGGCTTGAGCAAGGCCACCTGGACCGATGCCGACCTCGAGGCAATGTCGTGGGACGCGTGCCAGATCCACGCCCTCTCCGTCACCGACGACGAAGGCCCGCCCGACGACCTGACCCCGGAGGAGTTCCTAGAGCAGGACGACATCGACGACACCGCGCCGTCGGCCCTGAGGCTGCACGTCGACCTGGACTTCATCGTGCGCCGAGTCGAGACGCAGGTGCCCTACCGGGACGTCAAGTTCTGGGTTTCGCCGGCCACGCTGGTCTTCGACTGCGTGGTGTCGATATCCGGCGATCTGCGCGCGGTCTGGCTGCCGCTGCAAATGAGGAGCCTGCACCAGTTGGGGCCGACGGTCCCTCGCAGTGAGAGGCTGTACCACCTGGAGGGCGACCGCTTCGACCTGAGGTTCAGCGCGTGGGACTTCACCCTCTACCTGCGCCGGCCGCCGCGCTACGGTAAGCGGGTGCTGCGGATGGCCGACCGCGGCGGGATCAGCTTTGAGCGGCGCTCCTTCGCCTAGCGGCGTGTTTACCGGCCGCTGCGGCCATCCCATGGCATTGACGCGAGGGCGGCGAGCTGGTCGAGGGCTTCGTCGCGGCAGGTTGGGCTGAGGCGGGCGAGTACACGCGCAGCACGCCATCGGATGTGTGGGGGCGTGGTGGCTGATCGCACGATCGCACGGATGATAAGGGCGGCTTCATCGGTCATGTCGCGGTGGAGCCGGGCCATTGCTTCGGCGGCGTGCCGCTGAGCTGTCGGTCCTATGGTTTCGTCGCGGGCGAGGTCGCGGAGTCCTGCGACGGCGTCGTCGACGAATCCGATGCCGAGTTCGCCGAGGGTGGTCAGTGCCTGGCAGCGGATCGCGGGGCGATGTGCGGCGGGCTTGGCGAGGTCGCGTAGGACTCGGGTCGCTGCTGCGATGTGGCTGGGATCAAGTTCGACTGCTATTTCGGCGGCTCGGATGCGCGCCGATGCGGGGGCGTCCGGGTCGTTCATCAGGGTGCATAAGTGGGTGACGGCTGCGTGACCATGGGTCATGCCATGCCGTGCGAGTGCTTTGGCCGCGCGCCATCGCAGGGCCGGGGGAGCCGTCGGGTTTCCGGCGAGATCGTCGAGAGTGGCAATCGCCGCGGTACGGTCGGGCAGGCTCCAGCGAGCGAGAGGGCCGGCTGCCTTCTGGCGTGCGTACGGGTTGGTGTCAGGGTCGCGAACCAGCCTCCGAAGTTCATCGACCGCCTCGATGCGCCATGACGGTCCGAGTTCCACGAGCGCGGTTGCCGCGTCGACACGCAGGGCGGCCCGAGGATCGGTCCGCGTGGCTTGTCTCAGGTAGTCGACTGCTGCTGAGCGGGGTTGTCTGCCGCGCAGGCCGGCTTGTGCCGCTGCCAGCCGTGCCCGCGCAGGTCGGATGTCGTCGAGCAGGATCCGGTCTGCGATCTCCCATGCCTGGTGCAGATACTGTCCGCCGAAATCCGCGAGGACGTTCAGCGCCGCGGCGGACGTGCTGCAGGTGGGTTCCGAACTGTCGATCATCGCGCGTGCCATGGACGTGGCGTTCTCTCGATGTGGGGTGCTGAGCTGCCCCAGTTCCCGCAGTGCGTCCAGCTTGTCCGACGTGGCGAACTCCGCGCCGGTCAGCACCTCGCGTAACGCTGCCTCGACATCGTTCATGAGCGGCACTGCCGCGCCGGCCAACTGGAATGTGGCTGGGATGCGCGACCACATGGGGGCTGTCCGATCCCATAGCAGAGCACGCAGGAGGTTGAGCGCTTTGTCCTGGTAGCGATCAGCCTGTATTTCGAGAGCGGCCGCACGTCGGGCTGACGGTGGTGCCGTCGGGTCGTTCGCTACGGCGACGGCTGTGAGATGTCTCTCTCGCTCGACGATGGCGTTGAGTCGGCGCAGGCTCCCGGCGACGGCGAGTGCATCCACGTGCGAGGTACACGGTCCGGTCAAGAGGCTTCTGAATCGGCGTACGACCTGCGACCGATGCCGCCGATCCAGATCGACCAGCTGCTCTCCGGCCTGGCAGCGGATCTGGACACTGACGCAGGGATCGGCGACGATCTCCAGAAGGCAGGTCGTCGCCTCCGGCTGGCCCGCGCGAAGCAGCCCGACCAGTTCCTGTGCGGCTTGCACGCGGATGTAGGAAGACTGGTCACGATCGCAGACAAGACGACGCAGTTCTGCGGCGGCCTCGTCTCGGAACTCCTGACCGAGCCGGCCGAGCGTGACGGCGGCAGCACTGCAGTCACTGCCATCGCGCATCGGATCGGCGATCACGGCTCGAAGCGCCGAGACGACCTCGCCTCGATGATCAGGACTCCGGTTGGCGAGAAGTGTCCCCAAGCGAGTCCACGGTTGCAAGTAGGCGCGTGTATCGCCGACCACGGCGTGGAATTCGGCGGCGATCGTGGCGGCGGACTCGGGTTTGAGTTTGCTGAGCACACTCATCACGCTTTCGCGCAGCCTGAAATCGGCGGCCGGATCGGCGAGGATCGTATGGAGTGCGGTCGTGGCTTCGGCGTGGTAGTCGTCCCCGAGAGCCGCGAGCGCTTCCGCTAGGGACCTGCGAAGTTCGATGTCTGTCTGGCTGTCTTGTAGACGTGCCCGGATGATGGTCACGACGCGTTGCCGGCCGTCGGCGCCGAGCGAGGCCAGCATCGCGGCGATGTGGACCAGGCCGGACTGGACCTGGAAATCGCCGTGGAGCATCGCTTGCAGCACCTCGACGACCTCGTGTCGCCTGGTCGGATCGAGATCGAGGATCTGCCTCGCCGCGAAGGCGCGGTCATATGAGTCGCACAGCGGGTCATGGAGCGACTCTCGTAGTGCCGGCACGACTTGATCGCGAAAGTCTGATCCCAGTTGGGCCAGCCGATACATGTCTTTCTGTGGCACGCCTGCCGCCGTGTCGCCGAGCAGATCGTGAAGCACCGTGGCGATCTCGGGGTGAAAGCGGTGACCGAGACCCGCGAGTGAGATGGCGGCATCCAAACGGACTTCGCTGTCGAGGGAGGCGTCCGTCATGACGGACCGGAGTGCCTGCGCCGCGGTGCCATGGAGCCGGGGGCTCAGCTCTATGAGAGTGCGCGCGGCCCCGGTCCGGCTTTCCGGCTCGGTTGCGTAATCGGTCGCGATGCCGCTGAGCAGGGTGATGGCTTCGGTCCGGTGGCCGGGGCCGAGTTCGGCGAGTTGCGCGAGAGCCTGGAAGCGGTCGTCTTCGTCGGCGAGGACGTCCGAGGCCACCTGCCGATATACCTCGACCACCTCGTCGTGGAACTCCACTCCCAGCTCGGACAGGGACTCAGCCGTCCAGCGCAGGTCGCTCGCATCAGTGGTCGGATCCGCGAGCACGTTCCTCAGGTGCGCGACGGCCTCGTCCCGGTAGGCGGGACCGAGCGCGACAAGACGGGAGACGACACTTGATACGGCGTCATGAGGGGTGGTCGGCATGGCCAGCATGTGAAGTAGATGTCCAGCCGCGATCGGTGCGAAGACAGGCTCCAACTCGGCAAGCCCTGCTGCCGCGTCGTACCGAAGGCGGACGCTGAGCGTCTGGTTGACGACGATCTCTGTGAGGAGGGCCGCCGCTTCGTCCACGTAGGGTGCGCCGAGGCGGCCGAGCGTGAGCGCCGTCCATTGTTGTTGATAGTCGTTATGGCCCGTCCTGCGCATGATTCCACGCAGGACCGTGGCGGCGAGGGATTCGGACTCGGGATCGATCTCGGCCAGACTGGCGGCGGTGAAGCGGAGGTCGGGATTCGATGTTGTCGGGTCGTCGAGGATCGACCGAAGGCGGGCGACCGCATCCGCATGGGCTTCGGTGCCGAGTTCGCCGAGGGTGACGGCCGCTGTGACGCGTCTCTCGACGTCGGCAGAAGGGTCGGCGAGGAGCAAGCGCA
>DASYAE010000270.1:0-11117 GCA_036501535.1 Actinocrinis sp. | reverse complement strand
GACGTTGTCGATCCCACGGAGAAGGTCGTAGTCAACGACGACGCACCGGAACCCGCGATCTTCGGCAAGAACACGAGCCTGGGGCGCAATGCTCTGAGCAGCAAGAACGCCACCCACGGGCCTGAGTAACGGATCACGGTTCAGGAGTTCCACGTACCGGCTGAGCTGCTCAACAGCGTCGATCGTGGCCTTCCGCTTGACCTCGACCGCCCAGTGCCTAGGCTTGGTGCTGGAAGCGGTACCTTCGTGGAAATCGGACCCGTCCATCTCGCCGCGCCGCTTGATCTCGACCGCGACCGTGGCGCCCGCCTCGTCCCGGCACAGGATGTCCACCGGGCCGATCGCGGTCGGGTACTCGCGCCGGATCAGGGTCCAGCCGGTGCCCAGCGTCTCGATCTGCTCGGCCAGCAGCTTCTGCAGGTGCGACTCGACTCCGTCCTTCTGCAGCCCCGGGTCGACGCCGAGGTTGTGGGCGGAATCGTGGAAGACCTCTTCCAGGGTGATGATCAGCTGCTCGCCGGCCTTGTTGGTGACCGTCCACAGCGCGTCCTGCTCCTTGAGCGTGCACGGCGGCGACATCCAGTTCAGCGGCTTGTACGAGCCGCCGTCGCTGTGTACCAGGACGCTGCCGTCGGCCTTGACGATGAGCAGACGTTTGGCCGGCGGCAGATAGGCGGTGAGTCGACCTGCATAGTCGACACTGCACCGGGCGATGACTAGGCGCATGCCTGCACCCTAATGCCTGCCGCCGATCGGCCGAGCCGCCTATCGCGGGGCGGGGGCGCGCGCGGCTCACGCATGGCGACCGAGGTCCGCTCTGTGAGCCGACCGACCACCCGTCGTCTGGTGACACGGGATTCCGGATAGGGCATACCGATAGGTGTGAAGCGCCCGCCACCCGGCCACGTTAGGTGTTGAGGCGGAGCGCGGCGGCCGGAGCCGGTCCCGGAATCAGGAGTTTGATCGCTTCGGCGGCCACCAGGGCAACGGTGAGGGAAGGAGGTCACGTGTCCTTAGACGTCTCGGCAGAACTGCTGGCCGCGGCAGAGCAGGGCGACGTCGGCGACGAGGAGTTCGCCCGTTGCATCCGCGGCTCGCTGCCGTACGCCTGGGAGTTGGTGAGCCGGCTGTCCACCCGGCTCCTGGTGGAGGGCGGCCCGTTCGCGGACAACACCACGCCGCCGGACACCGAGCAGCAGCGCGGGCAGCTGCTGCGGGCGCTCGCCTCGGATTCCATCCGCGGCTGCCTCGAGCGCACCTTCGGCGTGAAGCTGGCGTTCCAGAACTGCCACCGGGTCGCGGTCTTCCCGGCTGCGGAGGGCCAGCAGGGCATGGAGTCCGGCGCGTATCGCAGGTTCGTCTCACCGCGCGAGCAACTGCTCAATCAGGCACCGGAGCTGCGCGACTGCTAGCTGGCGACGCGCCGGATGCCGATCAGAAGAGCGGAGTGAAGCAATGGGAAGGAGTGGTCGATCGGGTCGTAATCGGTAGTAGGCAGCTTGTGTTAGTCACCAGGCCGTGTCTTGAGTCGGAGCCGGCGGTGGGCAGCCACCGTTTCGGCGGTCGCGGGCGCAGTGGAGGGCGTCCCGCGGGGAAGAACCGCCGGTATGGCGACGGCGACGGACACGGCGGGCCGGACGGCCCCGGGAGGCGCGCGGCGGTTTGAGACGCCCACGCGACCGACCCGGGGCCGTCCGGCTTTGTCGGCTGTTTTGCCGATTGCTCTGCTGGCCGTTGCGCTGGCCTGTCTTGGGGAGGCTCCGGCCCCGTGCCCCTGTCAGGGTGACCGGTCTCACAGCCGACCGGCCCCTGGCGGAACCCGGTCGCGCTGGGGATACTCGGTAGTAACTAGCGCCGAGCGACGAAGGCTGCGCGGACCGCACGGAGCCCGCGCCGGCCGAGCCGGCGACTTCGACAGACCTTAGGGAGCTTTGCAATGGCGCGTGACATCGACACCGTCGGCGTCGTCGGACTCGGCACGATGGGCGCCGGCATCGCCGAGGTCATGGCCCGCAACGGGCTGCGGGTGATCGCCGTCGAGATCGACGACGACGCGCTCAACCGCGGCCGCGCGCACGTCGCGCATTCCACCCGGCGCGCGGTCGGCCGCGGCAAGCTCTCCGCCGAGGGCGCCGCCGCGCTGATCGACCGGATCACGTACACCACGGACCTCGGCCGACTGGGTGATGCGGCGATGGTGTTCGAGGCGATCCCGGAGCGGCTCGAGCTCAAGCGCGACCTGTTCCAGCGGCTCGACGGGATCTGCTCGGCCGACACGGTCTTCTGCACCAACACCTCGTCCCTCTCGGTCACCGAGATCTCGGTGGCCACCTCGCGGCCGGCCCGGGTGGTCGGCCTGCACTTCTTCAACCCGGCGCCGGTGATGAAGCTGGTCGAGGTGGTGCGCACGGTGGTGACCGACCCGGACGTGCTGGCCGACGTCGAGCAGCTGGCCCGGCGGCTGGGCAAGTCGCCGGTCACCATCGGGGACAAGGCCGGCTTCATCGCCAACGCCCTGCTGTTCGGCTACCTCAACCACGCCGCCTCGATGTTCGAGGCCAAATACGCCACCCGCGAGGACATCGATGCGGCGATGCGGCTCGGCTGCGGGCTGCCGATGGGGCCGCTGGCGCTGCTCGACCTGATCGGGCTGGACACGGCCTACGAGATCCTGGACACGATGTACAAGCAGTCGCGCAACCGGCTGCACGCCCCGGCCCCGATCTTCAAGCAGATGAAGACCGCCGGGCTGCTCGGCCGCAAGTCCGGGCGCGGGTTCTACACCTACGAGCAGCGCGATGTGCCCGCCGTAGTGCCCGATGCGCTCACCCCGAATGAGGATTCGGCGATCGAGGGCGCCCGCGCGGTCTCCCGGATCGCGGTGATCGGCTCGGGCACGATGGCCAACGGCATCGCCGAGGTGGCGGCCAAGGCCGGTTACGCGACCGTGCAGATCGCGCGCAGTGAGCAGAAGGCGCAGGCCTCGCGCGCGGCGATCGCGAAGTCGCTCGGCCGGGGGCTGGAGAAGGGCAGGCTGACGCAGGCTCAGCACGACGAGGCGCTGGCGAACCTGGTCAGCTCCGCCTCGGTCGCCGACGCAGCGGACTGTGACCTGGTGATCGAGGCGGTGGTCGAGCAGCTCGGGGTGAAGCTGGAGCTGTTCCGCGAGCTCGACTCGGTCTGCAAGCCGGGCGCGGTGCTGGCCACCACGACCTCCAGCCTGCCGGTGATCGAGTGCGCGATGGCGACCTCCCGGCCGCAGGACGTGGTCGGCGTGCACTTCTTCAACCCGGCGCCGGTGATGAAGCTGGCCGAGGTCGTGCACACGGTGGCCACCGGCGAGGAGGCGCTGGCGACGGCGCGCGCGGTCTGCGAGCGGATGGGCAAGCATGCGGTGGACTGCGGCGACCGGGCCGGCTTCATCGTCAACGCCCTGCTCTTCCCCTATCTGAACGACGCGGTGCGGATGCTCGAGGCGCACTACGCGACGGCGGACGGCATCGACACCGCGATGAAGCTCGGCTGCGGTTATCCGATGGGGCCGTTCGAGTTGCTCGACGTGGTGGGCCTCGACGTCGCGCTGGCCATCGAGCGGGTGCTTTACCTGGAGTTCCGCGAGCCCGGCTTTGCGCCGGCTCCGCTGCTCGAGCACCTCGTCACCGCGGGATACCTGGGTCGCAAGACCGGCAAGGGCTTCGGCGACTACGCACACTGAGTGAAACTGAGTGAAACTGGCTGAAGCTGAGTAAGGCTGACTGGATGAGTGGGTCGTCCTGACACATCATCCGATCGGGCTGCGTCGGCCGGTCGCGCGATCCGGCATCGATACCCTGATGAGGTGAGTCCGCGGCGCAACGACCCGCGCGGCGGCCGCGGCGGCGACTGGGACCGGGACCGCCGCGGCGAGCCGCGCGACATCGAGCAGTCCTTCGGCCATCAGCGGATCGAGTCCGCGGCCGACGGCGACTGGATCGTGCGCTCGGTCACCGGCGCCGCGTCCGCGAAGACCTACCGCTGCCCCGGCTGCGGCCAGGAGATCAGGCCCGGCTCGCCGCACGTGGTCGCCTGGCCGACCGACCGCGGCGGCCCCGGCCGCGCGGGCCCCGGCTGGAGCGGCGGCGGCCTGGAGGACCGCCGGCACTGGCACACCCCCTGCTGGAACGCCCGGCTGCGCCGCCGCTGAAGGATAGTTAGGCGTCCCGCTTCTCGAACAGGGCGAACGCGATCGCGCACAGCACCGCGACCGTGCAGGCGAGCACCAGGAAGCCGCTGAGCGGCGTCAGATGCGTGCTCGTGTCCGTGCTCGAGGCGTCTTGCGCCGTGGACATCATCGACGAGCCCGCGTTCGACGGCATCACCTTGTTGACGAACTTGCCGACGCTGCCCGGCAGGAACGCGGTGATGATCGGCAGCACGAACATCACCCCGACGGTGACCGTGATCGCCCCGGCCGTGTGCCGCAGGATCGCGCCGAAGGCGAAGCCCATCAGCGCAACCAGCACAAGGTAGACCGCCGCGGCTAACACCGCGCGCAGGTTCGCCGTATGGCCGAGCGGGATGCTCACGCCCTTGCCGCCATAGAACGGCGCGTTCAGGAAGTACGAGGCGAACGTGATGACCAGGCCGATCACCAGGCACAGCACGGCGAGCACGGTCGCCTTGGCCGCCAGCAGGGGGACGCGGCGCGGCAGCGCGGTCAGCGAGGTGCGGATCATCCCGGAGGAGTACTCGCTGGAGATCACCAGCACGCCGAGCACGCCGATGACCAGCACGCCGAAGTTCACCCCGGCCAGCGTGTAGGAGACGCTGATCGAGCGCTTCGTCGACTCGCTCAGCGAGTTCCAGGTGGCGACCGTCGCGGCCGTGATCACCACGGACAGCCCGACCGAGACCAGCACCGCGATGATCAGCGTCCAATAGGTGCTGCGGACGGTGCGGATCTTGGCCCACTCCGAGTCGAGCGCCTCGCGGAAGGTGATCCGGGTGACCGGCCCGGCCGCCCCGCCCGGCCTCGTCGTGCCGGACGCCCCCGCCCTCGAAGCCGCCGGCGCCGCAGGGGCCGTCGTGGCCGTTGCAGGCGGCTCTGCCTGACGCGCCGTCACATCCGGCGCGGACTGCCTGCCGCCGACGTCGCTACCGCTCCCGTTGCCGTTATGGCCGCTAACGCCGCCATCGCCGGTATCGACGTTGCTGCCGTTCTCGTCCGCCGTAGGCAGCGGCGCCGGATTCCAGCCGTCCCCGCTCCAGCGCGGCCCGACTCCCTGCGCACCGCGCGGCTGTTCCGAGCTCACTCCGGGTCCTCCGATCCGGGCCGGCCCCAGGCGGGGACGTTCTGCGGCACACCGGGCAGGCCCAGCGGATCCGCCGCCGCGCCCTGGGCGTTCGTCGAGTGGTACTCCACCGAGTCCGCGGTCAGCCGCATGAAGGCCTCCTCCAGCGAGGACTGGACCAGCGTCAGCTCGTGCAGCCAGAGCCCGTTCTGCCCGGCCACGTCGCCGATCCGGGCCGGATCCGCGCCGACGACGTGCACCGAGTAGTCGGGTTGCTGCCGAACCTCCCAGCCCTCCGCGGCCAGCCTCGGCGCCAGCTCGCCCATCTGCGGCGAGCGCACCCGCACGTGGCTGGTCGAGTTGCGCTCGATGAACCGCGCGGTCGGCTCGTCCGCCAGGATCTTTCCGCGGCCGATCACCACCAGGTGGTCCGCGGTCAGCGCCATCTCGCTCATCAGGTGCGAGGAGACGAACACCGCCCGGCCCTGCGCCGCCAGCGATTTCATCAGGTTCCTGATCCAGAGGATGCCCTCCGGGTCCAGGCCGTTGACCGGCTCGTCGAACATCAGCACGCCGGGATCGCCGAGCAGCGCCGCGGCGATGCCGAGCCGCTGGCCCATGCCGAGGGAGAAGCCCCCGGAGCGCCGCCCGGCCACGCTGTCCAGCCCGACCATCCCGATGACCTCGGCGATCCGGCGCTTCGGGATGCCGTTGGTCTTCGCCAGCACGCTCAGGTGGTTGTACGCCGACCGGCCCCCGTGCACCGCCTTCGCATCAAGCAGCGCGCCGACCTCGCGCAGCGGCGAGGCCAGCTGGCTATAGCGCACCCCGTTGATAGTCACCGAGCCGGCGGTGGGTCGGTCCAGGCCCAGGATCATCCGCATCGTGGTGGACTTGCCCGCACCGTTCGGCCCGAGGAATCCGGTCACCCGGCCCGCGCCGACCGTGAAGTAGGCGTGGTCCACGGCCAGCTGGCTGCCGTACCGTTTGGTCAGCCCTTTGGCATCGATCATGCAGACCACGATGCCCCGGGTGGCCTGAAGCGGCCATCCGGGGCATCCGGTCGAGCTAACGAGCCATTCTCAGGCTCCCGCGGGCTTTAGGCGTCCCGCGCCACGAGCATCCAGCTCGCGATCGCAAACAGCACGGCGACCCAGATCCCGAACACCGCGTAGCCCTCCCACGCGGAGAGCACGTTGCTGCCGGTCGGGGTCGGGTCCATCAGCAGCACGCCGGCGTTGTTCGGCAGATAGCCGGCCACGTGCGCGCCCCAGCTGTCCGGCAGCAGCCCGGCCAGCGGGTCGATGACGATGACCATGGCGATCGTCGCGGTGATCGCGCCCGCCGTGTGCCGGATGATCTGGCCGATCGCGAGCGAGAACAACCCCAGCATGCCGAGGTACAGCCCGACGCCGATCACGGACCGCAGGACGTGCGGCCCGCTCAGCGAGACCGTGACGTGCGACTTGAGGATCGCCGTGCCGATCGCGAAGCAGGCGAAGCCGATGATTTCGCCGAGGATGAACACCGGGACGGCGAAGGTGATCGCCTTCGCGGCCAGCGTCCGCAGCCGGTGCGGGGAGGCGAGCAGCGTCGAGCGGACCATGCCGGTCGAGTACTCGTTGGTCGCGACCATGACTCCGAGCACGCAGATGGCCAGCTGGCCGAAGCCGAGCCCGGAGGTGAGGATCGTGCGCGCCGGGTCGGCGAGCAGGTCCGTGCGCGCGTTCCCGTTCCGGTTCGCCGTGTTGTTCCAGGTCGCCGCAGTTATTGCCATGAACAGCGCGGTCAGCCCGACCGTGACGACGATCAGGACGGCGAACGACCAGAACGTCGAGCGCACGGTGCGCAGCTTGGTCCATTCGGCGGCCAGCAGCCGGCCGAAGTTCGCGTGTCCGGAGCCCGCCGAGCCGTCGGCCATCACCCGCGGCGTGGACGGAAACGAATCCTTGATCTCGGTGCTCACTGCGCCGCCCCCGTCCCGGCCGACACGGCCGCCTGCTGCTGGAACTCGACGTCGCCCCGGGTCAGCTCCATGAACGCCGCTTCCAGCGAGGCCCGCTGCGGGCTCAGCTCGTGCAGCACGAAGTTGCCGCCCGCGGCCGCCTCGCCGATCGCCGGCGCCTCGATCTTCGAGACCAGCAGCGATCCGTCCGGCTGGTCCAGCACCGTCCCGCCGCGCTCGCGTAGCAGGTTGCCCAGCTCGGCCGCCTGCGGCGAGCGGACCAGCACCACGCCCTCGGAGAAGCGCGCGATGAACTCGTCGACCGAGCAGTCCGCGATCAGCCTGCCGCGCCCGATCACCACGACGTGGTCCGCGGTCACGGCCATCTCGTTCATCAGGTGCGAGGAGACGAACACCGTGCGGCCCTGGCTCGCCAGGGACTTGAGCAGGTTCCTGATCCAGAGGATGCCCTCCGGGTCGAGCCCGTTGACCGGCTCGTCCAGGATGAGCAGCTCCGGGTCGCACAGCAGCGCCGCGGCGATGCCGAGCCGCTGGCCCATGCCCAGCGAGAAGCCCTTCGTGCGCTTCTTCGCCACCGCCCGCAGGCCCACGAGGTCGAGCACCTCGTAGACCCGGGACTTCGGCACGCCCTGGGTCTGCGCGAGATAGAGCAGGTGGTTGAAGGCGGTGCGGCCGGGGTGCACGGCCCGCGCCTCGAGCAGCGCGCCGACGTGCCGCAGCGGGTCCTGCAGGTCGCGGTACGGCTTGCCGTTGATCAGCGCCCTGCCGCCGGTCGGCCGGTCCAGGCCCAGGATGAGCCGCATCGTCGTCGATTTGCCGGCCCCGTTCGGGCCGAGGAAGCCGGTGATGTGACCGGGGCGCACGGAAAAGCTGAGGTGGTCGACGGCGGTGGTGTCCCCATACCGTTTGACCAGGTCGGTGACTTCAATCACGGTGGAACCCCCATTCGCGGCCAATCATCGCACAGTACGACTGGCTACCCACGCACTCTGTGCACGCGCAGCCATGTACCGCTGCCTGGGCCGCGACTGGGGGTTCCGCCTCTTGCTGCAGTTATCCGCGCGGCTCCTGCGGCGACCAGTCGTAGAGCGGGAAGCGGGCAGTGAGCGCTGCGGTCTGCTCGGCGATCTGCAGCGCGTGCCGGCCCTCCGCGTCCTGGACCGCGTGGGCCACCATTCCGGCGATCTCCTCCATCTCCGGCTCGCCCATGCCCTGCGTGGTGACCGCGGCGGTGCCTACCCGCACGCCCGAGGTGATCATCGGCTTCTCCGAGTCGTACGGGATGCAGCTGCGGTTGAGCATGATCTTCGCCCGCTCGCAGCGCAGCTCGGCGTCCCGGCCGGAGATCCGGTCGCCCGGCAGCGAGCGCAGGTCGAGGATCGCCATGTGGGTGTCCGTGCCGCCGGAGACCGGCCGCAGGCCCTGCTTGGCCAATGCCGCCGCCAGCGCGCGGGCGTTCGCGACCACCTGGCGGCCGTAAGCGCGGAACTCCGGCTTCTGCGCCTCGGCGAAGGCGACCGCCTTGGCGGCCACTGCGTGCATGAGCGGGCCGCCCTGCACGAACGGGAACACGGCCCGGTCGATCGCCGAGGCCAGTTCGGTGCGGCAGAGGATCGCGCCGCCACGCGGGCCGCGCAGCGTCTTATGCGTGGTGAAGGTGACCACGTCGGCGTGAGGCACCGGGGACGGCAGCGCACCGGCTGCGACCAAGCCGGCGATATGCGCGGCGTCAGCCATGAGGTACGCGCCGACCTCGTCTGCGACGGACCGGAACGCGGCGTAGTCGATCGGCCGCGAATAGGCCGTCGCACCGCAGACGATCAGCTTCGGCTTGTGCGACCGGGCCAGGTCGCGGACCCGGTCGTAGTCGATCAGCTCGGTCTTCTCGTCCACCGGATAGCCGACCGTGTCGAACCAGGTGCCGGAGAAGTTGCCCTGCGCGCCGTGGGTCAGGTGGCCGCCGTGCGGCAGCGCCATGGCCAGCACCCGGTCGCCGGGCACCAGGAGCGCCGCGAAGACGGCCAGGTTCGCGCTGGCGCCGGAGTGCGGCTGGATGTTCGCGTGGTCGGCGCCGAACAGCGCCCGGGCGCGGGCGATTCCGAGCCGCTCGGCCGCGTCCACCTGGGCGCAGCCGCCGTAGTAGCGGTGGCCGGGATACCCCTCGGCGTACTTGTTGGACAGCACCGACCCGAGCGCCGCGAGCACCGCGGGCGAGGCCGGGTTCTCGCTGGCGATCAGCTGGAGCGCGCCGCGCTGGCGCTGCAGCTCGTCCAGCAGCAGCGCGGCGATCTGCGGGTCGCTGCGCACCAGGTCGCCGAAGTCGGGGCCGTAGTACGTGGCCGAGCCTGGCGAGGGCGCGGCGGTCGGTGCGGACATCGGCGCAGGCCGACCGGCGACGGTCGCAGAGGGGGTCGCGGCGAGAGAGGACATGTGCTCACGCTCCCGTAGAAGGGCGGCGCTCCGGTCCGGGGCCTCGTAGCTGGTCCGGCCCGGCGGCGCCGCGTGGCTGCGCGGTCGGTCCGCACCGTGGAAACCGAAAAAACGTGCAATATCTACCGCTGAAGGTGCGAACCTTCGTCCCACAGTAGGCCGGTTCGGGCATCTTCGCGACGGCTTGGGCGGCCGGCTTCATGAGCTCTCGGCGCATGAGCGGACACGATCCGTGTCCTGTGCGGACGGTGAATGCGCGGACACCCTCCGCCTTGATCGGAACTGCGTGCTGTGATATCCGTGCTCTGTGTGTACGAATCAGGTACCTTGCGTCACGTCGTGTAGTGAATCAAGGACCGGTTGTCCATGTGAAATGACTCACCATCAGCGAAATTTGAGTTTCGGATGAATGCTTGCTTACGGTCATTTCCGTCCGTGCAAGCGGACACCGTGAACGGCAACGCCAAATCCCGCCCTGCCGGCCACGTGACCCAAACCCCTTCGGGGCGGGAGCGGAGGACCCAATTCCGCCGTCACCCCGGCGCCCTCGGCCCATGCCGTGAGCTGCCGGACGGCTCGGGGTGAATCCGCGCGCAGCGCGGTAGGGCCATGCACTCCGGCCCGAATCCGACAGCTCACTTCGCAGGCGTGGGAGAGGATCTCTTTTCTTCATGGCCATTCGTCGTAATACCTCTGTGCCCGCGACCGCCGAGCGCGCTGGTCACCGCAAGGCCAAGACTTCCCGTACCCGCAAGATCGCGGCCGGGGCCCTGATCGCGGGCGTCGGCGTCGCCGTCCCGCTGGGCGCCGCCGCTACCGCAAGCGCCTCGACCGACTCGGTCAACTGGTCAGCCATCGCCAACTGTGAGTCCGGCGGCGACTGGTCGATCGACACCGGCAACGGCTTCTATGGCGGTCTGCAGTTCACCGAGTCCACCTGGCTCGCCTACGGCGGCGGCTCGTACGCCCAGTACCCGAACCAGGCCTCCGAGTCCGACCAGATCGCGGTCGCCGAGAACGTGCTCGCAGGGCAGGGCATCGGCGCCTGGCCGGTCTGCGGCGCCAACGCCGGGTCCGGCACCGACTACTCGGGCAGCAACACCTCCGGCTCGTCCGGCAGCTCCTCGTCGAGCAGCTCGAACGACAGCAGCTCCTCGTCGCAGGACACGAGCTCCAGCTCGTCCTCGACCGGCTCCACGAGCGGTTCCAGCAGCTCGAGCTCGTCCGGCGGCAACAGCTACACCGTGGCGTCCGGCGACACGCTGTCCACCATCGCGCAGAAGCTCGGCGTGTCGGACTGGCACAGCCTGTACAACGAGAACACCTCGGTGATCGGCTCGAACCCGGACCTGATCTTCCCGGGCCAGGTTCTGAGCTACTGAGTCGCGCGCTGACAGCCGGCGCCTGACCACATGAGCGCGGCGGCGCTCGGAGCCCAGTGAGGGCTCCGA
>DASYAE010000269.1:0-8129 GCA_036501535.1 Actinocrinis sp. | reverse complement strand
CGCCTTTGGTCTTTGCTTTAGTGCGGAGCGGATTTGAAGTCAACTGATGCCCGTGGTAATCCGCCGCGACGATGCAGGCTGGGCTACTTCGGGTCACGCGACGGATCACCATGGACCGGTTACCGCGGTCGTCTTGCGCTGAACTCAACTGGCCAAGCAGGCCCCGCGGTCGCCTCGAGTTCCAGCGAACTTACTGCCGTGGCCGAGTCCCAGCGTGGAAGACTTGGGTGGTCGCTAAATTCGGTCGCTGATCCATGCGGTGACGCTCTCGACGATGAGGGCGAGTACGGGATTCTGGTCCTTCCGGACCGTGAACTCGTGGCTGCCTGCGGGCAGTGCGACCAGGCGGTGGGTCGGCGGCAGTTCGGGGAATTCCGCCGGGGTGCCGAACGGATCGGCTCCGCCTTGGACGATTACGGTGGGAAGGCCGGTGCCGAGTAGTTCGGCGGCCCGGGACTTCTCTGGCTTGCCTGGGGGATGCAGTGGAAAGGCCAGGGCGAGTACACCGGCAGCGCCGCTCGTTGCGCCGGTTCGGCAGGCGACGCGTGCTCCTGCGCTGCGGCCGCCGACGAAGAGCGGGGCGGTGCCGGTTGGGCCAGTCGTGTCGTCTGACGACATCCCGCGTACGTGCTCGACGATCGGAACCCACGCCGCGTCAAGTGTCTTCGGCGCCGGGGCGATCCGCTTTCCGGCTACCCGCCATGGCTGCTCGACCAGCACGACCTCAACGCCGTGTGCGGGCAGCGCGGCGGCCAGTGCTTGCAGGTCCGGCGCCTCTACACCGCCGCCGGCGCCGTGGCCCAACATGAGAACGGCGCGGCGGCCGGGGGAGGGGTGGCGGGTGATCCGCGCCTGGCCCACGGGCGTGGTGACGACTTCCTGCATGATCCAGAGCGTAGCCGGGCGGACGGCCGCGGCCCGGGAACCAGACCGCAGCCTCCTTCAGGGAACTGCGCCTGATCCCGCCCGGCTGACGTCGAGGACTTAAACCCGGCGGGTCCGGCTTCCACCCGCCGGGCGACTCAGGCCGCTTGCCCCGATCGCTGCGCGGGTGCGTAGGCCGCGAGCAGTGTGGCGGTGACCGTTCTCGGTGCGTCGGACGCGGCGAGCCGGCCTGCGCCGATCTCGGCCGCGGCGGTGTGCAGGGCGCTGTAGAAGAGGGCGACGAGCCAGGAGGTCGGCATGTCCCGGCGGAACGCCCCGCAGCGCTGTCCGCCGGCGATCAGGACTTCGACTCGGCCGAAGACCCGGTCGTGCCGGGCGTGTCGGCGCTCGGGCGGCAGTGCGTGCTGGGTCGCGGCCAGCAGTCTGCGGAAGCGCACGATCTGCTGCCAGCTTGCGGCAACCAGGTCGCCCAGGGCCTGGCGCGGGTCGGCGGGCGGCAGTTCGGCGGCTGCGGCGACGGCCCGTTCGGCCTGCTCGAGCGCTCGGGACAGGACCGCGTCCAGCAGGTCTGCGCGCGACGGGTAGTGGCCGTAGAGGGTGACGCGGCCGACCCCGGCGGCCGCGGCTATCTCGCTGATGCTCGCGTCCGCGTCGCGGGAGAGGCAGACCAGGGCCGCGTCGAGGATCGCCTCGGCGTTGCGCCGGGCGTCGGCCCGCTTCGGATGCCTTGTGACTACCCGGCCCGTCACCGGCGGTTGTGCGTGCAGAGTGGTGGCCGACATGGTTCCCCTTCGTTCCGACGCGACCTCCGGCCCGCCCGGCGGTAACGCGGTGCTCCGGGCTTTTCACCGAGCCGCCCGCCGGTAATTTGCCCCGTGTGAGCTAGGCTGTCGGCAGCGCATAGCAATCGCGTCGCAGTCCGGTGGCGTCGGCTGCGGCGAACGGGCAGGGCGCCGTGCCGACGGGATATCTCATGTTGTTCTCCGTGCTGGGCCCACTGCGGGTGAGCAGCGATGGAGTGGCATGCCCGGTGGCCGGGGCCCGGCAGCGGGCGGTGCTCGGCGCGCTGCTCGCCTCGGCCAATCAGCCGGTCCGGCCGGAGCGGCTGGCGGAGATCGTCTGGGAGGGGCGGCCCTCGGCCGGCTCGGTGGCGACTCTGCGCTCATATGTCATGCGTCTGCGCCGCGGGCTGGAGCCGGAGGCCGCGTCCCGCATAGTGACCAGCGACGCAGGGTACGTCATCGAGGTCGCCGAGGCGGAGGTCGACGCGCTGCGGTTCGAGGCACTGTGCCGGGAGGCCGGCGCCGCGATCGAGAGCGGGCTGTGGATCGACGCGCTGGACCGGGCTGTCGGCGCGCTCGGGCTCTGGCGCGGCGCACCGCTGGCCGACATCCCGTGCCGGGCGCTGCACGACGTCTGGGTCCCCCGGCTCGAGCAGCTTCGCCTCCAGACGATGGAATGGCGGATCGAGGCCGAGCTGCACCTCGGCCGGCACGACCACGTGGTGCCGGAGCTGCGTGATCTGATCGCCCGTTATCCGCTGCGGGAACGCTTCCACGCACAGCTCATGCTCGCGCTGGCCGGCACCGGGCGGCAGTCCGAGGCGCTCGACGCCTATCTCAGCGCGCGCCGGGTCCTGGTCGGCGAGCTCGGCATCGAACCCGGGCTCGAACTGCGCACCCTGCAACAGCGCGTGCTGGCCGGGGACCCGGAGCTGGCCGCACCGCTGTCCTATGCGGAGGCGGAATCGCACGCCCCTAGTTCGCCGTCTGCGCAGCCACAGCTGGTGCCGCAGTCCCAGCAGCCGGCGGCGCAGCCCCGGCACCCGCAGCAACCCCAGCAACAGCAACAGGACCCGCCGACGCAGCCCCCGGCCCCGCCGCAGCAAACCCCTGTCATACCGCGCCAGCTGCCCGCCGACGTGCGGCACTTCACCGGCCGCCGGCCCGAGCTCGACGCCCTCGTCGCACTGCTCGAGGACGTCGGCCCGGAGCGTGAGCACGACCGCGGCGACCAGGCCTTCGACACGGTGCTGATCTCAGCGATCGATGGGATGGCCGGGATCGGCAAGACCTCGCTCGCCGTGCACGCCGCGCACCGGCTGGCCGACCGCTTCCCGGACGGCCAGCTGTTCCTCGACCTGCACGGCCACACCCGCGACCAAGCGCCGCGCTCGGCCGGGGAGGCGCTGGACGTGTTCCTCGCCGCGCTCGGCGTCCCCGCGCAGCAGATCCCGCGGGATCTCGGCGCCCGCGCGGCCGTCTACCGGCAGCGGCTGGCCGACACCAGGACCCTGATCCTGCTGGACAACGCCGCCGACGAGGCGCAGATACGGCCCCTGCTGCCCGGCTCGGCCGGCTGCCTCGTGCTGGTTACCAGCCGGCGTCGGCTCAAGGGCCTGGACGACGCCTACAGCCTGGCGCTGGACGTGCTCCCGCCGGCCGAGGCCGCCGCGCTGTTCCGGCGGGTCGCCGGGCCGGGGCGGGCCCGCGCGGACGAGCCGGTGCTGGACGAGCCGGTGCTGGACGAGGTGACCGAGCTGTGCGGGCGTCTGCCGCTGGCCCTGCGGATCGCCGCGTCGCTGCTGCGCCATCGCAGCGCCTGGACGCTGGAACACCTGGCCGGGCTTCTGCGCGACGAGCGGCGCCGGGTCGGCGCGCTCAGCGACGGCGAGCGCGACCTGGCCGCCGTCTTCGACCTCTCCTATCAGGGCTTAACCGAACCCGAGCAGGGCCTTCTGCGCCACCTCGGACTGCTGCCCGGGGCCGACACCGACGCCTACGCCGCCGCGGCCCTGGCCGACCTCGATCCGGTGGTCGCCACCCGCCTGCTCGAGGGCCTGGTCGATCACAACCTCCTGATCGAGCACGCAGTGGGCCGCTACCGGCTGCACGACCTGGTCCGCCTCTACGCCGCCGCCCGGGCGCTCGAGGATCCGCGCACGCAGCACCCTGCGGCGCTCGACCGGCTGCTCGACTACTACCAGCACACCGCGCAGCGGGCCAGCGCGCGGCGGGACCTGGACCTGCGGCCCAAGCCGTCCGGCCCGGCGCCGGCCTACGCCCCGGAGTTCACCGACGCGGACGCGGCGTTCGGATGGCTGCGCGCCGAGCGGGCCAATCTGCTGGCCTGCCTCGACCTGGCCGACCGGCAGGACTGGGGCGAGCGGGTCGTCGCGCTCAGCGCGGGCCTGTCCGTCATGATGATCACCGACGGCCCGTGGCCCGAGGCCATCGAGCTGAACGCCGTCGCCGCGGAGACCGCGCAGCGGCTCGGCGACCGGGCCGGGCACGCCGACGCGCTGACCGACCTCGGCGGTGTGCGCCTGCTTGCCGGCGACCCGCTCGGCGCGGTGCGCGGCCTGCAGCAGGCCCTCGAGTTTTACGCAGAGCTCGGAGACCGGCGCGGCCGGGCGAACGCGCTGACCGAGCTGGGGCAGGCCCGGGTCTCCAGCGGCGACCACGTCGGCGCGGTGCGCGACCTGCAGGAGGCCCTCGAGCTCTACCAGTCGCTCGGCATCAGGCTCGGCCGCGCCAAGGCCCTGACGAGGCTCGGCTACATCCGGCACATGACCGGCGACTACCCCGGCGCGATCGGCGCCTACGAGGAGTCGCTGGATCTGCACCGCGAGGTCGGCGCCGGGCTCGGTCTGGCCAATACCCTGACACGCCTGGCGCAGGTGCAGCAGTCCACCGGCGACTACCACGGCTCGATCGGCAACCTGCAGGAGGCGCTGGACCTCTACCGCGCGCTGGACAACCGGCTGGGCCAGTCCACCGCGCTGGTCCAGCTGGGGCAGGCCCGCACGACCGTCGGCGACCCGGCGGCCGGGATCGCGAACCTGGAGCAGGCGCTGGAGCTGTGCCGGGCCATCGGCTCCGTCCCGGCCGAGGGCAACACCCTGATCGTGCTGGGCAACGCCCGCCGGCTGACCGGCGACCTGGCCGGCGCGGCCCGGGACCTGGAGGCGGGCCTGGCGATCTGCCGGGAGATCGGCTTTAGGGCGAACGAGGGCTGGGCGATGAACTACTACGCCGCGGTCTTCCTGACCGGCGGCGACCTGCCGCGCGCGCTGAGCGCGTATCAGGACGCGCTGATGCTGTCCCGGGAGGTCCAGCACCCGGACGACGAAGGGCTGGCGCTCGAGGGGATCGGCGAGTGCCGGCTGCGCACGGGGGAGCCCGAGGCCGGCGCCGACCACCTGAACCAGGCCCTGGCGATCTTCCGCCGCCTCGGCATGCAGCCCGACGCCGACCGGGTCGTCGCCCGCCTCAACGAAGCGGGCGCGCCGCCGGCCTGATCCGCTCAGGAGTAAAGGCCCGGCGTGCTGAAGAAGCCGTTCAGGAAGCTCACGTATGCGGTGGCCTCCTGCTGCTGCTCAGGATTCTGATTGGCGTCGGGCAGCGCCGCGAGCTGCGTGAGGTCCTGTGCGGCTTGCGCGAAATTCGTGGTGCCCGGAGCGCCGAGCGCGAGCGCGTTGTTCAGCAGCGCGGCCGCCTGCGTCCAGTTCGCGCCCTGCTGCGCGGAACTGACGGTCGCACCGGTCTGCCACTGCTGCTGGGCCTCGGAGTACTGGGTCTGCGCCAGCGTCGAGCCCCCATGAGCGCGCAGGAGCCG
Organism: Actinocrinis sp.; assembly: GCA_036501535.1. Classification (GTDB taxonomy): domain Bacteria; phylum Actinomycetota; class Actinomycetes; order Streptomycetales; family Catenulisporaceae; genus DASYAE01. Next base: position 2,627 of record DASYAE010000269.1, on the reverse strand, counting down.
TGCCGCCAACATTTTCGGCCGACGTCTTCGCGCAGGTCCGGTCCGTCAGCCCGGCCGGCCGACCGGCAGCGTCAGCTCGTTCAGCGTGTGCCAGCGCGGATTGCAGTCCACCCGCACCGGATCGCCGACCCGCAGCCTGCGGTACAGATCGGTCTTGATCCGGAACGACCAGCCCTCCTGCGACGCGCCGTCATCCACGCAGCAGCAGTAGTACGTCGTGCTGTCCTCGCCGCCCGACTCGTACGTCCACCGCTTGACGACCTGTCCTTCGAAGACGGTCCGGGTCGGGAAGGCCCTGCGCCGGTTGTACGCGGGCAGCCAGGAGAGCACTGTTATCGCGCCGAACAGCGTCAGAGGTCCGATGCTGATCAGCTTGCCGAGCGGGCCGCCGATCGCCAGCAGGCCGATGGCCGAGGCCGGCAGCGTGAAGAAGCAGCCGAACACGATCAGCGCCGCCAGCTGCCCGGGCCGCCCCCACGAGGCGGTGTCCAGCGACCCGACCTTCACCGGGCGCCAGCGGCCCCCGAACGAGGACCAGACCTGGCCCTCCGGCAGCGGCTCCGAGCCGTTCGCCACCAAGGACTGCGCCGAGTTCGGCGGGAGCGCAGCGCCGCCCGGCACCCGGTCCGCGATCACCGCGCCGCCGAGCCCTGCGCTCGACGGGAGCGCCTGGGCCCGCTCGCGCCACCACGCCGCGACCGCCGCGCCGCGCCGGCTGAGCCGCCAGCGCGCCAGCGGTCCGGTGATCGCTCCGGCGACGACGAACGCGAAGAACCCGGCCAGGATCCCCAGGCTCGCCGAGTGCGGCGAATGTCCCATCATTGCGGCCAGCCCGCCTGCCGCGCCGAGTAGGACCGAGATCCCGACCTGCGCACCCGGCGACACGAAGCGGGTGATCAGACCGGCCCGCGCAGCATCATCGACGATTGCCGCGTGGAACTTCTTCTCCCACTCGGTGAACTCCTCGCCCTCGTCGCTGGTCAGCACCGAGAGCGGGATCGCCGCCCCGGCATAGGGAATCCGCGCGCGCACCCGGGCCAGGGCCAGCCGCTCGAACTCGGCGAGCCGCGCCTCGTCCGGCTCACGCGCGATCCGCACCGTGGCCATGCCGCCGTCCAGCGGCTCGACGGCCAGCCACCCCTCCTCGGCCAGCGCAAGCACCGCCCGGGTGAACACGCCGACGGTCGAGTTCGACTTCGACTTCGACTTCTTCGCCACGCCCGCAAGCAGGAAGGCTGCGATCGCCGGCGACACTTCCTGCGGCTTTACTTCTCCTGACGGCATAAGGTCGATCCCCCCGAATCGTCGCGCGAACGCGGCCGCGCATCTTGCTCCGAGGGTGAATCTCGCGCGGCGCACCTGTCAATCTCCTCACGGATGAACGGAGATCGACGTTCACGTGATTGCCATCCGGCTTCGGCGGATCTCAGCTGTCGAGCAGTGCCTGCTCGACGCTGTCGAAGATGCCCCGCCGCACATCCACCAACAGGTAGCGGAAGATCCGCGGCACGATGCTGTTGGGATCCGCAACGAGGCGGACATCCAGGCCGCGGTCCGCACAGCCGGAGGCGAAACGGTGCACCATGCGCGCGCCGGCGACCGAGAGGAATCCGACGTCGGTCAGGTCCAGGACGAAGATCCGGGGCGGCGGCAGCGTGGCGGCGGCCCGGACGAGGGCCGCGGCGGCGGCCTCCGCGGTGGCCAGGTCGATCTCGCCGGATATCCGGATGATTGCGGCCGTTCCGGTCGTCGTGCTGGTCACGCCGACTTCCCGCATCCTGCTGACCTCCCGGCTGCCGTTCGTCAGGACTTGTGCGTGTCAGGCCCAAACATACGGCGCGCGCGATGCCGGCACGAGCGGCGCAGCAGAGCGCGCCGTACTCGAGCGGTCACGCTCCCGTGGCCGCCGTAGTGTCGAACCATGCGATCAACGCCAGCACCGGAACCGACACCGCCGCCGATACCGACAGCGCCGCCAACACCGACCCCGCCCCCGGCGGCAGCCGACTGGACCGCCCTCGCCCGGAGCATCGCAGGCCACGTGATCCTTCCGGACTCGCCCGACTACGACGCCGCGCGCAGGCTTGCGGACCCGCGTTTTGACAATGTGCTGCCTCAGGCTGTCGTCCGATGCGGCACCCCCACCGATGTCGCCGAGGCGATCGCGCTGGCTCGGCGCCACGGACTACACGCGGTGCCGCGCAGTGGCGGGCACAGCTTCGCCGGCCGCTCCACCTCGACCGGCGTCATCATCGATGTCGCGCCGATGCACGACGTGCGCCCGGACGGCGACTTCGCCGTCATCGGAGCCGGCGCACGCCTCGGCGAGGTCTACGACGGCCTGGCGCGCGTCGGCCGGACGATCGCCGCCGGCTGCGGACCCGCCGTCGGCATCGCAGGGCTCACCCTCGGCGGCGGCCTCGGCATCCTCGGCCGCAGCCACGGCCTGACCAGCGATCAGCTCGTCGCCGCCCGCGTCGTGCTGCCCGACGGCCGGATCGTCGAGTGCGACGACCGGCGCGAGCCGGACCTGTTCTGGGCGCTGCGCGGCTCCGGCGGCGGCAACTTCGGCGTGGTCACCTCGCTGACCTTCCGCACCCTCCCCGTGCCGCCCTCGACCGTCCTCC
>DASYAE010000268.1:0-2032 GCA_036501535.1 Actinocrinis sp. | reverse complement strand
GACCCGGTGCACGTCGATCTCGATCCGGCCGCCGGCCAGGACCGCGCCCTCGCCGTAGACCTGCGCGTACCGGGCGGCGAAGTCGTCGGGCAGCGTCTGCGCCACGTCGGCGCCCAGCCGGCCGCCGGCCAGCGGCACCGGTAGCGTCTGGGCCTGGTTGCGGAAGCGGACGCCGAGGCTGCGCGCGAAGCTCAGCTCGCTGTCGGGCGCGCCTTCCTCGGCGAACGAGACGCGCAGCCGCTGCTCCAGCCCGTCCAGTGTCTCGCCGATCTGCCCGATGTCATCCTTGGACAGCGGCGACACTCTGGTACGGCTGATGTCCGCGGTGTGGACGATGTCGCAGGCGAGCATGCCCTCGGCGGAGAAGGCCGTCGACCTGGCCGGGACCAGGATCGCGCGCGAGCCGATGTCGCTGCCGTAGAAGATCGCGTGCGTGGGCCCGGCACCGCCGTAGGCGACGAGAATGCAGTCCCGCGGATCGTGGCCCTGCTCGATGGTCAGTTTCCTGATCAGGTCGGCCATCTGGGCGTTGATGATGGTGAAGATGCCGACCGCGACCTCTTCCGGCTCCATGCCGAGCGGGCCGCCGACGCGGGCCAGGGCCTTCAGCGCGAGATCGCGGTCCAGTGGCATCCGGCCGCCCAGGAAGGCACCCGCGTCCAGGTAGCCGAGCACCAGGTCGGCGTCGGTGACGGTGGGGTCGGCGCCGCCGAGGCCGTAGCAGGCCGGCCCGGGCCGCGATCCGGCGCTCTGCGGCCCAACCCGCAGCAGGCCGCCCTCGTCGATCCAGGCGATGCTGCCGCCGCCGGAGCCGATCGAGTCGACCAGGATCTTGGGCAGCCGCAGGTTGTACTGCGCCACCACCGGGTCGGGGTCGAGCGGGATCTCGCCGGCCCGGATGAGCCCTACGTCGAACGACGTCCCGCCGACATCGGTGCAGATGACGTTGTTCTGGCCGGCCAGGCCGCCCAGATACTGGCAGCCGAGAATGCCGCCGACCGGGCCGGAGTCGAGGGTGACGATGGGCGCCCGGGCGGTGTCCGCCACCGAGGTGAGACCGCCGCTTGCCTGCATGACGAGCAGCGGCTGGCGCAGCCCGTCCGCGCGCAGCCTCGTGTCCAGCAGCTCCAGGTAGCCGACGACCTTCGGGCCGACGTAGGCGTTGACTGCCGTGGTAGCGGTCCGCTCGTACTCCCCGAGCACCGGCGCGACCTCGGACGAGACGGAGGCGAACACCCCCGGCGCGTGCTCGGCGAGCAGCTGCCTGACCCGCTGTTCGTGGCTGTCGTTGACGAACGACCACAGGAGGGACACGGCGATGGCTTCGACGCCGGCCGCGACCAGCTCCTCGATCGCCGCGACGACCTCGCCGTCGGAGAGCGGCACGACGACGTCGCCGTCCCGGTCGATGCGCTCGTTGATGCCCCTGACCAGCCGGCGCGGCACGATCGGCTCGGGTTTTGCCAGGCGGGAGGAGTGGACGAGGTCCCGCTCGGTCAGGCCGGCGATCTTCGAGTAGACGCGCCCGATCCTGAGTACGTCCTCGTGGCCGGCGGTGGTGATCAGCCCGACCCTGGCGCCGCCCCGGGTGATCAGGGCGTTCGTCGCCTGCGTGGTGCCGTGCACGAACAGCTCCGTGTCGGCCAGCAGTTCCGGCCCGGACAGGCCGAGCTGCCGCGCGTTGAGTGCGACCGCCTCCACGACGCCTTCGTGCAGGGCACCGTAGCGGGTGAGGGCCTTGGACACGCTCCGCTCGCCCTGCTGGTCGACCACTACGCAGTCGGTGAAGGTACCGCCGATGTCAACGGCGATGCGAAATGGCACGCTGGCCTCCGTTCAGAGTAAAGGCGCTCTCGTCGAGCACCGGTTCGTCGCGATCCTGGACATCCACGACCAGGCAGGTCGCGCAGCCGGGGCAGAAGAACTCCCGGAGCACGAATCGGGCCAGGTCGCAATGCCGGTTGAGCGGGCTTGCCGAGGTGAGCGGTGACTCCCGCATCACCGTCGCCTGCTTGTAGTCCTGGTCGTAAGG
>DASYAE010000267.1:0-40503 GCA_036501535.1 Actinocrinis sp. | reverse complement strand
CTGCACGTGGCCGGGCGTGTCGGCGAGGATGAAGCGGCGGCGCGGCGTCGCAAAGTACCGGTATGCAACGTCGATGGTGATGCCCTGCTCCCGCTCGGCGCGCAGGCCGTCGGTCAGCAGCGCCAGGTCGGCGCCGGTCAGGCCGCGCTGCCGGGAGGCCCGCTCGACCGCGTCGAGCTGGTCGGCGAAAACCGCCTTGCAGTCGTGCAGCAGCCGGCCGACCAGGGTCGACTTGCCGTCGTCCACCGAGCCGGCGGTGGCGAGCCGCAGCAGCGACGGCGGGCTCTGCGGCGGCGGGAACACGTCGGCTCGCTGCGGGACGATCATGCCGGGCATCTCAGAAGTACCCTTCGCGCTTGCGGTCTTCCATCGCCGCCTCGGACATCTTGTCGTCCGCGCGCGAAGAGCCGCGCTCGGTCATGCGCGACGCGGCGACCTCCCGGATGACCTCGGCCACCGTCGCAGCCTTCGAATCGACGGCGCCGGTGCAGGACATGTCGCCGACCGTGCGGTAGCGCACCGTCCGGGTCAGCACCGGCTCGCCCGCGCGCGGCCCGCCCCACGCCCCGGGGGCGAGCCACATCCCGTCGCGCTGGAACACGGCGCGCTGGTGCGCGTAGTAGATCTCCGGGACGGCGACGCCCTCGCGCTCGATGTACTGCCAGACGTCGAGTTCGGTCCAGTTGGACAGCGGGAAGACGCGCACGTGCTCGCCGGCCCGGTGCCGGCCGTTGTACAGCTGCCACAGTTCGGGGCGCTGACGGCGCGGGTCCCACTGCCCGAACTCGTCGCGCAGCGAGAACACCCGCTCCTTGGCTCGCGCCTTCTCCTCGTCCCGCCGCCCGCCGCCGAACATGGCATCGAACTTGTTCGCGGCGATCGCGTCGAGCAGCGGTACGGTCTGCAGCGGGTTGCGGGTGCCGTCCGGGCGCTCGCGCAGCCGGCCGTCGTCGATGTAGTCCTGGACCTTGGCCACCACCAGCCGCAGCCCGTGCTCGGCTACCACCCGGTCGCGGTATTCGAGCACTTCGTCGAAGTTGTGCCCGGTGTCCACGTGCAGCAGCCCGAACGGCAGCGCCGCCGGCCAGAAGGCCTTGAGCGCCAGGTGCAGCATGACGATGGAGTCCTTGCCGCCGGAGAAGAGCAGCACCGGCCGCTCGAACTGGGCCGCCGCCTCGCGGAAGACGTGCACCGCCTCTGCCTCGAGCGCGTCGAGGTGGGACAGGCGCGGCGGTGAGAGGGGTTCGGCGAAACTGGTCAATTCGGTCTCATCTCTGGCCCTCGCGGCCGTGCGGCAGTCCCGGCCGCGCACGGGCGGCCGGAAGCGCTCGTCTCCCGGCGACAAGTGTCAGCGCACCGCCTGAATGACCGTCAATGGGCCTCTTCAGATTTCCCTGATCAAAACTACACGCCATTACAGATTGCAATGGCGCTGCGGGACGCGCTGGCGGAGAGATCCTTTCCAAGGGTATCGCCGCCTGCAGCTTCTTCAGGCTCATCGACGCCCAGCGTACCGTGCCGACCGGGCCGCCGGAATGACGCGGTAGGTCGGCGGGGATAAGTAGAGGGTAATCCCTGACAACCCGGCGCGTTGGCACGTAACGGACTGCGATGCATTTCGGCCGGGTGATGCGAAAAGGGCCCGGGAAATAAATCACGGCGCACGAATAGCTCGCTTCACCGAATCTTCCGCACATTATCCGCCCGCACGGGGGCGTCCCGGTCGAAGTCAGACCACTGCTGGCGGGAGGCTAGGGCAACTACTACGACAGTAGTAATTTCTTGTGGTTACCGGCCGTGTGTTGGCTCCTTGCCTGTGATGCCGAGATGGTCGCCGTGCCCGGCCTTCGCCGGTTGATGCGGCCGAGCATCCGGCTGCCGTGGTCAGCGTGGTGAAAGTTTCACGAGATGCGCGGCAGCGGTTATCAGGGTGCAGTTGCTCTCATTGCGCTGTAGCCAGCAATACGAGGCCAGATATATTACCTCTGATGACATCCTCGGCAGGCATTCCGCTCTTGACGCGGCACGCGAAGCCATGCACTGATATGCGCGTACCGCGCAACCCGCACGAGAAAGGACCGTGACACGCTGATGACCCTCGAGAGACTCCGCCGACGGACGGCCAGGCTCGGCACGCTTACCGCGGCATCCGTGCTGCTGCTCGGCGTCGTACCCCAGCTCGCCTCGGCGGACAGCGGCACGCGCACGATCAACTCCTACGTCACCTGCGCCGACGGAACCCTGATGTACGGCTTCGAGATCGACTACGGTTCCGGGTGGACCACCTCGGCCCTGGGCGCCTCGGGCTACCAGGTGAACTCGTACGAGAAGGAAGTGACCTTCATCGTCCCCAGCACCGCGACCAGCGTATCGCTGGACACGTACTGCGGGGGCAACGGCTTCGTCGAGGACAGCACCTGGATCGGCTACACCTACAGCCTGACGCCGGGCACCTCGACCGCCACCGCGAACTGGACCTGCGCCCTGTACGACGTCGCCTACTACGGCGACTACACGATCGACCGCAGCTGCAGCCTCGACTCCATATCATATAGCTGATTCCCATGGTGGATCGGGTCCGCGCCGGGTGACGCGGACCCGATCCGTGTGCTTCTGGGATGCGGGCGGGCGCCTAGGCGTTCTCCGGCGCCGGCACGGTCGCGGGCGCGGGCGCCGGGGTCAGCAGGCGGACCGGGCTCCCGGCGAGGAACGCGGCGATGTCCTCGACGGCGTCCTGATAGAAGACCTTGTACGTCGCCTCGGTCACGTATCCCATGTGCGGGGAGAGCAGCGTGCGCGGCGCGCGGCGCAGCCAGTGCTCGGCCGGGAGCGGCTCGATGTCGAACACGTCGAGGCCGGCGCCGCGGAACCAGCCCTCTTCCAGCGCGCGGGCCAGGGCCTTCTCGTCGATCAGCGGGCCGCGGGAGGTGTTGACCAGGACCGCGTCACCGCGCATGGCGCGCAGGTCGGCCTCGCCGATCAGGCCGCGGGTCGATTCGTGCAGCGGCATGTGGATGGTGACGACGTCCGAGGAGGCGAAGAGGTCTGCTTTCGACACGGCCTCGACCTCCTGCGCCGCGGCCCGCTCGGCGGTCAGGTGCGGGCTCCAGGCGACCACCCGCATGCCGAAGGCCCGCCCGACCTGCGCGACCCGTGAGCCGAGCCGGCCGAGCCCGACGACGCCGAGGGTGTGTCCGGCCAGGTCCCGGCCGAGCGAGTCCTGCCAGCCGCCGGCCCGGACCCGGGCGTCGTCCGCGGCCACCGTGCGGGTCAGGCCGAGGACCAGGGCCCAGGTCAGCTCGGCGGTCGCGCCGGGGACGCCGCCGGTGCCGGTCACCGCGACGCCGAGCTGCGCGGCCGCGCCGAGATCGATCGAGGCGTTGTGCATGCCGGTGGTGACCAGGAGCCTGAGTCGCGGCAGCTTGGTGAGCACGTCGCGCGGGAACGGCGTGCGCTCGCGCATTGCGACCACGACGTCGTAGGACTCGAGGTCGGCGACCAGGGCGGCCGCACTCGCGTGGTGGCTGTGGAAGAAGCGCAGCTCGGCGCTGGGCAGCCGGCCGGACCAGTCTGCCAGGTCGGCGGCGACCTGCTGATAGTCGTCGAGGACCGCCACGCGGACGCTTACCGGATCGCTCACGACTGCCTCGCTTTCACCGCACCTGCTGCCGCTCCGCGGCCCCGGCCGGACCCGCTCGGAGCAAGATCCTATGGGGTCCTTGTGTGCGGGCGCAGCAGCCGTGCTTATGTGCGCCGGACCGACTTGACGTCCTCGCCCGGCCGCCAGGTCCGGATCAGCAGGTACTCGTTGTTCTCGACCGTCGTGAGCACGGCCTCGGCGAGATCGAGCCGGAAGCGGTGCGAGGGCGGCGATTCGGGCGGCCCGGCCGGGTCGTCCGGCTGCCCGGCGGCCTCGGCGCCGACCTCGACGGCGCGGCCGGCCAGTTTGGCGTCGCCGGCGTCCATCGATCCGTCGCCGGGGTTGGCGTGCAGCGCGAATCGCGGGTCGCGCTGCAGATCGCGGGCCTTGACCGCGCCGGGCATCGAACCCAGCGTCAGGTCGTCGCCGGCGAACTCCACCTCGGTGCCGCTGACCCGCGGCGAGCCGTCCCGCCGCAGCGTGGCCAGCACATGGTGCTTCGTCGCCTCGAACCGCGCCCGCACCTGCGCGGCGAATTCGGGGGCCTCGTGCTCGAACTGCTTCCAGGTCGCCATGCCGCCAGTCTCACAGGCCGCGGTGACAACGCCGGGCACTGAGAGCGGGGGTGGCGAGTTTGAGAACAAGGCATTGTCTGTCGGTGGCTCGGTCTAGCCTTGCATCATGGCCACCGACACGGGCGACCCGACCGACCTCGACCTCGATCCGGAACTGGTCGAGGAGGCGGCGCAGACCGCGCGCGATTTGATAGGCGGCGGATACCTGACGGCGGATGAGGTCGCGGAGGCGCTGGCCGAGATATATGAGGAGTCGGAAGGTCCGTCGCCGCTCGACCAGGCGCGGGCGCAGCGGATCGTCGCGCCGCTGTGGGCCGCGCGGCTGGCCGAGCAGGCCGCGTGGCCCGAGCGGACCGACGTCGACGCGCTCGAAGCCGTCTTCGCCGCGCTCGAGCGGCGCGCCATCGTGGCGCGGGACAACTTCGCGTGCTGCGCGAAATGCGGGCACGGCGAGATACGCGCGGAGGCGGGCCCTGATTCGGCCGGATACGTCTTCTTCCACCAGCAGACGACGACCGACCCTGACTGTTCGACCGACGCCGCCAGGCGCCGCAGCGAGAGCCGCAGGCCGGACCGGACCGCCGGGCGCACCACGAGCCAGCCGAGCCGGCCGAGTGCGCCGCCCGGCACCGTGAAGGACTCGATCCAGGTCAGCACGCTGCCGCCGGACGGCGCCGGGCCGACCAGGAAGGCCCCGGTCCCGCGGATCAGCCGGCCGGTGTGGTCCACCTCGCACCGGTTCGGCGGCTCCCAGGCCGTGATCACCATCGTGTCGAGGAAGCCGATCCGCCCGAAGCCGGTCCACGCCTCGACGCGACCGCCGACGCCGTGCCCGTCATCGGCGGTCGCGCGCACCCGGGTGCCGAGCATCCAAGTGCTCTGGTGCTCCCAGTCGGTCAGTGCGTCCCAGACCTTCTGCTCGGGGGCGTCGACGTGCTGGGTGAACTCGAGCACGACCCGGGACGCGGCGCCGGGCCGCGCGCCGGGCGGCGAACCGTCGCTCTTGCTCTTGCCCTTCTCCGTGGTCATCGCCTCCCACTATCGCCCAGATCCGGCGCGGACCGTGGGATGATCCGTCGGAGTCCGTCGTGTTATGCGAGCGCGGCCGATCAAGGCGCGAGCAGGGCCGAGCAGGGTCAAGCAAGGAGGCGACGAACCATGGCAGAGGCCGATGCCGCGCCGCGGACCGCCCGTCAGGTGCGTTACGGCAGGGCGGACGGGCGCTGGGTGCTCACCGCCACCGTGCTCGGCTCCGGCATGGCCTTCATCGACGCCACCGTGGTCAACATCGCGCTGCCCCACATCGGCGACGAGTTCCGGGCCGGCGCCGCCGCGCTGCAGTGGACGGTCAACGGGTACACGCTCAGCCTCGCCTCGCTGATCCTGCTCGGCGGCTCGCTCGGGGACCGGTTCGGCCGCCGCCGCGTCTTCATGATCGGCGTGACCTGGTTCGCCGCGGCCTCGCTGCTGTGCGGCCTGGCCCCCGACATCGGCACGCTCATCGCCGCCCGCGTGCTGCAGGGCGCGGGCGGCGCGCTGCTCACCCCCGGCTCGCTGGCGATCATCGAGGCCTCCTTCCATCCGGACGACAGCGGGCGGGCGATCGGCGCCTGGTCCGGGCTCGGCGGCATCGCCGGCGCGGCCGGGCCGTTCCTCGGCGGCTGGCTGGTGCAGGCGGCGACTTGGCGGCTGGTGTTCCTGATCAACGTGCCGGTCGCCGTCGCGGTGCTCTTCATCGCGTCCCGCCACGTGCCGGAGTCCCGCGATCCGGCGGCGGCGCGCGGCCTGGACCTCCCCGGCGTGCTGACCGCGGCGGCCGGGCTGGCCGGGCTGACCTACGGGTTCACCGCGTGGCCGTCCCTCGGTGGCGGCTCGCCGGTCGTGATCGCCGCGCTGCTGGTCGGCGTCCTCGGGCTGAGCGGATTCGTGCTGACCGAGCGCCGGTCGCGGCACCCGATACTGCCGCTGAGCCTGTTCTCCTCGCGGGCGTTCAGCGCGGTGAACACGGTGACCTTCGTCGTCTACGCGGCGATGGGCGGAGTCCTTTTCCTGGTCGTACTCAACCTGCAGGTCGTGGTGCATTTCAGTGCTCTGGCCGCGGGCACCGCGATGCTCCCGTCCACGGTGCTGATGCTGTTGCTCTCCGCCCGCGCCGGTGCGCTGGCCCAGCGCATCGGCCCGCGGATCCCGATGACCGTGGGCCCGACGATCGCCGCGCTCGCGCTGGTGCTCTTCTCCCGGATCGGCGCGCACGCGACGTATCCGGCCACTGTCCTGCCGGCCGTGGTGGCGATGGGCCTCGGCATGTCGACGACCGTCGCGCCGCTGACGGCGACCGCCCTGGGGTCGGTCGACGAGCGGCACGCGGGCATCGCGAGCGGCGTGAACAACGCGGTGGCCCGGGCGGCCGGCCTGCTCGCCGTCGCGATCCTGCCGCTGGCGGCCGGGCTGGGCGGCGGCAACCTGACCGTCGCCGCGGACCTGGGCCCGATGTACCACCGGGCGATGCTGATCTGCGCGGGGATGCTGCTGCTCGGCGCGGTCATCGCGTTCTTCGGGGTACCGACGAAGCTCCGGTCCGCGGCCCCTCGGCAGACTGTTGATCAGATTGCCGAGGTGGAGCCGGAACCGGAGCTCGGGCGGGGCCTGGAGGCCGCTTCGGCGTCCCGGGCGCAGCCTTATTGCTGCGCCATCGCCGGGACGCCGCTGCAGCCTCACGCGCAGCCCCAGATGTCAGACCGCGAACAATACCTGTAGCGGTCGGCTACAGCGGTCAGCGACGGTAGTAGTGGGTGCGACCGCGCTCGTGCCCGGTCATCCGCAGCAGGAGCAGCAGGATGATCGCGCCGATCAGCGAGCCGATGATGCCGGTCGCGTGGAACTGCTGGATCGAGAGCGTGTGGTACTCGATCAGATTCTCGAGGAACCCGCCGACGAACGAGCCGGCGATCCCGAGCAGGATAGTGCCCAGGATGCCGATCGGGTCCTTGCCCGGAACCAGCAGCCGGGCGAGCAGGCCGGCGATGAGCCCGACGATGATCAGCATGATGATGAAACTAGCCATGGCCCACGCATTACCGGGATGACCGTCTTCATGCGCCGCGGAACGCGGTGGGGCGATGGGCAGCACGCTGAACTGGGTCTTCACGGCAGGGAGCCCCGCGCGACAGCCGCTTGTCGCGCGAGGCAGCCCGACCCCCGACCACCCCTGCAGTATGAAGAGTCTGGCTTGCGAGTGCCGGTGACCGCTGAGTAGATCCGTTCTCCGGACAGCCTCGGACACGACGATCGACGTAGCCCGAATGAGTGAGTGCGCGGGTCGGAGAATGCGATGGCCCCGTGCGGCAGCGATCATGCCGCTGCCACACGGGGCCGCCTGAGCCGCCGTCAGTCAGTTCATCGTCACCGACGCTGGCGCCGCCGCCGCATTCACCGCACCGGGTCGCTGCTCAGGCCTGGGTCGGCTTGCCGATCTCGGGATCGGCGCCGCCGGCCGGCTCGGCCCGCCGGGGCCGGGCGGTGCGGACCGCCCGGCCGGAGTGCGCGGTCCTCGTGCCGCCCGCGCCGCCGCCCTGCCGTGACCGCGCGGCCTTTCTCCCGGCCCGCAGCGCCTTCTTCCGGCTCCGCTTCGCGTCGCGCTGCTCGAACTCCTCGTCGGTGAACGGCCGCCAGCCGAACGCCAGCGAGCCGCCGATCACGCCGAGCAGCAGGCCGATGATGAACCCGCCCAGGTTCGAGGTGATCCAGGTGCCGAGCGAGAGCAGGACGCTGAGGATCGAGTAGAACGTGCGCTGCGCCGGGTTGAACCACATCAGCAGCCCGCACAGCAGCATGATCGCGGGCAGCAGGTACCCGGCGACGCCGAGCGGCCCGAGGTGTACGACCACCTGCAGCGGGGCCTTCTCGGAGTACAGGATCTCCGCGCCGCCGAGGTTCACCAGCAGCGCGCCCCAGAACGGCCGGGAGCGCCGCCAGGTGCGGAAGGCCATGCGCATGCGGTGCGGGATCGAGCCGCGCGGCTCCTCGGCCTCGGCCTCGCCTTCGGCCTCTGCTTCGGGCTCGGCCTCGGTCGCCGGCATCATGGTCTCGGCCTGCGACAGCTCTGACGGGGCGTCCGGCTCGAACCCCGGCTCCGGCTCCGAGTCCGGAACCGGTTCCGGCCCGGATTCCGGCTGCCCGTCGGCGCCGGGGTCGCGCTCGTCGAATCGGGGGTCCACGGATCGGTCAGCAGCCGCTGGACTCGAAGTCCATGCTCAGGCCCGGCAGGGTGAACTGCGCGGCGGTGGTCGCGTAGTTCTCCTGGCGCAGGTTGTTGATGGTCACCGTGTCGGCCTGCTGGCCGAAGTCGCCGAGCGGCCCGACTTGGCCCGGCACCTCGGTCATCGTGCTGGCGTCCTGGCCGATGTTGATGTTGCCGAACGAGGCGTTGCCGGAGAGCTGGTCCGAGTCGGCCACGAGGTCGGTGGCGTGCACCGCGGTGCTGCCGGTGCCCGCGCTCAGGTGCAGGTAGATGCCGCCGAGGTCGATGCTCTGGCACATGTTGACCAGGGTCGCGTCGCCGATCACGGAGACCATCACCAGCTGCTGGCCGCCCTCGGCGGTCAGGTTCGGGCTGCCCGGCGCGGTGTTGTCGATGGAGCCGTACTGCTCGAAGCCGGTGCCCTTCAGCTGGGTGGCGGTGACCTCGAACGGGATGCCCGAGATGGCGAACTGCGCGGCGAGGGCCCCCTGAGCGGTCAGTACGACCAGGAGCCCGGTCACCGCGGTGGACGGGATCATCAGGGCGGCGAAGCGGCGCAGCCGCACTTTGCCGGTTCGCGCGCGGCTGCGGCCGCGGGACGAGCCGCGGGCGGACGCGCTTCCGGTCTGGGACGAGGCCATGGCAACTCCCTGTATCGCTCGACGTTGAACGGTGGACTGCGGGACGCGGTGCTCGGTGCGTGGTGCGGGCGGTGCTCGTGCGGACCGGTGTCTGCGAGCGGCGCTGCCCGGCAACACCGGATTTTGATATCAGATCTGCGCTCTTGCTGTCTGCACTTGCGCCGTGCTCTTTCGAGCAGGGTTCTGCTGGTCCGTCTCCCCGGTCGGCGCGCGCACAAAGGCGGCGCCGGAAAGTTACTGCTCGGTAGGCTGCGGGTCAAGACTCCCGCCGTCCACCGGTGGGTCCGCACCCGGCGGGTCGGTGGTGGCGCAGGGGGCGACGACGCGCTGGCCGGCCGGCCCGGGCCCGGCCGCCGCCGCGGCGGCCGCCTCGCCGCCGAGGAACGGGGCGAGCACGAAGTAGACCAGGTCCGGCAGCAGTTCCGGCAGCGCGGCCGAGCGGCCCGCCGCCACCTGCCGGTAGATCGCCGCGTACACCCCGCCGACCAGCAGCTCGAACAGCATCGCCGGCTCGACCGGGGACGGCGCTGCCGCCGGGCCGGCCGGAGCCGGCGCGGCGTCGAAGAACCCGGCGAACCGGCGCAGCAGCTCCTCCCGCTCGCGCCGGGCGGCCGGGCCGACCGCCTCGATCTCCACGATCGCCATGGTGGCGAAGGTCGGCACGCTGGCCAGCACGTCCAGCAGCACGCGCAGCGAGCCGACCGTGCCCTCGGCCCAGCTGCGGCCCTGTTCGTGCTCGAATTCCATCAGCTGGAACATGACCCGGGTGCCGTGCCGGTAGGTGGCCAGGAAGGCATCCTCCTTCCCGTCGAAGTGCACGTAGAAGGCGGGCCGGGTCACCCCGGCGGCGCGGCAGATGTCGCTGACCGTCGCGTTGGCGTATCCGTGCTCGGCGACGGCGTGTACGAGCCCGTCGTAGAGCCGGTCGCGCTGGGTCGCCGCCACCTGCTCCGGCGGCACCCGGCTCGGGCCGCGCTTGATCGCGCGGGCCGGGTCGCGGCCGTGCCTGGCGCCGGGCAGCGGCACCTGCTCGGACGGCGCAGGCGGGGCGGACGGTGCCCGTATGGCGCCTGCTGCGTGAGGGATCTGTGATGCGGGTGCGGTAACAGATTCGGCAGACATCGAAGAATGTCCTCCCGGGACCTTGACGCTGGAATCCCGACGGGATTATAACTCCCGAGGGTTTCGTTTCCAATCGGTTACGGATCAGCACGCTGATCGATCTTGGCCTGCGGCCGGCGCGCTGATCATCACGTCACTGGTCTTCGGGTGCGGCGCGGCCGGCGATCCCACCATCGGCCCGCCCTCTGCAGCGCGAAGTCAGTGCGCATCAAGACCGTGCGAAGGCTGTGCGATCTGTCCCCGCGAACGGCCCGCGGGCCGTTCCCCGACCAAGGAGCCTCGACAGGTATGAGTCCACTGCGCCCATTCCGCGTCCCCTTCAGAGACATGGGCGGCCGCGGCGCGGAGCCGGCCGGGCCGGGGAACCGGCGGCCGCGCCTGAGCCGCATCGCGCAACTCGGCTGCGTCCCGGCCGCCGCGCTGCTCGCCACGACCCTGTGTGCGGGCTCTGCCGCCGCGGCCGGCGCGCCCACCGGGATCTACGCCGGCATGGGCACCTGCCCGCTGAAGGCCGCGGCGCTGAACAACGCGAACGACGCCGAGGTCGGCTGCACCGTGTCCACCGTGTCCGGCGGCAGCTTCACCATCGGCAGCACGGTCGTGCAGATCCCGGCCTCCTCCCCGATCACCGTGGCGTTCGGCGTCTACTGGGAGAACAACGGACCGACCGTCAGCTTCCCGGACGGCAACGTCGCGAACATCTTCTCCACCGTCGCGCCGGTCGGCGGCGCCGAGCTGACCGCGAGCCCGATCGACGTGCCGATCCCCGGCCTGGCCAACTTCTGGCCGGGCGTGACCAGCGCGATCACCCAGATCGAGCTGGCCGGGCCGATCACGAACTTCGCGCCGCTGGCCGCCGGCGAGAACTACCCGCTGTTCGACCTGCCGATCAAGCTGCACCTGGAGAACGTCTTCCTCGGCCCGAACTGCTACGTCGGCTCGAACAGCGCGCCGGTGCTCCTGCAGCCGACCAGCGGTACCACCAGCCCGCCGGCGCCGAACAAGCCGATCTCCGGCAACCCCGGCACCATCAACGTCAGTCCGGACCCGAACGGGTTCGGTGACGCGGTGCTCGGATTCAGCGGGGCGAGCCTGGTGGACAACTCGGCCGCGGTGCCCGGCGCCTCCGGCTGCGGCCTGTTCGGGGCCTTCGACGGGATCGTCGACGCGCTGTTCGGCCTGCCCTCCGCGGCCGGCCACAACACCGTCCAGTTCAGCAACGTGAGCGCCTCGATCGCGATCGACTCCAGCGCCGCCGACCTGTCCTCGGCGATCGCAGCCTCCGAATAGGGAACGGGACGGGCGCGGCAGCCGCGCGCGGCCGCGATATATGGACCCTGTCAATAGAGAGTACGAGTGAGACCAGGAAGTACAACCTGACCACGCGTCAGAGAAGGTGACCGGTACATGCGCAAGCTCCTCCTCATCCCCGCCGCGGCCGCCGTGGCCGTGCTGACCGCCTTTGCGGCAGTGCCCGCCTCGGCCGACACCACCGACGTGCTGACGGCAGGCGGCAACAACGTCGTCGCCGGCAGCCCCGGCGACACCGTCACCGGCAGCTCGACCAGTGCCGTGCTGTCCACGTCCGCCGGCTCGATCACCTGCACCCAGGCGGCCTTCACCTCCAACGTGCAGTCCAACCCGGCGGCGCCCGGCACGGCGACCGAGCAGGTCACATCGCTCAGCGCCACCGCCAGCACCTGCAAGAGCACGATCGCCGGCACGACCTCGGTCCAGAGCGTCGGCCTGACCTCGGGCAACACGCCGATCGCGAGCGTGGACGACTCGAGCCTGACCCTGACCATCACACCGTCGGTCACCGTGGTGCTCGGCACCGTCCTCGGCCGGGTCACCTGCATCTACTCGGGCACGCTGGTCGCGCAGGTCGTCAACTCCTCGAACGCGATCGTCTTCAGCGACGCGACCGTCACGAGGCAGACCGGCTCCTCCACCGTCTGCCCCACGACGGGCGGATACACGGCCACCTACTCACCGGTCGAGGACACCTCGATGACCGGCGACCCGGCCGTGACGGTGAACTAATTTAATAAGCTGATACAGCACGGCCGATCGAGATCACCGCCGGCCGGGCGGATCCCCTCCGGGACCCGCCCGGCCGGCGCGCGTGCTTTGCCCGGCCCATGTGAAAGTTTCTCCCTAGAACGGCATAAACCAGCTTTACCCGTACTAGTTCCAGCAATGCTCACTCGCCACCACGATCCACATAACACCGACAAATAGCCTGCTGACATGCGCCTGTGGCGCAAGTGAGCAAAGAGATCTGTGATGCATACGGGGAAAGCAGAGTACTCACGTGGCCAACGCGCCTCACGCGACACCGCGTAACACTGCTTTAACTCAGGGCCACTGAACCAGCATTCGTATCACCCCGTTCCGTCGGTGCCGGACCGGTCACGCTCCGAAGCCACCGACCCGGCGCGCGCAATCAACCGCTGTCCGCCGGAACGCCGGGCGGACCTGTCCTTTGAAGACGGTGAACCAGCATGCGAATGCTCGAATCGTTCCGCCGGCTCGACCGCCACGCCCTCTCGGTCTACCGGATCGTGATCGGCCTGCTCATGGCCTGCCACGGTGCCTCGACGCTGTTCGGGGTGTTCGGCGGGCCGCTCGGCCACGGCACCTCCATCTCGCCCTTCCACTGGCCGGGCGGCACCGCCGCCCTGATCCAGCTGGTCTGCGGCGTCCTGGTGCTGGCCGGCCTGGCCACCCGGCCGGCCGCGGTGCTGTGCTCCGGCGCCATGGCGTACGCGTATTTCACGGTGCACCAGCCGCACGCCCTGCTGCCGATCGAGAACGGCGGCGAGCCGGCCGCGATGTTCTCCTGGGCCTTCCTGATGGTCGCGATCCTCGGTCCGGGCCCGCTCTCGCTCGACGCGATGATCAAGCGCATGCGCGGCTCGGACACCGGCAGCGACGCCGACACCACCGCGGACGCGGCCGCGGCGGCGTGACGCTGCGCGGTTCCGGGACCGAACGAACCACCAGGGCAGCGTCCCGTCCTCGCAGCGCCGCGATGACGCACTGACGCGATACCCACCTACGGGCTCTCATGTGCGGGGAAGCCGACGACGGCCTCCTTCCATTGTGCGCGCCCACGCAGCCGCCTGCCGGAACCCGGCGCCTGGTTCCCGCAGGCGGGCTGCAAGGTAAGGGCCTTAGCGCCGAGCAACGTGCTCTTTGTCACCTATTCGGCAGAATTCCTAGCTCAGATGGCATAGCTATGCCGCAGCGCCTGTTGCAGCCGATGTAGTCGTCTACGGCAACCAAGGAGCGCAGCGTGCCTAAAGCAGTGCGGTTCAACGAGTACGGCGAGACCGACGTCCTGCAGGTGGTGGACGTGCCCACACCCGAGCCGGCCGAGGGAGAGGTCTTGGTCAGGGTCCGGGCGACGTCGATCAATCCGGGCGAGGCGAAGATCCGGCAGGGCGCGCTGCACGACCGCTGGCCGGCCACCTTCCCCTCCGGCGAGGGCAGCGACCTGGCCGGGACCGTGCAGAAGCTCGGCCCCGCAGTCACCGCCTTCGCGGTCGGCGACGAGGTGATCGGCTTCACCGACCGGCGCGCCGCGCACGCCGAGTACGTGATCGCCGGGGCGGCCGACCTGACGCCGAAGCCGCCGAACGTCTCCTGGGAGGTCGCCGGCGCGCTGTACGTAGCCGGCACGACGGCATACGCGGCAGTGCGCGCCGTGAGCCTGAAGGCGGGCGACACGGTCGTGGTCTCCGGAGCGGCCGGCGGAGTCGGCTCGCTGGTCGTCCAGCTCGCCCGCCGGGCCGACGCGAAGGTGATCGGCATCGCCGGACCGGCGAACCACGACTGGCTCGCCGCCCACGGCGCCACCCCGATCGAATACGGCGACGACCTGGCCGACCGCCTGCGCAAGGCGACCGACCGGATCGACGCCTTCATCGACACGCACGGCGACGGCTACGTGAAGCTCGCGATCGACCTGGGCGTCGCCCCGCACCGCATCGACACGATCGCCGACTTCGCCGCAGTCCAGCAGTACGGCGTGAAGGCCGAGGGCTCGGCAGCAGCGGCCACCACCGACGTCCTCGCCGAACTGGCCGCCCTGGTCGCCGACGGCGCCCTCGAAGTCCCGATCGCCGCCACCTTCCCGCTCAACCAGGTCCGCGCCGCCTACCAGCAGCTCGAGCAGGGCCACACCCGAGGCAAGATCGTCCTGCTGCCCTGAGCGCAGAAGCTCACAGAAGCAAGCAGTAGCAGTGTCATAAAGCCGCGGTGCTCGCCGGCCGTCGGGCATCATGCCCGGCGGCCGCCCCGGCCAGCATGCGCGCTCGACTATGACCGCTGGAACAGCCTCGACGCGAGCTCGCCCAGGTCCCGCGCACGCAGAACCCTGTCCTGCCAGCCGGGAACCGGAACGTGCAGGGCCCTGATCCAGCGTTCCGGGACGGCGTCGATCCCGTACCGCGCTCCGGCCAGCGCTCCGGCCACCGCCGCGACAGTGTCCGTATCCCCGCCGACGTCCACCGCCGCGCGCAGCGCGCTCTCGAACGAATCCGCCCCGCGCACGGCCCAGACGGCACATCCGAGGCAGGGCCACACCGCACCGTTGAACTCGGTCGCGAATCTCGGCTCCCAGGACGGTGCGAGGACGACCGCGTACCGCTCCCGGTACTCCGGCCGCACGGCGGCCAACGCATCCTCGATGCCTGAGAGTGGATCCGCGCATTTCGTCCTGCGCCGCGCCGCCGGGAAAGCGCTTGGACAGTGCGCCGGCCGGGCCGAACTCGAACGGCGCGCCGAGCGCATCGCCGACCGCCGAGCCGACCACCGGCCCCGTCGTCGACTCGGTCACCGGCCGAGCATAGCGAGGCGAGCCGACAGCGTTCTCCCGACGGGCCTGCGGGAGAATGATCGCGAAGGGTGGTCGACGACACGTGAAGACGCTGATCCTGCTGCGCCACGGCGACAGCGCGTGGAATGCCGAGAACCTGTTCGCCGGATGGATCGACGTCGATCTGACCCCGCTCGGCGAGGAGCAGGCGCGCACCGCCGGACGGCAGCTTCAGGATGCCGGGCTGCTGCCCGACTCGGCGCACACCTCGGTGCTGACCCGCGCGGTGCGCACCGGCTCGCTTGCGCTCGAGGCCGCCGGCCGGGCCTGGGTTCCGGCCGCGCACCACTGGCGGCTCAACGAGCGGCACTACGGGGCGCTGCAGGGCAAGGACAAGAAGGCGGTCCGCGAGCAGTACGGCGACGAGTTGTTCCGACTCTGGCGTCGTTCGTACGACGCGCCCCCGCCGCCGGCCGGGCCGGACGACGCGTGGCAGATCTCGAACGATCAGCGCTATGCGGAGCTGCCCCGCGACGCGATCCCGCGCGCCGAGTCATTGGCCGATGTCACGCGGCGGTTGCTCCCGTACTGGTACGACGCCATCGTGCCGGATCTGCGCGCAGGCCGGACGGTGCTGGTCGCCGCGCACAGCAACTCGCTGCGGGCGCTGGTCGCGCACCTCGACCGGCTCGGCGAGCCGGAGCTGCTGGAGCTGAACATCCCGACCGGCACCCCGCTGGTCTACGACCTCGACGACGACATGGCGCCACTGGAGCGCGGCGGCCGGTATCTGGACCCGCAGGCCGCGGCCGAGGGCGCCGAAGCGGTAGCGAATCAGGGGCTTTAGGGAAGGCGGTGGCCGGCTCCGCGCCCCGGCCGTCGGTCGTCCGGTCGGCTGACCGACCGGCCGGCACGGTCCGGCGGTATCCGATATGCCATCCGATATGCCGTATCCCGCAGCCCGTATCGCGCGGCGAGAATACTCGCGTGCGACGGTTTCCCGCCGAAACTTTCGAAAACCTGGCCGCACGGTCCGCGACCTGCGATGCCTCACTGGTCCAGCAAAAGGGCTTCAAGTCTTCGCCTCCAGCCGTTGACAGCACCGGTCAGCATGCCTATTTTGCGCCTAACCCTTACGGTCGCAGCTCCGAAACTTTCGAAGCCCAGCCCGCAGAACAGCGCGGGCCGGCACCTCGAAAAGCTGTGGGGCGCGCGGCTTTCCCCGGCTCTAGGAGGCAATCGCATGAGACGACGGAGTTTCCTCGCGATGGGCGCCGCCGGAGCGGTCGCGCTGCCCGGCTTCACGACCGCCACCGCCGCCGCCAGCACCACCGGCTCCACCGACAGCGGGTCCGCGCCGAACCTCGGCGGACCGCCCGCAAACGCACCGGACACGCTGCGCGGGCTCGCCGCGAAGATCGGTCTGCGGTTCGGCACCGCGGTCATCCCGTTCGACCTGGACACCCCCGCCTACAACGACATCGTCTCCGGCCAGTTCTCGGTCGTCACGCCGGGCAACGAGATGAAATGGGGCGTCGTCGAGCCCGAACAGGGCGTGTTCGACTGGTCCGGGGCCGACCGCCTGGTCGCCTACGCAGAGCAGCACGGGCAGCTGGTCCGCGGCCACACCCTGACCTGGCACAACCAGCTCCCCACCTGGCTCACCACCGGCGTGGCGAACGGCACGATCAGCGCCACCGAGCTGGCGTCCCTGCTCAAGCAGCACATCTTCACCGAGGTGGGCCGCTACCGCGGCAGGATCTGGCAGTGGGACGTGGCGAACGAGTTCTTCCTCGACGCCGACCCCTCCGGCATCAACCCGAACGACTTCTGGATCTCCAACCTCGGCCCGGACATCCTGCCGCAGGCCTTCCGCTGGGCCCGTGAGGCGGACCCGCACGCGCTGCTGTTCTACAACGACTACAACATCGGCGGCGAGGACGGCACGAACGCCAAGAGCGACGCCGCCTACGCCTGGCTGCAGCAGATGAAGAGCCAGGGCGTGCCGATCGACGGAGTGGGCAACCAGGGCCACCTCGACACCCAGTACGGCTTCCCGACCCAGCTGGCGGCCGACCTGCAGCGGTACGCCGACCTCGGCCTGAAGGTGGCGATCACCGAGGCCGACGTGCGCACCTTCGTCAACGACGCGACCGACCAGGTGCCCACCGATCACCTGTCGCAGTTCGCGCAGCCGTATATGTACGTGGAGATGCTGAAGCAGGCCATCTCGGTGCCCGAGCTGATCTCGTTCACCGTGTGGGGCTTCGGCGACGCGGACTCGTGGGTGCCCGGCACCTTCAAGGGCGAGGGCTACGCAGCGATCTACGACGTGAACCTCAACCCGAAGGCGGCCGTCGGCAATCTGATGGAGGAGCTGCGGCTCGCGGCGTACGGCGCACCGCACCGCAACGGATCCGGCGCGCACTTCTAGGAATCCAGAGCCGACAGCACACGTCCGGGAGCTGCCCCGGAACCGATCATGTGGCCGGGATGCGGCGGGCGTCCCGGCCACATGGCTGCGCGGCCAAGGCGCATCGCACTCACTCGGTATACGAGGGCGCCTTTGGTATCGCAGCCTTGATGGCCATCTCCATGTACGTCACCGCATCGCCGAGTGTTCCCAAAACCTCGTCGGCGACCCCTGAGGTCCGTGCGAGCGCCAGGCGCGCGTAGGCCAGGTCCATGGCCACCCGGAAGTCGCTGACCTGCTCCTGCATCTGCGCGGAGCGCTCCGTCAGCTGGTCCTCGACTTCCTGCAGCGCCGCCAGGTCCGCGCGGAGCGTCGCGATCCTCGCCTGGGCCTGTTCCGACCAGCGTTCCAGCGTCTCGGCCTGGTCTCCGCTCCGGGCAGACGACCAACAGACGACCGCAGTCGCAGAATCATGCGGACCAGTGAGACAACGAACCGACCGACGGCGGCGTTCCCGGGCGCGATGCCGATATCCGGTTGCGCCGGCCGTCCCGCCTTGCGATCATCCCTCATCGGACGGACCGACCGACGGATGAACGGAGGTGACGGCGTATGAGCGCCGATATGGCCACCAGCGGATCCCGGCCCTCCGCGCGGCCGGTGGCCCTCGTCACCGGAGCCGGGCGCCGCCTCGGGATCGCCACCGCGATCGCGCTCCGGCTGGCCGAGACCGGCTGGGACGTCGCCTTCACCCACTTCGCGCCGTACGACGCGCGCATGGAGTGGGGCGTCGATGACGGCGCCGCCGACGAGCTGACCCAGCGCCTCCGGCAGGCCGGCGCCCGCGGCTTCGCGATGGAGGCGGACTTCGAGCACGTCGAAACGCCGGCCCGGGTGTTCGACCGGGTGCAGGAGGCGCTGGGACCGGTCGGCGCGCTCATCCTCGGGCACTGCGAGTCGGTCGACTCGACCATCCTGGAGACCAGTCTCGAGTCCTTCGACCGCCACTTCGCGGTGAACGCGCGCGCAGCATGGCTGCTGATCCGCGAATACGCGCGCCGTTTCGCCGGCGCCCACGGCACCGGCCGAATCATTGCGCTGACCTCGGACGCCACCGTCGGCAACATGCCCTATGGCGCCTCGAAGGGAGCACTGGACCGGATCGTCATCGCCGCCGCCTACGAGCTGGCCTCGCTGGGCGTCACCGCGAACTGCGTCAACCCCGGGCCGACGGACAACGGCTGGATGTCCGATTCCCTGAAAGCCGAGATCGTGCAGGCCACTCCACTCGGCCGGTCCGGAACGCCCGTCGACGCGGCGAACCTGACCGCGTTCCTGTGCTCGCCGGAAGGCGGCTGGATCAACGGTCAGCTACTGCGCAGCGACGGTGGGTTCTCGCGGAACTGATGCGCTGATGCACTGACCAGATCTGGCACGAATTCACCGCTGCCTGGCACTTCCGTCCCTCGCCGACGGCCGGAGCCGGGCGGATCATGGACGGTATGCGTGCCTTCACCACGCGGCTCGGCCGGTCCGGGGACCTGGCCGGCTGGGCCGCCCTGACCGTGGTCTACCTCGTCTGGGGGTCGACCTACCTCGCGATCCGGATCGGCGTGCGCGGCCTGCCGCCGCTGACACTCGCCGGAGTGCGGTACCTCATCGCCGGGCTGTTGCTCTACCCGTTCGCGATCCGTGCCGGCGGGACGGAAGCGCGCCGCGAGGACAAGCCCGGACGCAAGCAGTGGCTGGCCGTCGCGGTCGTCGCCGTCCTGCTGCCGGTGTGCGGCAACGGCGGGGTGACCATCGCCGAGCAGACCCTCCCGTCCGGCGTGGCGGCGGTCCTCGTCGCCACGGTGCCGCTGTGGATGGTGGCCTTCGCCTGGCCGATCGACCGGTCCCGCCCGACCGCGCGGACCGCATCAGGCCTCGCGATCGGTATGGCGGGCGTGGTGGTCCTGGCCGGCCTGTCCGGGGCGGTGAAGCCCGGCGGCGTGCTCATCGTGCTGTTCGCCTCGGCGGCGTGGGGGCTCGGCTCCGTGCTCTCGCACCGGCTTGCGCTGCCCGGCCGCACGATGCTGGCCACTGCGATGGAGATGCTGGTCGCCGGAGCGGTCCTGCTGGCCGCCGCCGCGGTCCACGGCGACTTCTCCCGCATCGCCTGGTCCCACGTCAGCGGCTCGACCTGGCTCGCCCTGGCCTACCTGATCGTGCCGGGCTCCATCATCGCCTTCTCGGCGTTCGGCTTCGCGCTCGGCCGGCTGCCGCTGACCACCGTGTCGACCTACGCATATGTGAACCCTGTCGTGGCGGTCCTGCTCGGCGCGGTCATCCTGTCCGAGCCGCTGACCGGTTGGGAGGCGGTCGGCTCCGCGCTGGTGGTCGTCTCGGTGATCGTCGCGCGCAGACCGCGCCGCGATGCCGCGGAGGAGCCGGATGCGTCGGAGGTGTCGGAGGTGTCGGAGGTGTCGGACGAGCTATCTCAATCCACGAACTCGCCCTCATCCTCGTCGGACCGCGGATCGAACCCTGACGCGGCGGCGCGCGTCTAACGCGCTGTGCCCGGGTCGTTCCCAACCCGGGCACAGCGTGCGGTATGCCCGCTCGAGGCCTAGAACCAGTTCGTGAAGCGCTCGAAGGTGTGGCTGAAGTACCAGTCCGGCTGCGCCACGCCGGAGCAGGTCCCGGCGCCCTTGGTGCCCACGCAGCCGCCGTTGTCCCGCTGCAGCGCCCAGAAGGACAGCGTGCTGATGCCCTTCTGCTGCGCCCACTGCAGTACGGTCTGCGCGTCGGCCTGGGTGAAGGTCTCGTCCGGGCCGAAGTCGTCGATGCCCGGCATCTCGGTGATGCCGATCTGGCTCCACAGCTGCCGCGCGGACTCGTTCGGATGCAGGGTCTTGAGCTGCTCGAACACGCCCTGGCCGGCCGTCTCGGTGTCGGTGGCCATCTCCTGCTCGGTGCCGTAGTAGTAGTCGAAGGTCATCGCATTCACCACGCTGACCCGCGCGCCGACCGACTGCGCGTCCTGCAGCACCGCGACGCCGGTGGCGCCCAGGCCGGTCGCGGCGCTCGGCAGCGTGTACGAGAACTGGATGTTGTGGCCGTGCCGCGCCGCCCACGCCTCGGTCTCGGCGACCGCCTCGTCGCGCCGGTGGATGCCGGCGGTGTTGCTCAGCGAGTCGGCCTCGATGTCGAGGTCGATCCGGGTGATGTGGTAGGTGGTGATCAGGCTCTCGTAGACCGCGGCGATCGAGTTGACGTCGGTGCAGCTGTCTGCGATGTCGGTGTTGGTGGTGTCGGCGGTGTAGCCGCCGAAGGAGGGCACGACCTGGCCGCCCCGGGCCTGGATCTCGGAGATCTGCCGGCCGAAGGTGGAGTAGGCCAGCGGCTGGCTGGTCGAGCCGTTCCAGTACGCGGTGCAGGAGCCGGCGGCGGCGGTCTGGATGAAGGCGAACACGAGGTACTTGGCGCCGGACTCCTGCGACAGCACGGCCGGGTCGTCGCCGTTGTAGGCCTCGAAGTAGGGGGCGAAGACGTGGGTCGGCATCGGGTTGGCGAAGGCGATGTCCGCCTGGGCCGGCAGCGCGGAGGCGACGAGCCCCCCGACGGCGGCGGTGAGGGCGAACGCGCTGATTCCAGCACGCAGGGACGTGCGTATATGCATGGATCGGCTCCCACTGGATGAGGATGCGCGCGGCCTCATCAGGGCCGTGCGGCGACGGTGGCGCGATGTCGCCCGCGGGGCGGCTCGGATGTGGTCGGCGCGCGGGCGGCCGTGCCGAAGCCGGGGAAACGGCGGCGTCGGTGCGGTGCCGGTGCGGGTCGGGCAGGGCTGTGCTGCGGGTCATGGCGTGGCTGGCGCTGCGCGGCGGAGCGGGTGGTGCCCGAGGCGCCTCCGATCGCGCGGCCGGGCACCATAATTGGACTAGACCTCTTCGATGTCAATGGGGAGCCAACCCCGGACGGCGAATCGCCGCGGCGGACTGCCGGCCATATCCGAATTGCGCCGAGAAATGGGACGGGGACGAGGCCGGTGCGAGCCGGTCTTGAACCCAAGTGCCGGTCTTAAACCTTCTTAAACCTCTGTGCTCCAGTGCGCCGCATGGGGCGGCGGGCACCGGACGCTCCCGCCCGCCCCCGCCGCCCCATCGCTCCGCCGCCCCGCGCGTCAGTGCCCGCAGAAGTACCTCGGCGAGATACTTCAGCGGCAGCTGCGGACCGTCAACGGAATCAGTGGAAGACGCCGACGCCCGCGGCGTAGTCGAACGTGTAGATCTCGCGGCCGTCGATGAAGGCGCGTTCGACCCGCTGCATCACGTCCAGCGGGTCGCCGGACCAGATGCACAGGTCCGCGTCCTTGCCCGGGGCCAGCGAGCCGAGCCGGTCCGCGACGCCGACGATCCGGGCCGGGTTGATCGTCAGCGACCGCAGCGCGGTGTCCCGGTCCAGCCCCTCCTTGACCGCCAGCGTCGCCTGGTGCACCAGGAAGTTGATCGGCACCACCGGGTGGTCCGTGGTGATCGCGATCGTGACCCCGGCCTTGGCCAGCAGCCCCGGGTTGCGCAGCGAGCGGTTGCGCAGCTCGACCTTCGAGCGCGAGGTGAACAGCGGCCCGATGATGACCGGCACGCCGCGCGCGGCGAGCTTGTCGGCGACCAGGTGCGCCTCGGTCCCGTGGTCGATCACCAGCTCGTAGCCGAACTCCTCGGCGATCCGCAGCGCAGTGGCGATGTCGTCGGCCCGGTGCACGTGCTGCCGCCACGGGATCTCCCGCCGCAGCACCCGCCCCAGCGCCTCCAGCTTCAGGTCCCGCTCGACGGCCTTGCGCTCCGCCTCCGGCTTGGCCTCCTCCGCCGCGATCTTCGCGAGGTAGTTCGCGGCATCGACGAAGGCCGACCGGATCACCGCGGCGACGCCGAGCCGCGTCGACGGCATCTGCTTCCTGTCCCCGTACACCCGCTTCGGATTCTCGCCCAGCGCCGACTTCAGCCCCGAGGGCTGCCGCAGCAGCCGGTCGTCCACCGTGCCCCCGTACGACTTGAGCGCCACTGTCTGCCCGCCGATCGGATTACCCGAGCCCGGATTCACGTTCACCGCGAGCACGCCGCCGATGACCGCGTCGCGCCACCCCTCCTCGTCCGGATTGATCGCGTCCAGCGCACGCACCTGCGCGGTCACCGGCTCGGTCATCTCGTTGACATCCGCGCCGGCCCAGCCCTCGCCCTCCTCGTGCACCCCCACATGCCCGTGCGCCTCGATGAACCCCGGCAGCACCCACTTCCCCGCCGCATCGACGACCCGAGCCCCGGCCGGCACGGCAAGCGAGCCGTCCCCGACCGCCGTGATCCGCCCCGACTCGACCAGGACCGTGCCCCCGTCGACCGGCTCCCCCTCGATCGGCACCACCCGTCCGCCGACCACAGCCATGACGTCGCTCACAATGACCTCCCGCACCGTTGAGGTAAGTGGCGCAACCGCGCAACGGCTCTGAATCCTAGCCCGCCCGAAGGATCATGGCGCGACGCAACACAACAGGGTTCGACAAGAGGGACGACAGGGGCCAAGGCCCGCCGCGCCCGCCGAACGCCCGCGCGGCACGGGTCGGGCACCGGCGCAGGGCCGGTCGGGCACCGACCAAGCGCCGGTCGAGCGCCGGTCAAGCCCCGGGAACGCGCTGACCAACTGCCGACAAGAGGATTTGCGCCACCGACAAAGGTGCAGCTAGCATGCACGAGTGCCCAATCCGGGCCCAACCGCCAGCCAGAGCACCGGCTGACCGGCGCCGACCGGATCCGGGCCGGAATAGGGAATAAGCGGTACGACTCACGCTGCGAACCGACTATGATGGAGCGCAACGCGAGGCCGAGAAGAACACACATGGTCCTGTGGAGCAGCTAGGAGTGCTCGTCACCCTGTCAAGGTGAAGGCCGCGGGTTCAAATCCCGTCAGGACCGCTCGGAAGCAGCAGAGGGCGCTGCGGATCATTATCCGTGGCGCCTGTTGCCATCCGGGGCCAGGTAGCTCAGTTGGTACGAGCGATCGCCTGAAAAGCGATAGGTCGGCAGTTCGATCCTGCCCCTGGCCACTCGCCTTGGCCGCTCCTGCGCTCGCTTCGCTCCCGCGCAGGAGCGGCTTCGTCGTGTTTGTGCGGGGGTACGACCCCCGCGCCCCCGCGCCAAAGGGGCTTCGCCCCTCTGGACTCCCCGGCAGGGGTTGCGCTGGGGGTGAGTTGCGTTGGCCGGTGGGGGTGTGAGGGGTCGTAGTCAGGATTCGAGTAGGGCCAATATTCTGCGCCAGGCGTCGTCTCGGGCCTCTTGGCTGAAGGGCGGCGTGTTGGGCCAGAAGAAGGCGTGGGCGACGCCTGGGTAGGTGACCAGGTCGTGGTCTATGGCTGCGGTGGTCAGTGCGGTGCGGATCTGGTCGCGTTGGGTGGTGTCGATCAGTGCGTCGTCCTCGCCTACTAGGTAGAGGATTCGGCCGGTGATTCCTGGGGTCAGGTCTAGTGTGGGGGTGGGGCGGCTCATCGGGATGTCGGTGGTGGGCAGCCAGCCGCCGTAGAGGATGGCGGTCCGGCTGATCGGTAGTTGGCAGGCTGCCAGGTAGCTCAGGTGGCCGCCTGCGCTGAAGCCGACTGTGGCGATGTGTGCGATTCCCGGGTGGGAACGCAGCCAGTGCAGGCTTGCAGTGGCGTCGGCTATCGCCTGGTCGCGGTGGAGGTGATGGAGGTGGTCGAAGCCCTCTTTGCGGCCGGCGTCGTCGCGTTCCAGCCAGCGGCCCGGTGTGGTCTCGCGGTGGTAGAACTCGGGCGCGATGGTGAGGAAACCTGCGCCGGCCAGGTCGTCGGCGACTGCGCGGATGTCCGGGTTCACACCGAACAGTTCGTGCGCAACGATCATGCCGACCGGGGCCGGGTCTGTGTTGGGCCGGGCTAGGTATGCGGGCAGCGTGGTGCCGTCTTCGACGGGGATCTTGATTGTCGTCATGGCTCTCATCGTCGGCGTTCCGGAAAGTGGTAACCAGAGCCGTTCTTTACTGGTATTGGCGTGAGTAGCCTTGGGAGCATGGCGGTCGGCGGAGATCCTGCCGCGCTGGGTCAGCTGCTCAGGTCCCGGCGCGAGCGTCTTGCGCCTGCCGATGTGGGCCTGGCTGCGGGGCCGCGACGGCGCACTGCGGGCCTGCGCCGTGAAGAGGTCGCCCTGCTGGCCAACCTGTCGGCTACTTATTACACGTTCCTGGAGCAAGGGCGGCCGGTGCGGCCCTCGGCGCAGGTTCTGGACGCGCTGGCCTCCGCGTTGCGGATGTCTGCTGCCGAGCGGCGCTACCTGCACGTGCTGGCCTACGGTCCCGGCGGCGGCGGTCCGGTCCCGGCTGGGGCGGCCCCACCTGAGTGCGTCGATCCGGCCGTGGTGGATCTGGTCCAGCGGCTCGAGCCGTTCCCGACCCTGGTCAAGGGGCGCCGCTGGGACGTCCTGGCCGCCAATCCGGCCGCGTGTGAGCTGTTCTGCGACTGGTCGGCGGGTCCCCCGGGCGAGCGCAACCTGGTGCGCTGGATGTTCACCAGCGGTCGGGCCCGGGAGGTCTACCTCGAGTGGGAGCCGGAGGCCAGGGCCATGCTCGGGCGCTTCCGGCTGTCCGCCGCCCGGTACCCGGACGATCCTGATGTCCGTACCCTGATCGCCGAGCTCCGGCGGGACAGTGAGCAGGTGAGGGATTGGTGGCCGAGCCACGACGTTGCTGCGATCGGGGGTAGTGGCTCGAAGAAGCTCCGCCATCCCCGGTTCGGCCCTGTCACGTACTCCCATGTGGTCCTTCAGGTGGCCGATCACCCGGACTACACGCTGGTCACGTACTCGGAGGTATCAACGTCGGCCGTTAGTATGGGGGCGGCCTGACCGGCGAAGTGGATTGAAAAGTACCTTGCACAGCTCGGAAGTGGCCGGACTGCAGCCGCCGGTGCTCGGGGCGCGGGATGTGGACCGTGTCTGGTATGCGGCTTACGGGTCGAACATGAGTCGGGCGCGGTTCGAGTTCTATCTGAACGGCGGGCGGCCGCCGGGGGGTGCGCGGAGTTATCCGGGGTGCCGGGACGGGGTGCTGGCGGGGGACTCGGTGCCGGTCGTGATGGCGGGTCAGGTCTACTTCGCGCTCGAGTCGGCGGTTTGGGGCGGGGGGATGGCGTTCTACGATCCGGGGGCGGCGGGCGTGGCGGCGGGGCGGGCGTATCCGGTGAGTCCTGGTCAGTTCTCTGACGTTGTGGCGCAAGAGATGCACCGGGTGCCCTCTGGTGATGTCGATCTGAGCGCGGTGCTTTCCACGGGGCGGGCGGCGTTGGGGCCGGAGCGGTACGAGACGCTCGTGTATGTGGGGGATATTGAGGACCGGCCGGTGCTGACGTTCACTGCGCCGTGGGGGATGGGGGACGTTACGGTTCGTCGGCCCTCGGAGCGGTATCTGACGATGCTGGCGGCGGGGCTGGCAGAGAGCCACGAGTGGCTTCCGAGTGCGGTCGCGGAGTATTTGGCGGGGCTGCCTGGGGCGCGCGGGGCGTGGGGCGCGGCGGAGATTCTTCGGCTTTTGGGATAAGCGCGATGAGCGACGTATAAGGGGTGCTCGTGCAATAAAGCGGGAGACCCGGCTGTCGGCTCCGCTTATGCTTGATGTGCCATGCGTACCCACCGTTCCCCCCTGGACGACCTGCGGTCCCGGCTCGGCGAGGTGTCGCTGCGGGACGAGGTGCGGCTGCGTCGGCGGATCGACGGGGCGCGGCGGGTCGGCAAGCCCGAGGCGCTCGAGGCGATCCGGGTCGACATCGAGGCACAGCTCGCGGCGGGGGCGGCCCGGCTGGAGGAGCGGCGGGCGCGCGTCCCCGCGGTGAGCTATCCCGCGGAGCTGCCGGTCAGCGCGAAGAAGGACGAGATCCTGGCCGCGATCCGGGACCACCAGGTCGTCATCGTCGCGGGGGAGACCGGATCCGGGAAGACGACGCAGATTCCGAAGATCTGCCTCGAGCTCGGCCGCGGGGTGCGCGGGCAGATCGGGCATACGCAGCCGCGGCGGATCGCCGCTCGGACGGTGTCCGAACGGATCGCGCAGGAGCTGAACACCGAGCCGGGGGCCGCGGTCGGCTACAAGGTCCGGTTCACCGACCGCGGCGGGGACCAGACCAACATCAAGGTGATGACGGACGGCATCCTGCTGGCCGAGCTGCAGCACGACCGGGACCTGCTGCGGTACGACACGCTGATCATCGACGAGGCGCACGAGCGCAGCCTCAACATCGACTTCATCCTCGGCTACCTCAAACAGCTGCTGCCGCGCCGGCCGGACCTCAAGGTCGTCATCACCTCGGCCACGATCGACCCGGAGCGGTTCGCCGCGCACTTCGCCGGGGCGGCCGGGCCCGCGCCGATCGTCGAGGTCAGCGGGCGCATGTATCCGGTCGAGGTGCGGTATCGGCCGCTGCTCGACACGCAGGACGCGGATGCGGATGCTGATCGGGACCAGATCCAGGCGATCTGCGATGCGGTCGAGGAGCTGCTGACCGAGCCGGGTTCCGCGTCCGGCAGCGGGGACGGCGACATCCTCGTTTTCCTCAGCGGGGAGCGGGAGATCCGGGACACCGCGGACGCGCTCGGGAAGATGCAGCTGCGGCGGACCGAGATCCTGCCGCTGTATGCGCGGTTGTCGTCCGCGGAGCAGCATCGGGTGTTCCAGGCGCACGGGGAGCGTCGGATCGTGCTGGCCACCAACGTTGCCGAGACCTCGCTGACCGTGCCGGGCATCAAGTACGTCGTCGATCCGGGGACTGCGCGGATTTCGCGTTACAGCCACCGGCTCAAGGTGCAGCGGCTGCCGATCGAGCCGGTTTCGCAGGCCTCGGCGAACCAGCGGGCCGGACGTTGCGGGCGTACGTCGGATGGTATTTGCATTCGGCTCTACTCGCAGGACGACTTCGCCGGCCGGCCGGAGTTCACCGAGCCGGAGATCCTGCGCACCAACCTGGCCTCGGTCATTCTGCAGATGACCTCGATCGGCCTCGGCGACATCGCCGCGTTCCCCTTCGTCGAGGCGCCGGACCGGCGCAACATCAAGGACGGCATCGACCTGCTGCACGAGCTCGGCGCCATCGAGGCGCCCGAGGCCGGCGCGGCGGCGGGCCGGCCGACGCTGACCGAGACCGGCCGCCGGCTGGCCCGGATGGTCGTCGAGGCGGCGCGGACCGGCTGCGCGGACGAGGCGATGGTCATCGCGGCGGCGCTCTCCATCCAGGACCCGCGTGAGCGGCCGGCCGAGAAGCAGGCTCAGGCGACCCAGTCGCACGCCCGGTTCGTGGACAAGGAGCAGCAGTCCGACTTCCTGACCTACCTCAAGCTCTGGGAGTACCTGAGGGAGCGTCAGGCCGAGCTGTCCTCCAACCAGTTCCGCAAGCTGTGTAAGAACGAGTTCCTGCATTACCTGCGCGTGCGTGAGTGGCAGGACCTGCACTCGCAGCTGCGTCAGGCCGCGAAGGACGCGAACGTGACCCAGGAGGCCGTCCGGCTGCCCGACGCGCCGGCCGATCCGACGCTGGTGCACCGGGCCGTTCTCAGCGGCCTGCTCTCGCACATCGGCCTGTACGAGCCCGAGAAGCGCGAATACGTCGGCGCCCGCAACGCGCACTTCGCGATCTTCCCGGGCTCCTCGCTGTTCAAGCGCAACCCGCGCTGGGTCATGGCGGCCGAGCTGGTCGAGACCTCCCGGCTGTGGGGCCGGATGGCCGCCCGGATCGAGCCCGAGTGGGCCGAGGAGCTGGCCGCGCACCTGGTCAAGCGCTCCTTCAGCGAGCCGCACTGGTCCCGCGAGCAGGCCTCGGTGCAGGCCTACGAGAAGGTCATGCTCTACGGCCTGCCGATCGTCGCGCAGCGCCGCGTCAACTACGGCCGGATCGACCCGGACCTGAGCCGCGAGCTGTTCATCAGGCACGCGCTGGTGCAGGGGGAGTGGCAGACCCGGCACGCCTTCTTCCACCGCAACCGCAAGCTGCTCGAGGAGGTCGAGGAGCTGGAGAACCGGGCCCGCCGGCGCGACATCGTGGTCTCCGACGACGCCCTGTTCGCGTTCTACGACCAGCGGGTCGGCAAGCGGGCCGTGTCCGGCCGGCACTTCGACACCTGGTGGAAGCAGGCCCAGCAGGAGAACCCGGCGCTGCTCGACTTCGACCGGTCCATGCTCGTCAACGACCGGGCGGGGGCGGTGCTGGAGGAGGACTATCCGGACCGCTGGCGGCAGGGGCGGCTCTGGTTCAAGCTCACCTACCAGTTCGAGCCCGGCGCCGACGCGGACGGCGTCACCGCGCACATCCCGCTGGCCGTCCTCAATCAGGTCGAGCCGGAGGGCTTCGACTGGCAGATCCCGGGCCTGCGCGAGGAACTGGTCACCGAGCTGATCCGCGCGCTGCCCAAGCCGATCCGCCGCTCCTTCGTGCCCGCGCCGAACTACGCCAAAGCCCTGCTGGAGCGGTTACCTGCTCGCGAGGGTGGGCTCTTGGACGGCCTGGAGCGCGAGATGCGCCGCATGGGCGCGCCAGGCCTGGAGCGCGAGGACTGGGACCTCTCCCGGGTCGCCGACCACCTGAAGATGACCTTCCGGGTCGTGGACGAGCACGGCCGCAAGGTGGACGAGGACAAGGACCTCGAAGCGCTCAAGCTGCGGCTGAAGGCCAAGGTCCGCGAGTCGATCTCGGCCGCGGCCGAGGACGTCGAGCGCACCGGGCGCCGCTCCTGGGACTTCGGGCCGGTCGCCCGCACCTTCGAGGAGCGCCGCGGCGGCGTCTCGATGAAGGCGTACCCTGCGCTGGTCGACGAGGGCTCGGCGGTCGGCGTGAAGCTGCTGGACACCGAGGAGGAGCAGCGCGACGCGATGCTCGCCGGGACGCGCCGGCTGCTGCTGCTCACCATCCCCAGCCCGACCAAGGCGATGCTGGCGGTGCTGGACTACAAGGAGAAGCTGGCGCTCGGCGACAATCCGTACGGCCCGGTGCCGGCCCTGTTCGAGGACTGCGTCGCCTGCGCGGCCGACCACCTCGTGGAGCGCAACGGCGGACCGGTCTGGGACGCCGGGTCCTTCGACCGGCTGCGCGACGCGGTGCGCGCCGACCTCGCCGAGCACGCCGAGACGGTGGTTAAGCAGGCGGCCGCGATCCTGGTCGCGGCGCACGAGATCGACCGGCGGCTCAAGGCCCCGGCCGCCCTGGCCCTGCTGCCCTCGCTCACCGACGCCCGCGCGCAGCTGGCCGAGCTGGTCAAGCGGGGTTTCATCGCCGAGACCGGATACGCGCAGCTGCCGCGGATACCGCACTATCTGCGGGCCCTGAGCCATCGGCTGGACAAGATGGCCGACGACCCGTATCGCGACCAGGCGAACCTGGACGCGGTCGAGCGGCTGAGGGACGAATACGAGGCCGCGCTCGCCCGGGTGCCGCGCGGCCGCCGGCCGGGCCCGGCGCTGCGCCAGGTGCGCTGGATGCTCGAGGAGTTCCGGGTCAGCCTCTTCGCCCAGCAACTCGGCACCGCATATCCGGTTTCGGAGAAACGCATCCGCAAGGCGCTGGACGAAGCCTCGCGCTGAGCGCTTCCGCCGCTGCGGCTGTGCGCGGTGATCAGGCGCCGGTGCCTGTGGAGCCGAGGCGCGTCAGGGCATCGCCGGTCAGCCGGAAGACGGTCCACTCGTCCATGCTCACCGCGCCGAGCGCGCGGTAGAAGCCGCGGGCCGGCTCGTTCCAGTCCAGCACCGACCACTCCAGCCGGGTGTAGCCGCGCTCCACGCAGATCCGCGCCAGCTCGGTCAGCAGCTCCCGGCCGAGTCCCGAGCCGCGGTGCTCCGGCTGCACGTACAGGTCCTCGAGATAGATCCCGTTGCGGCCGCGCCACGTGGAGAAGTTCAGGAACCACAGCGCGAAGCCGACCACCTCCCCGGCGCCGCCCCCTGCCGGAGCCGCCTCGGCCACGTGCGCGAACACGGTCGGATCCGGGCCGAACAGCGCCTCGCGCAACTGCTCGGGCGTCGCCTCGACGTCGTGGTGGGCCCTCTCGTACTCGGCGAGCTCGCAGACCAGCCGGTGGATCGCGGGCACGTCTTCGGCGGTGGCGGTTCTGATCACTCGGGCAGCCTAACCGCACCGGTGCGCGTGGCAGGCACCGGGAATCGCTGGCCCGTCCGAGTAGTTATCGGTACGCTGCAACGTAAGGCGCCGCTACGGCGTCTTTTGTGGCGAAGCAAGGCACGCAGGATCGACTGCGACATCAGGATTGGGCAGCAACACCGGTATTTTGGGGAGCAACGGGATGGCAGGAAATTCGTTCTCGGTCGACTTGGACGAGCTCCAGTCCGTCACGAGCAAGCTGCAGGGGATACAGCAGGACTCGTTCACCGACACGACCAGCGCTCTGGCGAACAACACGTACTACAACGCCACCGCGTCGGACGTGCAGCAGACTCACCTCTCGGGCAAGCTGAAGCAGATCTCCGAGATGGACGGGGGCTCCAGCTCGACCAGCTTCGGCTCGACCGACTACATCGACGCGATCGACGTGCTGAACCAGGCGCACTGCCAGCTGCAGAACGCGATCTACGGACAGTTCGGCACGGTCAACACCTCGGTGGAGTCGCTGCACACCAGGCTTTCCGCCACGCAGAAGGCCTACTCCGGCACCGACACCGACCTCAACGGCTCGATCACCCAGGTGCAGCGGCAGGCCACCAACTGAGCTGACGGCACGACGCCGCAAGGGCGCCGGGAGCGGTTCGCGACGAACCGCTGCCGGCGCCCTTGTCCCGCTGCCGTCCTTCCTTCGAGTGAGTCTGGGAAACGCCTTACCCGGCTGGCCGAGACAGCGCCCGAACCAATCGGATTTATCCCTCGATCGAATGGTTGAGCGGCTGCGGCCCGGCGGCGCGGGCAGGTCGTCCGGCAGACTGGGACCAGCGTGCCGCGGCGCTTCGAATGCCGCGGCCACGACAGGGCGCGAGCAGTGCGCATGCGGCGCATACAGCGCGATGTCGGCGCGGGGGCATGCGCGGCGCAGCCCCACCGGGGCGCCAACTCGCGCGATCACAGCGACCAGAGACGACGGCGGCATGAAGTACAGCGACACAAGACTCGGCGACGACCAGCGCAGCTCCCAACCCCGACCCGCGCGCCCGGCCTCGTCGCCCAACGCGGCTTCGATGAGCAGCACCGCTCTGAGCTCCGTCGCCGACTCCGGTCCGCGTGGCGGCCGCCGGCGCGGGGAGTGGGCCGCCGACGAGGAGAGCCTGGCCGAATCGTTGCTTGGCGTCGGCGACCCCGGTCCGCTCGAGCCGTCCGATCCCCTGGCGGGGGCGGTCGAGCCCGCTGTCCCGCCGCAGCCGCGGGACGGCGGGGCGTTGATGGGGGCACCTAGCGGATCTGATGCGATGTCAGTCGCCCTGGCCACAGCGCTCGGTGATGCGCCCGGTGCGGTCGCGCTGCTGCGCGGTCGCGACCACCGGATCGCCTATGCGAACCACGCCTTCCGCGACGGCTTCCGTCTGTCCGCCGCTGCGCCCGCGCAGCCACGGCAGGCCTATAAGGCGCAAGGCGCGCATGCGCGCCCGCCGAGCCGGAGCCTCTCGTCGTCCAGCACGACCAATTCCGCGCTCGCCGCGACCATGCCGGTGAGTTCGCCGCCTGCGCCGCGCCACGGCGAGGCGTTCGCCGCGGCATTACCGGAACTCGCCGCGCTCGGTCTGCTTGATGCGCTTGATCACGTATACGCGACCGGCACTGTATTCACCGCGCCCGAGGTCAGGCTCACGGATTACGGGTCCGCCCGCCGCCCGGCCGTGCTCCGCCTGACCTGCTCGCCGGTGCGCGACCGCGAAGACGCGCCGATCGACGGCGTGCTGGTCAGCTCGGTCGACTACACCGACCAGGCGGCCGCAGTCGACCGGCTTCGCGCGGGGGAGCGGCGGCACCGCAACGCGGCCGTGGCGCTGCAGCGCTCTCTGCTGCCGCAACGCCTCTCCCAGCCGGACGACCTGCGCATCGCCGGCTGTTATCTGCCCGGCTCGAGTGAGGGGCCGTCGGATGCGCAGAGCGGTCGGTCGATGGGCGGCCGCTCGGCCGGGCGCTCCGGAGAACCGGCCGACCTGCAGGTCGGCGGCGACTGGTACGACGTCATCCCGCTCGGCGCCGGGCGTACCGCGCTGGTGATAGGCGATGTGATGGGCCGTGGGGTCCACGCCGCAGCCGTCATGGGGCAGTTGCGCGCGGCGGTCCGCGCCTATGCCGCGGCCAACCTGCCGCCCGGCGAACTGCTGCTGCACCTGGACCGGCACGCCTCCGAGCTCGAAGGCGTCGCGTATGCGGAGGGCTCGGCCAGCGCCGGGACGAGCGACCGGGGCGCCCTCGCCACCGCCGTGTACGCGGTCTACGACCCGGACGAGCACGTGCTCACATACGCCTGCGCAGGGCACCCGGCACCGCTGCTCTGCCGGCCGGACGGCACCGTGTGCGACCTCGACGCCGCGGGCGGCCCGCCGCTCGGCACCGGCGAATGGACCTGGCAGGAGGCGTGCATCGCCATCCCGCCGGGCTCCTATCTGGCGCTGTTCACCGACGGCCTGATCGAGCGGCGCACCGCGGACCTCGACGAGCAGCTCCAACGACTGCGTGGGCTGCTGTCCGCCGCCGCGCTCGCGCCGCTGTCCGGGACCTCGGCGCAGGCGCTGCAGGCCGTGGCGCCGGGGCGGCCGATGCCGGTCGGCCCGGTCGACCTCGTGCACGCCGAGCTGCTGGCCGGCATGGACCTGCCGGTCGACCACGACGACGACGTGGCCCTGGTGGTCGTGCACGTGCCGCGCTGGCAGGGGCCGCGCGCGGACCTGTTCCGGGCCGCCGCGGTGGACCTGGTCGGCGGGACCGAGATCGCGGCGCACGCACGGGCGTTCAGCCTCGGCGTGCTGCGCAGCTGGCACGTCGGCGAGGACCTGTGCGACGCGGGCGTGCTCGCGGTCAGCGAGCTGGTCGCCAACGCGGCGATCCACGGCCGCCCGCCGGTGCGGCTGCGGCTGCGCCGCACCGACCGCCGGCTGATCATCGACGTCGTCGACGGCGACGACCACCTGCCGCGCCGCCGGCTGGCCGACGACACCGACGAGGACGGCCGCGGGATCGGCATCGTGGCCGCGCTGGCCGACTCGTGGGGGGCCAGGCAGCTGAGCAGCGGCAAGTCGGTGTGGTGCGAGTTCTCGCTCTGACCGGGCAGATCATCATACTTATTAGCACTCTAACTGAGTGGCAGTTTCACGTGGAACCGTGCTGAGACGCAGTATTGAGATGCAGTGATGGAGTTTTCTCGGGGCAGGCTGCTGGTAGGCGCGCCGCGATCCTGCTCCAGCCGAATCGGCTCGACTTCGGCTCGGCTTGCCGGGTTCAGCGGATTCGGCGGATTCCTGGGCGGCTATTCGTGCCCGGTTGATACGGGCAGAACGTCTAACGCAGCACGGCGTGCGCGATGTAGTAGACGACTGCGGCGCAGACGCCCGCCGCCGGAATGGTCAGGACCCAGGTGTAGACGATCGTCCGGGCCAGGCCCCAGCGGACCGCCTTGACCCGCTTCGTCGCGCCGGCGCCCATGATCGAGCCGGTGATGACGTGGGTCGTGGAGACCGGCGCCGGATAGATGAACGCGGTGAAGTAGAGCACCAGCGACGCCACGGTCTCCGCGGAGAAGCCGCGCGGTGGGTCCAGCTCGATGACTTTACGGCCGAGGGTGCGCATAACGCGCCATCCGCCGGAATAGGTGCCCAGCGAGATCGCCAGCGCGACGACCCACAGGACCCACCACGGAACCTCCGACGAAGTGGTCGCGTGTTCGCCGGCGATCAGCGCGAGCATGATCACGCCCATGCTCTTCTGCGCGTCCTGGATGCCGTGCCCGAGCGCCATGCTCGCCGCCGAGACGGTCTGCGCCATCCGGAATCCGCGCGCCACCCGGCCAGGCCGCTGCCGCCGGAACGCCCACAGCAGTCCGACCATCAGGAAATAGGCCAGCACGAAGCCGACCGTCGGGGAGAGCAGCATCGGCAGCACGACCTTCTCCCACAGGCCGACCCAGTGCACCGTCAGACCCGAGGCGAAGCCCGCGCCGGTCATCCCGCCGATCAGCGCGTGCGTGCTGGACGAGGGCAGCCCGAAGTACCAGGTGATCAGATTCCACACGATCGCCCCGGCCAGCAGCGCGAAGACCACGATCAGGCCCTGCTTCCCGCTCTGCGGCGCGGAGATGATGCCTTTGGTGATCGCCGAGACCACCCCGCCGCCGAGCTGCAGGCCGAGCCACGCCCCGGCCAGGTTCATCACGCCCGCCATGACCAGCGCGGCCCGCGGGGTCAGCGCCCGGGTCGAGACCGAGGTGGCGATGGCGTTCGCCGAGTCGTGGAAGCCGTTGGTGTAGGCGAATCCCAGCGCGACCAGCACGACCAGGACCAGACTCACGGTGAGCACCGGTCAGGACTCCTTGACCACGATCGTCTCGACCGTGTTCGCCACGTGCTCGAGCCCGTCCGCCGCGGCCTCCAGGTTCTCCACGATCTCCCGCAGCTTCATCACGGTTATCGCGTCGAACTCGCCGGAGAACAGGTGCGCCAGCAGTTTGCGGTAGACCTGGTCGGCCTGGTTCTCCAGCCGGTTGACCTCGATCCAGTAGTCCCGCAGGTTCTTCATGGTGCGCAGCCGCGGCATCGCCTCCGCGGTCAGGTCCGCCGCCCGCACCAGCACGTCCACCTGGTCCGCCACCCCGGCCGGCAGCGCCTCGATCTGGTAGAGCACGGTCAGGTCGACCGCGGCCTCCATGAAGTCCATGACGTCGTCGAGCCGGCTGGCCAGCTCGTAGATGTCCTCCCGGTCGAACGGGGTGATGAAGGAGGAGTTGAGCTGCTGGTAGATCTGGTGCGTCACCTCGTCGCCGGCGTGCTCGGCGTCCCGCATCCGCTCGGCGATCGCGGCGCGGTCCGCCGCCTGCGCGCCGAGGAGCTCGGTGAGCAGGGTGGTTCCGGACACCAGGTTGTCCGCCGCTTGCGCGAACAGCTCATAGAATCTGGTGTCCTTCGGGGTCAGTCGCAGACGCACAGGGTTCTCCGGCGGTACTTCGGCGCAGTCTTCTTCGGCGCGGTGTTTTTCGGCAGCCGTGGTGTCGGCCGGACATCAGCCTTTCATGACCACCAGGATGCTAAGGCCCGGGTGCCGGTATCGCGGCACGCACGCGCGAGCGAGCGCCGACCGGTAGGGAGAACCGGCCGGCTGCGCGGGGGCCGCGATCAGGGGTTCTGCCGATTCTGAACGAACTCGCCGGTGTACGTGACTATGTGCACACGTTGTGTATGTGCTCAGACGCCGACCGACGCGACCGGCTGCACGCCGAGCACCTGGTCGATGTCCGCCCGGGACAGCGGCTGCTCGCTGCGCTGCGCCGCGATGATCAGCTCCGCGTAGAGGTCGATCTCCTCGAGCGCGACCCGGTCGTGCACCGATTCCCGGCTCGCGGAGAACATCGGCGCGGCCTTGCCGAACCGGCCGCTGCCGCGGGCCCCGCCGTAGCCTGCGCTGCCATGACCACTACCGTGCGCCGGGCCGCCGGTCGGCGGCGAGCAGCTAGGGCGCCGGGTCGCCGCACTGGATGATCCGGCCCCGGATGATCCGGCATTGGCCGCCGCAACAGCGGGTGATGAAGCAGGGCTTGACGGAGCCGCTGCGTCCGGCGGTGCCGCGACCGGCGGTGTGACTCCGGATTCCGATGCGCTGCAGTGGTCCACGACGCTGCGACCTCGATCCACGGATCCTCCAACGGCGCGGTGTGATTCGGCAACGCTGTGCTCATCAACAGCGGTGCGTTCACCCACGACACCGGGCTCGGCGGCCGGGTAGCCGGGTCCGCCTGCGAAAACATCCGATCGGCCTGTTGCTGGGCGCACCGCGGTCACCTCCTTAGCGTCGCGGCGAGCCACGCCGCGCGGACCCCCTTTTGCGTCGTACGCGCTGACGTTTCCCAGCCTAGAGAGCACCCGCCGCCCGAACCATGGCCCGGTTGGGTCATCCGGCGGCGCGGTGGACTAGTCCAGGCTAGCCCCTTCCAGGGGTGCCGGACGGACCTGCGAATTTACCCGATTACGGAGTCGCTGAGGACTGGTTCGATGACCTGGGGTTGGCAAGTGCAGGGGTGCTTACGCCGGCTGCGGGAGCCGACGCCGAGTCGGCGGGAGGACCGCCGGCGGGGGAGCTCCCGGCGGCCGCGCCCGAACCTGCCGCGGCGGGCATCGGGGACGCCAGATCGGCCGCGGCCGGCGTGGAGACGGTGACCGGCGAGCCGAGCGAGAACAGGTCGGTGATCGCGGTGATCGTCACCATCCCCTGTGCCGGCGGGGCGGCGCGGAAGGAGAAGTGCGCGGTGACCCGGCGCAGCTCGCCCTGCGCGTCGAGGTAGGCGTCGAAGGCGACGTCCTGCTGGGAGAACGAGTGCGCGGCGGCGAGCAGCTCGGACTTGATCGGCTCCGCGGCCAGACCCGCCGCGGCGACCAGATCGAGGGTGCCGGTGTAGTGCGCGACCGCGGTGCCGTTGACGGTCGCCGGGCCGGCGTACTTCACCGTCTGCGCGCTCACCCCGCGCAGCAGCGCGAGGTCGAACACCGGGCTCGTGCACCCGGCGCTGATCAGATCGCCGTCCGGAAGCTTCGTCGCGTCCACCCACCGCCATTTGCCCGACGCCGCGTCGGCCGGCTTTCCGGACTGGATCTGCTCGCGCATATAGAGGACGGACGGAGTGATGATCTCTTCCAGCGGCGTGGAGGATTTCGGCTCCTGCAGCGAGATGTATCCGACCTCCGTGTCGAAGTCGAATGCACCCGAACCGGTGAACACCTGCGAGGCGCCGGCCACGGACATCGTGGTGGACGTCTCCACCTGGGCCGTGTGGATTCTTGCCGCGGCCGCCACCGCGTCGCTCACCGCGGCGGCCGGATCGGTCGCCACCGGCACCCCGGAGCTGGAGCAGCCCGAGGTGAGCAGGGTCGCGCCGCACACGCCGAGCAGTGCGAGCACGGCGGCCGAGCCGGCCCTCCCCGACGAGCCGGGCCGTGGGCGCAGCCCCGTTCCGAGTAGCTTCGCCGTGCCAACCGCGTCCGTGCCTGACATCTGGGGGTACCTACTCGTCGGCCGCCGGAATCGGACGGCAGGGTTCTGGGAAGGGGGGAATTGGAAGGACCTGACTGGGCAACGGGTCGTGGAATCCCAGTAAAGGTCAGCCGAACGGATGATCCGGCCCGGCGTTTCCCTCCGTCACAACGACCCGGATGGAGGATGGTTACGGTGGTCGGACGGTGTGGTCGTCGCTGGTGGGCCGAGGAGAGGTTGATGACAATGCGCGTCTTCGTTGCAGGAGCCACGGGGGTTCTGGGCTCGGCGGCGGTGCGACGGCTTGTGGCGGGCCGCCACGAGGTGACCGGGATCGCCCGGGGGGCGGCGAAGCAGAGGGCGCTGACCGCGGCCGGGGCGCGCGCGGTGGCCGCGGACATCTTCGATCCGGCCGCGGTGCGCTCCGCGGTCGAGGGGCACGACGTGGTCTGCAACCTCGCCACGCACATCCCGACCGGCTCGGCCGCGTTGCGCTCCGCGTCCTGGCGGGAGAACGACCGGATCCGGACCGAGGGCAGCGCGGTCCTGGCGAAGGCGGCGGCGGACTGCGGCGCGCTGCGCTTCGTCCAGGAGGGTATTTCGTTCGTCTACGCAGACGCGGGGGACGCCTGGATCACCGAGTCGGGCCGGCTCGCGCCGACTCCGCTCACCCGATCGGCGCTCACCGCGTCGGATAATGCGATGAGCTTCGGCAACGAGTACCGGTTCGCCGTGGTGCTGCGCTTCGGCGTCCTGTACGGCGACGACGCGAACACCCGCTGGCTGCTCGACCGGGTCCGCCGCGGAAAGGGCGTGCTGGCCGGCGATCCGGCCGGCTACGTCTCCCCCATCACGGTGGACGACGCGGCCGCGGCGGTCGTGGCGGCACTCGCGGCGCCGTCGGGTATCTACAACGTGGCGGGCACCCCGGTGCTGCGCGAGGAGTTCGCCCGCGCACTCGGCACCGCGGCCGGCGGCTCGTCCTCGGCCAGGTTCCTCTCGCCGCTGGCGACCCGGCTGGTGGGCAAGAAGGTCGAACCGCTGGCCCGGTCGCAGCGGATCAGCTCGGACGCGTTCCACGCGGCGACCGGCTGGCGGGCCCGCACCGCCCTGGCGGAGGGCTTCGCGTCGGCCGTCAAGGCGTCCGCGTTGAAGTGAGCGTGCGAACATGTGAGGCCGCCTGCGGAGGCTGACAATCGTATATTCGGATCCTGTTCCGCCTCCGCAGCGTGCGCTCTCGCTCAGCTGCTAAGCAGCGCCAAGGCCTTAGCCACGTCCGGGTCGTTTCCGGTGGACACGTCCTGCGCGGTCAACGGGACGATGTAGTCCGGCGCCACGCCGATCCCGTTGACGAACTCCTTGTCCGGGCCCAGCCAGTGCGTCGTCGGCAGGCCGAGTGCACTGCCGTCGTCGAGCAGGAAAGGCTCGGCGGGACCCGAGGCCACGCCGGCGGTCCGGGTGCCTATCAGGGTGCCCAGATGCAGGTCCTTGACCGCGGCGGAGAACCCGTCGCAGGTCGAGGCGCAGTCCCGGTCGGTCAGCACGGTCAGCGGAAGATGCAGCAGGGAAACGGTGGCATCCGGATAGTTCGGCGTGCAGGTGCCGCTGACGTTGCAGGCGTAGCTCCATGCTTCGCCGTGCTCGAAGGCACCGAGCAGGCTGGCGGCTTGGGCGGGATCACCGCCGCCGTCGCCGCGCAGATCGAGGATCACTCCGCGCAGCGTGATACCCGAACCCAGCGAGGCGATCGCGTTCAGCACATCCGTCGCCGCAGTCGGTCCGAACTTGCTCAGCTGGATGTAAGCCACGTCGCCCGCCAACAGCTTCGTCGAGGTGACTGACGTCGTCGGCAGCACGGTGGGCGTGTACAGCGCAGGCGTCAGCGACACGGTCCAGGTGAGATTCGTGGCCGGGCGCCACAGCGTGATCTGCACCGGCTGCTCGTCCGGGTACTGCTCTTCGAGCAGTCCGAACACGCCGGGGGACACCGAGCCGTCGACGAACGGCGCCGAGCCGTCCACCGATTCGATCACGTCACCCGGCAGCAAGCCGGCCTGCGCCGAAGGGCCCTGGACCGAGGAGATGTATAGCGGCCCCAGT
Source organism: Actinocrinis sp. (assembly GCA_036501535.1). Lineage (GTDB taxonomy): Bacteria > Actinomycetota > Actinomycetes > Streptomycetales > Catenulisporaceae > DASYAE01. Next base: position 786 of record DASYAE010000267.1, on the reverse strand, counting down.
GCCTCATGCGGGGCCGCTGCGGCCAGCGGCGCCGTCGGCGTCGTCTGGATTCCCAGCCCGTCGGTCTCGCCGGGCTGAGCTCCGGGCGGCATCGTGGTCGGCGGATAGGCCCACCCTGCGTGGTTGTCGTCCAGAGCGGACACCATGCCGTTCATGGTGGCCTCGGCGACCTGCTGACGCAGCGTCGGATCGTTCGGCAGTTCGTCGATGATGTGCTGGTAGACGGTGCTGAACGCGGTCCAGTCGCTGTCCCGGTCGCCGGTCAGCGCCGGCATCGTCGCGTCGGGCTGGTCGTCCCCGAGGACGTCGAGTTCCTGGGTGAGTCCGGCGAACGCGCCGATCAGCAGCGTCCGGTCATCCAGCGCCGGGCCGCCGTAATAGTTCGCGAAGATGCAGTAATACGCCTGCTCGATGGTGGTCGCCGTGGTCGGCTCCACGGGCGGCGGCTGCGTGCCCGACGAGGGCGTCGCGCAAGCCGGCGGGGCGTCGTCGGCCTGCTGCGTACTGACGGCGTCGCTGGCGACTGCGGTCGTCGCCACGAGCGCGCACGACAGGGCGGCTATGGCGGGCCAGCGGGTGGCTCTCAGGCGGAGTTTCACGGGCGTCGACTTCCTTTCGGCGCAGCGTCCCGCGGCGGATGTCGCCGCAGCGCTTGCGTCTGACGCACCTTCATAGGCGGTCGGCCGTATCGGGCCCGTAACATAGTTAGGCCTCTGTTACGGCCGAGCCGGCAACCAGGGGCAGGAGTAGGAGGCGGACAGGCATATTGCTGGCTGCTGTCCGCCT
>DASYAE010000266.1:0-17995 GCA_036501535.1 Actinocrinis sp. | reverse complement strand
GACGTGGCCAAGGCGGCCGAAGGGCTGCGCGCCGCCGCCGTGCCGCTGCGCGAGGCCTGGCACGGTCCGGAGGCCGAGCGCTTCGACCCCGCCCTGACCGTGTACCTCGAAGGCCTCGACGCGCTGGCCGGCTCGATCAAGACCACCGCGGACTGCCTCAAGGCGATCCGCAGCGAGGCGCAGCTGGCCGAGAACACCGTGCAGATGCTGATCAACCTGCTGATAGGATCGCTCGGCGGCATGCTGGTGGCGGAGCTGATGACCGCCGGCACGGTCACCCCGGTCGCGGCGGCCCAGGCGCAGGTCGAGATCGCCTACGTGGCGAAGAAGATCGCCATGCTCGGCAGCAAGCTCGAGGCGCTGTTCGTGGACGTCGTCCGGATCCTGAACGCGGCCCGCGGGTTCCAGCGGCTGGACGAGATGGCGTTCGTCTTCAGCCTGGCCGGCGCCGCGCCGACGGCGCACCTGTGAGCCGGGCGGCGAAGAGTAGGCGGACAGCTTGAGAGAATGGGCGCCATGGAGACAGTGATCATCGCGGTGGCGATCGTCGTCGTGGTCGGAGCGATCGTCGGGTTCGTCGTGCGCGGCGGCGTGGGGCGGCGTTCCGTGCCCAAGGCTGACCAGGCACCCGTCCTCGATCGGCCGAGCGCGCCGAAGCAGGACGAGGAGGCCGCCGGTACAGCGGGACCGGCCGGCGAAGCATCCGCGACGGCTGCTGGCACCGCCACCGCGCCCGCCCCGCCGGAGGCGCCACCCGCCCCGCTGCCCGCCCCGGCCCCGGCGCTCCCGCTCGAAGCCCCCGAGCCGAGCGTCGGTCGGCTGACCCGGCTGCGCAGCCGGCTGGCCCGGTCCAACAACGCGGTCGGCAAGGGCCTGCTGGCGCTGCTCTCCCGGGACAAGCTGGACGACGCGACCTGGCAGGAGGTCGAGGACCTGCTGCTGACCAGCGACATCGGCGTCGCGCCGACCCAGGAGCTGGTCGAGCGGCTGCGGCTGCGGGTCAAGGTGCTCGGCTCGCGCACCCCGGACGAGCTGCGCGCGCTGCTGCGCGAGGAGCTGATGACCCTGGTCGACCCGAGCCTCGACCGCACCGTCCACTCGCTGCGCCCGGCCGGCGAGGGCCCGGCCGTGGTCCTGATCGTCGGCGTGAACGGGACCGGCAAGACCACCACCACCGGCAAGCTGGCCCGGGTCCTGGTGGCCGACGGCCGCTCGGTCGTGCTCGGCGCCGCGGACACCTTCCGCGCGGCGGCCGCCGACCAGCTGCAGACCTGGGGCGAGCGGGTCGGCGCGAGCACCGTGCGCGGACCGGAGGGCGCGGACCCGGCCTCGGTCGCCTTCGACGCGGTGAAGCAGGCCAAGGACCGGGGTGTGGACACGGCGCTGATCGACACCGCCGGCCGGCTGCACACCAAGGTCGGCCTGATGGACGAGCTGGGCAAGGTCAAGCGGGTGGTGGAGAAGCACGGCCCGGTGGACGAGGTGCTGCTCGTGCTGGACGCGACCACCGGCCAGAACGGCATGGTGCAGGCGCGGGTCTTCCGCGAGGTGGTCGACATCAGCGGGATCGTGCTGACCAAGCTGGACGGCACCGCCAAGGGCGGGATCGTGGTCGCGGTCCAGCGGGAGCTGGGCGTGCCGGTCAAGCTGGTGGGCCTCGGCGAGGGCGCGGACGATCTGGCGCCGTTCGACCCTGCGGCGTTCGTGGATGCGCTGATCGCGGCCTAGGGGTCTGACAGAGGTCAGCGCGTGTAGGCGGCGTGGGGGGAGAGGGCTAGGGCGCCGAGGATCGCGTGCGCGGAGGGGAGCGCGGGGCGCGCGGTGGACGGCAGCCGCAGCCACCGGACGCCGCTGGCGCCGCGAGTGTCGATCTGGAGGGTCGTCGGCAGCTCGCAGTGCTCTCCCTCGCCGAGCAGGACCACGTCGGTGCGCTCCCGGTCGATCAGCGCTCGCAGAACCTGCGTGATGCCCGGGCGCACCAGGAAGGCGAACCGGTCCTGGTACCCGCCGGCCGGCTCGTCCGCCGCGCTCTCGGCGCCGGAGCCCGATGACCACTGGCCGCCTGCGTTGAGCACCGTGCAGCGCAGCACCGGGCCGACCGGCACGCACAGCCGGTCCAGCCGCGCCAGCGCCGCCCGGCCGATCCCGGCGCCCGCGGCCACCACCTCGAAGGCAGGGCCGCAGGCCGTGTAAATCGGCGCGCCGGGCAGCCGGCTCCAGGCCGTGAAGACCTGCTCCAGGTCGGTGGTCGCCACCAGGCGCGGGTCAGGCGCCAGCGGCCAGCCCCAGGCGGCGTAGCGCAGCGCCGCCGTCCTGGCGCACCACGCAGGCCGCTCTCCCTGGCGGGGCAGCAAGGTTCCGAGCTGATTAAGCATCAACGCCACGCCTTCCTCAACGGTGACGCCCCGCTCAAGGTCACCGGCCGCGGGCCGCGGTCCGGCCGGCTCACCGGCGCGAGCGATGGCGCGCCACCGCCTGCCGTCGGCCCGGAATAGAACATAGCCGGTCAATTCGATCGACGGCGTGGCAGGAAGGTGGCGAATGCTGGCGCATTTGCAGATTCAGCTGCGAGACGGCGACGGCGAACGTTACGTTCAGCGCAGTGTCAGCTACGCACCGCCGAAGATTGCTTGTCGGCGGCTTACGCCTGCCTGAATATACTGATGCTTGAGGAGGGAAGGACGCGGTGCCGGAGCGTCTCCCGAACGAGCTGCTCGCCTCCTGGTTCACCAGGAGCGGCTGGTCCAAAGGCGAGCTGGCCCGCGTGGTCAACCGCAGGGCCAGGGACCTCGGCGCGGCGCACGTCGCCACGGACACCTCGCGGGTGCGGCGGTGGCTGGACGGCGAGCAGCCCCGCGACCCGATCCCGCGGATTCTCACCGAGCTGTTCAGCGAGCGGTTCAACTGCGTGGTCACCCTCGGCGACCTCGGCCTGCGCGAGCCGGCCGGGCCGATCGCCGGGGCGCTGGCCGACCTGCCCTGGTCGGCGCAGCGCACCGCCGAGCTGCTGGCCGACTTCTGCCGCAGCGACCTGATCCTGGGCAGCCGGGGCGCGGGCGGGGCCCCGCCGCTGGCCGCCGGGCCGGCGCTGATCGAGCCGGTCCGCCGATGGCTGCTGCCCGCGCAGCCGGCGCACGCCGCTCATGCTGTGCAGTCTCATGCTGCGCAGCCGCCCCGCGCCGCGGACTGCCCTGAGGCGCCCGGCGAGTCGGGCCATACGGTGGCGCGCGCGGCGTCGCACTCGACGGCGCCCGCCTCGGTCATCCCGATCACCAGGCCCCGCAACCCGTCTGTCGCCGTGTCGAGGAACTCCGCCGCGACAACAGTGGCCGGCCACGCCACCGGAGCGGACGGCATGCCGATGCCGACCGGTCGGACCCTGATCCTGATCGAGCAGCTCGAAGAGGCCGCGCGCGTCTTCCGCGCGTGGCATGCCGAAGCCGGGGGAGGGGTCCGCCGCGCGGCCGTGGTCGGCCAGCTCTACGAGGTCGCCGAGGCCGTCCGGCAGCTGCCCGAGGGCGCCCACCCGCACCTGCTGCACAGCGCCGCGCAGTTCGCCGTGCTGTGCGGCGAGATGGCGTTCGACTGTGGGATGCAGGCCACTGCACAGCGCTATCTGATCCTGGCCCTGCACGCGGCGAAGGAGTCCGGTGACCAGGCCCTGGTGCGCGGCACCCTCGCGGTGATGAGCCGTCAGCTCATCCACCTCGGCCGGCCGCAGGACGCGCTGGACCTGCTGGCGGTCGGCCAGGGCGGCGGCGCGGCGGGCCCCAGCGTGGAGTCCCACCCGCTGGTGGTCGCGTACACCGAGGCGGTCGCCGCCCGCGCGCACGGCGCCCTCGGCCGCCCCGAGCAGTGCCGCCACGCCGTCGAACGGGCCAAGGCGGCGCACTGCCGGGCCGCGCAGCGCTCGGCCGGCCCCGGCGCCGGAGCCCCCTCCTGGCTCGCCGACTTCGGCCCCGCGGCGCTGCGCGGCGAGCTGGGCCGGGCCCTGCTCGACCTGGCCGACCGGGTCCCGGCCGCGGCGCCCGAGGCGCTGGCCGAGTTCGAGGCCGCGGCCGAGCTCTACGAGCGGCAGCAGCCGGAGCAGCTGCGCAGCCGGGTCGTCGCGCTGGCGGGCCTGGCCGAGGCGCGGGCGATGGCCGGCGACGGCGGCATGGCCGTCCGGTCGCTGCGTGCCGCGGTCGCCTTGGCCGTCCGTTTGCGTTCGCGACACACGGAGGAATTACTTCGCGAGACCGCGTCCCGCGCGGCCCAGCGGCTGCCGCGCGACCCCGCGCTGCGCGACCTGGCCGACCGGCTGCGCGACCCGGCCTCGGCGCCGGCCGCGCCGCCGCAGGTGCTCGCCCAGCCGGGCCGCCCCTCGTATCCGCACCCCTCCGGACCGGGCCCGCAGGTCCGCGCGTTCACCAGGTCGTAACTCGTTTGAGCAATCAGTCACGTCTCCGAAACATTTCACGCGGCGGGCGGTAACGGCCCGCCGCGAGTGTTCTCGCTACGACGACGGCGTCCCCCCGACCCCCGGATGTCCCCCCGTACACGACCCGGCTGCAGCGCCGCGCGTTCCCGCGCCGCGCCCGCGGCCGGACGGGCCACGCGAAGGATACGTGACGATCGATGCCAACCCTCGACACCGGCAACACGGCCTGGGTGCTGGCGAGTTCCGCGCTCGTGCTGCTGATGACCCCCGGCCTCGCGTTCTTCTACGGCGGCATGGTCCGCGCGAAGAGCGTCCTGAACATGCTCATGATGAACTTCATCTGCATCGCGGTAGTGACCGTGGCGTGGGTGCTCTACGGCTGGTCTGTCTCCTTCGGCAACGCCAACAACGCCTCCGGCAACTCCATATGGGGCACGCTGGCCCAGTGGGGGATGCACGACATCAACACCGGGATAACCGGTAAGGCGGACCTCTACGGCAGCACCGGCGTCCCGCTGTTCGCGGTCGCCTGCTTCCAGCTGATGTTCGCGATCATCACCCCGGCGCTGATATCCGGCGCGATAGCGGACCGGACCAAGTTCGTCGGCTGGACCGTGTACGTGTGCGGCTGGGTCACCCTGATCTACTTCCCGGTCGCCCACTGGGTCTTCTCGCCCAACGGCTTCATCAACGCCAAGCTGCACGTGATGGACTTCGCCGGCGGCACCGCGGTGCACATAAACGCCGGTGCCGGAGCGCTGGCCTGCGCCCTGGTGATCGGGCGGCGGGTCGGCTTCAAGCGGGACCCGATGCGCCCGCACAACGTGCCGTTCGTGATGCTCGGCGCCGCGCTGCTGTGGTTCGGCTGGTTCGGCTTCAACGCCGGCTCCGCGCTGACCGCCTCCGGCCAGGCCTCGGTGGTCTTCATGAACACCCAGGTCGCCACATGCACCGCGGTGATCGGCTGGCTGGCCGCGGAGAAGATCCAGCACGGCAAGTTCACCACCGTCGGCGCCGCCTCCGGCGCGGTCGCCGGCCTGGTCGCGATCACCCCGGCCTGCGCCTCGGTCAGCCCGATCGGCGCCATCTTCGTCGGCCTGATCCCCGGCTTCGTCTGCTGCTACGCGGTGAACATGAAGTGGCGCTTCGGCTTCGACGACTCGCTCGACGTGGTCGGCGTGCACCTGGTCGGCGGCATCCTCGGCACCCTGCTGATCGGCCTCTTCGCCGCCCCGGCCGAGGTGGCCGGCTACACCAACGGCGCGCGCGCCGGCCTGTTCTACGGCGGCGGGATCGACCAGCTGCTCGCCCAGAGCGAGGGCGCCGGCATCGTGTTCGGGTACTCCTTCACGGTCTCGCTGATCCTGGCCTTCGCCGTGCACAAGACGATCGGGCTGCGGGTCAGCGAGGAGGACGAGGTCACCGGCGTGGACCAGACCGAGCACGCCGAGACCGCCTATGACTGGGGCGGCCTGTCCGGCGCCCTGCACCGCGCGGCGGCGAACGTCGCAGCGGCGACCGCACCACCATCTGTGGAATCCATCACCGACCCCTCAACAGCCGAGAAGGCCGAGGTCAATCCATGAAGTTGATCACCGCGGTCATCAAGCCCTACAAGCTCGACGAAGTCAAGGCGGCCCTGCAGTCCTTCGGCGTCCACGGGCTGACCGTCACCGAGGCGAACGGTTACGGCCGCCAGCGCGGTCACACCGAGGTCTACCGCGGCGCCGAGTACACCATCGACCTGGTCCCGAAGGTCAAGCTCGACCTGCTGGTCGAGGACCACGACGTGGAGACCCTGCTCGACGTGGTCTCCAAGGCCGCCCAGACCGGCAAGATCGGCGACGGGAAGGTCTGGGTCACCCCGGTCGAGACCGTCGTTCGGGTCCGCACCGGCGAGCGCGGCGCCGAGGCGCTGTAGGCAGCTCGGAACGGTCGAAGGACGCGGATCCCGGTGCGGCGTGCCGGGATCCGCGCCCGCATTTCCGGCGCAAAGGCGGACCGAGGACCAGACCAGGGGAGAGCGAGGCGGGCCATGGCGGTCGGGCGGACCTACGCGCAGCGGCGCGCGGAGCTGATCGAATCGGGGTTGCGCGGCCCTGGGCTGCGCTCCGCGCTCTCCGAGGCGGCGGACCAGTGGTTGACCGAGCTGCACGAGAGCGCGGGCGCGGCGAGCCCGGCCGGACGCACCGCGCTGGTCGCCGTGGGCGGCTACGGCCGCGGCGAGCTCTCGCCGGGCAGCGACCTGGACGTCGTGCTGCTGCACGAGGACTCGGCGAAGCCGGCCCGGATCGCCGCGCTGGCCGACGCGATCTGGTATCCGGTCTGGGACGCGAAGGTCAAGCTCGACCACTCGGTGCGCAGCGTCGGGCAGGCCAGGTCCGTGGCCAAGGAGGATCTTCCCGTCGCGCTCGGCCTGCTGACGGCTCGTCACGTCGCCGGCGAGGCCGAGCTGACCGCGCAGCTGCGCGCTTCCGCGCTGGCCGACTGGCGCGCCGCGGCCCGCGCCCGGCTGCCCGAGGCCAGGGCCAGCCGCGCCGAACGGCTGCGGCTGCACGGCGAGCTGGCCTACCGGCTCGAGGGCGACCTCAAGGAGGCGATCGGCGGCCTGCGCGACGCGTACCTGCTCACCGCGATCTCAGCCTCCTGGCTCGCCGACACCCCGCACGGCGAGCCGGAACTCGCGCTGGCCCGGCTGCTCGACGTGCGCGACACCCTGCACATCGCGACCGGCCGATCCGCCGACCGGCTCCTGCTCCAGGAGCAGGACGAGGTGGCCCGGCTGCTCGAGCTGGACGGCGGCGCGGACGAACTGCTCGCCGTGGTCGCCGACGCGGCCCGCACCATCGCCTTCGCCTGCGACACCGCGTGGCGGCGCATCGGCCAGATCCTGGCCGAGAACGAGAGAACACAGGGCGCCCGCTCCGGCTTTCTGAGCGGTGCGCGCCGCCAGCTGTTCGGCTCCTCGAGCGCCGCCGCCGAGCGGGTCCCACTGGCCGACGGCGTCGTCGAGGCGGACGGCGAGGCCAGCCTCGCGCTGGCCGCCGACCCGGCCAAGGACCCGGTCCTGCTGCTGCGCGCGGCCGCCGCCGCGGCCGCGGCCGGGCTGCCGCTCGCCCCCTCCGCGCTGCGCCGGCTGGCCGACGAGGCGGCGCCGCTGCCGGACCGGTGGCCGCGCCCCGCCCGCGAGGAGTTCGTCCGGCTGCTCGGCGCCGGGCCCGGCCTGATCGAGGTCTGGGAAGCGCTCGACCGCACCGGCCTGCTGGTGCGGCTGCTGCCGGAGTGGGAGCGGATCCGCTGCCTGCCGCAGCGCAACGCCCTACACATCCACACCGTCGACCGGCACTCGGTGCAGACCGCGGTGCACGCCGCCTCCCGCGCCCGCCGGGTCGCCCGCCCCGACCTGCTGCTCGTCGCAGCGGTCTGCCACGACCTGGGCAAGGGCCTGCCTGGCGACCACGGGGAGAGCGGCGCCGCGATCGTCGACTCGCTCGCCCCGCGGATCGGCTTCAACGCGGCCGACGCCGCGGTGCTCGCCGCGCTCGTGCGCCACCACCTGCTGCTCGCCCAGCTCGCGATGCACCGGGACCCGGAGGACCCGGCGACGCTCGAGGCGCTGCTGGCGGCCGCCCGGCCGCCGGACGACGCCGGTCCCTTCTCGGCGGACCCGGGCGAGTTCGTCGCGCTGCTGCACGCGCTCACCGAGGCGGACAGCGAGGCCACCGGCCCGGCGGTCTGGAACCGCTGGCGCACGGCCCTGATCGGCGCCCTCGCGGACCGGGCCCGCGCCTCGCTGGCCGGCCGCCCGGCGCCTGCCCCGCCGGCCTTCGACGGCTCGGCCCTGGCCGCCCGCGCGGCCGCGGCGCCGGACGGCCTCGCGGTGCTCGCCCTGGCCCCCGGCGGCGCCGGCGTCGCCCGGCTCGACATCGCGCTGCCCGACGAACTCGGCGTGCTGGCCACGGTCGCCGGCGTGCTCAGCCTGAGCCGGCTGCGCATCCTCGCGGCCGACGTCGAGACCGCCGGCGCCGACTCACAGAGTGCTGATTCGACTGGCACTGATCGGACCTGGGCGGTGCAGCGCTGGACCGTCGCCGCCGAGTTCGGCGACCTGCCGGACGTCTCCCGGCTGCGCACCGATCTGCGCGGGGCGCTGGCCGGCCGGATCGACCCGGCCGAGCGGATGAAGGCCCGCGACGCGGAATCCAGCCCGGTCAGCCGCGCGCTGCTGGTGGCCGCGCCGACCGTCGGCCTCGTGGACGACGCCTCATTGCTCGCGACCGTGGTCGAGGTGCGCGCCCGAGACACGCCCGGCCTGCTCTACCGGGTCTGCGCCGCGATCGCCCGCGCCGGCGCGAGCATCGCGACCGCGCGCGTATCCACCCTCGGCGCCGAGGCGGTCGACGTGTTCTACCTCACCGATCCCGAGGGCGAGCGCCTGAATCCCAAGCACGCCGAGGCGGTCGTCGCCGAGATCGCCGAAGCGATGCCCTGACGCGCCGCCACCGTCCCGTGCGTCGCGCTCTAATTCCACGCCAAGTTCACCGGGAAGCTACTGCGGGCCTTACGCACCGCGGCTATGTTCACAGCCGACTGCGTACATGCCCACATGCCCACGCTTCAACGCGTCCAGCGGGAGGACCCGGTGCTCGACAAAGCAGTGCTCAATGGGGACGGAGTACCCGAGAACGCGCCGATGGAAACAGTACACTGCGATGCTGCGGACGCGGCCGCGGCGCCCGGATCCATCGGCCCGCTCCCGGTCAGCCGCCGCTCCACCCTCCGGGCGATCGCCGTCGGCGGCGCGCTGGCCGCGGCCCCGGTCGTGCTCGGCGCGCAGACCGCCGAGGCCGCCGCCGCTCCCTCGGCAACAGCTTCGGGCAGCGGCTCGAGCGCCGCCGCGTCGACCACGCCGTCCTCCGCCGCGACGCCGCTGCTCTGGCGCCAGCCGGAGAAGCTCGGCGCGCCCCCGGTCGACGGGCTGCACTTGACCTTCGGCGCCGACCCGACCCGGCAGATGACCGTCTCCTGGTCCACGGTCGTGCCGGTCTCCAGGCCGCAGGTGCGCTTCGGCACCGCGGACGGCGGCTTCGGCAGCGAGGTCACCGCGACCACGCGCACGTATATCGACGCGGCCAGCGGCAACGAGGTCTACGTCAATCACGCGGCGCTGAGCGGCCTCAGGCCGGACACGACCCATATCTATGCGGCGCTCGCCGACGGCGTGCTGCCCGATGCGGGCACCTTCCGCACCGCGCCCACCGGCCGGGTCCCGTTCACCTTCACCAGCTTCGGCGACCAGTCGGTGCCGACCGCCGCCTGGGTGCCCGGCACCGGCTCCGCCGCCGGGACCTACTCGGCCGGCATCGCCGGCATCCCCTCGCCCGCCGCCGCCGACATCGTGCACGGCATCGAGCTGATCCAGCCGCTGTTCCACCTGCTCAACGGCGACCTCTGCTACGCCAACCTGACCCCGGACCGGGTGCGCACCTGGAACTCCTTCTTCGCCAACAACACCCGCTCGGCCCGCTACCGGCCGTGGATGCCGGCGGCCGGCAACCACGAGAACGAACTCGGCAACGGCCCGATCGGCTACCAGTCCTTCCTGACCCGGTTCGCGCTGCCCTCCAACGGCTCGGCGGACTGGGACGGACTCTGGTACACCTTCCAGGTCGGCGGCGTGCGGGTGATCGTGCTGCAGAACGACGACGTGGCGCTGCAGGACGCCGGCGACTCGTACGTCAACGGCTACAGCGGCGGCGCGCAGAAGGCCTGGCTCGAGCAGCAGCTCAAGGCGGCCCGGTCGTCGAAGAGCGTGGACTGGATCGTGGTCTGCATGCACCAGGTGATCATCAGCTCGTCCAACGCCAACGGCGCCGACCTCGGCATCCGGCAGAACTGGGGCCCGCTGTTCGACCAGTACGGCGTGGACCTCGTGCTGTGCGGCCACGAGCACGACTACGAGCGCTCCTTCGCCGTGCGCGGCACGGTCTCCGGCTCGGCGACGCTGACCCCGAACCCGGTCTCCTCCGCCACCGACGTGATCGACACCTCCAAGGGCACCGTGCACATGGTGCTCGGCGGCGGCGGGACCAGCGCGCCGAGCAACGGCGAGTTCTTCACCGACGGCACCGGCAAGGTCATCACCGCGGTCGGCCCGGTCGGCTCGAGCGGCAAGCGGCCGCCGGTCTACGTCTCCGAGCAGGCCGTCTGGTCCGCGGTCAGGGACCTGACCCACCCCTACGGCTTCGCGTCCTTCGACGTCGACCCGGGCACCCGGCCCGGCGGCCAGACCAGCATCCGGGTGACCTATTACAACGTCGCCGTCCCCGGCGGCGCGGTCACCCCGCTCGAGTCCTTCGTGCTGACCCGGTCGCGCTCGGACGGCTGACCGGGCACAGCCGCGGCCGCCGCCGTCTTCACCCGCACCGGCCAGCCGACCTGCGGGGTGTGCGACTCGCCGCGCCGCGCCCGATAGGCCGCGTAGTCCCGCTCCGAGGCCTCGCTCCAGACGACCTGCCTGTCGTGCAGGTCGGCCAGCGAGGCCTCGGCCAGTTCGGAGAACTTCGCCGCCTGGGCCTTGGCCACCTCCATGGCGGCCACCGCGTCCGCGCAGGCGTCGTGCGCGTTCTTGATCGTCACGCCGTAGTGCGCGCACTGCGCTTCCAGGGTCCTGCTGCCCTTGCGGTACTTGTCCAGCGTCCGGTCGATCAGCAGCGGGTCGACCACCGGCCGGATCGCGCCGGCCCGCCGGCCGAGCGGCTCGAGGCCGTGCCGCGCCAGCTCGGCCTCCAGCAGGGTCAGGTCGAACGGCGCGTTGAACACGATCAGCGGCGCCCCGGCGGCCAGGTGCCCGGCCAGCAGCGCGGCGATCTCGTCCAGGGCGGCCTGCGGCCTCGCGCCGAGCGTGCGCGCCTGCTCGGTGCTGATCCCGTGCACTGCGGTCGCCTCCGCCGGGATCTCCACGCCGGGGTCGACCAGGAACTCGCGCCGCCCGCCCGCCGAGGTGACGAACGCGGCCGAGACCAGCCGGGCGGCGAACGGATCAGTGCCCGTCGTCTCGGTGTCGAAGGAACCGAGCAGGCCGGTGTGCCAGCCGGGTGAGGGAGCAGGCAGGCACTCGACGTGGTAGACCACCCACGCCTCGGCCTGCTTGCGCAGCTCGCCGGCTTCCGCGGGCACCGTCCGCCCGCAGGTCTTGCACGCACCGGCGTACCGGTTTGCCGTCACGGTCGTCACCGACCCTTCCAGTTGACTGTCCATCACACTAGGCGACGGCACCGACAAAGCCCGGCCACGGGTTAGGCTTGACTGCTCGCACCCGAGCTTCCCCAACCCCGAGCAGAGGATCTGACGGCGCCGTGTTCGACACGCTTTCCGACCGGTTGGCAGCCACCTTCAAGTCCCTGCGCGGCAAGGGCCGCCTGTCCGAGCAGGACATCGACACCACCTGCCGGGAGATCCGCATCGCGCTGCTCGAGGCGGACGTGGCGCTGCCCGCCGTGCGGCAGTTCGTCGCCGCGGTCAAGCAGCGCGCGCTCGGCGCCGAGGTGTCGCAGGCGCTGAACCCGGCCCAGCAGGTCGTCAAGATCGTCAACGAGGAGCTCATCGCGATCCTCGGCGGTGACACCCGCCGGCTGCGCTACGCGAAGCGCCCGCCGACCGTCATCCTGCTCGCGGGCCTGCAGGGCGCCGGCAAGACCTCGCTGGCCGGCAAGCTCGGCCGCTGGCTCAAGTCCCAGGGCCACGCCCCGGTGCTGGTGGCCTGCGACCTGCAGCGGCCCAACGCGGTGACCCAGCTGCAGGTGGTCGGCGAGCGGGCCGGGGTGCCGGTCTTCGCCCCCGAGCCGGGCAACGGCGTCGGCGACCCGGTGAAGGTGGCCCGCGACTCGATCGAGTTCGCCCGGACCAAGATGCACGACGTGGTCGTGGTCGACACGGCCGGCCGCCTGGGCATCGACGAGCAGCTGATGCGGCAGGCCGCGAACATCCGCGACGCGGTGAAGCCGGACGAGATCCTGTTCGTGCTGGACGCGATGGTCGGTCAGGACGCCGTGACCACCGCGCAGGCGTTCCTCGACGGCGTCGGCTTCGACGGCGTCGTGCTCACCAAGCTCGACGGCGACGCGCGCGGCGGCGCGGCCCTGTCGGTGGCCCAGATCACCGGCCGCCAGGTGATGTTCGCCTCGAACGGCGAGAAGCTCGAGGACTTCGACGTCTTCCACCCGGACCGGATGGCCTCGCGCATCCTCGGGATGGGCGACATGCTCTCGCTGATCGAGCAGGCCGAGAAGGCCTTCGACGCGGAGCAGTCCGAGGAGATGGCCCGCCGGCTGCTCGGCGGCGAGAGCTTCACCCTGGACGACTTCCTGGCGCAGATGGAGCAGGTGCGCAAGCTCGGCTCGCTGCAGAAGATCCTGGGCATGCTGCCCGGCGGCGCGGAGATGCGCCAGCAGCTCGCGCAGGTGGACGACCGGGAGGTCGACCGGATCTCGGCGATCATCCGGTCGATGACCCCGGCCGAGCGGCAGGACCCGAAGATCATCAACGGCTCCCGCCGGGCCCGCATCGCGAAGGGCTCCGGCGTCACCGTCTCCCAGGTCAACGCGCTGGTGGAGCGGTTCTTCGAGGCGCAGAAGATGATGAAGTCGATGGGCCGCAACGGAGTGCCCGGCCTGCCCGGCTTCGGCGCCGGCAGCGGCCGGCGGATGTCCGCCAAGGCCAAGGCGAACGCGCAGGCGCAGCGCAGCAAGAACCGCAGCCGGTCGGGTAGCCCGGCCAAGCGCGCTGCGGAGGAGGCGGCCCGCGCCCAGCGCGCGGCGGCCGGCCCCGCGGGCGCGGCGAACGGCGCGGGCGCCGCTGCGGCGCAGAGCGAGTTCGAGCTGCCGGACGAGTTCAAGAAGCTGCTGGGCTGAGCTGCGGCGCTCCCGCGGAACGGCTGATCTTCGGTCAGAACCGGCTGATCCTGCCGAGTGGTCAAAGGCACCCTGTCGGATCTGGCAGAATGGCAGGTCGAGCACTCGGAGCGCACGGGATCCCTCTCTCCCGCCGGTCCGCGTCCGCTTTCGGCAACCGGCACGCCGTAATTCCCCACGCGGCCGCCCGGTGGCCGGCCCGATTTACGAAACCAGGAGACCACACTCCCGTGGCAGTCAAGATCAAGCTGAAGCGTCTGGGCAAGATCCGTTCGCCGCAGTACCGCATCGTCGTCGCCGACGCCCGCACCAAGCGGGACGGCCGGGCGATCGAGGAGATCGGCAAGTACCACCCGAAGGAGGACCCGTCCTTCATCGAGGTGAACTCGGAGCGCGCGCAGTACTGGCTCGGCGTCGGCGCCCAGCCGACCGACCAGGTCGCCTCGATCCTCAAGGTCACCGGCGACTGGCAGAAGTTCAAGGGCCTGCCCGCCCCGCCGCCGATGAAGATCGCCAAGGCCAAGGCGGACCGCAGGGTGGTGTTCGAGGCCGCCGCCAAGGAGGCCGAGAGCGAGCCCAAGGCCGCCACCACCGCCGGCCGCAAGCGCTCGGAGAAGCCGGCCCGGTCCGGCGACGGCGCGGCGAAGGGCGCCGCCGAGGGCGGCTCCGCTGCTCCGGCCGAGCCCGCCGCGACCCCGTCCGAGGCCGCGGCCGAAGAGGCCTAGGCACATGCTCGAAGAGGCGCTCGAACACCTCGTCAAAGGCATCGTCGACCACCCGGACGAAGTCGTCGTCCGGGACCGTGCGCTGCGCCGCGGCCGGATCCTCGAGGTGCGGGTCCATCCCGACGACCTGGGCAAGGTCATCGGGCGGCAGGGCCGGACCGCGAAGGCGCTGCGCACGGTGATCGGCGCGCTCGAGGGCCGCGCGGTGCGCATCGACCTGGTCGAAGCGCCCGGCTACCGCTGAGCCGGCCGATGAGCCTGTTCCGGATGGGGGCGCCGCGGTGAGCGCCGCGCGCGTCGCCGGTTCGAGGCCGCGCCGGGGCCGCGGGTCCCGGGGCGAGGGGCGCGAGCCGGTGCGGCTCGTCGTCGGCCGGATCGGCAAGCCGCACGGCCTGCGCGGCGAGGTCACCGTGGAAGTGCGCACGGACGACCCCGAGGGGCGTTTCGCCCCCGGGGCCGTCCTGGCCGCCGACCCGCCGGAGCGCGGCCCGCTGACCGTCATCTCGGCCAACTCCGGCAACGGCCGCATGGTGCTGTGGTTCCGTGAGGCGCGCGACCGCGCCGCCGCGGAGGCGCTTCGCAACACCCTGCTGGTGATCGAGATGGATCCGGACGAGCCGACCGGCGACCCGGACGAGTACTACGACCACCAGCTCGTCGACCTGGCCGTGGTCACCGTGGACGGCCGCGAGGTCGGCACGGTCGCGGAGATGCTGCACATCACGGGACAGGATCTGCTGGCGGTGCGCCGGCCCGACGGCCGCGAGGTGCTTATCCCGTTCGTCGCGCAGATCGTGCCGAAGGTGGATCTCAAGCACGGCACCGTCGTCGTCGATCCGCCGGACGGCCTGCTGGAACTCAGCGAGCCTGAGGCCACGCTGCGCAGCGCTGCGGACGACGACGAGACCGACGACGCGGACACCGACGGGTAGCCGCCGTGCGCATCGACGTCGTCACGATCTTCCCCGAGTACCTTGCGCCGCTTGACGTCTCGCTGATCGGCAAGGCGGCGCAGGGCGGCCTACTCGACGTACATGTTCATGATCTGCGCCAGTGGACCTATGACGTCCACCGCACCGTCGACGACTCGCCTTATGGCGGCGGCCCCGGCATGGTCATGAAACCCGAGCCGTGGGGTCTTGCGCTCGACGCGGTCCTCGGCGAGGGCCCCGGTCCCGACCACCCGGACGAGGCGCCGACCCTCGTCGTGCCGACGCCGAGCGGACGCCCGTTCACCCAGGCCAAGGCGGCCGAGCTGGCCGCGCGGCCCTGGCTGGTCTTCGCCTGCGGCCGCTACGAGGGCATCGACCGCCGGGTGATCGACGAGGCGGCCGCGTGGATGCCTGTGGAGGAACTCTCCATCGGCGACTACGTGCTGGCCGGCGGCGAGGTGGCGGTCCTGGTGATGGTCGAGGCCGTCGGCCGGCTGCTGCCCGGCGTGCTCGGCAACGCGCTCTCCGCGCAGGACGACTCCTTCGCCGACGGCCCCATGAGCAACCTGCTCGAAGGCCCGGTCTACACGAAGCCGGCCGAGTGGCGCGGCCGCGCGGTGCCCGAGATCCTGCTGTCCGGCAACCACGGCGCGATCGCCCGCTGGCGCCGCGACCAGGCGCTGGCCCGCACCGCCGCGCACCGCCCCGACCTGCTGGCCCGGCTCGACCCGGCCGCGCTGGACAAGAAGGACCGCGCCGCGCTGGCGGCCCTCGGCGCGCCCGACCCCGCGGACCGGGCCGACGAGGCCCGCTGAGGCCCGCTGAAGCCCGGCCCCACGGCACGGGCTCCGGAACGGCCAATTTCACTGTTCAGCGCAGCGCATGAGAGACTGACCCCTCGGTACGCGCTGCTCCTGCCACTGGGGGAGCCGGCTGCGCGCCCTGCGGCGCGACACCCACGGTGCGAAGACCCGGCGACGTGAAAACACACTGATGCGACCATGCCGCGGCTGTCCAGTGGCATCCGCGAGGAGAAGACGATGCAGAAGCTCGCCGCGCTCGACGCGAAGTCGATGCGCTCCGACATCCCGGCCTTCCGCCCCGGCGACACGGTGAACGTGCACGTCCGGGTCGTCGAGGGCAACCGCTCCCGGATCCAGCAGTTCAAGGGCGTCGTGATCCGGCGTCAGGGCGACGGCGTGCGGGAGACGTTCACCGTGCGCAAGATCAGCTTCAACGTGGGCGTGGAGCGCACCTTCCCGCTGCACACCCCGATCATCGAGAAGATCGAGGTCGTCACCCGCGGCGACGTGCGCCGGGCCAAGCTCTACTACCTGCGCGAGCTGCGCGGCAAGAAGGCCAAGATCAAGGAGCGCATGGACTACGCCCGCTGAGGCGTAAGAGCGCGTATACGCACTTCCGGAACAACGCGCAGGGCCCCGGATCCGCACCGGATACCGGGGCCCTCGCCTTTCTTAAGCCTCTCTCGCTACCCTGCGGTGCGGTCCTCGTGTTCGGCTGCGTGTGCTGAGAACTTGCGTGGACGAAAACGAGACTGGAGGAGACCGGCGGTGGTGGGGAAGGGACGCAGGCGCCGGCTCAAGCCGATCCGGCTGTGGCGCGAGGTGCCGATCCTGCTCGTGATCGCCCTGCTGCTCTCGCTCGGCATCAAGACGTTCGCGGTCCAGGCCTTCTCCATCCCGAGCCAGTCCATGGAGGACACCATCCTGCCCGGCGACCGGGTGCTGGTGGACAAGTTCTCGCCCTGGTTCGGCTCCCAGCCGCAGCGCGGCGACATCGTGGTCTTCCAGGACCCGGGGGGTTGGCTGCCGCCGCAGGCGCCGTCCAGGGAGAACATCGTGGTCCGCTACATACGGGACGTGTTCACCTTCGTCGGCCTGCTGCCGGCGGGCACCGACCGCTACCTGATCAAGCGGGTGATCGGCGTCCCGGGCGACACGGTCGCGTGCTGCAACGCCCAGGGCAAGATCACCGTCAACGGGCTCGTCCTGAACGAGAGCAACTACCTGTTCCCCAACGCGGCGCCTTCGCAGATGCGATTCGACGTGAAAGTGCCGGCCGGACACATCTGGGTGATGGGGGACAACCGCGGAGACTCGGCCGACTCCAGGTTCCACATGAGCAACGGTTCTGACGGTACTGTGCCGATAAGCGATGTGGTGGGTCACGCGTTCGTGTTGATATGGCCGCCGAGTCGCGTCGGAGGACTGAGCGTTCCGGCTACCTTTCATCAGAAGGGTCTGGCGGCGGTCAGCGAGCTGCCGGGGGCGTCCGACGCGCCTGCGGCGGCCGCCTTGGTCGGTGCGTTGCCGGTACGGCTCGCCGGCGGTCGGCTGGTGCGTTCGCGCCGGCTGCGCCGGCGGTGGCGTTGGCGCCGGCGATTCAAACGCCGAAGAGGCACGGGCCCGGACAGGCTAAGCGAGCAATGAGACGCGAGGTTTCGACGTGGCATTAGACAGTCCGGACGCGCGCAGCGCAACGGATCAGGAGGGCGCCGCGGATCCGGATACGGAACCGGACGGGCGCGCCGCTGTCACGGCGGCGGGTCCCGCGGGCGAAGGTGCCGCGGGCGCAGCCGCCTTCGCGTCGAACGGCCGCGTCCCGCGCAGCGCCGGCGCCGAGCGGGCCGAGAAGGTCGAGCGGGCCGCCGGGGAAGCGCAGGCCGGCACCGAGTCCGAGGCCGAGGAGGAGGGCGGCGGCGAGGAGTCCGAGGAGCCGGACGACGGCATCGCCCGCACCAAGTCCGGCGTCCGCAAGCCCGTCTCGCCGCTCGGCTGGGTGGTCTTCCCGTTCGCGGTGGTGTGGCGGTTCCTCTTCCCGACCAAGCCGCGGCCATTCATCGTGGAGTTGCCGTTCCTGGTGGTCTTCGCGTTGTTCCTGGCGTTCCTGATCAAGACGTTCCTGGTGCAGGCCTACTGGATTCCCAGCGGTTCGATGCAGAACACGCTGGCCATCAACGACCGGGTGCTGGTCAACCGGGCCTCG
>DASYAE010000265.1:0-40899 GCA_036501535.1 Actinocrinis sp. | reverse complement strand
TTCGCCCTGATGCGGGTCTACGAGGGCGGATACATGGTCAACTTCTACAAGGCCTCCAGCGACCTGGCCCGGCAGTGGAGCCAGACCTCGTGCGGCGAGTACCTCGGCCTGTACCCGGCCTACATGCTCGGCGCGCTGACCGACCGCAACCACGTCGCGTCGCGGGACTTCTCCAGGCTGAGCGCGGTGCCGCCGCGGGGGCGGTGAGTGGCGGAACCCTGATTACCTGATTATCGGAAGTACACGTGCCGGGCCGGGTGCGGCCGCTAAAGTTCCCTAAGGTTCCCCTGCACGACCGCTCGCACCCCGCCGCCTTCCGGAAGTCGGAGACCGCCATGTCAGCCGCCGTGAATCAGAGCACGATGCCCGTGAGCCGGGAGTGGATCTTCGCCCGGGTCGGGCTGGCCACGACCAGCCTGCTCGGACTGATGATCTTCCTCGGGTACCTGGCGGTGTTCCACCTGACGCAGACGAACATGGGCACGGCCGGGGCGACCGCGATAACCGCGCTGCTCGGCACGCTGATCAATCCGGCGGTGCAGGCCGGGGAGCCGAGCTCGCGGTTCGAGGTGCCGCGGCCGGTCTGGGCCTTCCTGCTGGTCGTCGCCGCCGCGCTGACGGTGCTCTGCGCCGTGCTGATCCTCGCGAGCACGAAGTACGTGAACGCGTCGGCCGGGCTGCTCGCCGGGATCGCGGCGATCGGCGGGCTGCTGGTCGAGCCGGGCGCCATGATGCACAAGAGCTGATCGGTCGAGCCCTGCGGATCACGCCAACGCAGCAGCCTGCTCCGAGAGCTCCTGCGCGGCCTTGACCGCGGCCTGGACGAAGCCGGCCACCGCGCGCGAGCGGGAGGCGTCCGGCCACGCCGCGGCGAGCGTGCTCGGCTCCAGGTCGGCGACCGGCCGGAACACGAGGTCGGCCCGGTTGTACTGGTGCGCCGCGGAGCGCGGCAGGAAGGCGATCGACTGGCCGAGCGCGACCGCGTCGAGGAGCTGGTTGATGTCGGTGACCAGCGGGCCCTCGCGAAGCGAGGCGTCCTCTGTCCACCCCGCCCAATACGCGGCGACCGCGTCGTCGAGCGGCTCCCAGCGCGGCATCGGCTCCCCGGCCAGATCCGCGCGGCGCAGGTCGGGGCGGCCGGCCAGCCGGTGGTCCGTGGCGAGCGCCACCACCCTCGGCTCGACCAGCAGGACCTCGGCATCCAGCCCGCGCGGGTCGAACGGGGTGCGCAGCAGGGCGACGTCGGCGGTCCCGTCGCGCAGCGCCGCGGTCTGCTCGCCGTAGTGGCCGAACAGGACGTGCACATCAGGCATCTGCGGATCCTGTGCGCACAGCTGCGTGATCCTGCGCAGCAGATCCGTGCCGCCGCCCGCCTTCACCGCGACGGTGAGCCGGTCCGCGTGCTCGCCCTTGCGCCGGGCCCGCTCGACGGCGGCGCCGAAGCCCTCGACCGCGATCCGGCCCTGCTCCAGCAGCACCGCTCCGGCCGGGGTCAGCGCGACCCGGCGGCTGGTGCGCTCCAGCAGCGGCACGCCGAGCTTGCGCTCCAGCTTGGCGATGGCGGCGGATAGCGGCGGCTGGGCGATGCCGAGGCGCTGCGCGGCCCGGGTGAAGTTGAGCTCCTGCGCGACCGCGATGAAGTACCGAAGCTCCCGGACTTCGATGTCGTCCATAAGCGCAGTGTAACGGCCTGGAACCGCGGCTAAGCTTGTGGTGGATCATCAGTACCGAACGGGAGGGCGCGGCATGCGCGGGACGGTGACGGCGGTCAGCAGCAACGGCGAGTACTCGTTCTCCAAGCCCAACCGGGCCGGCATCACGCTGCTCGCCGGGCTCGGCGTGGAGGGGGACGTACACGCCGGCGTCACGGTCAAGCACCGCTCGCGCGTCGCGCGGGACCCGACCCAGCCGAACCTGCGCCAGGTCCACCTCATCCATGAGGAGCTCTTCGCCGAGGTCGGCGCGCAGGGATTCGACGTGGCACCCGGTGAGCTCGGCGAGAACATCACCACCAGCGGCATCGACCTGCTCGGCCTGCCCGTCGGAACGCTGCTGCGCATCGGCGGGGAGGCGGTCGTGGAGGTCACCGGCCTGCGCAATCCCTGCCTGCAGATCGACGGCTTCCAGGACGGGCTGCTGAAGAAGGTCGTCGGCCGGGACGAGGCCGGGAACATCGTGCGCAAGGCCGGGATCATGAGCATCGTCCTGGTGGGCGGCGCGGTGCGTCCCGGCGACACGATCACGGCGCAGCTGCCGGACGGGCCGCATCGGCCCCTCGACCGGGTCTGACCCCGGCCACCGGCCAGGGCCTCGATTCATACGCGCAGCGTATGGAACGAGAGCCAACGCGTCCTTCTGCGCCGGTCGGCGGGCTGCTGGACTGATCGCATGACTACTGACACGGAAGTGCGGCTGGCCGGGAAGGTCGCGCTCGTCACCGGCGGCAGCCGGGGGCTCGGGGCGCAGATCGTCCGGCGCCTGGCCGCGGACGGGGCCGACGTCGCGCTCACCTACAACACCGGCAAGGACGGCGCCGACCGGGTCGCCGGGCAGGTGCGCGAGCTGGGTCGCAGGGCCCTGGTGATCCGGGCCGACCTGGCCGAGGCGCCAGCCGCCGCGGCGGTGCTCGACGCCGCGATCGCCGAGTTCGGCAAGGTGGACATCCTGGTCAACAACGCCGGCGCGCTGCACTGGTTCCCGCTGCGCGAGAGCACGCTCGAGGACGTCGACCTGCTGCTCGCGGTCAACGCCCGGGCCCCGTTCCTGCTGGTCCAGGCCGCGGCGGACAAGCTGGCCGAGGGCGGGCGGATCGTGAACCTCTCCTCCGCCGCCATCAGCACCGCGATGCCGAACACCGCTCTCTACGGCGGCTCCAAGGCCTTCGTCGAGCAGCTCACCCGGGTCGCCGCGCTGGAGCTGGGCGCGCGCCGGATCACCGTCAACGCGGTCGGGCCCGGCACCTCGGCCACCGAGAGCTGGGAGCAGATCCCCGCCGAGCGGCGCGCGCAGCTGGAGGGCATGTTCGCGCTCGGCCGGGTCGGCCGGCCCGCGGACACCGCGAACCTGGTCTCGTTCCTGGTCGGCGACGAGGCGGACTTCATCACCGGCCAGGTGATCTACAACACCGGCGGCCAGAACGCTTTCGGGGTGGGTCGGGTGTAGGCGCGTCAGCCGGCGCCGCCGCCGCGAGCCAGCAGCGACGCGTCCGGCCAGGCCATCCGGAACTTGAGCGGGTCCCCGTTGATCTTGGACCGGTCGCCGCCGGGCGGGTCCAGGTGGGCCTTCTCGACGCGCGCACCGCCCAGAGCCTGGTAGAACCGCTGCGCGGCGGTGTTCTGCTCGAGCACCCAGAGGTACATCGCCCCGGTCGCCGTGCGCTCGGCGACGGACCCGGCGGCCCGGATCATCAGGGCCCTGCCTACGCCGGTGCGCCGCAGGTCGCTGCGGACGTGGAGGTTGTCGATCAGGCTGCCCCACCTGTCGTCGTCATCGAAGGCCGTGTGCACGAAGCCGAGCAGGGCGGTACCGCCCGCGCTCTCGGTATCACCCTCGGCCTCGCTCTCGGCCTCGGCGAGGATCGTCTCCGTCCCGCACTGCGCGGCCAGGCGCGCCGACCAGACCGCCAGGCGGTCCGAGACGACGTCGCCGTCCAGATACGAGTCCGCATATGCGCCGCGGTAGAACCGGCGCCAGCTGTCCGCGTGGAGCAGCGCCACCGCCTCGGCGTCCCCGGGGCCGGCGGTCCGCAGCCGGAACCGCAATGCGCTCATGTGACCCTCTGCATATGTCTCGCCCGACCAACCGCTTCCACTGGGCGGAACGCTATGGTCCGGCCATGTCCCGCGTCCAGGCGTTTTCCCGACTCGCCGGGCTCCGCGGCCCGCGGGTCCTCGACAATGTCAGACGTCCCACCTACCGTCGTGCCCCATGGATGAGCGATTCGCGGAGGGGCGGGAGTTCCTGCTGCGCGAGGGGCGACTGCTCGAGCGGCGGCTGTTCGGCGCCTGCTTCGACGGCGCGGCCGGGGACGGCGTCCTCGACGCGCTGAAGGGCTACCTCAACGGCGACGGCGGCTTCGGGCACGGTCTGGAACCGGACAAGCGGTGCCCGGCCAGCCTGCCGGTCGACGTGGAGGTCGCGCTGAGGACGATGGCCGCGGCGCAGACCGACGACCCGCCGCTGGTCCGGGCGGCCTGCGAATACCTCGCGCAGGTCGCCGAGGAGGCCGGCCGGGGCGGGGCCGTGCCGCTCGCCTTCCCGGTCATCGAGGCCTATCCACGGGCCGCGCACTGGACCGACTGGACCTACGAGCCCGGCCTGAACCCGACCGCGGGTCTCGTCGGGTACTTATACCAGCTCGAGGCGGACCATCCGTGGATCTCGGCGGCCGCGCAGTACTGCTGGGACCAGCTGGACGATGCGGATCTGCCCTCTGATGCGCACGCCCTGAGCGAGATCCTGGTCTTCCTCGACCACACTCCCGAGCGGGACCGGGCCGACGCGGTGGCGCAGAAGGTGCGCGACCGGCTCGCCGAGGCCGACTGGTTCCGGCTCGACCCGGAGGCCGAGGGCTACGGGCTCTCGCCGCTCGACGTCGCGCCCTTCGCGGACAGCCGCTGGCGGGCGCTGTTCGAGGACGAGGTCATCGAGGCGCACCTCGACCTGCTCGAGCGGGAGCAGCAGGCCGACGGCGGCTGGCCGATCCGGTGGGACCCGCCGGGCGAGGCGGCGCTGCTCGAGTGGCGCGGCGTCGTCACCCTGCAGGCGCTGCGCACGCTGGCCTCCTTCGGCCGGATCGACACAGAGAGCTGACTGCGCGGGACATGGCAGCGGCCGGACACGGCAGCGGCGGGCGGCCCGTGAAGGCGCCCGCCGCTGGCCGGCCGGCTCGGATCAACCTGCCCGGTGGTTTCCGGGGCGGTCGAAGCTCGAGACCCGGCCCGGCACCTCCATCGAAGCCGCCGGCGACTCGTCGGCGGGCGTCTCCGTGTTCTTCGCTCCGATTCCCATCGAGCCCAACAGGCCTCCCAGCGCCAGCGCACAGCCTGTGCTGACCACGGCTCCCACGCCGATCAGCCAGGGGGCGATGGACGCAGCACCCTGCGCCGTGGAGCAGTTGCCCGGTGCCGACGTAAGGCCCTGCGTGAGCGTGCCGAGGCCGCTGGTGCAGGCCTGGGCGACGGGCTCGTAGTGCGCTCTGAGTACGACCCCGACGATAATCATCAGGATTCCGACACCGAGCACCCTCAACATCCTGTATCCCCTCTGGTATCACCCCGTGCGCGCTGGGCCTTGCGCGCTCAAGCCAAGCACCGCACCGCACCCGGCGAGCGTCATTCGTCACATGACGGGAAATTCGCCAGGGCGATTCAGGCGGACGTGCCGCAGCCCGCGCAACGATATCGTGCGGCGCCCGCCACACCAGATCGATAAACCTCTCGGGCGAATATCGGGTGGGTAAAACGAAGCGCGGGCCGACCATACGCGCCGGTATTCTGACTCGCCGGTCAGACCCCGGCGCCGGAATATCCGGATCGGCCGGTTCGCCTCATTCGCACGCGGCCTGGAGCGCCGCCGGGTCGGTCACGGTCAGCCGGCGCCGCCCGGTGTCCACCGCGCCGGTGCGGCGCAGGCGCAGCAGGGCCCTGTTCACCGACTCCCGCGACGAGCCGACGATGCTGGCCAGGTCCTCCTGGGAGACCCCGGTCAGCTCCAGGCCGTGCGGCCCGCCCCGGCCCACCCGCGCCGTGAGGTCCAGGATCGCCGCGGCGACCCGGCTGGTCACGAAGCGCCCCTCGACCGCCAGCCGCAGCCGCTCGGCCTCGCGCAGCCGCAGCGAGACGGTCCGCAGCACCGCCCGGCTCACCACGGGATAAGCCCCCATGATCCGCGCGAAACCGGGCCAGGACAGCACCAGGCCGCTCGCCGCCTCGACCGCGATCAGCGTGCTGGCCCGCACGCCGCCGTCGATCCCGGCCTGCTCGCCGAGCAGGTCGCCGGGCACCCGCAGGCCCAGGATCCGGCTGCGGCCGTCCGCGCCCGCCGCGACGACCCGCACCAGGCCCTCGAACAGCACGATCGCGTGCGACGAGTGGTCGCCCTGGGAGACCAGCGCGGTGCCGGGCCGGAACCGGGCCCGGCGGCCCGCCGCGGTGAGCGCGGCCCGCTCCGGTTCGCCGAGTTGCTGCCAGAACGCCGTGGAAGGGCCCATTGCCGCCATCCTCTGCTCGTCTTGCGCGCGGATTCCGCGGTGTCCGCGGACCCGGCCGACGGAATCCCGCCCTCACAACTGTCGGCGCCGGGACGCGCCGCCCGCAGGACAGATATGAAAGGCCAACACAGACGACACCGATATGTGACGCTAATCATGGACACGCGACGCCGAAATACACTCGATTGCGCGCCGGGAACGCGCGGACGGTATTCTCGGGGCGCCCATGCCCATGCCCATCCGTGCCCGTCGTCGCAGTGCTGCCGTCCCTGTCAGGGACCTGTGATCTTCTCCAGTGCGACGCGGACCTTTCGCAGCAGCTCTTCGTCGTTCTCGACATCGGCGGTGCTCCAGACCGTCGATCCGGCCGGCCGGTTGTGCCGGCGCACGGCCGCGAGCTCGGCCTGCAGCAGGGATTCGAGCCCTGCGGCGGCGGGACCCATGCCCGCGGCGTGGTGCGCGACGTATCGGCGGGTGTGGTGCGAGCTCTCCCACGCGCGCCGCAGCGCGGGAACCGCTCTGGCGCTCTCGCCGGTGGTGTGCCAGAGCGCGATCGCCGCGGCGGCCAGGCCCCAGCCGTCCGAGTCCTCGAGCAGCTGGTCGAGCCGTGCGAGCAGCGCATCCGGGGCGGTGCCCGGCCCGGGCCCGAGCAGCGCGAGCCCTTCGGCCGCCGCCACGGGCCGCCCCTTCGGGGCGACGAAGACGCCTTCGAAGAACGGCCGGAGCAGCGCGTCGTCGGGAGTGATGTGGGCGAGCGCGGTGGCCGCGTTCAGCGCGGCGTACTGATCTTCGTGGTCGAGCATGCGCCGCAGTACGTCGACCGCGCCGGGAGCCGCGGCCGCCGTGGGCCCGATGAGGCCCAGAGCCGTTGCGGCGGCGTTCAATGCCATCGTGGCGCTGCGCTGTGCTGTCGTGGCGCTGCCCTGGGCCGCCGCCAGGCCATCTTCGAGCATTGCGACGAGATCAGGCGCGGCGTCCGCGGCCGCCGGACCGATCCGGCCCAGCGCGTAGGCCAGTTGCTGCTTGGCGGCGGAGTCGTTCGCGGTCAGCCGGCTGATGTGCTCCCGGACGCGGCGCACCAGCTCCGCCGCGACCGGTCCGGCTGCGCCGATCGCCTGGCCGAGATCCCGGACGAGCGCGGGTTGTTCGAGGCACGTGCGCAGGATCGGCACGACGCGCGGATCGCGGGCCCGGGCCAGCACGGCGACCAGGTTGCCGACCTGCGGACCGTGCGAGCTGTGCACGACCATCCAGGCCGTTCCCTTGGCGAGCGGGTCAGTGCCTTCGTCCTCGTATTCACGGGGAGCATGCTCGAGCACTTCGACGATCGCGTCGCATGCCGGAGCCGCCACCTCGCCGAGTTCTTCCAGTGCGCTGATGGCCGCTATACGCACATCCGGCTCGGTCGCGTGGACGAGATGGCCGCCGACCCGCTGGAGCAGCTCCGTGAAGTCCCCGCGGAAATCCTGCATCAGCGAACGCGCCAGCCGCAACGCGTCAATGGCCCGCTCACCGCGGCCCGCGTCCAGTTCGTGCGATATCAGCACCATGCGGTCGCCGACCCGTTCACCCAGCGCGCGGTTCACACCCGCGAGTAGGCCGCCGGCCGAGTCGTCACTGTCCGGCTCGTTCCCGCGCAGCCCCTCGGCC
Organism: Actinocrinis sp.; assembly: GCA_036501535.1. GTDB lineage: Bacteria > Actinomycetota > Actinomycetes > Streptomycetales > Catenulisporaceae > DASYAE01. The sequence continues at coordinate 33,038 of DASYAE010000265.1, read as the reverse complement.
AGGCCGAGCGCCAGGTCGACGGCGTCCGCGGGCACCCGGTCCGCGATCCGCTCGGCGACCTGGATCAGCGCGGCCAGCCGGATGTGCGGGCGCTGCGTCTCGTCGGCCAGCAGATCCAGCAGCCACTGTTGCGCGGTCTCGTCGACCGACGCCGAGAACGGCTCGGCCGATGCGATCGCGAGATACCCGTTGATCAGCGCGACCTGGACTTCCGGGTGGCTCTCCGTGGACAGCGCGGCATGGAGTGCGGGCATGACCAGGGCGCGTTCGCGGCGGCAGTACTGCAGGACCTTCACAGCGCTGTAGCGCAGCTGGACATCAGGGTCCTGCAGCGCGGCGAGGTAGCCGGGCGTGCCGGCCAGCACACCGGCATAGGCCTGTCTCATCATCGGCAGCCACCCGGGCTCCTGCTCGCGAGGCTCGGTCGCGCCGCCGTTGGAGAGGCTGTATCCGCCGATGCTGGCGAGCAGGTCGAGGATCCCGTCCCGGTCCGGGAAGCCGGCCGCGACGGCCGCGCGGACCAGGAACGGCAGCGCGGCCACGGTGGAGTCGTATATGTCGCCCTGATGATGGACGCCGTGCCAGAGGAAGCCCAGCGCGCCTGTGCGCTCCTCGGAGTCGTCGGAGGCCAGTTTCGGCAGCTCGGTCAGGACGTCGTCCGCTTTGCCGTAAGCATGCTTCATCGTCGTCCAGGGCACGTCTTCGAAGCCCTCGAACACGTCGGCCCAGGCATCCACGCCGGTCATCATCCACCCCTTCTTCGCGGTGCGCCCGATCCTAGCGACGGATTCGGACACTGATGCGGCTGCGGTGCGGCGCGCCGGCCGACGAGCGCTCCGCGCGGCCGCGGCCCCGGTTTCCCGACACCGGCCGCATCCGGCAACCGGCCGGGTGCTTAACTTGCCCCATGGATCCGATCGACCTGGCCGAGATCGCGCTGAGCCTGCCCGAGATCGACCCAGACCAGCCGAGCCCGGCCCGCATATACGATTATTGGCTCGGCGGCAGCCAGAACTTCGCCGCCGACCGGGAGGCCGGGCGGCGCGCCGCGGAGAGGATGCCGACGCTGCCCGCCTCGCTGCGGGCCAACCGGAAGCTGCTCGGCCACATGGTGCGCCGGCTGGTGTCCGAGCTCGGCATCACCCAGCTGCTCGACCTGGGCTCCGGCGTGCCGACGGTCGGCAACGTGCACGAGGTCGCGCAGCGCGTGAAGCCCGAGACGACCGTGGTGTACGTCGACATCGACCCGATCGCCGTCGCCCACGCGCGGGCGCTGCTCGCGGACAATCCGCGGGCCCACGCGGTCCTCGCCGACATGCGCAGGCCGGAGACCGTGCTCAACCATCCGGTGGTGCGGGACAACCTCGACCTCGAGCAGCCGCTCGGCGTGCTGATGTTCGCCGTGCTGCACTTCATGCCGGACACGGAGCAGGTCGGCCGGCTCGTGCGCGCCTTCGTCGAGCCGTGCGCCCCTGACAGCTACCTCGCCATCTCGCACGGCGCCCCCGACCACGCCGCCCCGGAGGCGCAGGCCACCGCGGCGCGCGACTACTCGGACCGGACCGGCGTGCCGTTCGTCCCGCGCACCCCCGAGCAGATCGGATCCTGGCTCACCGGCCTGGAGATCCAGCCGCCCGGCCTGACGGACATCCGCGTGTGGCTGCCGGATCTGGACGACTCGCCGGTACCGATCTCCCCGGTTCACGGAGTGCTGGCCCGCAAGCCGGGCTGAGGCCGCCGCCGGAGGCCGGCCCCCGTCGGCTCAGTCGCCCGGCCGCAGGATAAGGCAGCTGCTGGTCGCCGTGGCGTAGAGCTTGCCGGCCCGGTCGACGATCCGGGCCTCCGCGAGCGCCGTGCGCCGGCCGAGGTGGGTCACGCTGCCCTCGGCCGTGATCGGGCCGGTGGCCACGGTGACCGGGCGCAGGAACTTCAGACTCAGGTCAAGGCTCGTATACAGCGTGCCGGCCGGCAGCCGGGTGTGCACCGAGCAGCCGCAGGCCGAGTCCAGCAGCGCGGCGAAAATGCCGCCGTGCACCGTGCCGAGCGGGTTGTAGTGGAACTCCGCCGGGGTGAGGTGGAACACCACCCGGCCTTCCGCGAACTCGAAGCCGTCGATGCCGACCGTCGACAGGATCGGCGGCGGGGCGATGCGGCCCTCGGACATCGCGGCGAACAGCTCCATGCCGCTCATCCCGGCCGCCTCGCCCAGCGAGCGCAGCGGGTCGGACCAGGTGTGCGTGCGCTCGCGCGCTGCGCCGTTCCCGTCGGCCGCTTCCGCCGGCTGCGTCTGCTCGATCCGCGTGATCTCGGTCATGGGCCAGGTCCCGTCCGTGCGTCCCGCCGTGTCGACAACGGCTCCACGCTACGACATCTGGGTTTTTTCGGGCAACCCAGCGCTAGACTGGTGTCGTGAACGTCACGTCCGCGCCGCAGCGGCTCTCGTACAGCGCCTACGAGAGCGAGACCTGCTCGATCGCGCGCACCCTCGCCCGGGTCGGCGACCGCTGGACCCTGCTGGTGCTGCGCGACGTGGCCAACGGCGTGCGCCGGTTCGACGAGCTGGTCGACCACCTCGGCATCGCCCGCAACGTGCTGGCCCGGCGGCTGTCCGGCCTGGTCGGCGACGGCATGGTGGTCAGGACCGCCTACCGGGACGCGGGATCCCGCGAGCGCCACGAGTACCGGCTGAGCGAGGCCGGGCGCGAGTTCATGCCGATCCTGCTGGCGATCATGTCCTGGGGCGACCGCCATCTGGCCGGCCCGGACGGTCCGCCGGCCCTGGCCACGCACGACGACTGCGGCGCCCCGATGCGCGTCTCGCTCTACTGCGAAAACGGGCACGAGCTCGGCGACCGCCCGCGTATCCGCATCCTGCCGGGCCCGGGCAGCCGTCGCCGCGCGCCGCGCGAGCCGGACGGTGCCGACGAGGCAGGCTAGGCCACCGCACTAATGCGCTACTGCGCCACCGCGGTCACTCCGCTCATCGTCCCGACGTACACGCGGCCCGGTCCAAGCGTCGGCGAGGCGAAGTGCGGCAGCGCTCCGAGCGTCACCTGTCCGGTCTGCGCTCCCGTAGTCGCGTTGAGCCGGTAGAGGACCCCGGAGTCGAAGTCCGTCGTCCACACCGCGTTGCCGTCCACCGTGGGCGAGCCGTTCGTCGGGGTGTTCGACGTCCACAGCACCTTGATCGCGCCGTTCGCCACCGACAGCGCGACCGTGTTCCCGCTATGGCAGGACACGTACACCGTGGTCCCCTGGACCGCGCCGGAGCCGAACGCCGGACAGACCGAGAGCTGCGCCAGCTGGCCGCCGATCCCGCCGAGCTTCGCCGGGTCGAGCAGGTATGCGTACCCGTTCTTGCCCACCGACAGCAGGTCGCCGCCGACCGGCACGGGCGTCATGATCCCGAAGTCCTTGTCGTTCTGGTTGTCCTGCACCCAGGTCGAGGGGGCGAAGAAGCCCAGCCGGGTCAGCGTGGGGGAGAGCGCCACCATCGAGTCGCTGCCGTCGTACGCCGTCTCCGACGCGCCGTTCCCGTCGACGGCGAACAGCTCGTTCCCGTCCACGACGAGCCCGCCGGGCGCCCAGATCCCGCCCTCCCGCGCGGTCGGGATGTGGTACGTCACCGAGGCGCCGGCGTTGTTCGCGGGCACGCCGACGACCGAGCCGATGTAGTTCGCGCAGTCGCCGTCCAGGCCGCCGAACCCGATGTAGACCCGGCCGAAGGCGAGCGTGAGGGCGCCGCGCTGCTGCGTGTCGATCGGCACACCGGCCGGCGGCTCCGCGGCCCGCTTCCACTTCACCGTGCCGTCCGCCGGGTCCAGCGCGAACAGCACGTGGTGCCCGCCGTTCTCCTCGGCCAGCGCGAAGAGCGAGTCGGTCGCCGGGTCGAACACCATCGTCGAGGTGATGCCCAGGGGGTCGATGTCGCCGCAGGGCAGCGCGGAGAGCGGCTGCGGGCTGGCGAGATGCGTGCGCCACAACACGGCGCCGGTCTTCTCGTTCAGCGCATAGACCGAGTCGTCCTCGGTGGCCGCGTAGACCTGGTTGCCCATCAGCAGCGGCTGTCCGTAGACGGCGCCGTCGAGCTGCGCCTGCCAGGCCACCGCCGGTGTGGCCGAGACCGGCGCGGCGGTCGACAGCCCGGCGCGCGAGTTGCCGCCGTTGTACGTCGTCCATGTCTGCGGGTCCGTCGACAGCTTGGTGGCCGTCCCCTGCCCGTACGACGGCGACGGTGAGTTCACCGCGGGGTCCGCGCCGGGACCCGACGAGCATGCGGACAGCAGGGCGACGGCGCACAGCGCTGCCGCGGCTTGCGATCTGCGAAGGCTGCTCAGCGACATGAACGCCAGTCTCGCATCGCGGACGATCGGCGGTGTCGCGCCGGGACATTACAGTCGGCTGAACGATCTCCGGTGCCGCGGCGCCGCAGGACAGCGCGGCCCGGTGTGATATTCCTCGCGAGTGCCCGTTTTCCGAGTTCCGCGCGTGGCGCGGGCCGCCGTGCCCGTGCTGGCGGCGGCCGGGCTCTTCGCCGCCTACCTGCGGATGTCGCTGACCGTCTGGGTGAATTCCGACGGCGCGACCAACGCGCTGCAGGCCTGGGACATGTGGCACGGAAATCCGCTGCTCTCCGGCTGGCGGCTCACGGACGTCACCTTCGCCACGATCGAACTGCCGATCTGCGCACTGGCCGAGATGGCGCACGGGCTGAACGGCCTGACCGTGCACCTGGCCGCCGCGCTGATCTACACCGCGGTCCTCTTCGCCGCCTGCGCCCTGGCCAAGGCGGGCACCCGCGGCGCTCAGGCGGCCGCCCGCATCGGTGTCACGGCCCTGATTCTGCTGGCGCCCGCCCCGGGCACCGCCACCGGAGTCCTGCTGCTCTCGCCGGACCACTTCGGCACCAGCCTCGCCCTGCTGATCGTCCTCCTGCTGCTGGACCGGCGGCCGGCCGCGCGCCCCACGCCGCTGTGGCTCGCCGGGGGACTGGCCTGGGCCGTGGTCTCCGATACGACCGCCGTCTATCTCGGCGTCCTCCCGATCGCCGCCGTCTATGCCGTCCGGGCCCTGCGATCCCGGCTGCGCGCGGCCCCGGCGCGCGCCGACGCCCTGCTCGCCCTCGCGGCCGTCGCAGGCTACGCACTGGGCCGCCTGGCCCTGTGGGCGATCAGCGCAGCCGGCGGCTTCACCGCGGCGAGGCCCGCCACCGCTGTCACCGCGCCGGGCACCTGGCCGCACGCTCTGGCCGAGGCCGGCCGGGCCTTCCTGCTGCTCTACGGGATCGACCTGAACGCGCCGACGCACGACTGGCCGCTCGTCCTCGGCTGGATCGTGCACGCGGCGGGCCTGCTGCTCCTGCTCGCCGCCGTCGCCCGCTGCCTTGTCAGGATGCTCAGACCGGCGCGCGACGGTCGTGACGCGCCGGGCCCGGTCGACGCCGTGCTCCTGCTCGCCGTCCTGGTCAACCTCGCCGCGTTCGCGTTCTCCACCATGGTCGGCACCGGCGTGGCCGCCCGGGAGATCTCCGACACGCTCCCGCTCGGCGCGGCCCTCGCCGGCCGGTGCGCCGGACCGCTGCTCACCCGGGCCTCCCCACACGCCGCGCGAACGTGCGTATCAGCCCTCTGTGCGCTCTTGGCGGCCGGGACGCTCGCGACGTTCGGCTACGGCCTCAGCCGCCCGTACTCGGCCCCGCCGAGCCAGGCCGTCGCCGCCTGGCTAGCGTCCCACGGCCTGCGCTACGGCCTGGCAGACTACTGGGACGCCTCTGCGGTGACCGCCGCCGCCGGGAACGCGGTGCGGGTGCGGCCGGTGGAGTTCGACGGACCGGTGGCCCGGCCGCCGGTCTGGAACTACCGGACCGACTGGTACGACCCCGCCGCATTCGATGCCGAATTCATCCTGGTCGACCCGTTCCGCGCCTGCGACGTCAACGCCGCCGCGGCCGGCCTGGTCTACGGCCGGCCCGCGGCCAGCTACACCGTCGCCGGCCAGGAGATCCTGGTCTACCGCGCCAACCTGCTCGCCGCGGTGAAAACCGGCTGAGCTACCGGTGTCGATCTCCCGGTGTGGGAAGCGCGGCATGACGATTGCGGCGAATCGGACGGCGCCCTGCGCATCCTCTTGACACGGTCGGTGCCGCGGAGTTGACTCCGGCTTCGGAAATCGCTCTCCCACGACCGTGGGCGGCGGCTCCGCATCGGAAACGTTTACGGAGCATTCGCCCCCACCGGCAACCACGAGGACAGAGATAAGGCAGAGCATGAGCAGACCACGATGGCTCCCCGGCCCGCGCAGGGCCGCGGGCACAGACCACCGGCCCGCCCGGCGCGTCCCCGTCCGCCTCCTGGCGGCCGCGGCCGCCGCGTCCGCGTTCGTCTTCGTGCCCGGACTCACCGCGAGCGCGGCGGTCCCGGCGCAGAACGCCGCGATGCACCCGGCCGCCGCCGCGGCCGGCGCCGACCTGGGCCCGAACGTCTACGTGTTCACCCCGGCCATGGCGCAGAGCACGATCCAGAGCACCCTGGACACGATCGCCGCCCAGCAGGTGCCCAACCAGTTCGGCACCCAGCGCTACGCGCTGTTCTTCGAGCCCGGCAGCTACGGCACCGCCGCCGACCCGCTGGTCTTCCAGGTCGGCTACTACACCGAGGTCGCCGGCCTCGGCCAGAATCCGGGCCAGACCGTGATCACCGGCTCGGTCGACACGTACAACCAGTGCTTCGGCGGCTCCAGCGGCTGCGTGGCCACCGACAACTTCTGGCGCTCGATCTCGAACCTGACCATCGACGTGGCCGGCGGCTCCGGCTGCCAGGCCAACACCGAGTTCTGGGCTTCGTCGCAGGCCTCTCCGCTGCGCCGGGTCCAGGTCAACGGCCAGATCAGCTTCATGGACTACTGCAACGGCTCGCCGGACTACGCCAGCGGCGGCTTCGTCGCCGACTCCGTGTTCAGCGGTGCCAGCATCACCAACGGATCGCAGCAGCAGTACATCGTGCGCAACAGCGACATCGACGGCTGGAGCAACGGCGTCTGGAACCAGGTGTTCTGCGGCGACCCCGGCGCGCCGGCGCAGAGCTTCGGCGCCACCTCGCTGGAGGCCGGCGGCCCCGAGCCGTACACCACGCTGGCCAGCTGCCCGGAGACCCAGGAGGAGCCCTACCTCTACACCGACTCCTCCGGCCGCTACCGGGTGTTCGTGCCCTCCCTGCAGAAGAACACGAACGGCCCGACCTGGACCGCCACCGCGAACACGCCCGGCACCTCGCTGCCGCTCAACTCGTTCTACGTGGTGACCCCGTCCAGCACGGTCGCGCAGATCAACCTGGCCCTGCTGCTTGACCGGAACCTGCTGTTCACCCCGGGCGTCTACGACATCCCGCAGACGATCCACGTGGTGTGGCCGAACACGAAGATCATCGGCGTCGGCTTCCCGACCCTGGTCCCGACCCGCGGCAACACCACGCTGAGCGTCGGCGACGTCGGCGGCGTGAACATCTCCGACGTCATCTTCGACGCCGGCCCGGTGAAGTCGCCGTCCCTGCTGGCCGTCGGCACCCCCGGCTCGTGGGCGAACCACGCCGCGGACCCGGTCACCGTCGACGACGTCTACTTCCGCGTCGGCGGCGCCACCGCCGGCTCGGTGACCGACGCGTTCGTCGACAACAGCAACAATTCCCTGATCGACGACGTGTGGTCGTGGCGCGCGGACCACGGCGCCGGCGCGGGCACCTGGACCGGCGACACCGCCGACACCGGCCTGACCGTCAACGGCAACGACGTGACGGCGTACGGCGTCGCGGTGGAGCACTACCAGAAGTACGAGACGGTCTGGAACGGCCAGGGCGGCACGGTCCTGTTCTTCCAGAACGAGAACCCGTACGAGGTGCCGGACCAGGCCTCGTGGATGGAGAGCCCGACCCACGACGGCTACCCGGCCTTCTACATGCCGAACAGCGTGCACAGCTTCAACGGCTACGGCATGGGCAGCTACTCGTTCTTCAACCAGGGCGTGGACATCGAGAACTCGATGGCCTTCCAGACCCCGGACACCCCGGGAGTCGACTTCCACGACATCCTGACCGTGTTCCTCACCGGCAACGGCGGAATCCAGTCGGTGATCAACGGAACGGGCGCCGCGGTCGACTCCGCTAACGGAGGCCCGAGCAACATCGTCTCCTACCCGTAGCAGGCAACTGAGCTCCCGGTCCGCCGCCGACCGCACAGGCGGCGGACCGGGAGCTCCGCTACCTCACGCTCACTGCTATACCCGCGCTACACGCGTACCGAGCGCCCCGCGCGCACCTCGTCGAGCAGCCCGCCGAGGAACGCGGCGATCCGGTCCGGCCCGCCGCCCCCGGCCGCGGCGTCGACCTGCGCGTTGTAGTTCGTGTTCGTATTCACGTCGTAGGTCACCGCGCGGCCGTCCGCGGTCTCGATGAACTCGAAGCCGGCGACCTCGATCCCGTGCGTGCGCGCGAAGTCCAGATACCGGGCGACGACCGGGTGCGCGAAGCCCTCACGCAGCGCGAACAGCCCGGTGTCGGCTTCGTCGGCGCCGATCACGGAGTCCGCCGCCGGCTTGGCGTCCACAGCGCACGCGTCCGCCGGACACAGCTCGAAGCCGCCGCGCGAGGTGTCGGCCGTCAGCGCGTACAGGAACTCGCCGCCGACGATCTCCACCCGGGTGATGAAGGGCTCTGCGGCCTGCACGTACTCCTGGACCAGTGCGATGCCGTCGACCGGCTCCTCGTACTCGGCCGACTCGGCGTACAGCTCCAGCGCGTCGAGCGAGTCGAAGCGCCGCACCCCGAGCCCCTTGCCGCCCTGGTTGTGCTTGACGATGAACGGCGGCGCGAACCGCGCCGCGGCCCCGAGCAGCGCCTCGCGCCCGACCACGGCGACCGTCCGCGGCACCTCGATCCCGGCCGCGCGCAGGGCGGTCAGCTGGTCCGCCTTGCTCATCTCCAGCTCCAGCACCCGCCGCCCGTTGACGACCCGCCGCCCCCAGGACTCCAGCCAGGCCAGCGCCGCGCGCCCGTGGTCCTTGGCCAGCACGTGTCCGCGGATGTGCGCCGAAGCGCTCAGCCGGGACCAGAACACGCCCTGCGGCGGCTCGGCGTCGAGGTCGAGCACTCCGTCGCCGAGGAGCCACGGCTCGTGCTCGACGCCCGCCGCGTCGAACGCCGCGGCGAAGGGCGGGTACCAGTCCGGGTTCTCGTGCAGCACGTAGACCTTCACGCCAGCGACAGCGACGCGGCGGCCCGATCTATTTCCGCCGGCGTGGTCCGGACCTGCTGCAGCTGACGCAAGTCGGGTCAAACGGGTGAAGGGAACTATGCTCTGGCATGGGCAGATGATCCCCGGGCAGGAAGCCGGACGTAGCTCGTGAGTATGAAATGAGGTTCGGATCTGTGGAACTTCCCGCCGGCCTCCCGGTTCAGAGTGGACTGTGCGGTACTTGCGCGCACGCCTCGGTGAAGTCGACCCGGCGCGGCACCGCATACCTGCGCTGCACACGCGCTGCATGGGACGAGCGCCTGGTCAAGTACCCACGCCTGCCTGTGGTCGAGTGCATAGGATTCACGTCGGCGACTGAGGCCTGATTCCCGGTCCGGTTACTCGGCGTATCCAACAAATTCGCCTCTCGCCCTCGTTCGGCGCGCGCCATTGTGTCCGGTCTTTCAAACATCGCCGAACACAACAAATCGCAGATTGACGAAAACGAACACCTCACCTACTTTCTGCGTACCGGCCCGCGTCGGCGCGCGCGGGAGTCACTGCGGTTCACCCACGACCTCAGGAATCTGCCATGCGCTCACGCCACCCGTCTCTGCCGGCTGCCGTCCTCGGCGCCGTGCTCACCCGGATCCGCCGCCGGCGCCGCCGGCTCGACCGCGCCCTATCCCTGTGCCTGTCCTTCGGCGCCGCCGCGGCGATCGCCCTCGGCATCACCGTCGCCGTGCCCGGCACGGCACTGGCCGCCACTTCGCTCCCGTGCGACATCTACGCCGCCGCCGGCACCCCCTGCGTCGCGGCCCACAGCACCGTGCGCGCCCTCTACTCCGCCTACAACGGTCCGCTCTACCAGGTCCGGCGCGCCTCGGACGGCGGGACCGAGAACATCAACACACTGTCCGCGGGCGGCTACGCGAACTCCGCGTCGCAGGACGCGTTCTGCGCCGAGACCACCTGCACCATCACCGAAATCTACGACCAGAGCCCTGAGCACAACAACCTGACCATCGAGGGCGGCGGCGGCGCGGCGGGCGCAGACGTCGGCGCCGACGCCAACGCCCTGCCGGTCACCGTCGGCGGCAACAGGGTCTACGGCCTCTACATCGGCCCGCACGTCGGCTACCGCGACAACAGCACGTCCGGCATCGCCACCGGCGGCGAGGCGCAGGGCGAGTACATGGTCGCCAGCGGCACCCACGTCAACAGCGGCTGCTGCTTCGACTACGGCAACGCCGAGTCCAACAGCGACGACAACGGCAACGGCCACATGGAGGCGGTCAACCTCGGCACCAGCTGCTGGGCCTCGCCCTGCACCGGCAGCGGCCCGTGGGTCGCCGGCGACCTGGAGAACGGGCTCTACCAGGGCAGCGGCTCGAACCCGGCGAACCAGGGCAACAACAGCCAGTTCGTCACCGCGCTGCTCAAGAGCGACGGCCAGTCGACCTTCGCGCTGAAAGGCGGTAACGCCCAATCGGGCGGCTTATCGACCTGGTACAACGGCGCGTTGCCGCCAAACGGGTACACCCCGATGCATCTTGAGGGCGGCATCGTCCTGGGCACCGGCGGCGACAACAGCAACGCCTCCATCGGCTCGTTCTTCGAGGGCGTCATGACCTCCGGCGAGCCGACCGACGCCGCCGACAACGCGGTGCAGGCCAACGTCGTCGCCGCCGGATACACCGGCAACAGCGGCGGCAGCGCGCAGGCCAGCGGCGGCACCATCACCGGACCCGGCGGCCAGTGCGTCGATGTGATCGGCGACGACAGCGGCGGCGACCTCTCCGTGGTGGACCTGTGGAACTGCCAGTCCGGCGCCATCGACCAGCACTGGACGCACAACTCCGACGACTCGCTCGAGACGCTCGGCCGCTGCCTGGACATCGACGGCGACGGCACCGCCGTCGGCACGAAGGTCGAGCTCTGGGACTGCAACGGGGTCGGCGGCCAGAAGTGGATCCAGCAGGGCAACGGCTCCCTGCTCAATCCGCAGTCAGGCCTCTGCCTCGACGATCCCGGCGACAACAGCGCCAACGGCACGGTGCTGCAGATCTACACCTGCAACGGCACCGCCGCCCAGCAGTACTCGGTCAACGGCGGCGGCACCGTCGTCGGGCCGGGCGGCGAATGCGTCGACGTGATCGGCGACGACAACGGCGCCGACGGCGCGGTCGTGGACCTGTGGACCTGCCAGCCGTACGCCGTCGACCAGCACTGGTACCACAACTCCAACGGCTCCCTGGAAACCCTGGGCCGCTGCCTGGACATCGACGGCGACGGCACCGCGGTCGGCACGAAGGTCGAGCTCTGGGACTGCAACGGAGTCGGCGGACAGGTCTGGCAGCAGCAGAGCAACGGCTCCCTGCTCAACCCGCAGTCAGGTCTCTGCCTCGACTCGCCGGGCGACTCGACGGCCAACGGCACGGTGCTGCAGATCTACACCTGCAACGGAACGGCTGCTCAGGACTATGCGCTGAGCTGACCGGCACGGCGCGGCACCGCAACAGCCGGCGGTCCGGCTCGCTGGGGTCTCCCTGCCCGGCGAGCCGGACCGCCGCGTCGTCTACCACCTGGCACGAAACGCCGAGCACCGGCCCCATGCCGGACGGTACCGGATCAGACGGCTACCATGGCCGGGTCAGCGTGGCGATCAGCCGCCCCGCAGGAAGGACAGGCGCGTGACGAATCCGGCCGACCTGGAGCCGCGGGAGCGCAACCGGTTCATGATGGACAAGATCCGTGCCGGCGGGCCTGCCGCCTATCAGGAGGGCCGGTACGTGCTGCGGGTCGTCACCGTGCCCGGACGCGCGACCGGCGAGCCCCGGTCGGTGCCGATCGCGATCCCGACGGTCGCGGGCGAGCACTACCTGTGCGGTCCGAACCGGCGCCGGGACTGGGTGCGCAACCTGCTCGCGGCCGGCGAGTGCGAGGTCGAGGGCGACCCGGTGCCCCGGCACCGGGCGGTGCTGATCGAGGACGACACGGCCGCGCTCGCGGTGCACACCTACCTCACCAGCCTCGGCCGGCCGTCGAGCGAATGGCCGTTTCCCAGCGACGCGGAGGCGCCGGAGATCGCCAAGCACGTCACCGAGATCGCCGTGTTCCGCCTGGAGGCGGCCGCCGCCTGACCGGCCGTCAGTTCAGGGCAGTCCTGTCGTAGTGGCGGGCCTCGATCACGTTGCCGTCCGGGTCCGAGAAGTAGAAGGCCTCAGGCGCGAGCGCGCGGGCTCCGTACGTCTCGACCCGCCGCGAGGACGTGTCCACGCCGTTCTTCTCCAGCCGCTCGGCGAGCGCGGCGTATTCCTCGCGGCTCATCGCAATGCAGAGGTGGTTGACGGGATGACCGGCGCTTCCGGGCGTCTTCGTCATCGTGTCCACGGAATCGACGTCGGCGTGCGCCGTGAGATCGATGATCGAGCCCTCGGCGATCCGGACACTCGGGAACGGCGCCTCGCCCGCGCGGTACTCGTCTGCGCGCACCGGCGATAGCCCTACGACGCCGACGTAGAAATCGAGAGCGGCGATCGGGTCGGCCACCCAGATCACGACGTGGTCAAGCTCCATCATCAGCCCCTTGCTCGTCTGCGGCGCAGAGCCGTCTTCGACCCGCGTCGTTGCACCTCACGGCCCCGTACCCACGCCGAAGCCAGGTATTCCCGGCGCCGCGGTTGACCTAGAGCGCACTCCAGCATCCAGACTCGGCCTCCAGCGCCCGGGCGGACCGGGCGGCACGGGAGGAACTGGCATGAAATACCGCACGATCGGCACGGACCCGAAGACCCGCCGCGAGGTGAGCGTGGTCAGCCTGGGCACGATGCACTTCGGCACGGCGGCCGACGAGGCGACCTCGTTCGCGATCCTGGACCGGTACGTGGAGGCCGGCGGCACCTTCCTCGACACCGCCAACGCCTACGCGTTCTGGACCGGCACGCAGGGAGGGGAGAGCGAGGAACTGCTCGGCCGCTGGCGGCGCAGCCGCGGCGTCGGCGCCGAGATCGTGATCGCGACCAAGCTCGGCGCCCGGCCGCTGGCGCCGGGGACCGGCTACATCGACAACGCCGAGGGCCTGTCGGCCAAGGTGATCCGCGAGTCCGCCGAACGCAGCCGGGACCTGCTCGGGGTGGACCGGCTGGACCTGCTTTACGCGCACATCGAGGACCCGACGGTGCCGCTCGCCGAGACCGTACAGGGGTTCGCCGACCTGGTGGCCGAGGGCACCGTGGGCCTGCTGGGCGTGAGCAACCACTGGGCGTGGCGGGTGGAGCGGGCCCGCGCCCTGGCCGCGGCCGCCGGGCTGCCCGGCTACGAGGTGCTGCAGTATCAGCACAGCTACCTGCAGCCGCGCACCGACCTGGCGGGCCAGAGCGACCCGGACGGCATGCCGGGCATGGTCGGCGGCGACCTGCGCAGCTATCTGCGAGCCGAACCGCAACTCGCCATGGTCGCCTACTCGCCGCTGCTGAAGGGCGGCTACGTCCGCCAGGACAGGCTGGACGCCGCCGAGTTCGCCGAGTTCAACCACCCGGGCACGCCCGCCCGCCTGGCTGTCCTGCACGAGGTGGCCAAGGAGGCCGGCGCGACGGTCAACCAGGTGGTGCTCTCCTGGCTGATCGGCGCCGACGTCCCGACCATCCCGCTGGTCGGCGCCTCCTCGGTGGCGCAGCTCGACGAGAGCCTGGCCGCAGCCGACCTGGACCTGACCCCGGATCAGCGCACAAGGCTGGACACGGCCTGCTGACGCCGCACCGGCGGCGTCGCGGGCGAAGAGGCGATGCTCCGGTCACATCCCGTTCACACGATGGGATGTGACCGGAGCATCGCCTCCGTCCTTTCGGCCGCCCCTGACGCACACGGCTCCTTGCGGCCCGGAACCCGGCCGAGTACGTTCTCAGCGCTCGATAGACGAAATTTTGTTCACTGGGCGAACACCCGCGCCCTGCCCACCCTCGAGCGACTTAAGGAAGCACTCTCATGAACCCGCCCACTCGGCAGCGCCGCCGACGAGGCATGTTCGCGCTGCTCGCCGCCCTCGCGTTCGCCGTCGGACTCGGTACCGCCGGTGCGTCGGCCGCCCCCGGCACGACCGCCACCGCCTCAATGTCCTCATCCGCCTCCCAGAACGCCATGACCCCCGTGCTGAGCTGCGCGCAGGTGGCCCAACTCGACCTCGGCGCGCTGCCCGGCGCCGCCACCGAGATCTCCTCGGCCACCGCGCTGGCCGCCGCGGACAACACCCAGGGGGACTGGAACGCCTGCGAGGTCAGCGGCACGATCGCCCCGCAGATCCAGTTCCAGCTGCTCCTGCCGACCTCCACCTACCAGGGCGAATACCTGCAGGACGGCTGCGGCGGGTACTGCGGCAGCGTCGGCATCAGCACCCCGGCCGCGACTGGATGCGCCCCGCTGACCGGCGGCGCCTTCGCGATCGCCAGCGACAACGAGGGGCACTACGGGGCCGCGGCCTTCTCGGCCTCCTTCGGCGCCGATCCGACGCTGCGCGCCAGCTTCGGCTACCAGTCCGAGCACGAGCTCGCGATGGCTGCCAAGGCGGTCATCGCGAAGTTTTACGGCACCGGCCCGGCCGACTCCTACTTCGACGGCTGCTCGCAGGGCGGCCACGAGGCGCTCACCGAGGCGCAGCGCTACCCGCGCGACTTCAACGGCATCGTCGCCGGGTCCCCGGCCTCGGTCATGACCGAGCTCAACGTGTTCTACCAGGCCTGGAACGCCCAGGCGAACACCGCGCCGGACGGATCGCCGGTCATCACCCCGGCCGACCTCGCGCCGCTGCACCAGGCCGTGGTCGATGCCTGCGACGCCGCCGACGGCACCCGGGACGGCCTGGTCTCCGACCCGCTCGGCTGCCACTTCGACCCGGCCGGCATCGCCTGCAACGGCCGCGCGTCGACCGCCGCGGACTTCTGCCTGACGCCGGCTCAGGTCACCACCGTGCGCAAACTCTACGAAGGGCCGCGCGACGCGCAGGGCCAGTTGCTCTACCCCGGCTGGCAGCTGCCAGGATCGGAGCTGAACTGGGCCGCCTGGCTGGTGCCGACCAGCGCCGGCGCGGCGACCATCGACCAGCAGATCGCCCAGGAGACGTTGCGCTACATGGTGTACCCGGGCATCAACGGCTCGGCCACCTACAAGGACGTGAACTTCACCGCCGCCGAGTTCGACCAGCTGACTGCGGCGAACGACGGGATGTACGACGCGACCGACCCGGACCTCAGCGCCTTCCGCGCCGCCGGCGGCAAGCTGATCCTCTGGGCCGGCTGGGCCGACCCGGCCATCTCGCCGGTCGGCACCGTCGCCTACTATCAGGCGGTCGAGAACGCGATGGGCGGCGCGCAGGCCACCGAGAGGTTCGCCCGCCTGTTCCTGCTGCCCGGCGTGTCGCACTGCGGCGGCGGCCAGGGCCCGGACCAGTTCGACGCGCTGACCGCGATCACCGACTGGGTCACCATGTCACAGGCCCCTGACAGCCTGCTGACCTCCACCGTGAACTCCTCCGGCGCGACCACGGCGACCAGGCCGGTATACACGTACCCGATGATCGCTGTGGACACCACCGGCGGCCCGACCGACCAGGCCTCGAGCTACACGGCCCGGCCCGGGACCAGCCTCGCCCCGCTGACCTGGCTCGGCTCCTTCCGCTCCGGCTACGAGACGGTCAGCGGCTGGGTCGACGGCCAGTGGGTCACCCGCCCCGGCAAGAGCTGACCGGGCCCTGCCACGCGCCGGGTCACAGCACCCCGACGCGCCAGGCCGCGCGCGCGGTCGGGTAGATCGGCCGGAAGCCGAGCTCCCGGAACGCGCGCGTGGTGTCGGGGACGCCGAACCACGGGTCTTCCGCGGTCGTGGATCCGGTGAAGGTCGCCGGGTCCCCGGCCGCGCCGCCGGTGCCCGCGGTTGTAGTTGGCTCCGGCCTGATGCCGACCATCTCGTGCAGCTCGAACGCCGTCGACGCTCCGTCGCCCGCGATGTTGTATGCGCGCCCTTCGATGCCCGGGACGTGGATCGCGTGCAGGACGGCCTGGGCCACGTCGGCGTGGTGCACCATCACCAGCTGCGCGTGTCCGGGGCGGGCGGTCACACGCGGCAGGTAGTTCTCGATGTGCGGGTCGCCGTCGCCGTAGACGAACGCCAGGCGCAGCGTCACGACACCGAAACCGGTCTCCTCGCGCAGGCCCTCGAGCAGTTCCTCCGCCTCGCGCTTGCTGCGCGGGTAGCCGATCTCGGCGCGCAGCGGGTCGTCCTCGCGGACCGGGCGCCCGACCCCGGGACCGTAGACGAGGTTCGTGCTGATCTGCACGAACCTGCGCACGCCGGCCTCGGCGCTCTCGCGGGCCAGGGCGAGGGCCGCGTCCCGGTTGACCGCGTCCATGTCCGCCTGCGTGATGTCGGGGCTGCGGAAGGTTGCCGCGCTGTTGACCACCACGTCCACGCCGTCCAGTGCCCGCTTGCGGTCTGCCGCGTCGGTCACGTCGCCGACGATCGCCTGCGCGCCCGCGGCAACGAACCCGTCCGCCGCGTGCTGAGTGCGCACGAGCACCCGTACCTGCTCCGCCGGCTGCGCGCCGGGCGCGACGGGCGTCCGCCAGGACAGCAGCCGCGGCACGAGCCGCCGGCCGACCTGCCCGGTCGCGCCGGTCACCAGGATGGTTGATGTCGCTGAAGTCGTTGAAGTCGTCATGGCCTCGACTCTGCCCCGAACCGGCGGCCGATTGCAGAGACCGGCTCAACCAGGGACCGGCTGTCCCTGGCTACGCGCCCGGCCCCGGAGAGAGGATGTAGGGGTGAACGGTATCGATCGCGCGCAGATGGCCGACTTCCTGCGGCGCAGCAGGGAGCGGGTGGATCCGTCGGCGGTGGGCCTGCCCGCGCGCCGCCGCACCCGCACCCCGGGACTGCGCCGCGAGGACGTCGCGCAGCTCGCCGGGATCTCCGTCGACTATTACGCGCGGCTTGAACAGGGCCGCGGCGCGTACCCCTCCGAGCAGGTCGTGGGCGCGCTGGCGCGGGCGCTGCGGCTGAGCGACGACGAGTGCGACTACCTGCACCGGCTGGCCGGCTACCAGACCCGGGTCCGCGACCACGCCGGCGTCCACGTGCGCCCTGGGCTGATGCTCGTGCTCGACCGGCTGACCGACGCGCCCGCCCAGGTGATGAGCTACACCGGCCAGGTGCTCGCGCGCAACGCGATGGCCGAGGCGCTGTTCGGCGGGCCCGTGCTTCCCGGGCGCGCGGGCAACACCTACTGGCGCAGCTTCACCGACCCGGCGGCCGGGGCGCTCCTGGCGCCGGGCGAGCGCCTCACGCGGCGGGCCGCGCACGTGGCCGACCTGCGCGCCACCCACGCCCGCCGGCCGCAGGACAGGGAACTCAATAGCCTGATCAGCGACCTGCTCGAGGCCAGCGCGGAGTTCGCCGAGCTCTGGGAGCAGCACGACGTCGCGGTGATGCGCGGCGCGCACAAGACCTTCATGCACCCGCAGGTCGGGCCGATGGAGCTGGAGTGCGAGGTGCTGCTGGCCGCGGACGGCGAGCAGACGCTGATCCTCTACACCGCGCGGCCGGGGACGGACAGCGCGGAGAAACTGCAGCTGCTGCGCGTGCTCGGACCGGAGCGCTTCCCGGCTCACAGCGATGCCGGAGGGTCTGGCGCAGCCTCCTGAAAAGCCTCCTGATCCCCGTCAGGGCAATACTCTGAGACCTCCCGCCGCCGCTGTCCGCGCCAGGTGATAGAAAGTGGCGGCACGATCCGGGACAGGGCAGAGCAGGATCGGACAGGGAGGGCGTGGCAAGTATGTCGTTCGGAGATTATCTGACGGAGTTCGCCGGGCTGCCGGTGGTCGCGCTCCCGGTGTCGGACGATCAGCCGATGCCGCAGGTGGAGCCGGACGCCGTGGCCTGGCGGCTGAGCGTCAACACCGAGAGCGGATGGAAGCGCACCACGACCGACTGGATCGGCGAGTACGAGAGCTGCTTCCGGGCCCTGCTGGAGCGGGTCGACTCGACCCGGGTGGTGGCGATCGTCACCGGCATGACGAGCTACGGCGAGTACAGCCCGCGTCCGCACATCCAGCGTCTCGTCGAGCATGCGGTGTCGTTCCCGAACCTGCGCGCCATCTTCCACGGCGATCTGGTCCATCAGGACTCCGACGTGGCCTATATGACCCAGACGGATCCGACGCCGCTGCTCGAAGCCTTTCCCGGGCTTGAGGCGCTGCACATCCGGGGCGGCTTCGACACCTGGCAGGGCCACACCCCGTTCGCGCCGTTCACCCACGCCGCGCTGCGCACGCTCGTCTTCGAGTCCGGCGGCCTGGCCCCCGAGGCGATCCGCGCGGTCGTCCGGTCCGAGCTGCCCGAACTCGAGCACCTCGAGCTCTACTTCGGCGACGAGGAATACGGCGGCGGCGCCGGCGTCGAGGACATCGCCGGGCTGCTCGACGGGGACCGGTTCCCGAAGCTGCGCCGCCTCGGCCTGCGCGACGCGCCCAACCAGGACGAGATCGCCGCGGCCGTCGCGCTCGCGCCCGTCGTGGCCCGGCTCGACGTGCTCGACCTCTCGCTCGGGGCCCTCGGCGACGAGGGAGCCGCGGCGCTGCTGGCCGGCCAGCCGCTCAAGCACCTGGCCAGGCTCGACCTGCACCACCACTACCTCTCCGACGCGATGATGCAGCGGCTGCGCGAGGCGCTGGACGGGGTGCAGCTCGACCTGAGCGATCAGCAGGAGCCTGACATGTGGAACGGTGTGGCCCACCGCTACATCGCGGTCAGTGAGTAGGCCCGGGCGGACGCAGGAGGGACCGATGATGATCGAAGACTACAGATACGAACGCCTCGCCACGTTCGCCGGCCTGCCGGTCCGCGACTTCACCGTCGCCCACCGCGAGGACCTCGACTCCGCGGACATCCCCGCCGACGTCGGGGCCCGGGCCTGGCGCGTGGGCATCGAGGCCGACTCCTCCACCGCCTTCGGCGAGGTCTTCGAGGTCTTCCTCGATGCCGTCGACACGACCCGGATCAGGGCGCTCATCCTCGGCAACTGGTGTGTCGACGGCGACCCCGGCATTCCGCCGGAGGAGACCGTCGGCCTCCTGATCGAGCAGGCCGCGCGGTTCCCCGGGGTCGAGGCGCTCTTCGTCGGGGACATGGGGCAGGAAGAGGCCGAGGTGTCCTGGATCGAGCACGGCGACCCGGGCTCGCTGCTGGCCCGGTTCCCCCGGCTGCGGCGGTTCGGCCTGCGCGGGACGACGACGCTCTCGATGGAGCCGTTCGGCCACGACGCCCTGGAGGAGATCACCCTCCAGGGCGGCGGGCTCCCGCCCGGTGTCGTGCGCGCGCTCGCGCAGTCGAAGCTCCCCGCGCTGACCGGCGTCGATCTCTACCTCGGCACGGTCAACTACGGCGGCGGCGCCACGCCGGAGGACCTGCGGCGGATCCTCCAGGCCGAGGCGTTCCCGGCGCTGCGCCACCTCGGCCTGCGCAACGCCGAGAACGCGGACGAACTCGCCACGGCCCTCGCCCACGCCCCGGTCGTCGCCGGGCTCGAAGTGCTCGACCTGTCGCTCGGGAACCTCACCGACGAGGGCGCGGCGGCCCTGCTGGCCGGTCAGCCGCTGACCCACCTGGCCGAGCTCCGCCTGCAGCACCACTACCTCTCCGACGCGATGATGCAGCGCGTCTCGCAGGCCCTGCCCGGCGTCGAGGTCACCCTGGACCGGATGAAGGACCTGTACTGGAACCCGAGTCGCCGCTACATCGCGATCAGCGAATGAGTATGCTGCGACTCGCCGTCGTCGGCAACCCGGAGAACCGGCGGATCGGCCTGCTGTGCAAGGCCGCCGCGGACCTGGGAACGGTCGAGCCGCGCGTCGTCCCGTGGCTCGACGTGCTGCAGGGCGCCGCACGATTTCACGCCGGGGAGCTCGTCCGCATCGACTCCCCGGGGGAGGACGCCGAGGTCGCCCGGCTCCTGCGCGGCGAGTCCGAGCCGGTCGACATGTACCGCGTCGAGGGCTCAAGGGCCTGGTACGAGGGCTTCGTCAAGGCCCTGGATCAGCTGCACGCCTCGATCGAGGCGGCCGGGGCCCACGCGCTGGCGGACGCCGAGGAGACGGCGACCGCCTTCGACAAGGCGCGCTGCCACGCCATGTTGAGTGAGCACGGCATCAGCGTCCCGGCCGCGGTGCCCGGCGTCGTCGGCTTCGAGAGCCTGGTCGCCTCGCAGGCCGAACTCGGCTGGACCGGCGTCTACGCCAAGATCCGGCACGGATCGTCGGCGTCCGGGGTGGTCGAGGTGCGGCAGAGCGGGCAGAGCGGGCAGAGCCGCGGCGCGCTCCGGGCTCTCACCTCGACCGAGCTCCATCGGACGCCGGACGGCTTCGAGCTCTACAACTCACTGCGGATCCGCCGCTACGCGCGCGAGTCCGACATCGCCATGGTGATCGACCGCCTCGCGCTCGACGGGCTGCACGTCGAGACCGCCGTCGACAAGCTCCGCATCGGGGGCCGGGTGGCCGACCTGCGCCTGGTCGCCGTCGGCGGCCGGGTCACCCACGCCGTCGGCCGTTCCAGCGAGATCCCGATCACCAACCTCCACCTCGGCGGCAGGCGGCAGGCGGCGCACGAGTACCGCGAGCGGGTCGGCGACGAGCGCTGGGCGCAGATCATCGGCCTCGCCGAGCGGACCGCGGCCTGCTTCCCGCGCTCGCACTGCCTCGGCATCGACGTCCTGTCCGACCACGCCCGGGACTACATCGGCGAGGTCAACGCTTACGGCGACCTGCTGCCCGGGCTCCTCGGCCTGCCCGGCACCCTCGGCGAGGGGCGCGACACCTACGCCGCGCAACTCGCCTCCCTGCAGGCGATGCACGGCTGACCGGCCATGACCGTGAACACGAACATGAACACGAACATGAACGAGATCGTCGGAAGCCACGACCTGCTCCTCGTGACCCTCGACACCTGCCGCCACGACGTCGCCGTCGAACTGCTCGACGCGGGCCGCCTGCCGAACCTCGCCCGGGTGCTGCCCAAGGACGCCGGGGGCCGGCCGTACTGGGAGGAGCGGCACACCCCCGGCAGCTTCACCTTCGCCGCGCACGCCGCGTTCTTCGCCGGCTTCCTGCCCACGCCGGTCGCACCGGGCCCGCACCCGCGCCTTTTCGCCGCGCGCTTCGGCGGGAGCGAGACCACCTCGCCGGACACCTGGGTCTTCGACGCGCCGTCGCTGCCCGAGGGGCTGGCCAAGGGCGGCTATCACACCGCCTGCGTCGGCGGCGTCGGGTTCTTCAACCCGGCCAACCCGCTCGGCGCCGTGCTGCCAGGGCTCTTCCACGAGTCGCACTGGTCCGCGCAGACGAGCGTCGCCTCGCCCACCGCCTTTGAGACGCAGATCGCGAAGGCCCGGTCGATCGCCGGGGCGCTCGGCCCGGACCGGCCGCTGTTCCTGTTCGTCAACGTTCCCACGCTGCACCAGCCCAACTGGTTCCACTCGGAGGGCGCGCGGCGCGACGACAGCCTCCCCGCCAAGGGAGACAGCCGCGCGAGCCACGCCGCAGCGCTCGAACACGTCGACCAGCACATCAGGGAGCTGTTCGACGTCATGACCGCACGGCGCGACTGTTTCGCCGTCGTCTGCTCGGATCACGGGACCCTGTACGGCGAGGACGGGCTGTTCGGCCACCGGGTCGCCCACCCGCTGGTGTGGACGGTGCCGTACGCGCAGTTCGTCCTCTCCCGCCGCGGCGACGCAAGGCGGCACGGCGAATGAGTAGCGAATGAGCAGCCTGATATTTCCCGCGCGCCCGTACGAGTCGTACGTCTACGCGTATCCGCACAAGACCGCGTACCGGCCGCTTCGACCTGCGCCCGCGCTGGCCGACGTGTGGCGCGGCCAGGACCGGCGTGCGCTCTCGCTATACGCGCACATCCCGTTCTGCGAAGTGCGCTGCGGCTTCTGCAACCTGTTCACGAGGGTCGGCGCGCCGGACGACCTGACCACGCGTTACCTCGACGCGCTGGAACGCCAGGCGCGACAGACGCGCGCGGCCCTCGATGCCTCGTCGCCGCGCTTCGCCAACGCGGCGATCGGCGGGGGCACGCCGACCTTCCTCACGGCGGGGGAGCTGGGCAGGCTCTTCGACATCCTGGAACGGACCATGGGTGTCGAGCTCGGCGCGATCCCGCTTTCCGTCGAGGCCTCTCCGGCCACTGCGACTCCCGACCGGCTCGCCGTCCTCGCCGCGCGCGGCACCACCCGGCTCAGCCTCGGCGTGCAGAGCTTCGACCCGGCCGAGGCCCGCGCCGCCGTCCGGCCGCAGAAGGCCGCAGACGTCCACCGCGCGCTGGCCGCGATACGCGACGCGGGAATACCGGTCCTGAACATCGACCTCATCTACGGCATCGACGGCCAGACCGAGCAGTCCTGGCTGGCCTCGCTCGAGGCCGCGCTGACCTGGCGGCCGGAAGAGCTCTACCTCTACCCCCTCTACATCAGGCCCCTAACAGGGCTCGCCCGCGCGGACCGCGCCGCCGGCGAAGCCTGGGACGAGCAGCGGCTCCGCCTCTACCGCGCCGGCCGTGGCCTTCTCCTGGCCCGCGGCTATGACCAAACCTCGATGCGCATGTTCCGCCGCGTCGACGCGCCCGTGATCGGCGGGGGAGCGGACTACTCGTGCCAGAGCGACGGGATGATCGGCCTGGGCTGCGGCGCACGCTCGTACACCACGGCCCTGCACTACTCCTTCGACTACGCCGTATCAGCCCACGAAGTGCGGGGTATCATCGACGCCTATACGGCGACCGAGGACTTCAGCCGCGCCGAGGTCGGATATCAGCTCTCTTCGCAGGAGCGGCGCCGCCGCCACCTCCTCCAGTCGCTGCTCCAGGCCGAGGGACTCGACGAAGCCGAGTACGCCGACAGGTTCGGCACCGAGGCCAGGCAGGACTTCGCGCAGCCGCTGGATCTGCTCCGGGAGCGCGGACTGCTCGCGGCGCCGGACCGGGTGCCCGCGCCGGGCTCCCGGCTGCGGCTCACGCCTGAAGGCCTCGCCTGGTCCGACGCCGTCGGGCCGCTGCTGTTCTCCGAGCCGGTGCGTGCGGCGATGCGTGCGTACGCGCGGAAGTAAGGCCAAGGGTAAGGGTAAGGGCGATGGTGACCGTGGATCTCAGCATCCTCTATCGCGGCCCCCTGGCCAGCTGTGACTACGACTGCGGCTACTGCCCCTTCGCAAAGCGCCGCGACACTCCGCAGCAGCTGCGCGCCGACCGCGCCGCGCTCACCCGGTTCACCGGCTGGATCGCCGCCCAGGACCGGAACGCCGACCGGATCAGTGTACTGTTCACGCCGTGGGGCGAGGCGCTGACCCGCTCCTGGTACCGCGCCGCGCTGGTCGGTCTCAGCCACCTGCCGCAGGTCGCGAAGGCCGCCGTGCAGACCAACCTCAGCTGCCGGCTCGACTGGCTCGACGCGGCGAACCCGGACACGCTCGCGCTCTGGTGCACCTACCACCCCGGCCAGGTCGAGTTCGACCGCTTCGTCGCGAAGCACCGGCACCTCGTCAGCCACGGCGTCCGCCACAGCATCGGCATTGTCGGCCAGCCCGGACATCTCGACGCCGCCCGCCGCCTGCGCGACGCCATGGACACCGGCACCTACCTGTGGGTCAACGCCGCCGAGGGCCGCACCTACACCGACGACGAGGCCGCGCGCTGGACTGCGATCGACCCGCTGTTCGCAGTCTCCCGGCACGCCCATCCGTCGCTGGGCCGAGCCTGCCGCACCGGCGAGTCAGTGGTCTCCGTCGACGGTGACGGGGATGTGCGGCGCTGCCACTTCGTGCCCCGCGCCGACCCGGCCGAGTACCTGGGCAACCTCTACGACGGTTCGTTCCGCGCGGCGCTGCGGCCCCGCCCCTGCCCGCTGGCGCAGTGCGACTGCCACATCGGGTACGTACACATGCCGGAACTCGGGCTCTACGACACCTTCCGCGGAGGGGTGCTCGAACGCGTCCCCGCTTCGAGCACCCCTCGCAGCTGACGGCCGCTCAGGTCTGAACCTGAGGCTGGTACTCCTCGTCGCTGAGCCCGAAGGTCCAGGCGACCGCGGCCCGCGCCGTACGCGTGTGCGGCGGGACCCGCAGCCAGTAGGTGCGGAAGGTGCCGTCCGGCTCAGCGGTCGAGTTCACCACCTCCACCATGGTGATCGGCTCGTCCCCGGGCAGGTCCACCCGCCAGAGCCGGCCGGCCTCGTCGTGCTGGACCGGCTTGGCGCCGGAGTCCAGGATGTACCGGTCGTGGCCGTAGTGCTCGAGCATGATCCGGCGCAGTTCGACGTTGGGCTCCTGCTGGATGATCACCGGCGTCAGCGACGCGAGCGTCTGCGCGAAGTTCTCTGCGATCGTCACGCCGTGCCAGCGGTAGAGGGCGAAGCCGTCCTGGTACGCGAGCGCGGGCCCGTCGCCTTGGTGCAGCCGACCCTGCTCGTCCAGGTGCAGCACATTCGGACGCTCACACAGGATCGCAGCTCGCTCAAACGGCCACCACCAGTGCACCTGCTCGGCAACCCGGGACAGGGCGTGCAGAACCGGCGCGTCCGCACCTTCCGCCGCACCAGCCGTCATCGCAGCCTCGCGATACGCCTCGAACAGCGGCAACCAGGCCGCGTCGTGCTGGCCGTGGTCGGCGTAGGTCAACGCCACGAGCAGCGCGGTGCGCTCGGCGTCGTCCGCGCCGGCCGCGGCCACGGCGCCGGTGATCTGCTCGACCAGGCGCGGGACGGCCGCCGCGGTCGGTCCGCAGGTCTCCCGCCAGGCCTGCGGCCAACCGTCCCGGCCGAGCCGGTCGGCCACCTGCGCCCGCGCGCGCAGCCACGGACCGGTTCGCAGTTCCTCGCGCAGCGAGCCGCCGAAGCGTCCGTCGCCCTGCGCGACGAGCCGGGCGGCCTCGACAGGAGACTGACACCAGATGATCTCCGGGGCGGCTGCAATCCCACCGAGCTCATAGAGCCGACGTACTGCGGCCTCGGCCTGCGCCCGATCAACGGGCTCTGTCGACACACTGATGCGCGACCAATTCTCGGCCACCGCCGCGGCCACCTCGGCGACGGACACCGCCTGCGCCGCCGGCATCAGTCGGCCACCATCCGAAGCGATCCGGGCTCGTACTCACGCTGCCGTACCACCTTGTACCAGCCGGCCGGCAGCGTGAACGCCGCGTGCTCCTCATGCACGACGCGCCCGCCGTGCGGCAGGTGCAGGTGCATCGGTTCGAACTCTGCGATGCTCGGGTAGAGCGCGCCCTTCCCGACCACGGCGTGCGCGTGCCCGGTCACCTCGCCCAACGCGAGCACCATCCGCCCGCGCGCATCGCGCTGCGCCGGCGCGATCCCGGCGATCGCCGCAGCGACCGCCGGCGGTGCTTCGTCCACCGGGCCGGCCACTGGCACGATCAGGACGTCGCCCTGTCGGTACATGATTCCCCAATCCGAGATTGGCCTGGTCGTCCATCGCCGCTCGGCGCGCGCTGCCGAACGGTGCCCAATCTACGCACGACCACTGACACAATCGGCGGGGGATCACTTGCGCGTCGGCAGCCCCCACGCGTCGAACTCGTGCCTCAGCCGCAGCGCCGCCTGCTTCCCCAGCGTCTCCCGCACGATGAGGACGAAGTTGGCGCGCCACGCGTGATGATGACCTCTGCTACTCGCCCTGCCGTGAACCGGCTCGCGCAGTTCCCTTGCCAGCCCGTAGTCGGAGGTCACGATGTGCGCGAGTTCATGAAGACATGCGTGCTCGCATTTACCGGCGTCCGACCGGTCGTTCGTGCCGATCTTCACCCAACGCAGGGCAGCGTCGGCGTGGCTGACGCCGCGGCCCCCCACGACGGTCACGGGTTCGGTGTGCGCCGTGAACGCGGCCTTGAACCACTCCGTCTGCTGAACGGCGTGGATGTAGGCCGCGCAGTGCCGATGGTGAACTCTTCCATCGCCTTCCACGAGCACCGCGCGAGCCAGCTCACTGATGGGCAGGCCTGCCGCCAGCTGCGCGCTGTACGCCGCTTCTTGTAGTTTAGTCGTCTTTGTCCCCTACGGGGTGATCGTGACGTGGCCGCCGATGACGGTTCCGCCGTCGGTGGTGGTGTTGTTGTAGGTCAGGGTAAAGCCGTCCTTGCCGCTGGCCGCGTCGGTGGCGGTCAGGCTGAACGTGCACGGGCTGCTGGCGCCGCTGATTCGGCAGGTGGCGGTGCCGGCGGCATACGCGGTGGTCGCGCTGGTCAGGTAGAAGCCGGTGAAGGCGGCCCGGTCCAGATGCACGCCGGCGGCCTGGTCGTTGAACTCCAGGTGCCCGGTGATCGGCCCGCCCTCGGCGGTGCGCAGCAGGCGCAGTTCGAACTCGGCGTCGTGGCTGCCGACGGCGACGCGTCCGGCGGCGGTGACCCGTGCGAGGTCTTGGACGTACGTGTAGCGGTCGGTGGCGGTGGCGGTGCTTGTGCCGGCCGGGGTGGTGACGGTGACTTCGGCCGCGCCGTAGCCGGATGCCGGAGCGACGGCGGTGATCCGGGTGTCGCTGTCCACGGTGAACGAGGTCGCCGGGGTGGCGCCGAAGTCCACCGCGGTGGCGCCGGTGAACCCGCTGCCGGTGACCGTCACGCTCGTCCCGCCCGCCAGCGGACCGATGCTCGGACTCAGGCCCGTGACACTCGGCGGCACGGCGGGTGCGTTGAGGAGGACGACGCCGGACGGATCGTCGCCGCCAGGGATGGTCGCGGTGACCGTGTTGCCGGCCGCGTCGATCACCGAGATCGTGCTGTCTATGTAGTTGGTGACGTAGACGAGGTCGCCGGACGGACTGACCGCGACATACTGCGGGACGGTGCCGACCGGGATGGTCGCGGTGACCGTGTTGGTGGCGGTGTCGATCACCGAGACCGTGTTGCCGAAGGAGTTGGTGACGTAGGCGACGGCGCCGGACGGACTGAACGCCACACCGGCCGGGTTGATGCCGACCGGGATGGACGCGACCGGCCGGCTGTCGCTCGTGTCGATCACCCAGACGACGTTGTCGATGTAGTCGGTGACGTAGGCGTAGGCGCCGGACGGGTTGAACGCCACACTTTCCGGGGCGGAGCCGACCTGGTTGGTCGTCAGGACGGTGTTGTCGGCCGCGTCGATCACCGACATCGTGCCGTCGGGCGTGTTGATGACGTAGACGAGGCTGCCGTCCGGACTGACCGCCACACTGCCCGGGTCCTCGCCGACCGGGATGGTCGCGGTCACCGTGCTGGTGGCGGTGTCGATCACCGAGACGGTGCCGTCGAGGTTCGAGTTGGTGACGTAGGCGACCGCGCCCGACGGGCTGAACGCCATACCGGCGGGGCCGTTGCCGACCGGGATGGTCGCGGTGACCGTGTTGGTGGCCGTGTCGATCACCGAGACCGAGTTCGAGTACGCGTTGGCGACGTAGACGAGGTCGCCGGACGGACTGGCCGCCAGATCCCGCGCGTTGTCGCCGACCGGGATGGTCGCGGTGATGGCGTTGGTGGCCGTGTCGATCACCGAGACCGAGTTGGAGCCGTTGTCGACCACGTACGCCACGGTGCCGGTCGCCGCGTGGGCGGGCACTGCGGACACCGCCACCGCGAGTGCGGCGGTCATCGCCGCGGCGGCGAGCCCGGCCAAGCCGCGTCGCGCCCGACGGCCGGGCGACGCGATGATCGTGGTGATATCGCGATGTGACATGAGGATCCCCTTCATTCGCAGAGAGCGCAGAACCCCGTTTCCGCTTCCCACCGTGTCGGCGCTCTCGCCAATATCGTGGTCGCCACACATCTTAATGAGACAACTGCTCCCGTGTCGGCGTCCCCTTATCCGCAGCTCGTTCAGTTTCGTCACGGCTCTGGTATGCCTACGAGCCTGGCGGCGATCGCCGGGGCGATCTCGCGCATCCACGCCTCGGCACGAGGCAGGTAATCCTTTGCGGGGGTCCCGGCGAGACCGCCGCCCTCTTCCCACGCCCTGCGCCACACGGGATCCAACTCGGCCGAGGCGCGGGAACCCTCGTGATAGCGGCGCACCATGTCAACGGCCACCGGCACCAACTCGGCGCGCTGCCGCGCCGTCATGCCATAGGCGTCAGCGAACACTGCGACCCGGTCAGGGATGTCGGCGTCCGCCAACAAGGGCGGCCGGTCCCGCGGATCGCGCAGCGGCGCCCAGTACCACAGCGCGTTCGCGATGTCGTAGACCCGGGTGGTCGGCCTGGCCAGGTCGAAGTCGATCAGCGCGGCGGGCAGCCCGTCGCGGAAGACCACATTGCCCAAGGCGTAGTCACGGTGGCTTACCAACTCGACGAACTCGGCGAACTCGGCGATGCGTCCCGAGTTGGCCGGAGCGCCGCCCCACACCGCGTCGGGCGGCGGCACCCATCCGGCCGATGCTTCGTGCAGCGAGCGGATCAGCCGGGCCAGGGCTTCAAGCACCTCGTTGCCCGCCCTCTGCGCCGGCGGGAGCCAGCGCGCCACGTCACCGGCGACGAATGAGAGCACTTCTCGCCCCTGCTCGTCGACGCCGAGGGGAAGCGGTGCGCCGGTGAATCCGGCATCGCGCAGACGGCCTAAGTACGCTTGCACCGTCAGGCTGAACGGCCGCAGCGGTCGGCGCACCGTGTCCCCGATCCGCACGATCCCCCGGGTGAAGCCATCTGCGATCAGCGGCTCTTCTTCACTCACACGGCCGCAGCTTAGCGAGCGCGGCGAAACGGGTCTCGGTGTCGTGCAACAGGCGGTCGCGCTGTTCGGGAGTCCGGTCGGTGACCCGGTCGAAGTTGATCCACCGCAGATCCCTGATGCCGATCTTGCCGAAGGCGCCCTTGAACAGGATCTTCGTCAGCGGGTCGCGGTACCACCAGCGGTAGGCCTTGTCCGGCGTGGTCATGACGGACAGCACCGTGACGGCTCGCAGCCGCGGCATCAGATTGCGGAACGGGTTGCCCTTTGCCCCGGCCAGTTCGTCGAACATGACGCCCTTGGTGAGCACCCGGTCCAGGAAGCCCTTGGTGGCCGCGGGCATCGCCTCCCACCACACCGGGAACGCGAACACCAGGTGGTCGGCGGCCAGCAGGCGCTGCTGGTAGTCGCGCACCAGCGGGTCGACCGCGGCGCCTTGCCGCCAGGCGGCCAGGTCCGCACCGGTCATCGCGGGGGAGAACCCGTCGGCGGCCAGGTCGATCAGGTCGGCCTCGTGTCCGGCGGCAGTGATGCCGCGGATGGCCGCCGCAGTCACGGCGGCGGTGAAGCTGCGCCGGTGCGGGACGTTGTCGGCCGAGGCGAGCGTGTAGGGATGGTCGAGGACTATCAGGACCCGCATGTGGTACTCCCGGAGAGCCGGCAATGGTTTCGACTGCAACGGTTGCACTTCAAACCGTCGCCTGTCAAACGAACAGCTATCCTGGACCCATGGAGCCCCAGCCGCCGATGCCGGACGACCTCGCCATGCTCTGGTACCTCACCCGCCGCGTCGTCGGCCTGATGGATCGCGCCGGCGAGGCGCTGTTCCAGCAGGAGCTGGGCATCTCCCTGGCCCAGTTCCTCGTGCTGTCCGTCGCCGATGCCCACCCCGGCCCGCTGAACCAGCAGAAGCTCGCCGACCGGCTCGGCCTGACCAAGGGCACCGTCAGCCGCCAGATCGACAACGCGGTCTCCGCGGGGCTGATGAACGTCGAGCCCTCGGCGCACAGCCGCCGGGAGAACACCGTCACCCTCACCCCGGCCGGCACCGAGCTGGTCCGGCGCGGCGACACGGCGTTCCGGCAGGCCCGCGAGGCCGCCCTGCCGGCCATCGACCCCGATGACCTGCGCTGCGCGATCCGCGTCCTTGCGGCCATGAACAACGCGCTCGACCCGGCAGGCGACAACCAGCCGCGCCGGTAGCCCCAATGGCCGTACGACGCACAACAGGGAACCGCGATTCAGCGCCGCCTCGACGGAGCCATTCTTATGATCCGATGGGATGCGGACGAGAACTCTGGAGAAATCGAACGACTCCACTCGCCACTCACCCGTGTGAGGGATACGAATACCGCGTGAGCTGGGCGGCTTCCGTGTACTCTCCGACCAGCCCGCGAGAATCCCCGACAGGAAAAGTGGCTGGCATGCCGATCGGAGCTCCTGGCACCATCGCCGACGTGATCGCGCGAATGCAGCAGATCGAAAAGGACCTGCCGCCGGACGACGGCGTAGCCTGCTTCAACGACATGTACCTGCAAGTGACGCAACTCGTGAACCAGGAGCTGGCCGCAGGCCCAATGGAGCTGGAGGTTTTTAAGTCGTAACCTCGCGTGTCGCAGCTCGTTCATATGGTATGAGGATCGATCCGGACGTTCGTGATCATATCGCAGGTTCCTTCTTCATCTCGATGTCACCGTACCTGGATGAGAAACTCTTGCGTTTGTCGGCCGGGGCTCTGGCCTTGGCCTTCGGTGATGGTTCGGCCGGCGCGGTCGCAGCGGCGGCGGGACTTTCCGGCAGCACGGTGGGCGCGGGGATGCGCGATGTCCTCGAGGAGGGCGCCCCGGTCGAGAGCACCAGGCGCGCTGGGGCTGGACGGCGGGGGATCGAACTGACCTACCCAGAGCTATGGCCGGTGCTGGACGCGCTGATCGAGCCGGAAGAGCGCGGCGATCCGCAAAACCCGCTGCGCTGGACGGTGAAATCCACCCGCTCCCTCGCTGATGAGCTGGTCAATCATGGGTTCGATCTCTGCCACACCACGGTGGGGCGCCTGCTGCGCGAACACGGCTACAGCCTGCGCGGCACCGCGAAGGTCCTGGAAGGCACAGCAGCCCACGGCGAGGACCGCGACCGGCAGTTTCCCACATCAACGACACCACCCGCGCGTTGCTGGCCCAGGGCCAGCCCGTGATCAGCGTGGACACCAAAAAGAAGGAGGTGCGACGCGAGGTCGCACGAGTGTAGTGAGCTCACCGATGGAGGTCGGCTGATGTCGACGGTGTAGATCCGGGCCAGTGTTCAAGGCCTGTCCCCACCCCGACGTGCGTCGCGAGTGATCGCGGGGTGCGAAGCTCGGGGGTAGAAGCCCAAGGGCCCGCGTTCCATCCGCGGGCTACCGGCGAGGGGAAGACCGGACGGGTGAACGTGAGTGAACCCCTGATGATGCTTCGTGATCTTGCACTCCGCCGATGGGTTGTGGCAGCGGAGGATAGGGCTGGCCGTTGTGAAGCGGCAGGCGCCGGTCGGGGATTCCTTGTCGACCGGGAGGACACCGCCGCCCCGGAGTAGAGGGGGCACCCCGCCCCGGTCGTATCTGACTCGTGTGGAACGTGACAACCCCGATGGGGTCCGGATCCGAGGGTCTGGGTCCGGCAAGCCGACCGTGAGGAAGGCCCGATTCCCCAGCGGGCGCAGGATGATCCAAGAAGCGAACGCCGGTGGCCGAAAGGCAGCGGGAAACCGGGGCGTATGGTCGGCTCCTTCGCCGATCGCCTCCGGATAACCGGCCGGATACGGACCTGGGTCCGGCCCGAAAGGGAGCTGACGTGGATCAGGTGGGCCTGTGCGGAGGCGATGAACAAGGATGCCGGAACCGAAGGGCAAGTTGGACGCCATGACGGGACAGGTGCTGGCGGCTGTGGCCGTGGTGCCTGAAATCGGGATGGTGAACGGACCGGAGGACGGCGTCTCCGACTGGCTGTCGATAGACTGGCGGGCGGCCGAGGACGAGGTACGGCGTTTGCGGCAGCGCATCTTCACGGCATCGCAGGCAGGGGACCTCAAGAAGGTCCGAAATCTACAGAAGTTGATGCTCAGGTCGCAGGCGAACGCTCGGGTGAGCGTGCGCCGGGTGACCGAGATCAATGCCGGCCGCGCGACGGCGGGCGTCGACGGGCGGACGGCGCTGCTGGCGTCTCAGAAGGCCGAGCTGGCCGACTGGGTGCAGCGCCGGGCCAGGCCGTGGACACCCAAGCCGGTTAAGCGGGTGTATATAGCCAAGGCGAACGGACGACGGCGCGGCCTCGGGATTCCCGTGATCGCCGACAGGGCTCTTCAGGCTCTGGCGGTCAACGCGTTGGAACCGGAGTGGGAGGCGCGGTTCGAACCGCGCTCCTACGGGTTTCGGCCCGGCCGCGGCTGCCATGACGCGATTCAAGCGATCTTCCAGACCGTCAAGGGTAAGTTCCCGAAACGGCAGTGGGTGCTTGACGCGGACCTGGCGGCGGCGTTCGACCGAATCGATCATGATCACCTTCTGGCCTCGCTCGGCACGTTCCCCGGTCGGGGAATGATCGAGGGATGGTTGAAGGCGGGTGTGATCGATCAGGGTCGTTTCGCCCCGATGCACGAGGGGACCCCGCAAGGCGGGGTGGTTTCCCCCGTGCTCATGAACGTGGCGCTGCACGGTATGGAGCAGGCTGCCGGGGTGCGCTACCGGCGAACCGGCGCCCACGCCGGTGAGACCGAGGCGGGGTGTCCCGTCGCGGTCCGCTATGCAGACGACATGGTCGTGCTCTGTCACAGCCGAGGCGAGGCAGAACAGGTCAAAGACAGGTTGACCGTGTGGCTGGCGCCCAGGGGCCTGGCCTTCAACGAGGACAAGACGCGCATCGTCCACCTCGATGAGGGCTGTGATTTTCTGGGATATGTAGACTGCCCGGCTATGCCGATGCCGGACTGTTCGGCCTGGTCGGGGTGATGGTACTCGGGGTTGGGCGCGACATTTCAGAGTTGGCTGAGGAAGGCGAGCAGGGTGTCGGGGGCGGTGTAGCGGCCGGGGG
>DASYAE010000264.1:0-25075 GCA_036501535.1 Actinocrinis sp. | reverse complement strand
GCCGAATCACGCTGGCCGCCAAGCCCGACGGACGCAGCGTCGTCACCGACGAGGCCGCCGGCATGTTCGCCGTCGTGCACGGCAACGCCCTCACGGACCCGGGCGACGCCCGCATCGCGCCCACCCACTACGCCGACTGGCTCGCCTGACACCACGCGTCACGGAACGATCAGATACCGCGCGAACAGGCCGCTCTCCCGCTGCACGTCCTGGTCGTGGCGCAGGCCGAGGCGCTCGGCCACCCGGATCGAAGGCTCGTTCGACGGCCGGATCATGGCCGCGACCGGGATGCCCGGGGCCTCCTTGGCGGCCAGGGCCAGCGCCGCGCGGCCCATCTCGGTGGCGTAGCCGCGGCCCCACGCCGAGGGCCGGAAGCGGTAGTAGAGGTTCAGGTGCGGGTTGAGCTCGAACGGCGGCATGATGCCGCCGAAGCCGAGGACGGATCCGTCCGCCGGGTCGCGCACGGTCCAGTATCCGTACCCGTACTCGGCCCAGTGCCGGGACCAGTCCAGCAGCGGCTTGCGGCCGGCCGCCGGATCGGCGATCAGCGGCTGCGGGTTGTGCCGGTTGGCGGCCGGGTCGGCGTTGATCGCGAAGTACGCATCCGCGTCGGTCGCGGGGTCGGGCAGGCAGAGCAGCAGCCGCTCGGTGCGCTGCCAGCCGGGGCCGCCGGTCACCGCACGCGGAAGGCTCGCCCCGCCGCCGGCCGGCAGGCTTCCGAGCAGGTCGAGTCCGGCGGGCCGCTCGAACTCGCGGCACATGATCACCACGTCGTGCCGGACCGGGCCGAGCGCGACCACGCCGGGCAGCAGCCCCGAGCGCCGGAATCCCAGCCGCTCGTAGAGCGCGATCGCGGCGTGGTTGTTGCCGCGCACGGTCAGTTCCAGCACCTCGATGCCGTGCTCGCGCGCGTGCCCGCAGATCGCGGCGACCACTTCGCCGCCGATGCCGCCGCCGCGGCGCTCGGGCAGCACGGCGACCCGGTCGACCACCCCGAGCACGTGCTGGGTCCGGTAGCCGCTGCGGGTCCACTGCGCGCTCGCGACGACCTCGCCGTTCGGGGCGGCCGCGACCACGAGCCCCGCGTCTCCGCGCGCGACCTGGCCGAGCAGGTCGCGCAGCTGACCGGCATATTCGGCCTCGGTGATTGTCGAGGGCAGGCCCACCGCCTCGCCGCGCTGCGCGGTCTCGGCCAGCAGCCGGGCCACCGCGGCGAGCATCGGCGGATCGAGGCGGCCGTCCTGCGCGAAGAAGACGCGGTAGCCGCCGCGGCTGCCCGGCTCGGGCCCGCCGGTCGGCGCGGTCTCCGTCATGCCTGCGCCCTGCGGCGGTCGTCTGCGCCCGACTCGTCATCCACCTTGCGATCATACGCACGGCGGCGAAATAGGGCGCTGGCCCGGGAGCCGGCCCGGTCAGGAATTGTCCCGGCGCCGCGCCCGTTGTGCCGGGCATGAAGGTCGAGATCTACAGCGACATCGCCTGTCCGTGGTGCTACATCGGGAAACACCGGTTCGAGCGGGCCCTGAGCGCCTTCCCCGACCGTGCCGCGGTCGAGGTGGTCTACCAGCCCTACCAGCTCGATCCGCAGGCCCCGGCGGTCGCCTCGTCGCACCGGGCCTACCTGGACAGCAGGTACGGCCCCGGCTCGGCCGCGATGGACGAGAAGGTCGCGGCGATCGGCGCCGGCGAGGGCATCGGGTTCGACTTCGAGCACGCGCTGCACGTCAACACCCTGCTCGGCCACCGGCTGCTGCACCTGGCCCGGACGGAGTACGGCCCGGCGCTCCAGGCGGCCCTGAAGGAGAAGCTGTTCGAGGCGCGGTTCGCGAAGGGCGGCGACGTCGGCGATCCGGAGCAGCTGGCCGATCTCGCCGGACAGGTCGGCATGGACCGCGCCCGCGCGGCGGCCTACCTCGCCTCGGACGAGGGCGCGAAGGAGGTCGCGGCGCAGCTCGCCGAGGCGCGCGAGATCGGCGTGACCTCGGTGCCGACCTACGTCTTCGAGGGCCGCTGGGCCGTCTCCGGCGCGCAGGAGGCCGAGACCTTCCGCGCCGTGCTGGACGAGGTCGCCGCCAATTCCGACAAGGAACCACTGTCCGACGACGAATGACGGACCGTCAGACGATCCGACCGATCCCCGATACCCACTCCAAGGAGCAGACGACCAGCATGGCGAAGATCGTGATTTTCGGCGCCAGCGGCATGATCGGCCAGCGCGCGGTGCGCGAGGCGCTCGGCCGCGGCGACACGGTGACCGGGGTGGCCCGCGACGCCGCGCGGATCACCGACGAGCACCCGGGCCTCACCAAGGTCGCCGGCGACGCCGTGAACGAGCAGCTCGTGGCGAAGCTCGCCGCCGGGGCCGACGCGGTGATCGTCTCGATCGGCCCGCCGCGCACGCCCGAGGCCACCCTCGAGGACAAGCGCGCGGCGATGGCCGGGCTCTTCGACAGCGTGCTCGGCGCACTGCGCTCGCTCGGCGGCGGCGCGCCGCGGCTGATCGTGGTCGGCGGCGCGAGCAGCCTGCTGGTCGGCGGCACCCCGCTGTTCGACCTGCCGGGCTTCCCGGACGCCTACAAGAGCGAGGCGCAGTCGCACATCGAGGTCCTGGAGCGGCTGCGCGGCGTGTCCGACGTGCAGTGGACGTACCTCAGCCCGGCGGCGGAGATCGCCCCGGGCGAGCGCACCGGCGTCTTCCGGCTCGGCGGGGACGACCTGCTCTCCGACCCGGACGGCAAGAGCTTCATCTCGGCCGAGGACTTCGCGGTCGCGCTGATCGACGAGGCCGAGAAGCCCCAGCACGTCGGCCGCCGCTTCTGCGCCGCCTACTGACAGACTCCTGCCATATCTGGACCGGTCGGCCGGGTCAGCCCGGCCGGCCGGTCTGCATCCGCCGCGCGGCGCGTCACTTCGGCCCGCGGCCGCGCTTCTCCCGCACCCGCACCGAGATCTCGATCGGCGTGCCGGCGAAGCCGTACTCCTCGCGCAGCCGCCGCTCGAGGAACCGCCGGTACCCGGCCTCCAGGAAGCCCGAGGCGAACAGCACGAACCGGGGCGGCATACTCGAGGCCTGCGTCCCGAACAGGATCCGGGGCTGCTTGCCGCCGCGCACCGGGTGCGGGTGCTCGGCCACCAGCGCGCCGAGGAAGGCGTTGAGCCTCGCCGTGGGCACCCGCGTCTCCCAGCCGGCCAGCGCCGCCTCGATCGCCGGCACCAGCTTCTCCACGTGCCGGCCGGTCTGCGCGGAGATGTTCACCCGCGGCGCCCACGTCACCTGGACCAGGTCCTGCTCGATCTCCCGCTCCAGGTAGTGCCGCCGCTCGTCGTCCATCAGGTCCCACTTGTTGTACGCGATCACCAGCGCCCGGCCAGCCTCGGCGGCCTTGGAGATGATCCGGGTGTCCTGCTCGGCCAGCCGCTCGCTGGCGTCGATGAGCACCACGGCCACCTCGGCCTTCTCGATCGCGGCCGCGGTGCGCAGCGAGGCGTAGAAGTCCGCGCCGTAGGCCTGGTGCACCCGGCGGCGGATCCCGGCGGTGTCGACGAAGCGCCAGGTCCGCCCGCCGAGCTCGACCAGCTCGTCCACCGGGTCCCGGGTGGTGCCGGCCACCGGGTCGACCACCACCCGCTCCTGCCCGACCAGCTTGTTCAGCAGCGAGGACTTGCCCACGTTCGGCTTGCCGACCAGGGCGATCCGGCGCGGCCCGCCCGGTCCCGCCCCGGCGCCGAACTGCTCCCGCGGCGGCTCGGGCAGCGCCTCGAGGATCGCGTCGAGCAGCTCTCCGCTGCCCCGGCCGTGCATGGCGGACACCGCGCGCGGCTCGCCGAGGCCGAGCGACCAGAGCGCGGAGGCCTCGGCCTCCTGCTGCAGGTTGTCCACCTTGTTCGCGGCCAGCAGCACCGGCTTGCCGGCCCGACGCAGCACCCTGACGAAGGCCTCGTCGGTGTCGGTCAGGCCGACCGTCGCGTCGACCACGAGGACCACCACGTCGGCCAGCTCGACCGCGATCTCGGCCTGCTCGGCGACCCGGGCGTCGAGCCCGGCCACGTCGAGCTCCCAGCCGCCGGTGTCGACCACGGTGAACCGGCGCCCGGACCAGTTCGCCTCGTAGTAGACCCGGTCGCGGGTGACGCCGGGCACGTCCTGCACGACCGCCTCGCGGCGCCCGAGGATCCGGTTGACCAGCGTGGACTTGCCGACGTTCGGACGGCCGACCACGGCGAGCACCGGCAGCGCCGCGGTGTCGCCGGCCCCGGCGTCCGGCTCGGCGCCGCCCAGGCCGGGGATCGGGCCGGCGTTGCCGAACTCGTCGACGAACTCGCTCGGGTCGAACGGCGCGTCGAGGTCGTCGTCGGCGACGGCGCTGCCGGTAAAGCGGTCCGCGAAGCCGGACCCGCTGTCATCGATGCTCATCGCCACGCCGTTCCAGATTTTGTGTTCGCTGCAATCGGTGTTCGCAGCATCCGTCAGAGGTCCTGAAGCCCGCTGCGGCGCCGCGGCGCCGCACCCCCCACCATTGTCCATGGCCGCGGGAGCGCGGACGACCATTTCCGCCGGCGCGGCCGGCCGGCGCCGCTCAGCCGCGGGCCGCGGCGGCGAGCTCGGCGACCCGGTCGACCACCTGGTCCAGCGTCATGTCCGTGGCGTCGACGACGATCGCGCCGGGCGCCGCGTCCAGCGGCCGGGTCGTCTTGGCGTCCTCGGCGTCGCGGCGGGCCAGGTCGAGCCCGGTCTGCGCGGCGCCGGGACCGCCGACCAGCTCCATGTTGCGCCGCGCCGCCCGCGCCTCGACCGATGCGGTCAGGTAGATCTTGCACTCCGCGGCGGGGCAGACCACGTCCGCGATGTCGCGGCCCTCGACCACGATCCCGCCGTGCTGCTCGCGCGCCTGACGGATGATCAGGCGCTGCAGCGCGATCAGCTGGTCGCGCACCGCCTGCACGCCCGCGACGGCCGAGACCGCCGCGGTGACCTCCGGCGTGCGGACCGCGCCGGCGACGCTCCTGCCGTCCACCGCGATGGCCGGGTCGAGCGGGTCGGTGCCGGACTCGATCGAGGGCTTGTCGCAGGCCGCGGCGACCGCCGCCCTGTCCGCGACGTCGACCCCGTGCTGCAGCATCCACCAGGTCATCGCCCGGTACTGTGCGCCGGTGTCCAGGTACTGCAGGCCCAGCCGGATCGCGGCCGCCCTGGAGACGCTCGACTTCCCGGAGCCAGACGGCCCGTCGATCGCCAGGGTGATGGGTACGGCGACCGACTCGCCGAGCCGATCGGTCACGCTGTCCGCCACGCTCACACCATTCGTGTTTCGGCTGTGCCGGATGGTAGCCACCCGGCCGCTCCCCTGCCCGCGCCGGCGAAAGGCCGGTCAGAGCACAGGGTACCGTCGTTCAGAGCTGGACCGTCCAGCCGCGCTCCGCCAGCCGCTCGGCGAGCAGCTCCGCGGCCTCGGGGGCGACCATCATGGTGACCAGTCCGGCCTGCTGGCCGGGCGAGTGCTCGATGCTCACGTCCTCGATGTTGACCCCGGCCTTGCCGGCGGTGGCGAACAGCCGGGCGAGGCCGCCGGGCTCGTCCGAGATGGCGACCGCGACCTGGGTGTAGACGGCGCGCGGCGCGCCGTGCTTGCCGGGGATGCGGGCGTGGCCGGAATTCCCCCGGCGCAACAGATCTGTCAGCGCATCACGTCCGGCGGCGTGCTTATCCGGATCCTGTGCGGCCAGGGCGCGCAGCGCGGCGACCACTGCGGCGAGGTCGGCCGCGTAGTCGTCGAGCACGTCGGCGACCGCGGTGGCGTTCGCGGTAAGGATCTCCTCCCACATGCCGGGGGCGCCGGCCGCGATCCGGATGACGTCGCGCAGGCCGGGTCCGGCGATCCGGGACGCGTCCTCGGAGGCGTGCTCCAGCCGCGCAGCCATCAGCGAGGAGACCAGGTGCGGCGCGTGCGAGATCAGGGCGACCGCGTAGTCGTGCTCGGGCGCGTCCATCACCACCGGCACCGCGCCGC
Organism: Actinocrinis sp.; assembly: GCA_036501535.1. Lineage (GTDB taxonomy): Bacteria > Actinomycetota > Actinomycetes > Streptomycetales > Catenulisporaceae > DASYAE01. The sequence continues at coordinate 19,067 of DASYAE010000264.1, read as the reverse complement.
ACAGCGAGATCAGCTCCAGCGCGCGGTTCAGCGTCTCCCGGCCGGTCTCGGCGGTCGGGGTGAGCACCCACGGACGGCCCTCGAACAGGTCGGCGCGGCCGGCCAGCGGGCCGGAGACCTCGCGACCGGCCAGCGGGTGGCCGCCGATGTACGTGACCTGATCGACGCCGAGGGCGGCCACCGCGTGCCGGGGGCCGTCCTTCACGGAGGCGACGTCGGTGTAGGAGTGCGCGAGATTCCGGCTCTGCGCCTCAGCCAGCACCGCGGCGATATGCGCGGGCGGCACGGCGATCACGGCGAGGTCGACCTGCTCGGACGGTTCCACGGCCCGGCCGGCGCCGAACGACGCGGCGGTCCGCATCGCGTTCTCGTCCCGGTCGGCGAGGTAGACGTCGACTCCGTGCCGGCTGAGCGCCAGCCCGACCGAGGTCCCGATCATGCCGGTACCTATCACGGCCGCTGTACGCATGCTCCGCCCTCCGTTGCCTGCGCGTCGGCCGGCTGCCTACTGCGCGATGTCACGGCGCAGCGCGGTGGCTCCGCCGAGGTACACGTGCTGGATCTCCTGCTTGGACCGCATCGTCTCGACGTGCGCCAGGATCCGCACGATCCGCGGCAGCGCCTTGGCCACGGCGATCTCGCTCGCGCACAGCAGCGGGGTGTCGACCAGCCCCAGCCCGCGCGCGGCCAGCGCGGGGAACTCGCTGACCAGGTCGGGGGTGGTGGTGAAGACCATGGAGATCACGTCGTCCGCGGTGAACCCGTTCGCCTCGAACAGCGCCGTCACCAGCTCGGTGGTCGCCTTGAGCACGAGGTCGCGCTCGTCCGCGTCCACCTGGACAGCTCCGCGTACTGCGCGCACCGCCACGTCGGCCACACCCCATCAGGTCGGTGATCGAGAAGATCTCCACATCGCTTGAGGTCAGCGTATCGAGCGAGGGGCCCTTGGGGCCAACCGTGGGACGGGAGCGTCCACCGGTCGGACAGCCGCTCAGCGCCCGGCGCCCGGCGGGCCGGCCTCGCCCAACTCGAAGTCGCCGAGGAACTCCACGTCCGAGCCGACGGGCGGTCCGATGCCGTCGGCCTGCGGCTCCGCGTCGCCGGGGCGCGGCTCCGGGATCACGGCCGCGTTGCCCGCGCCGAACCGCGCCGCGGACTCTCCGGCCGGCTGCGAGCCGCCCTCCGCGGGCGGCGCTGCCGTCGCTCCGTCCGATTCCGGCCCTCCCGCTGCCGGTCCTGGACTCCACCGCGCCACCGCCTCTTCCACGGCCACGACGACCAGTGCCGCGAACGCCCCGAAGAGGAAGCCGCCGGGCGCCCGGGAGGCCATCTCGCCGGTCATGGTCACCAGGACGCCGGTGTCCGCGACCGGCACGCCGAAGAGCTGGGGCACGACCAGCCCGGACAGCGCGGCCGCGAGCAGCGAGGCGCCCCAGGCCGCGGCGCCCAGCGCCACCCGCCCGGGACGCGGCCGCAGGGACCTCGCCAGGGCGGCCAGGAGCAGCCAGGCCAGCGCGGCATAGGCGAGGTCTGACACGTCCTGCGCGGCCACCGAGCCGGAGCCGACCGATATGGACGTCGTGGCGCTGAGCCGGGAGATGGCGTCCGTGGGCGACCAGCGCCAGGAGAAGTACTCGAGGATCTCGGCCAGCAGGCCCATCACCTGCAGCTCGAGCGAGGCGCCCGTCCCGGTGAAGAGCCCGGTGAACTCCTGCTGCCGCCAGGCGTCCATCGACTGGTTCGCGAGGAACACCACCGGAAGCGCCATGGCGCCGGCACCCGTCCACGCCACCCGGTGCATCCTTCGCCGCTCGCTGTCCACGGCGCCTCCCGACCGACCGGTGGACCCGGGCCGCGAGGCGCCGGGTCGACGTGCCCGCCCATCGTGGCACCGGGCGTGCGCGCTGCGCCAGCGTTCCGGCGTTGACGGCCCAGGCTGTTAAGCTGGTAGCCCGTGGATGACCGGCCGTTCGCCACCCGGCCAATCGCTCGTAACGACCACGGGAGCCCCACGTTGTCAGTGCCCAGCAGGTCCGCCACCGCGCACCCGTCTTCCCGCCGCCCGACCAAGCACCTGTTCGTCACCGGCGGCGTCGCCTCCTCCCTCGGCAAAGGCCTGACGGCTTCCAGCCTCGGCGCGCTGCTCAAGGCCCGCGGCCTGCGGGTGACCATGCAGAAGCTCGACCCCTACCTCAACGTCGACCCCGGCACGATGAACCCGTTCCAGCACGGCGAGGTCTTCGTGACCGACGACGGCGCCGAGACCGACCTGGACATCGGCCACTACGAGCGCTTCCTGGACACCGACCTGCACGGCTCGGCGAACGTGACCACCGGCCAGGTGTACTCCTCGGTGATCGCCAAGGAGCGGCGCGGCGAATACCTCGGCGACACGGTGCAGGTGATCCCGCACATCACCAACGAGATCAAGGCCAGGATCCAGGCGATGGACGCGATGACGGTGGACGGCGCGCCGCCCGACGTCGTGATCACCGAGGTCGGCGGCACGGTCGGCGACATCGAGTCGCTGCCGTTCCTGGAGGCGGCCCGGCAGGTGCGGCACGAGATCGGCCGGGCCAACTGCTTCTTCCTGCACATCTCGCTGGTGCCCTACATCGGGCCGTCCGGCGAGCTGAAGACCAAGCCGACGCAGCACTCGGTGGCCGCGCTGCGCTCGATCGGCATCCAGCCGGACGCCATCGTGTGCCGGGCGGACCGGCCGATCCCGGACTCGATCAAGCGCAAGATCTCGCTGATGTGCGACGTGGACGAGGAGGCGGTGGCGACCGCGGCGGACGCGCCGTCGATCTACGACATCCCGAAGGTCCTGCACGCCGAGGGCCTGGACGCGTACGTGGTGCGCCGGCTCGACCTGCCGTTCCGGGACGTGGACTGGACCGTCTGGGACGAGCTGCTGCGCCGGGTGCACCACCCGAAGAACGAGGTGACCGTCGCCCTGGTCGGCAAGTACATCGACCTGCCGGACGCCTATCTGTCGGTCACCGAGGCGCTGCGCGCGGGCGGCTTCGCCAACGACACCAAGGTCAACATCAAGTGGGTCGCCTCGGACTCGTGCGAGACCGACGCCGGGGCGGCGCGGCAGCTGGCCGGGGTGGACGCGGTCTGCGTGCCCGGCGGCTTCGGGGTGCGCGGCATCGAGGGCAAGATCAACGCGGTGAAGTACGCGCGGGAGAACAAGCTGCCGACCCTGGGCCTGTGCCTCGGCCTGCAGTGCATGGTGATCGAGACCGCGCGGGACCTGGCCGGGATCGCCGACGCCGGCTCGTCCGAGTTCGACGAGGGCACCGCGCACCCGGTCATCTCGACCATGAAGGACCAGGTCGACATCCTGGCCGGCGGGGGCGACCTCGGCGGAACGATGCGGCTCGGGCTCTACCCGGCCGACCTGGCCGAGGGCTCGATCGTGCGCGAGCTCTACGGCGCCGACCGGATCGAGGAGCGGCACCGGCACCGGTACGAGGTGAACAACGACTACCGGGAGAAGATCGCGGCCAGCGGGCTGCAGTTCTCCGGGACCTCGCCGGACGGCCGGCTGATCGAGTTCGTCGAGCTGCCGCGGGACCAGCACCCCTTCTTCGTGGCCACGCAGGCGCACCCGGAGCTGCGCTCCCGGCCGACCCGGCCGCATCCGCTGTTCGCGGGGCTCGTGGCCGCGGCGGTGCGGCGGCGGGCCAAATGACACGAATGACAGCAGTGACGGCGCATCAGGGCGCGGCCGGCCGCGAGGACCCTACGATGGGCTTCCATGGCTGAAGAAGCTGAAGAAATCGCGCCCGGCGCACGATCTGAGGACGCGTTAGCCGGCGGGCCGCTGGCGGACGCGCCGGAGCAGTGGCCGGTCGAGTCGAGCACCGACCTGGCGCACGGAGGGATCGCCACCTTCCGCCGGGACCGGGTCCGCATGATCGACGGCTCCGTGGCCAACCGCGAGTACATCGTGCACCCCGGCGCGGTGGCCGTCGTGCTGCTCGACGACGCCGAGCGGGTCCTGATGCTGCGCCAGTACCGGCACCCGGTCCGGCACCAGCTGTGGGAGCTGCCGGCCGGCCTGCTGGACAAGCCGGGCGAGGCGCCGCTCGCGGCGGCCGAGCGGGAGCTTTACGAGGAGGCGCACCTCAAGGCCGGGCGCTGGGCGGTGCTGGCCGACTACTGGAACACCGCGGGCTCGTCGGACGAGGCGATGCGGCTGTTCCTGGCCCGCGACTTCAGCGAGGCCGACGGCGAGCCGTTCGCCCGGGTGGCCGAGGAGGCGGGCCTGGTCAGCCGCTGGGTCCCGCGCGGCGAGCTGCTGGAGGCGGTGCTGGCCGGGCGTGTGGGCACCGGATCCTCCGTCGTGGCCGCCCTGGCGCTGCACGCGGCGTTCACCCGGCCAGGCGGTCTGGACGCGCTGCGCCCGGCGGACGCCCCTTGGCCGGCCCGCCCCTTCTGAGCCTCCCGATCTGCGACCGAGCACACCCAAAAACCGTCGCCAGCCTTGGATTCCAAGGTCAGCGACGGTTTTCGCCTGGAAGCAAGAGTGAAAAAGGTGACACAGCGTCGGAGCTTATCCGAAACGCTACGCAGCATGTAAGGCGCCCACAATGGCCGCGCCGGGCTACTCTCGTAGAAGCCTGGGCGATCAGAAGCTGATCAGATGCCATGGTCCTGACATAGCCGCGCAGCTATCCCGCGCCCACATCCAAGGCACCGCGCGCCGCCTGAGCATCCGTCAGCGCCGCGGACTACTCCGTTACGGACGAAGGACGATCGCTGTGAAAGTCGGTATCCCCCGCGAAGTCAAGAACAACGAATACCGCGTCGCGATCACGCCGGCCGGGGTGCACGAACTGGTGAGCGCGGGCCATGACGTGCTCGTCGAGACGCAGGCCGGGGTCGGCTCCTCCCTTCCGGACGCCGAGTTCGCCGCGGCCGGGGCGAAGATCATCGGCACCGCGGACGAGGTGTGGGCGGCCGGCGAGCTGATCCTGAAGGTCAAGGAGCCGATCGCGAGCGAATACCACCGGATGCGGCCGGGCCAGACCCTGTTCACCTACCTGCACCTGGCCGCCTCGCGCGAGTGCACCGACGCGCTGCTGGAGCGGCGGGTGACCGCGATCGCCTACGAGACGGTGCAGCTGCCGAACGGCTCGCTGCCGCTGCTGGCCCCGATGTCCGAGGTGGCCGGCCGGCTGGCCCCGCAGGTCGGCGCGTACAACCTGATGCGCTTCTCGGGCGGGCGCGGGGTGCTGCCGGGCGGGGTGCCGGGCGTCGCGCCGGCCAAGGCCGTGGTGATCGGCGCCGGGGTGTCCGGCTGGCACGCCACCACCATCGCGGCCGGCATGGGCTTCGAGGTGACCCTGCTGGACCGGGACATCGCCAAGCTGCGCGACGCGGAGAAGGTGTTCGGCAACCAGATCAAGACCCTGGCCTCGAACGCGTTCGCGCTGGAACGCGCGGTGCTGGACGCCGACCTGGTGGTCGGCGCGGTGCTGATCCCGGGCGCCCGCGCGCCGAAGCTGGTGACCAACGAGACGGTGTCCCGGATGCGGCCGGGCTCGGTGCTGGTGGACATCGCGATCGACCAGGGCGGCTGCTTCGAGGACTCGCGCCCGACCACGCACGCCGAGCCGACGTTCAAGGTGCACGAGTCGGTGTTCTACTGCGTGGCGAACATGCCGGGCGCGGTGGCCAACACCTCGACGAACGCGCTGACGAACGTGACGCTGCCCTACGCGGTCGAGCTGGCTAACAGGGGCTGGCGTGAGGCCTGCCGCGCGGACCGCGCGCTCGCCCTCGGCCTGAACACGCACGCAGGCGAGCTGACCTACGCCCCGGTCGGCGAGGCGCACGGACTGCCGTCGCTCAAGCTCGAGGAAGTCCTCGCGTAGGCATGCGGAAGCGGAAGCCCCAGTGGCGCGATCTACGCCGTCACCGGGGCTCTTCGCTGACGGCCGCCAGAAGCCGCGCGAGCCCGCCGCGACAGGCCTCTGCGAATCCGACGAAGCGGTGGTTGACCAGCGGCACGACCCAACGGGCGTGCTCGGCAACGTTGAAGACGCGATAGGTAACCTCGGTGCCCTCGCCGCGGGCGGTCATGCTGTACTCGCCCCGGTACCACCAGCCGCCCTGGACCGCGAGGACGGCGGTCTCACCGTGCTGCTCCAGCCGGGCGCCGTCCAGGCGGGCCGCGAGCATGCGGCGCACCTCGTCGGGCGGCAGCGGCACGAGCCCGCTCGCCTCCGCCAGCGGCACGCCCCGCTTCACGAAGGCGCGTGCTCTGATCATTCTCCGGTCACAGTCCCTCCGGGCTCCGGGTGCGCGTCGGTGTCGTTCTCGGCGTGTTCGCCGCTGGGCATCTTCGGATCCGGCCAGGCCAGCGCGCCGGAGCGGAGGTCGGCCAGGGCCGAGCGCAGCCAAGCCAGCTCCGCGGCCCGCAGTGCTCTGGCGTAGTCGGCCTCCAACAGCAGCACGCGCGGCAGGTCCAGCCCGGCCAGGACCGCGTCGAGGGTCGCGATCACCCCTTCCACGCGCGCGGCGCGGGCCTGAAGCGAACGCTCGGCTTCAGACACCGGAAGCGCGGCGACGATTGAGAGTCCTGCGTACATGACGGCGCTGTCCGAGTCGGGGTGCTCGAGCATCCTGCGCACCCGATGGGCCAGCTCCTCGCGCCCCTCGGCGGTGATCCGGTAGATGGTCCGCTCCGGCCCGCGGCCTTCGCGGCTCGTCTCCGCCGGCTCGATCATGCCGTCGCGCTCGAGCCGGTCGATCGCGTGGTACAGGCTGCGCGGCAGCCCGACGATGTAGTCCTTGTGCGTGTCGAGGACGAAGCGGTGCATGTCATACGGATGCCGGGGGCGTTGTGTGAGCAGCGCGAGCACCGTGGTGCCCACGAGATCCCAGCGCGCCATCACCCACTCCCATCCAGCTATGGCAATCCGCACTATAGCAGATTGCCATAGTGGCGCCGCAGACCACTGCCCGGGACGATCGGCGCGGGCGCGAACGATCCGTCAGCTGACGGTGAGTAATACTCCGCGGTGTCAGAACGGCGTCGCCCTATGCCGCTGCGTGCATCACGGGGCGCTTGAACCGGCTCGTGATGATGATATGTCGACGAAATTACGTGTCCTCCCGCGCGTTGCGCCAGAGGAGCGACCTCGCCTTGCTGTAATTGGACGACGAAGCCTAGAGTCGCACTGCCACTTTGACGTCAGAGCGATGAATACATAGGTCGACAATTGAGGCCGTCCCGCGGGACAATGCCCGCCGTGGACCGCACGCCTCGCCGCAAGCCCGGCGGGGGCGCGGGCCGCCGGGGCCGACGGGATTGGGGGGCCTCGCCCCGAGCACGGATGGAAAAGGGAGACCGGCAGGTGAGCGAATTCGCATACGCCGAACCGCAGGCGCAGCCGCTCACCGGGAGGAGCGGTCGAGGAGGAACATTGACCAGCGGTCCGCACAGCGCCGAGCACGAGGCGCCGGGGACGTACGGCACCGACACCAAACCCGCGGTGGCGACGTTCACCGTCGAGGTCGACGCCACCGCGCCGGCGCCGCTGGGCGCCGAGGCGAGGACGGCGCAGACGCCGTGGGTCGGCGACGTCGAGATCGACGACCCGTACGGCATCGACGACGAGCTGCGCTACGAGGACGGCTTCGACCCGGACGCCGAGATAGAGCCCGACCCCGAATACGCGGCCACGCTGGCGCCGGACCCGGCCACCCAGCGGCGCGAGCGGGTCGGCCCGACCGGGCGCCCGATGCCGCGGTTCCCCGCGCCGCGCCCGGCGATGGAGCACGGGCCGGCGAAGATCATCGCCATGTGCAACCAGAAGGGCGGCGTCGGCAAGACCACCTCGACCATCAACCTCGGCGCGGCGCTGGCCGAGTACGGCCGCAAGGTGCTGCTGGTCGACTTCGACCCGCAGGGCGCGCTGTCCGTGGGCCTCGGGGTCAACCCGATGGAGCTGGAGCGCACGGTCTACAACCTGCTGATGGAGCGGGGGGTCTCCATCGACGACATCCTGCTCAAGACCGTGACCCCCGGCATGGACCTGCTGCCGAGCAACATCGACCTGTCCGCCGCGGAGGTGCAGCTGGTCACCGAGGTGGCCCGGGAGTCCTCGCTGGCCCGGGCGCTGAAGCCGGCGCTGTCCGACTACGACTACGTCATCATCGACTGCCAGCCCTCGCTGGGCCTGCTCACGGTGAACGCGCTCACCGCGGCGCACAGCGTGATCGTCCCGCTGGAGTGCGAGTTCTTCGCGCTGCGCGGGGTGGCGCTGCTGACCGAGACGATCGAGAAGGTGCGCGAGCGGCTCAACCCGAGCCTGGAGCTCGACGGCATCCTGGCCACCATGTACGACGCCCGCACGGTGCACAGCCGCGAGGTGCTCGCCCGGGTGGTCCAGGCCTTCGGCGAGCAGGTCTTCCACACGGTGATCGGACGGACCGTCAGGTTCCCGGAGACGACCGTGGCCGGCGAGCCCATCACGTCGTACGCGTCGAGCTCGGTCGGCGCGGCCGCCTACCGCCAGCTTGCCAGGGAGGTGCTGGCTAGGTGCCCCGCAGAGTGAGGATGCCGGCGGCGGACGAGCTGTTCCGCACCAACGGCTCGGGCGGCATAAGCAGCCAGCCGCTGTCGACCATGGGCAGCGCGGCGCGCGCGCCGCGCGCGGACCGGCTGCGCGCCGTGCCGGACCCGGTGGAAGTGGAGGAGGAGGCCGAGCCGGCCGAAGAGGCCGGCCACGCCGCCGCCGACCGCGAAGAGGCGATCGCTCCCCCGCGGCCGCAGCGCGGCGCCGCCTCGCGGCGCGCCAGCGGACGCGAGCGGCACGATGAGAAGATCACGGTCTACGTCTCGCCGGAGGAGCTGCTGGGCCTCGAGCAGGCCCGGATCGCGCTGCGCGCGCAGCACGCCCTGGCGGTGGACCGCGGGCGGATCGTGCGGGAGGCGATCGACCTGGTGCTCGCCGACTTCGACGAGCACGGGGACGAATCGCTGCTCGTGCGCGCGCTGCGCTCGCACTGACGGCCCGGCCGGCCGCTCCCGGCATATTAGTCATCTGATTTATCTCTCGCGGTGAACGCGTCGGTCACCGGGAACGGCGGGCTGATCCACGCACCCGCGCGAGCGCGCCGGTTCAGCGCAGCCCGCGCGGCGTAATAAAGTTTGCTCTTGTGGAGCACGACGAGGCGGAGCGCAGCGGGCAGACTGCCGCACCCGATTCGTCGACGCCGTCCACGCCGGAACCCGCACAGGCAGAGGATGTGACGGCGCCTCAGCCGGAAGCGCCCGAAGAGGCGACGCCAGAGGCAGCAGCGCCAGAGCCCGTGGCACAAGACGCGGCCGAGGCGCCGCCTGCGGTGCACGGGACCGCAGGGACCAAGGTCGGCGGCCGCCCGGGCGCCTTCGAGGTGCACCTCGACGAATTCGAGGGCCCGTTCGATCTGCTGCTGAACCTGATCGCCAAGCACAAGCTGGACGTGACCACGCTGGCGCTGTCCAAGGTCACCGACGAGTTCATCTCCTTCATCCACGCCAAGGGCCCGGACTGGGACCTGGATCAGGCCAGCGAGTTCCTGCTGGTCGCGGCGACGCTGCTGGACCTGAAGGCGGCCCGGCTGCTGCCCGCCGCGCAGGTCGAGGACGAGGAGGACCTGGCCCTGCTGGAGGCGCGCGACCTGCTGTTCGCGCGGCTGCTGCAGTACCGGGCCTACAAGCAGGTCGCCGCGCAGCTCGCCGAGCGGTGGGCCAACGGCGCGCTGCGCTTCCCCCGCGCGGTCGAGCTCGAGCCGGCGTTCAAGCAGCTGCTGCCCGAGGTGCTGCTCAGCCTCTCGCCGGAGCAGTTCGCCGCGCTGGCGGTCAGGGCGATGACGCCGCGCAAGCCGCCGACCGTGTCGATCGAGCACATCCACCAGATCCAGGTCTCGATCCGCGAGCAGGCGAACATCATCGCCGAGAAGCTGCGCGTCCTGCGCACGGCCACGTTCCGCACGCTGGTCGCCGACGCCCCCGACACGTTCCACGTGGTGGCCCGGTTCCTGGCTCTGCTCGAGCTGTTCCGGGACCGGTCGGTCGGCTTCGACCAGGTCGCCCCGTTCGGCGAGCTGACGGTCCGGTGGACCGGCACCGACGCCGGCGAGATCGACGTGCTCGAGGAGTTCGAGGGCACGCCGGAGGCCGAGAACGGCACCCGGGAGCCGAGCGCCGTCCCGGCCCAGCGCACGCAGGAGGAGTCCGCAGATGAGTGAGTCCCAGCCCTTGGGCGCCCCGCCGCCCGAGCCCCAGCCGGGGGCCGGCGCGGCGTTCTGGGCGGCGCGCGGTGTGCGGATCGAGCCGGAGCCGGAGGACTATCCGGACGAGGAGGCGCCGGCGTTCGAGGCGCAGGGGCCGCAGGACCCGGACATGGTGCCCGAGTCCGCGTGGGACCCCGGCGCGGAGGCCTCCCGCCGCCCCGCCGAAGAGCGCAGCACGGCCGCGCAGGCTCCAGCAGCACTCGCGCCCCCGCCCGGGCCGACCGCGCTGCCAGTGCCGTTCGTACCGGCCCAGAACCAGGGCGGGCGCACGGATCTGACGCCGCCTCCGGCCGCCCCGGACTACGCCGGCCAGGAGACCGCCGACCAGGGCGCGGCGGGCCCGACGCAGGTCCCGCTGGACGAGGTCGAGCCGCAGAGCGGCGACGTGGTCGACGGCCTGGCGGCGCTCGGCGCCTCGATGGCCGAGGCCCGCCGGGCCCGGGCCGCGGCCGAGCCGGAGCCGGCCTGGCAGCTGGCCGAGGGCGGCCTGACCCCGATGCCGCCGCTGCGCGCCTGCCTCGAGGCGATCCTCATGGTGGTCGACGAGCCGGTCACCGACGTGGTGCTGGCGCAGGTGGTCGAGCGGCCCAAGAGCGAGGTGGCGCAGACGCTGCGCGAGCTGGCCGAGGAGTACACCGTCGGCGGCCGCGGCTTCGAGCTGCGCGAGGTCGGCGTGGGCGACTCCGGCGGCACGGGGTGGCGCATCTACTCGCGGGCCGAGTGCGCGCCGGTGGTCGAGAAGTTCGTGCGCGACGGCCAGCAGGCCCGCCTCACGCAGGCCGCTTTGGAGACTCTGGCCGTGGTGGCCTATCGTCAACCGGTCAGCCGCTCGAAGGTCTCCGCGATCCGCGGGGTCAACTGCGACGGCGTGATGCGGACCCTGCTGGCCCGCGGCCTGGTCGAGGAGAGCGGCACCGAGCACGAGACCGGTGCGCTGCTCTACCGGACCACCGGCTACTTCCTGGAGCGGATGAACCTGAAGTCGCTGCTCGAACTGCCGGACCTGGCGCCGCTGCTGCCCAGCGTGGCGGACCTGGAGGACGAGCAGTACTGACGCGCCTGCCGGCCGCGCCCGATGACGACGACGAGACGAGAAGACGGACCATGGAAGCGCGCGCGACCCCCCTGCACGATCCCGCCGAGGAGGGGGTGCGGCTGCAGAAGGTGCTGGCCGCGGCCGGACTCGGCTCGCGCCGGGTGTGCGAGGAGATGATCGAGCGCGGCCGGGTGACGGTGGACGGCAAGCGGGTGCGCGAGCAGGGCATGCGGGTGGACCCGAGCGTGGCCGTGATCCACGTGGACGGCATGCGCGTCGCCTCCGCGCCGGACTCGGTGTACCTCGCGCTGAACAAACCGGCCGGGGTGCTCTCCACGATGAGCGACCCGGAGGGCCGCCCCACCATCGGCGACATGGTCGAGGAGCGCGGCCAGCGGCTCTTCCACGTCGGCCGGCTGGACGCGGAGACCGAGGGCCTCATCCTGCTGACGAACGACGGCGAGCTGGCGCACCGGCTGACCCACCCCTCGTACGGTGTGCAGAAGACCTACCTGGCGCAGGTCGAGGGCGTCATCCCGCGCGACCTGGGCCGGCGGCTGCGCGAGGGCGTGCTGCTGGAGGACGGCCTGGCCCGGGCCGACTCCTTCCGCATGGTCGACGCGGTCGGCCGGCACGCGCTGGTCGAGGTGGTGCTGCACGAGGGCCGCAAGCACATCGTGCGGCGCATGTTGGCCGAGGCCGGCTTCCCGGTGGATCGGCTGGTGCGCACCAAGTTCGGGCCGGTCTCGCTGGGCGACCAGCGGCAGGGCCGGATCCGCAACCTCTCGGTCCAGGAGATCGGCGCGCTCTACTCCGCCGTCGGACTGTAATGGCCGTCGGGTTGTAACGGCCGCCGAGCCGTGGCAGGGCCCGATGATCCGCGCTACCCCAGCTGGTGGCTGCGGGCGTAGCGGATCGCGGAGGTGCGGTCGGGCGAGCCGGTCTTGGCGAAGATCCGGTTGACGTGGCTCTTGACCGTGCGGACGCTGAGATAGAGCGTGGCGGCGATGTCGGGGTTGGTCATGCCGCGGGCGATCATGCCGAGGATCTCCGCCTCACGGTGCGTCAGGCCGTCCGGCGGCTTCTGCGGAACCCGCGCCTGCGCCGACCGGTCCCGGTGCCGGTCCGACGCGTGCGTGCAGGCCCCGGCCGCGGCGGCGGCGAGAAGCGCCGCGCGGACCGTGGGATCGAGCACCGACAGGCCGGTGGCGGCGCTGCGCAGGGCCTGCGCGATGTCGGCGCGGTCGGCGTTCTTCGTCAGGAAGCTGCGGGCGCCGGCCTGCAGCGCGGCGAGGATCGAGGCGTCGTCGTCGTAGGTCGTCAGGACGACCACGGCGGTCTCGGGGTGCCGCTCGCTGAGCCGACGGGTCGTCTCGATGCCGTCGAGCACCGGCATGTGCAGGTCGAGCAGGATCGCGTCGGGGCGCTCGGCGGCGACCAAGCGCAGCGCCTCCTCGCCGTCGGCGGCCGAGCCGACCACCTCGATGTCGGGCAGCAGGCCGAGCAGCACAACGAGTCCCTCGCGCACGGTGGCCTGGTCGTCGGCGACCACGATCCGCAGGGCGTCCGGGGGGTCTGCGGGCGCCGCCGCGGGATCGCCGGGCCCCGATCGGCCGCCGCCCGCCGCGCTCACTGCGGGACCCTCGCCACGACGATCCACTCGTTCCCGGTCCGGCCCGCGCTCAGCGTGCCCTTCAGCAGCAGGAGCCGCTCGCGCATCCCGGCCAGCCCGTACCCGCCGTCCACGGTGGCCAGTTCGGTGCGCTGGTCCGGCCGGCCGGCCCGCTCGTCCTCGCCGAGGCGGTTGGTGACCACCAGGCTGGTGTCCGCCGGCGTGTAGTCGAGGCGGATGCCGACCGGCTGGCGCGGCGCGTGCTTGGCCGTGTTGACCAGCGCCTCCTGCGCGGTGCGGGCGATCGCGAGGCCGGCGTCCGGGGTCAGCGTCCGCGGCTCGCCGCTGACCTCGAAGCTGACCGCGGCGCCGTGCTGGCTCTGGTGGTTCGCGCCGAGCCGGGCCAGCCCCTCGGCCAGCGGCAGGGTCTCCCCGCGCAGGGCGTGCACGGCCCGGCGGGTCTCGTCGAGCCCGTCGTTGGCCATCCGCCGGGCCTGGTCGAGCAGCTCGACCGCCCGGTCCACGTCGCGCTGGTCGGTCAGCACCGCGCCGGCGACCTGGATCTGCACCGCCAGCGCGCCGAGCGAGTGGGCGAGCACGTCGTGGATCTCCCGGGCGATCCGGGAGCGCTCGTCCAGCGTCGCCACCAGCGCCTGCTCCTCGCGCAGCCGCTCGGCCTGGGCGAGCAGGGAGACGGCCTGCTCGGCCTGCACCCGGTGCGCCCTCATGCTGTGGCCGAGGAAGAGGCCGAGCAGCAGCAGCACCGGATATTCGAAGATGACCAGGCCGGGCGCGCGCACCGCGATCCCGCCCGGGATCAGCACCAGCGTCCCCAGAGCCGACAGGAGCCAGCCGACCCCCAGGCCCGTGCTGCTGCCCGCCGACACCATCGCCGAGACGCTGATGAGGATGAACGACCCGCCGTAACGCGTCATGGACGCCAAGGTGGAGAGCACGACGATGCATCCGAGGGCGTAAGGCAGCAGACGGGGATAGCGCTCCCTGGTCGGCCTCGTTCGGTCCGGGGAGACCACGACCACCATCAGAAAGGCGGAGACGACATAGGCGGTCACCTGGACGGTGAACTGCGCTCTGCCGGGCCACGGTGCCAGGAAGGAGAACAGGCCAACCAGCAGGAACACGACGCCGCGCACGGACCAGTTCGCGACCTGCACCATGCGGACATTATCGCGTCCGGTGACTGCGTCGGGATCGACGTGGCCACATGGCGTGCTGAACATCGGCTGCTCCGATCCGTGCTGCGGTCACCGCTGCCGACGGTAGAGCCCCGCACGCTGCACGGCATCAGCCCGGCGGGTGGAGACCTGGTAGGAGATCGCGCCCGCGCCTCGTACCGGGTTCCACCGCAGCCGCGCGGAAACCCTACCCGCGGACCGACGCCCCCGGACCGCTCCCGGACGGATGCTTGCGCCGCGAACCGATCCCTGGAGTCCGAGGAGCCGTCAGATGTCCGAGAACCAACCGCCGGCCGGGCGCCGCCGCGGCCGGCCCGCGCCGGCCGGCCGGCCCGGCAGGGTCCTGCGACGGCTGCGCTGGCCGGTGCTGATCGTCTGGCTGCTGGCCATCGTGGTGCTCGACCCGCTGGCCGGCGGCCTGTCCAAGGTGACCGACGACACCGCCGCGGCGTACCTGCCGCCCACGGCGCAGTCGACCCGGGTCGCCGAGATGCAGGAGAACGCGCAGAACGCCCCGGGGCGGCCGGAGACCGACGCCCTGTCCGTGATCTTCGTGCGGCCGTCCGGGCTGACGCCGGGCGACCTCGCGGCGGTCGCCTCGGCGCGCGCCGCCGTGAACGGCCTCGTCGGGCGGGTGCAGGGCCTGACCGCGGCGGGCCCCGCGGCCCGCTCCTCGGACGGACAGGCGGACGAGTTCACCGCGCACGTCACCGCGCCGACCCTGAACCTGGACAGCGTCGAGACCACCGCCGTCAAAGCGGTCCGCCAGACCGTCCAGGGGCCGCCCTACAGCACCGACGGCCTACAGATCGAGGTGGGCGGATCGGCCGCGTCCAACGCGGACAGCGGCGGGAGCAGCCAGAGCCGGCTGCTGCTGACCGCGCTGCTGATCGTCGCGCTCATCCTGCTGCTGGTCTACCGCAGCCCCGTGCTCTGGCTGCTGCCGCTGGTCGGCGCGGTCGGCGCGATCGTGCTGGCGCAGGCGGCCGCGCACGGCCTGGCCAGCGCCGGGCTGACCGTCAGCTCGCTGTCCACGGCGATCCTCATCGTGCTGGTCTTCGGCGCGGCCAGTGACTACGCCCTCTTACTCACGCACCGATATCGGGACGAGCTGCGCCACCACGCGGCCGCCGAGGACGCGATGGCCGTGGCGCTGCGCACCACCCTGCCGACGCTCGCCGCGTCCGCCGCGACGGTCACCGGCGCCATGCTGTGCCTGCTGGCCGCCGAGTCGGCCTCGCTGCACGGCCTCGGCCCGGTCGGCGCGGTCGCGATCGTCTCCGCGCTGCTCGCGCAGACGACGCTGCTGCCCGCGCTGCTGCTGGTCTGCGGGCGCGCGGCGTTCTGGCCGCGCGTCCCCCGGCACGGCCAGGCCGGCCGCGAGGAGTCCCGGCTGTGGTCCGGCATCGGGGCCCGGGTCGCCAAGCACCCGGGCCGGATCGCGCTGTGCGCCGTGGTGCTGCTCGGCGCCGCCTGCGTCGGCCTGGTCTCGCTGCGCGCGGACAACAATCCGCTGGACAACCTGAAGGGCGACCCGGGCAGCGTCGTGGCCGCGCAGCTCTACTCCCAGCACTACGGCGCCGGCACCGTCGCACCGCTGGTCGTGCTGGCGCCGCAGGGCGAGGCGGCCGCGGCCGCCTCGACGGTCCGGGCGGCGCCCGGGATCTCGGCCGTGTCGCAGGGAGCTGCGGTCGGGGACTACGCCGACCTCTCGGTCACCATGTCGGTACCCTCCTACAGCAGCGCCGGCTACCCGGTGATCTCGGGCCTGCGCGACCGGCTCGGCCAGGCCGCGCCGGGCTCGCTGGTCGGCGGGGCCCCGGCGATCCAGTACGACGGCGCGCAGGCCGCGAACCGCGACGCCGCGGTGCTGATCCCGCTGGTGCTGGTAGTGATCCTGGTCGTGATCGCGCTGCTGCTGCAGGCGGTGCTCGCCCCGCTGCTGCTGGTGCTGACCACCGCGCTCAGCTTCGCCGCGTCGTTCGGGCTCTCCAGCCTGCTGTGGCGGTACGGGTTCGGCTACGGCGGCATCCAGTCGGTGCTGCCGCTCTACATCTTCATCTTCCTGGTCGCGCTCGTGGTCGACTACAACATCTTCCTCAGCGCCCGCGTCCGGGAGGAGGCGAAGCGGACCGGCACCCGGGCGGGCACCCTGCGCGGGCTCGGCGTGACCGGCGGGGTGATCACGGCCGCCGGCATCGTGCTGGCCGCGACGTTCGCCGCGCTGGCCCAGCGCCCGGTGGTCGACCTGACCGAGGTCGGCACGTCGGTCGCGCTCGGCGTGCTGCTCGACACGCTGCTCGTGCGCACCGTGCTCGTGCCGGCCTTGCTGCTGACCATCGGCGACCGGGTCTGGTGGCCGTCCCGGCCGGCCCCGCCGGCCGTCTCGACCGGCCCGGGCCCGGAGGTCTCGGCGCCGACGCAGGTCCCGTGACCGGGCCGGCGGGCTGACGGGGCGTCAGCGCGCGCAGCTCACGCATATGCCGCGAAAGATGATCTGGGCCTCGTCCACCGAGCCGAACTCGCCGACCGGCGTGAGGCACGGCTTGGCGCCGATGATGCACTCGACGTCCTGCACCGCGCCGCAGTTGCGGCACACGAAGTGGTGGTGCCAGCGGGTGGCGAGTTCGAAGGCGGCCGCGCCGGGCCCCACGTCCGCGGGCATGGCCACGCCCGCGGCGCACAGCGCGGCGAGGGCGTTGTAGACGCTGGTGCGCGGCAGGCCATCGGCCGCCGACCCGCCGGCGAGGTATTCGTGCACCTCGTCGGCGGTCCGGTGGCCGCCGAGCGCGTCCAGGGCGGCCGCCACGGCCAGCCGGGGACGGGTCACCCGCATCCCGGCGCCGCGAAGGCGATCGCGCGCAGCTGATTCGAGAGTCGCGTCCACCGCACCATTTCCTTCCCGGCTCCACGCCGGCCCGCGTGGCACCCCTCGACCGCAGCGCTCCACCTTCCGCATTCCCGTTGTCTCGCGGTGGATATCCAGCAAGGCACGGTGAATCGGCACGCTGCGGTTGAAGGCCCTCCCTCCCAAGACTAATCCACGGTGTTGCGCAGTGCTTTGACGGTCGTCGCGACTGGCCGGTCGGTGACGGCGAGGCGGATTCCCAGCGCTGCGCCGAGCAGCGCGACGGCGCCGACCACTATGAAGGTCGTGGTTATCGCGTGTGCGGAGGCGAGCGCGCCGGGCCGGTCGAGCAGGTCCAGGAACAGAGTGCCGAATGTGGCCACGCCGACAACCTGGGATAGCTGTGTCGTGGTGGATATCACGCCGCTGGCGTCGGCCGCGTCGGTCAGCGGGATCCGATTGAGCATCAGGCCGAGCAGCGGGCTGTAGGCCAGGCCGAGCCCGGCGCCGTTGGCCGCCTGCAGGATCCAGCGGGTCAGGCCGCCGGTGGTGCCGCCGTGCAGCACGGCGGCGAGCCCGAAGGCGGAGGCCGCCACGATCACGAAGCCGACCACGATCAGCCACTGGTGGCTGCGCGCCGGCAGCCGGCGCCAGCGCATGCCGATGACGAAGATGCAGGCCGCGGCGGGCGCGCCGGCCAGGCCCGCGTCGAGGGCGGAGAAGCCGAGCGCGCCCTGAAGGTGCAGCGTCATCGCGAAGAACCCGCCGGTCATCACCGCCATACCGATGAACAGGGTGGCGATGGAGAGCGAGAACCGGGGCAGCCGCAGCGTCCGGCCGGGGACCACCGGGGTCCCGCCGCGCCGGGTGACCCGCCACTCGACCAGGACGAAACCGGCGACGCCCACGGCGCTGGCGGCGAGCAGCAGCCAGCCCCACAGCGGCCAGTTCTGGGACTGGCCGAGGATGAGCGGCAGCACGAACGCCAGCACGGTCGGGGTCAGCACGGCCACGCCGGCCGGGTCGAGGCCGCGCCCCGGCTCGCCGCGGTCCTTCGGCAGCACCCGGGCGCTGACGAAGAAGGCCGCGACGCCGATCGGCACGTTGATCAGGAAGACCGGCCGCCAGGTGGAGCCGAACAGGTCGGCGCTGACCAGCAGTCCGCCGATCACCTGGCCGACCGCGGCGCCGCCGGCGATCACGGCGGTGTACAGGCCGGTGGCGCGCAGCCGGGCCGGGCCCTGGAAGTTGCGCTGAATGATGGAGAGCACCTGCGGCACCATCGCGGCCGCGCCGACGCCCTGCGCCGCGCGGAAGGCGACCAGGCCCGCGGTGTCCGGCGCCAGGCCGCAGGCCAGCGAGCCGAGGGTGAATATGACCAGCCCGCCGCG
The DNA here is from genome assembly GCA_036501535.1 of Actinocrinis sp. Classification (GTDB taxonomy): domain Bacteria; phylum Actinomycetota; class Actinomycetes; order Streptomycetales; family Catenulisporaceae; genus DASYAE01. The sequence goes on along the minus strand of DASYAE010000264.1, from coordinate 685 downwards.
GAACATCCGGCCGTGGCCGAGCATGTCGCCGAGCCGCGCGCCGGTGACGATGAGCATCGCGTAGGCGATCGTGTAGCCGGAGACGGCGAGCTGCAGGCCGGCCCCGGAGGCGTGCAGCGAGGTGTGGATCGTCGGCAGCGCGACGTTGACGACGGCGACGTCGAGGATCGCCATGAACATCGCGACGAGCACGGTGAACAGCAGGAGATTGAGGTTGCGGGCGGGCGCCGGCGTCTCCCGCTGAATCCTGTCCGCCCCGGTCGGTACAGTCGTGGTTGTCATACGGTCAAGCCTGGCTCGAGCCGCATCCTGTTACTAAGAGCCTGGCGATCCTGGTACCGGCGGCACCTGGATAAGGCGCGGCGCACGGGTGAAGATGGGGGCGTGGACGTGGCTATCACCGATCCGCCGAGGCACACTGCAAAATCGGGCAGTACGGCGTCGGCTAGCACCGCGGCAGGTGCGCGGAGCGCGGCGCAGGCGCGCCGGGCTCAGCTCGGCCTGTTCCTGCGCGCCCGGCGCGAGCGGGTGACGCCGCAACAGGTCGGCCTGCCGCCGGGTCCGCGGCGGCGCACCCCGGGCCTGCGCCGCGAAGAAGTCGCCCAGCTCGCCGGCGTCGGCGTCACCTGGTACACCTGGCTCGAACAAGGCCGACCCATCAACGCCAGCACCCACGTCCTCGACG
>DASYAE010000263.1:0-60096 GCA_036501535.1 Actinocrinis sp. | reverse complement strand
GGCGACCTGCCGCCACCGGTCCGCGCCGCGCTGCCGGGTCATGTCCGGCTCACGTCCGGCTCCGACTCCCGGCTATAGCCTCGCCGCGCTCAGAACGCGCCGAGGCCGTTCGGCGTCCCGTTGCCGGTCGGGCCGTCGTAGCCGGGCAGGCCATTGCACTGATAGTCCCCGCCGCAGTCCACGCCGAGGACGTTGTTGCCGCTGGTCACGTCGTTCAGGTCGGCGGCCAGGCTGTAGAACCGCGACGCGTTCGGGTACAGCTGCGGGTTGCCGGCCAGCGCGATGACGCCGGCGATGAACGGCGAGGCCGCGCTGGTCCCGCCGACCACGAACCAGCCCGGCTCGCCGTTGTCGGTGTCGTAGACCGCCGGGCCGGTCAGCGGGTCCGCGTCGGCCGCGACGTCGGCGACCATGCGGCCGGGGCAGTTCGGGTCGGTCTGCCAGGCCGGCTTGTCGATCCAGGCCGAGCAGCCGCTGGCCGCGGCGCCGCCCTCCGAGTTCCACACCGACTCGCTCCAGCCGCGCGCGGTACCCGGCGCCTGCTTCAGCGACGTCCCGCCGACCGCGATCACCGTCGGGAAGACCGCCGGCAGGTTCGGTATGCCGTAGCCGAAGTCACCCGACGAGGCGACGACGGCCACGCCCGGGTGGCTATATGCGGCCTCGTAGGCCTGCATGCCGTTCTGCTCCCCGGCGCCGTAGCTGTTGGAGATCTCGGTGGCTCCCAGTGCCGCGGCGGTGTCCACCGCGGTCGCCAGTCCGGCGAAGGACGCGTCGTCCGCCTCGACCAGCAGGATGTGGCAGGCCGGGCAGGCGGCGGAGACCATGTCCAGGTCGAGCGAGATCTCCACGTCCCAGCCCTGGTCCGGCGGCAGCGGCGAGGCCTGGCCCTCCCCGTTCACCTTGGTGAAGCAGCCGTTCGCGGTGGTGCAGGCGGGCAGGCCGTAGGTCGTGCGATAGACCGCGAGGTCCGCCTCGGCGCTCGGGTCGTCCCCGGCGTCGATGATCCCCACGGTCTGGTTCGCCCCGCCGGTCGTCGGCAGGTTGTAGGCGGCGTGCAGCTGGGCCGGGCCATAGCCGGTCGGGAGGGCGGCGGCGAGCGTGCCTCGGGCCGCGTGGGCGTGGGGCCCGCGCACGCCCTTGCCGCCGTCGACGTCGGTGCGCACCTCGGCGAAGCAGTGTGCGAAGCCGGGCGCGGCTTGGGCACACGCGGCGGGGCGCACATCGCTGTGCGTCGCCGCGGGCGTGTGCGGGTTAATAGACGCGGCGGACGCGCCCGGAGCCCCGGCCAGTGCGGCCGCCGCGGCCAGCGCCGCGGCGACGAGCGCGGCGCGGGCCCGGCGCGGACCGCCCCGCATGGAATCAGCCTTCTTCATGGATCCCGCCTCTCATGGGTGTCCGATGCCTCATTTGAGCTGCGCCGCGACGGTGTAGGCGGCCGTGATCGTCTGGCTGATCGATCCGCCCGCCGCGTCCGTCGCGGTGACCCGCAGCTCCGGCGAGCTGCCCGCGGCCGAGGCAGGGTTCTGCCACAGCGCGACGTAGTGCCCGCCGAGCCCGGCCACCAGGGCGGGCACCCAGCTCTTCCCGCCGTCGAAGGACACCGAGACGTGTGCCGAGGTGATCGGCGCGTGCGAGCCGAAGCCGTCGTAGGTGACGTGCCCGACCGTCAGGGCCAGGACCTGCACCTTCGAGGCGCTGGTGTTCTCCTGGTCCACGGCGAGCCGGTAGCTCAGGGTCATCACCGGCAGCACCTGGCACGGCGTGGTCACCGTGTCGCTGTAGTCGCAGATGTAGCTGCTCGGCAGAGTGTCGGACGCGTCGGTGTTGGGCGTGTACCGGAACGTCAGGTCCGTGTGCGTCGCGGCGCTCTGGCTCACCTGGCTGTCGCCGGCGAAGTCCGTGTCGTAGACCTCGCGCACGGTGCTCGTGCCGGACGGCACGCCGGTCAGGATGACCTGGTCCGCCTCGGCCTGGTCGAAGACCTCGGTGCCGTCGACGTATACGGCGTCGTCCACGTTCTGGGCGAAACCGAAGCCGACGTGGTCCGGCTCGCTGTCGCCGAACGGGTTGTAGGCCAGCAGCATCGCGCCGTCCGACGCGCAGGCGGAGCACGAGGGGTTGAACGGTGAGGCTCCCGTGTACTGCCCGAGGTTCGCCGCGAGCGGGCCGCGCAGCCAGTCGATCCGATAGCTGTGGCCTGCGTCGAAGGTGCGGACGTCGCCGAACAGGACGGCGCTCGGGCTCTCCGCGCCCTGCTCCCACTGGGTTCCGCTGGCGGCCGCGACGTATTCGGTGAACGGGCCCGAGTACAAGGCGGTCGGGAACAGGATCACGAACCCGCCGGAGTTGGCGTCCAGGGCGTCGGTCATGAGATAGGTGCCGTTGGCGCCCGCGGCCGGGTCGCCGTAGAAGTCCTGCTGCACCGTGGCCAGTTGACGCGGCTGCAGCACGTGGCTCTCGTCGGCGGGGATGGCCGGGGTGTCGTAGAAGGCGTCGTAGCGGTACTGCGGTCCGTTGGCCGGGCCGGCGTAGCCGAGCTGCACCTGGAAGTGAAGCGAGCCGACCAGGGGCGCGGCCGGCTGCGGGCTCACGTAGGTCGGAACGTCGCCCACCGATGTCACCGCGAAGCTCTCGCCGTCGCCGGTCGGGTCCTCCCGGTCCCACGTGACCGTGCTGGACTGCATCGTGGCCGGCCGCGGCGTCGTCGCGGAGATCGACGAGGTCGCGGCGCTCTCCTCGAGCTGGATCGTGGTCGTCGCTCCGGCGGTGTCGGGCACCGTGAAGTCGTCGATCACGATCGTGCGTGAAGCGGTCGGCACGCCCTGGGCGGTGAAGTCGAAGGACTCGGCCATGATCCCGTAGTCGCCGGCCGGCACCTCGATCCGGGCGATGCCGTCCTCGAGGAACACGTCCGCCCTCTCCTCGGTGGCCGAATCGGCGTTCATCAGCACCGCGAGGGTGTTGAGCGGCGCGCCGTTGATGTCCGTGCCGTCGATCTGCAGGGTGTGCAGGACATAGTTGGGGTGCACCGCGGCCGGCGCGGTGACGAGTGCGGCGGCCGGGCCCATCGAGGTCAGCCCGCCGAACAGGGTGCCGCTCCCGGCGGGCAGGCCGGCCGCGGCGTCGGCGCCGATCGCGGCGCGCAGGCCGGCGGCCAGGTCGGCGCCCGACGACGCGGTCAGATAGCCCTGCGCTGTCGAACCGGACGTCGAGGTGAGCGTCACGCCGGGCGGTGCGCTCGGCGTGACGCCCGCGACGAAGGTCAGGCTGACCTGGACGTGCGCTGCGGCGCCGGAGCCGGTGCGCAGCAGCTGTGTGACGTCGAACAGCGCCGGGCTCAGCACGGAGCCGAGGTAGGGCTCTGCTTCGGACGGGACGACGTAGTGGTCGGAGCCGATCTGGTACGACGCGTACGCGTTCGCGCTCCCGGCGAGCCCGGCGAGTGTGTACGTGGTCTTACCGGAGGACCCGCCGACGAGGACCCGCTCACCCGTGGGCAGCGTGACGGTCTGCGTCTGGGCGCCCGGCGTGAGGGCAGTGGCCTGCGTTGTGGCGGCGGTGGCTGAAGCGACCGGCGCGCTGGTCAGGGCTGTGGCGGCGGCGAGCGTGGCAGCGAGCGCCGCGCGTCTGGCGAGCCCTCCTGCGGGCTGGTGCGCCGCGGGCCCGGTCCGCGACTTTCGGATTCGGATGCTGACAGACATGCGTCTCCCCAGGATCATCGAATATTTCAACTCCCCCGAAGGGTTTGATCCATAAGGCGGTCGCCAGGGTTGCCGTGCCGCGGATAAAGGTTTCGCAAAGCCCTGTCGCCCTTGGGTCGCGTCCGGGCTCTCATGCGCGAGCGCCACGCGTCTCGCGAACCGTGCTGCGGGCCGGCGCGCCGCGCTCCCGGGCACCGGCGGCAGGCTTCGGATGCTGACAGTCATGCGGTCCTCTCCGAGATCGTCGAGTCGTTCGAGTCCTTCGTCAGATGAACAGAGGCCTGATGCGGCGCTGGAGTAGCGGTGCAGGACGACAACGTGTTCGTAAGGTTTCGGCTATCCGGTGCCCGTCCGCGGCCGGCGGGACCACCCTGGCAGGGCGCCGCGCGGCCCGGTCCCGCGGCCCGCGAGGACGCCCGCCCGAACGGCTAACCCACAGGTGACGCGCGGCCACCCGACGCCATACGGTGGGAGCATGACTGAAGCGCTGATCTTCGACGCGGTGCGCACACCGCGCGGCAAGGGCAAGAAGGGCTCGCTGCACAGCGTGAAACCGGTGAGCCTGGCCGCCGGCGTGCTGCGCGCCCTGGCCGAGCGGACGAGCCTGGACACCTCGGCCGTGGACGACGTCGTGTTCGGCGTGGTCTCCCCGCACGGCGAGCAGGGCGGCGACATCCCGCGGATCGCGCTGCTCACCGCCGGCTGGGACCAGCGCGCCGGAGGTGTGCAGCTCAACCGGTTCTGCGCCTCGGGACTCGAGGCGGTCAACGCGGCCGCCGCGAAGGTCGCCGCCGGGTACGAGGACCTGGTGGTGGCCGGCGGGGTCGAGTCCATGTCCCGGGTGCCGATCGGCTCGGACGGCGGCGCCTGGTTCATCGACCCGGAGACCAACTTCTCCGTCGGCTTCGTGCCGCAGGGCGTCTCCGCGGACCTGATCGCGACGCTCGAGGGCTTCAGCCGCCGGGACGTGGACAGCTTCGCGGTCAGCAGCCACCAGAAGGCCGCCGACGCGCGCGCCAAGGGCTACTTCGAGCGCTCGATTGTTCCGGTCGCCGACCAGAACGGCCACGTGCTGCTGGCCGCGGACGAGACCATCCGCCCGGACACCTCGCTCGAGGGCCTGGCCGCGCTCAAGCCCTCCTTCGCGGGCCTGGGCGACCTCGGCTTCGACGCGGTCGCGATCGACCGCTACCCGCAGGTCGAGCGGATCGAGCACGTGCACGGCCCGGGCAACTCCTCGCAGATCGTGGACGGCGCCGCGGCGATGCTGATCGGCAGCGAGGCGGCCGGCGAGGCGCACGGCCTGACCCCGCGGGCCCGGATCGTGGCCGCCGCGGTGGTCGGCACCGAGCCGACCATCATGCTCACCGGCCCCGGCCCGGCCAGCCTCAAGGCCCTGCGGCGCGCCGGCCTGACCCCCGACGACATCGACCTGTTCGAGGTCAACGAGGCCTTCGCGGCCGTGGTGCTCAAGTACTGCCGGGACCTCGGGATCGACGAGAGCCGGGTCAACGTCAACGGCGGCGCCATCGCGCTGGGCCACCCGCTCGGCGCGACCGGCTGCATGATCCTCGGCACGCTGCTGGACGAACTGGAACGCAGGGACCTGCGACGCGGCCTGGCCACGCTGTGCGTGGGCGGCGGCATGGGCATCGCGACGATCATCGAGCGGGTGTGAGTGAGACTGTGATCCACTACGACTTGGACGCCGACGGCGTCGCGACGCTGACCGTCGACATGGACGGCTCGGCGAACACGATGAACGCCGCCTTCCGCGCGGACTTCCTCGGCGCGCTGGACCGGCTGGAGGCCGACCGGGACGCCGGCGCGCTGACCGGGGCCGTGATCACCTCGGCCAAGAAGACCTTCTTCGCCGGCGGCGACATCAACGAGCTCTACACCGTCACGGCGGCCAACGCCGAGGCGTTCGCCGGGGTGCTGGACGAGATCAAGGCCGCGCTGCGCCGGCTGGAGACGCTCGGTCGGCCGGTGGCCGCGGCGGTCAACGGCTCGGCCCTCGGCGGCGGCCTTGAGCTGGCCCTCTCCTGTCACCACCGGGTGGTGCTCGACCGCCCGGACGTGCGGCTCGGCTTCCCCGAGGTCACCCTCGGCCTGCTGCCCGGCGCCGGCGGCATCGTGAAGACCGTGCGGCTGATGGGGGTCCAGGCCGCGCTGCCGCTGCTGGCCGAGGGCAAGCAGCTGCGCCCGGCCGCCGCGGTGAAGGCGGGCTGGGCGCACGAGCTGGCCGCGGACCCGGACGAGCTGCTGGCCAAGGCGAAGGCGTGGGTGCTCGCCCACCCCGACGCGGTGCAGCCCTGGGACGCGCCGGGCGTGCAGGGCAAGCCGGGCGTCGCCGACCTGCGGCCGTTCGACCCGGAGAGCTACGGCCTGCTCTCGCTCGCCCCCGCGGTGCTGCGCAAGAAGACCCACGGCCGCTACCCGGCGCCGGAGAAGATCCTGGCCGCCGCGGTCGAGGGGGCCCAGCTGGACTTCGACTCGGCGCTGAAGGTGGAGACCCGCTACTTCGTCGAGCTGGCCGTCGGCCAGGTGGCCAAGAACATGATCGGCACGTTCTGGTTCAAGCTCAACGAGATCAAGGCCGGCGCGTCTCGGCCGCAGGGCATTGAGAAGCGGTCGGTGGGTCGGGTCGCGGTGCTCGGCGCGGGCATGATGGGCGCGGGCATCGCCCATGTCAGCGCTCTGTCCGGGGTCGAGGTCGTGCTCAAGGACGTCGACCGGTCCGCGGCCGAGCGCGCAAAGGCCAAGATCGCGGCGCAGCTCGACGACCGGGTCGCGAAGGGCCGCACGAGCCAGGCCGAGCGCGACGCCGTGCTCGCCCGCATCACCCCGGCCGACGACTATGCCGCGCTGGCCGGCTGCGACCTGGTGATCGAGGCGGTCTTCGAGCAGCGGGACCTGAAGAACGAGGTCAACGCGGCCGCCGCGGCGGCGGTCGGCCCGGACGCGGTGCTGGCCTCGAACACCTCCACCCTGCCGATCACCGGGCTGGCCGGCGCGGTGCCCGACCCGGCCCGGTTCGTCGGCCTGCACTTCTTCTCCCCGGTGGAGAAGATGCCGCTGGTGGAGATCATCCGCGGGGCCGACACCTCGGACGAGACGCTGGCGCGCGCCTACGACTTCGTGCAGCAGATCCGCAAGACCCCGATCGTGGTGCACGACTCGCGGGGTTTCTACACCTCCCGCACCTTCGGCGTGTTCGTGAACGAGGGCATCCGGATGGTGGCCGAGGGCGTGCACCCGGCGCTGGTGGAGAACATCGCGCGCAGGGCCGGCTTCCCGGTCGGCCCGCTCGCGGTCACCGACGAGGTCACCCTGACCCTGCCGCTGAAGGTCCGGGACCAGGCGGTGGCCGACCTCGGCGCCGCAGGCAACGGCACTGCGGGCAACGGGACCGGGGACGGCGGCGCGGCGCAGGCGGGGCAGGAGCAGGACGTGGTCGCCCTCGAGCTCGCCGTGAACCCCGCGTTCGACCTGCTCGAAGAGCTCGTACACGAGCACGGCCGGACCGGGAAGGCCGGCGGCGCGGGCTTCTACGACTACCCGGCCGACGGGCCCAAGCGCCTGTGGCCGGCCCTGGTCGAGCGCTACGCCAAGGCCGAGGCGCCGGTCGCTGAGCAGGACGTGCACGACCGGCTGCTCTACATCCAGGCGCTCGAGTCGATCCGCTGCCTGCAGGAGGGCGTGCTCGACTCGGCCCGGGACGCCGACGTCGGCTCGATCATGGGCATCGGCTTCCCCGGCTGGACCGGCGGCGCGATCCAGTTCGTCAACTCCTGCGGCGTGCGCGCATTCACCGAGCGCGCCGGCCGCCTCGCCGAGAAGTACGGCGAGCGGTTCCGGCCGTCGGCCCTGCTGCTGCAGAAGGCGGAGAACGGCGAGCGGTTCTGACGCCGCGTCACGCAGAACGCAGCGCACAGCACGTGGCATATTCGACGCGGGCCCGGCGATCGGTGCCGGGCCCGCGGCGGATCCCCCGCTCTCAGGGCATCAGCTGTCTTGGATGAGGTCGAACTCCTCCCACGTCCCGATCGCGGTCCGGTTGGCGATCAGGGGCTGGGCGCCCGCGTCCTCGGCGGTGACGTAGTCGCCGTCCGCGTCCGCCTTGAAGCTCACGCTGCCGTCGGCGTTGTGGACGAGCTGGAAGGTCTCCCACGAGCCGACCACGGTCCGGTTGGCGATCAGCGACTGCGCCCCGGCGTCCTCGGCGGTCACGATCAGGCCGTTGGCGTGCGCGCGCAGCGCGATGGCGCCGCCGCCCTCGTCGATTTCGTCGAACTGCTCCCAGAAGCCGATCGCGGTGCGGTTGGCGATCAGCGGGGACGCGCCCCCGTCGTCGGCGGTGACGATGTCGCCGTCGGCGTGCGCGCGCAGGCTGATCACCGGCACGTTCGGCTGGGTGAACAGGCTCAGGCTCACCGCGTTGCCGATCGCCTGGTAGCCGGCGTCGCTCGGGTGCAGGTGGTCGCCGCTGTCGTAGGCCGGAAGAAACTCCGTCGGGGCGGAAGGGTTGTGCGTCGCCGTGTCCTGGTCGATCACCCCGTCGCAGCCGCTGGTGGAGCTGCGCACGAACGCGTCGTACGCCTCGCGCGCGGTCTCGCCGGAGGAGTTCCAGTAGCCCGCGCCCTGATACGGCGTCAGGGTAGAGCAGATGAACTTGATCCCGTTCTGGTGCGCCTCGGCGATCAGCTGCTGCACGCCGGCGATCAGCTGGGCCGAGGTCGGCTGCGGGCTGGTCGAGCCGAGGTCGTTGATCGGGTCGTCGGAGAAGACCACCCACCGCACGCCCGGCTGGCCGAGCACGTCGCGGTCGAAGCGGTTCAGGGCGCTCTGCCCGCTGCCGTCGGCCAGCAGCCGGTTGCCGCTGATGCCCTCGTTGAGCACGCCGATCGTGTCCCCGGCCGCGTTCAGCCGGCTGGCCAGCACGTCCGTCCAGCGGTCGTTGGCGTCCTGGGTGGACGCGTAGCCGTCGGTGATCGAGGCGCCCAGCGCCACGACCGAGCCCTGCGAGTTCGGGTTCTGCACGTCCAGGCTGCTCAGGAAGTACCAGTTGTTCTGGGTCTGCGCACCGGCGAGGCTCGACGCGCCGCTCACGTCGCCGCCGGCGATGTACGAGGTCTGCATCGACAGCGAGTGGTACGTCGAGGCGCCGGTCGCGTCGGGCAGGTAGAAGCTGATCGCGATCTCGGTCAGCGCCGGGATCGCGAAGCCGACCGTGTCGCTGATCCCGGTTCCGCCGGCCGGGATGGTCACCGTCGACGAGCCGCCGAAGGTGACCGTGTGGTCGGTGCCCGAGACGATCGACGAGCCGGAGCCGGCCTCGGCCACGTGCACGTCGGCGACGGTCAGCGCCGAGCTGCCGAAGGCGTTGGAGAGCTGCAGCCGGGCGACGGTCCCGCCGATGCTGGTGCGCACGATCTGCCGGATGGTCTGCTGGCTGAACGAGTCGCCGCCGCTCTGCGGGGAGGCCGCCCATGTGCCGGTCCAGTAGCCGCTGGTCGGGTTCGCCGCAGCGGCCGGGGTCGCCGCCGCCGCGGCGGCCGAGCCGGAGAGCAGGGGGACGGGTCCCGCCGCGAGGACCGCCGCGGCCAGCAGGGCGGTCGAGCCGAGGAACGACGGACCGCGGCCGCGGCGGTGCGGCGGCGTGGAACCCGGCGATCGCTTCCGGTCGGAATCTCTGCGCATCCCGCGCATCGGATGCTCCTTCGCGAAGTGGGCGAAGAGCGTGCCGGCGAGAGGGCCTCGCCCGGCGCCCGCCTTGGAGGACGCCTCGCCGCCGCGTGCGCCGCGCAGCGTATGGCACGCAGGACCCTGTGACAGCCGTGTTGCGGCGGTCGCATGCCCCTGTTTCTTGTTGTGGCCGACAACGTTTCATCGATATGCACCGCTGTCAAGCGAAAGAACCCATCTTTGACCGCGGCAAGACGATCCTTGCAGCCGCCTGCAATTCCTTGCACCCCTTGGTGTGCCCGAACGGATCTCCATATCCACTACTTATCAGCGCATTACATGGCCCTGACTGCGTGCAAGCGCAATTTCAGGTGACTCCGCGCCGCCCCGGCGTCGAGACGCGCACGAACCTTGATCGACAACACATCCGATGTATAGGCGGCCAGGAGCCGAGACCGGACCAGGATGATCGCCGGCCCGGCCCGGCCCCCACGCCGCGTCAGCTCCCCGCTTCGCCCTGCTCCAACACGGGCGGGCTGTGCCGGATGAACTCGGCCGCGTCGGTCCGGCTGCGCTGCGCCGGGATGAGCGCCTCCTGCGACACTCCGGCCGGCAGGAACCGGGAGAGCAGGTCGGCGTGCACCTCCTGCAGGTGCGACACCTTGTCCGCGCCCGGCACCGTCCCGCCGGACACCGGGACCACCACGCCGGCCAGCGGATCGTCGGTGCGCGCCGCGGTCAGCGACAGGGCCGCGCCGACGCCCTGCGCGGCCGCGTCCCGCTTGGTCAGCGCCTTGAGGCCCCAGCGCTCCTCGACCGTCTTCAGGATCGAGGTGTGGTCCAGCGGCGTCGCGCCCTGCGGCACCCGGAACACCGTGCCCGCCGGGATCAGCGGGCTGACCAGGACGGTCGGCACCCGCGGCCCGAACCGGGCGAAGTCGAAGCCGTACTCGCCTGCGGTGGAGTCCGGCGGCGTCGCGTTCGCCGGCGGGGCCACGTGGTCGTAGCAGCCGCCGTGCTCGTCATAGGTCAGGATCAGCAGCGTGCTCGCCCAGGCCGGGCCGCCGCGCAGCGCGTAGTAGACGTCGTGGATCAACTGCTCGCCGAGCGCCACGTCGTAATTCGGGTGCTGGCTGTTCCCGGTCGCCTCCCACGACGGCTCGAGGAACGCGAACCCGGGCAGCGTGCCGGCCGCCGCGGCCTTCCGGAAGTCGGCGAACAGGCCGAAGTTCGCGTCCGGCGCGTTGGTGATGTCGGTGTAGGTCTGCCGGGACAGCGGCGGCGCGTTGTAGCCGTACACGGCCCAGCTCACCCCGGCCGCGGTCAGCGAGCCGAAGATCGACGGCGCGGTGAACGTCCGGGTCTTGTCGTCCATGTGGCCCTGGCTGGTGCCGGTGATCGCGAACGCCCGGTTCGGCAGCGTCTCGGTGGGCGCCGAGCCGAACCACGCGTCGCACACCGCGAAGCCGCGGGCCAGGCCGGAGAGCACCGGCAGCGCCTCGGGCGTGAAGCAGCCCATGATGTCGCCGGCCGTGGTGCCCGCGACGATGGACCACTTCTCCTTCACCTCCCAGCCGAGCGTGTACGCGTAGTCGTTCACGAACCCGGCCATCGCCGCCGGCGCGCCGGCCGCGGGCGCGGTCGAGCCGAAGACCTGGGAGTTGGTCGCCAGATACCCCTCGCCGGGATCCGCGCCCGGCATGAAGTAGGCGTTCGGGGTGCCCGGCTCGATCGGGAAGACGGCCGCCGCCGCGCCGCCGGTCTGCGGGTTCGACTCCTTCCCGGTCAGGCCGTCGAACGGCTGCCCGAGCGGGGAGACGTTGCCGCTGTCCCGGTACAGGTAGCCGAGCATGTGGTCGAGTGAGCGGTTCTCCAGCATCAGCACGACGATATGCTCGATCGCCTGCAGTCCGGCCGCGCTCGCGGCGGCGCCCTCGCCGCCCGCTTCCGGGCTCGGTCCGGTGGTCTGAGTCGTCGGATCAGTCGTCATCTCAGCCTTTCGAGGAATCCCGCACTTCGGGCCGGGACAGATAGGATTCTGCGGATCAGAGCGAGGAAGACTGCATTGCCTTGGCGATGCAGAAATGCTGTTGCACAAACTATTATGCTACCCTCATGGATCATGACCAGTCCGGTGAAGCGGTCTTACAAGTACCGCTTCTATCCTACTGACGCGCAGGCTACCGAGCTGTCACGCACGTTCGGATGCGTCCGGAATGTATATAATCTCGCCCTAGCAGCGCGAAGTGAGGCATGGTCACAGCGCGCCGAACGCGTGACGTACAATCAGACTTCGGCGATGCTGACCGCATGGAAGAAAACCGAGGAGCTCGCCTATCTCAATGAAGTCTCCTCGGTCCCACTCCAGCAGGCGCTGCGCCACTTGCAAGGAGCGTTCGCCAACTTCTTCGCAGGCCGCGCGAAATATCCGCGATTCAAATCCCGCAAGAAGCACCGCTACAGCGCCGAGTACACCGCTAGTGCGTTCCGATTCCGGGATGGGCAGCTGACGCTGGCGAAGATGAGCCAGCCTCTGGACATCGCCTGGTCTGGGCCCCTGCCTGTCGGCGTTGAGCCGACGACTGCGACCGTTACGCGAGATGCGGCAGGACGCTACTTCGTCTCGATCCTGGTCGAGGATCCACTTGTCCAACCGCTCCCAAGGAGTGGTTGTGCGGTCGGGATTGACGCGGGCCTGGAGCACCTGGTCACGCTCTCGAGTGGGGAGAAGATCAGCAATCCGCGTCACGAGCGCGCCGACCGCGCGCACCTCGCCCGGGCACAGCGCAAACTGGCGCGCACAAAGAATGACTCGGCCAACCGGCACAAGGTCCGCATGAAGGTCGCGCGTATCCACGCCCGTATCGGCGATCGTCGGCGCGACTATCTGCACAAGCTTACGACTCAGCTCGTTCGTGACAACCAAACGATCGTGATTGAGGATCTGATTGTGCGCAATATGGTCGCAAACCATCGGCTCGCTCGCGCGATCAGTGACGCGGCCTGGTCCGAGTTGCGCGAGATGCTGGAATACAAATGCCAGTGGTACGGTCGCGATCTGATTGTGATCGACCGCTGGTACCCATCGAGCAAACTGTGCTCGGCCTGCGGTGCCTTGCAAGCAGGGATGCCGCTCGGCGTCCGTACATGGACGTGTACGTGTGGTGCGGCCCACGATCGGGACGTGAATGCTGCACGCAATATTTTGGCCGCAGGGCTTGCGGTCTCGGCCTGTGGAGCCGGTGTAAGACCTCAACGGAGCCTTCCGGGCGGGCAGTCGGTGTCGAAGCAGGAAAACCGCCGGGCGACCGGTGGAATCCCGTGCTTTAGTACGCGGGGTGATGTCAAGCGTCACACTCTGCCACCCACCACTGACAGATGTGGATAATTCGACCTGAATTCTCCAGTAACTGCCTGGCGAAGCCTTGCGCGGACGGCCTCAGAGTCCGAAGCGCTTGCGCCTTTCCGCGGGCACCAGGTCGGCGTAGTCGGGGTGCTTGCCGATCCATCCGCTGATGAACGGGCACGACGGTACGACCGCGAGGTCCTGTGCGCGGGCCGCGTCGAGCACGCTGCGGGCCAGCGCGCCGCCGAGGCCGCGGCCCTCGAAGGCGGGGTCGATCTCGGTGTGGGTGAACTCGATCTCGCCGCGGCCGCGCCGGTACTTCACGAAGCCCGCGACGATGTCGCCGTCGAGGATCTCGTACCGGGACAGCTGCGGATTGTCCTCCACGTGCCGCTCGATCTGCATGGTCCTGGCCTGCCTCACTACTCGGGTCGTCACGGTCATCGGCTCACGATTCAGGGTTCGGGGGTTCAGGTCGGAAGGCCGAGGGCGGCCAGCCGCTCGGCGAACGGGACGAAGCCGGCCGCCGCCGGATCGGGCCCGGCGCCGCCGCTGCCGCCGTATTCGGAGCCGGCAGGCGTATCGGATTGCGCGTCCGCTCGGCGCGTCTGACGCGGATACCCCGCGCGGCACAACACGAACTCGGCCAATTCGCGCCCGGCCCGGTCGATGCGCACAGCGAGTTCGCCGTGCTGCGTATCGCCGTCGGTGCCCCAGTCCTGCGAGGCTGCGTAAACGGCCGTCGGTATGACGATCGCGCGCAGATAGCTGAACAGCGGGCGTAGGGCGTGCTCCAGTGCGAGCGAGTGCCGCGGGGTGCCGCCGGTCGCCGCGATCAGCACTGGTTTCCCGGTGAGCGCATCGGGATCCATGACGTCGAAGAAGGACTTGAACAGGCCGCTGTACGAGCCGCTGAAGATCGGCGTGACGGCGATCAGCCCGTCGGCCGCGGCCACCGCGGCCTGCGCCTCGGCCAGGCGCGGGCCCGGGAAGCCGGTGACGATGTTGTTCGCGATGTCCGCGGCCAGGTCGCGCAGCTCGATCACCCGGATCGCGGCCGGACGGCCCGGCCCGGCGGCGGCGTGCTGCGCGGCCTGCGAGAGCCGGTCCGCGAGCAGCCGTGTGGACGACGGGACGCCCACGCCCGCCGAGACGGCGACGAACTGCAGCGGCTGCTGCACAGTGTTCCCAGTGTTCTCGGTCATTACGCCTTGGTTCTCAGTCATTGCATCCGGTTCTCAGTCATCGCATCTGTCCTGGCCATACGTCAGACCGCCGGTTCGACGCGTGCGGCGTCCTCGTCCCGGCGCGCCACCAGCGCCGCATGTGTCGGCGCGTCAGGCATGCTCGCCGGCCTGTTCTTCGCGAACTCCGCACGCAGCACCGGGACCACCAGCTCGCCGAGCATGTCGATCTGCTCGAGCGCCGTCTTCAGCGGCAGCCCGGCGTGGTCGACGAGGAACAGCTGCCGCTGGTAGTCGCCGAAGTATTCGCGGAACTTCAGCGTCTTCTCGATCACCTGCTGCGGGCTGCCGACGGTCAGCGGGGTCTGCTCGGTGAACTCCTCCAGGCTCGGCCCGTGCCCGTAGACCGGCGCCTCGTCGAAGTAGGGCCGGAACTCGCGCACCGCGTCCTGCGAGTTGGGCCGCATGAACACCTGGCCGCCGAGGCCGACGCGCGCCTGCTCCGGCTCGCCGTGCCCGTAGTGCGCGTAACGCCGGCGGTAGAGCTCGATCAGCTTCTGGAAGTGCTCCTTCGGCCAGAAGATGTTGTTGGCGAAGAAGCCGTCGCCGTAGTACGCGGCCTGCTCGGCGATCTCCGGGCTGCGGATCGAGCCGTGCCACACGAACGGCGGCACGCCGTCCAGCGGGCGCGGCGTGGAGGTGAACGACTGCAGCGGCGTGCGGAAGCGGCCCTTCCAGTCGACCGTCTCCTCGCGCCACAACCGGTGCAGCAGCGCGTAGTTCTCCACCGCCAGCGATATGCCGTCCCGGATGTCCTTGCCGAACCACGGATACACCGGGCCGGTGTTGCCCCGGCCGAGCATCAGGTCCACCCGGCCGTCGGCCAGGTGCTGGAGCATCGCGAAGTCCTCGGCGATCTTCACCGGGTCGTTGGTGGTGATCAGCGTGGTCGCGGTGGAGAGGAGCAGCCGCTCGGTGCGTGCCGCGATGTAGCCGAGCATCGTGGTGGGGGAGGAGGGCACGAACGGTGGGTTGTGGTGCTCGCCGGTGGCGAAGACGTCGAGACCCGCCTCCTCGGCCTTGAGCGCGATACTCACCATCGCCTTGATCCGCTCGGCCTCGGTTGGCTCCCGGCCGGTCGTCGGATCCGGCGTCACGTCGCCGACGCTGAAGATTCCGAACTGCATCTGCTGTCCCTGGCTCACGGTCCCGCTCACCCTCCGCTGGTTGTCGGATACCTCGCGGTACTAGTTGACTGTTCAACCAGTCGCGGGAACGCAGGCGCGCCGTGGCCTATTCCGGGCTGCCCGGCCGGCCGCCGCGCAGTACCGTCCCATGGGGAACGGCTGATGGCGGCATTCGGATCACCCGCGGCTCTGCCGACTTCACCCGTTCGGTCCAGCCGATTGCGGCCCCCGACGAGCACGAGGAACACGATGAGCGATCTCGACCGGACGCCGGCCATGACCGTGCGCGGCGGCCTGGCCGAGGTGTCGGCCGGACCGGTGCGCGAGCTGCTCACCGCCAGGATCGTGCCGCTCGGCGAGAGCACCCGGGTGCGCCGGCTGCTGCCGAACCTGCACCGCCGGATGGTCGGCGCCTGGTGCTTCGTGGACCACTACGGGCCGGACGACATCGCGCGCTCGCCGGGCATGCAGGTCCCGCCGCATCCGCACACCGGCCTGCAGACGCTGAGCTGGCTGCACGACGGCGAGGTTCTGCACCGGGACAGCCTCGGCAGCCTGGCCACCATCCATCCGTACGAGCTGGGGCTGATGACCGCCGGCCGGGGGATCGCCCACGCGGAGCAGTCGCCGGCCGACCATCCGGCGGTGCTGCACGGCGCGCAGCTCTGGATCGCCCTGCCCGATCAGTACCGCGACACGGCGCCCGCGTTCGAGCACCACGCGCAGGTCCCGGTGGTCCGCGCGGCGGCCGGAGCGGTGCACGCGACGGTGATGCTCGGCGAGTTCGACGGCGCAGCCTCGCCGGGCACCGCATATACGCCGATCGTCGGCGTCGATCTCGCGCTGAAATCGGGCGCCGAGGCACGCCTGCCGCTCGTGCAGGGCTTCGAATACGCGGCGCTGGCGACGTCCGGCTCGATCGAGGTGGACGGCGTAGCCGTCGAGCCGGGCTCGATGCTCTACCTCGGCTGCGGCCGTACCGAGCTGCCGCTGCGCGCAGACACCGAGGGCGGCGTGATGCTGCTCGGCGGCGAGCCGTTCGAGGAGCGCATCGTGATGTGGTGGAACTTCATCGGCCGCACCGGCGCGGAGATCGCCGAGTTCCGGCAGGCCTGGCAGGCCGGCGTCCGGTTCGGCGAGGTGCGCGGCTACCCCGGCGCCCGGCTCGACGCGCCGGAACCGCCCGGCCTGCCGCTCAAGCCGCGCGGCCGGACGTCGTAGCCTGCGGCCGGGGGTCGCGTGCCGCGCGCCGCGTCAGCCGGTATCAGGAGTGGATCAGCGGTGTATCAGCACGTTCGGGCAGTCTGGCCGGCATCGAGATCCGATGATGAGGACAGGGGGTCCGAAATGCCGCAGAAGCGGACGGGCACGCTCCAGGCTCCGGGCACAGAGCTCTACTACGAGGTGCGCGGCGACGCGGGGCCGGTGCTGCTGCTGATCTCCGGCGGCTACGGCGACGCCGCCGGCTTCGCGCCGCTGGCCGGCCTGATGGCGGACCGGTTCACCGTGGTGGCCTACGACCGGCGCGGCAACTCGCGCAGCGTGCTGACCGGCCCGCCGACCGATCTGCGGATGAGCGAGCAGTCCGGCGACGCGCTGGAGATCCTGGACGCGGTGGGGGCCGAGCGGGCGTACGTGCTCGGATCGAGCAGCGGCGCTCTGGTCGGGCTGGATCTGCTGGCCCGTCACCCGGAGCGGATCGCCGGGCTGGTCGCGCACGAGCCGCCGGCGCTGACGCTGCTGCCGGAGGGCGCCGAGTACCTGGCCAAGGCCGAGGACCTGGCCGCGCTGCGCAAGGACCGCGGCGCGCAGGCCGCCGTCGACGCGTTCATGGCCGGGATGTTCCCGCCTGAGGGCGAGCCGGAGTTCGAGCCCGGGTTCGACTGGGACCCCGCAATCATGGATCGCATGGCGGTCAACGCCGAGGTCCTGTTCGACCGGGAGCTGATTCCCTCGATCGGGTTCCGGCCCGACGAGGCGGCGCTCGCCGCGGTGGCCGACCGGCTGGTCGTCGGCGTCGGCGAGCTCTCCCGCGACTGGCCGCCCGCCTGCGCCGGACTGGAACTCGCCGCGTCGGTCGGCGCCTGGACGGTGCAGTTCCCCGGCGGCCACTTGGGATGCCTGACCAGGGCGCGCGCCTTCGCCGAACGGCTGGCCGAGGTGCTGGACGGGTTCGAGGCGGGGGAGTGAGGGCCGGCGGGCGGGCTACTGGATGGGGCTGAACTCCCAGTACACAGCCACAGTGATGGTCGTCGCGCCGTTGTTCGAGGAGATGGTGAGATCGACCGGACCCGCGTTGTCGTTGGGCGAACTGTCGTCGCTCGAGTACGCAAGCACGGATATCGATGTGGCTCCGGGGTTCTGCCTGAACGAGGTGTTCAGGAAGGTCGTGTTGGCCGAGGTGATCGTCAGCGTGCCGACGGCGATGCCGCTCGAGACGCTCACGGAGAAGGACGCTTCCTCGCCGGTCTCGTCATACGTCATGTTGACCGTGTTCGGATTGGCCACGAGCATCGGCGGCGGCGGAGGAGGCGGTGACGGAGAAGCCGAGGTCGGCGGCGGCGAGGAGCTCGACGGCGGCGCGGCAGGACTCGGAGTCGCCGCCCGGCTCTGCGAAGGGCTCGGCGACGCGGACTGAGACGGTGACGGCGACGCGCTCGGGCTCGGAGAGGTCGACGGGAGGATGGCGGGCGGCAACACGAGGGACGACGTCACGCCCGTGGCGGACGGCTTCGGCGTGCTGCTCGCCGCGCTCGGCGATGCGAACACGGTTTTGACCGTGACGACCGCGGCCGTGCTGATCAGCAACAGCAGGAGCAGCGCCAGCAGCGCCGCGTTCCGTGCCTTCTTGCGCATGTTGTGAGCCGAGGCCGCATCGTCGGCGTCTGCGTCACCACTTCCGCCCCCGCCGCCGGCAGCGCCGCCGCCACCGCCTCCATCGCCGGGGCCCTCGCCACTCTGGCTGTTCCCCTGCGATCCGAACATGCCGGCGCCGCCGTCGAGGGGCTGGACGAAGCCGTCCGGGCGGAACGGCGCCGCCCGGTCCGCCACCATCCGGCGGTAGCCCTCCATCCGCGGGTCCGCCACCAGCTTGATCAGCCGGTCCCGCAGCGCCGCCGGAGCCAGCACGAACGGCAGCGCGGACAGCAGCAGGGCCGGCTGCAGCTCGCGCTTCTTGCGCTCGCCGCAGATGTCGCAGTGCTCGATGTGCCGGTTGATCCGCTTGCGCAGCAGCACCGTGATGCTGCCGTCCCAGCCCGCCAGCAGCGCGTCGAGCTCCGGGCAGGACTCGCGCCCGGTGCGCGCGACCAGCAGCGCGGAGAGGGAGACCTCGAACTGCGCGCGGGCCCGGGAGAGCAGCGCGTGCGCGTGGTTGCGGTTGACGCCGAGCGCCGCCGCCAGGTCCTCGCCCTCCAGCTCGTGCCGCAGGTGCAGCTCCAGCACCTCGTACTCGCCTGGGTTCAGCCCCCGCGCGGCCGACCAGACCAGGTCGCGCGTCTCGTCCCGGCGCAGGCCCCGCTCGGCTTCGGGCGCCGACTCGTCCGTCACGTCGCCCGCCTCGTCCAGCGGGGCCGAGCGCGCCGCGGAACGCAGCTGCCGCAGACACTCGTTGCGCGCCACGGCGTAGAGCCAGGGGCGCAGCCGGCCCGGATCGCGCAGCTGCTCGATGCAGCGTCCGGCCACGATGAACGTGTCCTGCACCGCGTCGGACGCCGCGTCGTGGTCGTGCAGCAGAGTCCAGCAATAGGCGTGAAGCTTGCCGGCATAGGCGTCGTAGGCGCTCGCCAACCCGGCCGCAGCATCCTCGCCGCGCATCGCGGCGACGATGTCCCGGTCATCCACATGCGCACAGTAGCGCCGGGCGGCGCCGTGTGAGGAATGCCGGCCGGCCTTGGCACGTGCACCCGTCCCTCCCCTCTTCCGCCTGGGACGGGTGCTCGCGCCTCAGGTCGCGGCCCGCGCACGTCCGCGCAGGCCATGCGACATCCAGACCGCGTGTCGCGGATCCTTGCGTCAGTGGGAGCGCGGGGAGGGGCGCCCGCCAACGACTTTTCCGCGGGAGTTTTTCCCGGCCGCGTGTCGGATCAAGGCCGGGCCGGTCAGCCGGCGGCCGCCGCCAGCCAGGCCAGCGCGGCGACGGTCAGAGCGCTGACGCCGGTGCTGAGCGTCGGCTCGATCACCGGGGCGAACAGCGGCGAGTGGTTCGTCGGCAGGCCGCGCACCACCGACTGCAGCTGCTCCAGCGTGGTCGCGCCGGCGAAAGGGGCCGGGTCGGCCCCGCCGAAGATCCAGTAGCAGACCGGCACGCCCGCCTCGGTGCCGAACAGGCCGACGTCCTCGCTGCCCGGGATCACCCCCGGATCGAGCACCCGCTGCCCGCCGAGCGCCGCGCGCAGCGCGCCGTTGGTGCGGGCGGTCGCGGCCTCGTCGTTGACCAGTACGGGGAACGTCGAGATCGGCGTGTACTGCGGATCGCGCGGCGCGCCCGACGCGTCGGACTCGGCCTTGATGACGCGCCTGACCCCGGCGAGCACCTTCTCGCGCACCGGCGCGGTGAAGGAGCGCACGTTGACGGTGAACTCCGCGTCGTCCGGGATGATGTTGTCCTTCGTCCCGGCGTGGATCGACCCGACGGTGACCACCGCCGAGTCGCTCGCGGCGACCTCGCGCGAGACGACGGTCTGCAGCCGCAGCACCGTCGCCGCCGCCATCACCACCGGATCGACCGCCGACTCCGGGAAGGCGCCGTGCCCGCCCCGGCCGAACATCGTGACCCGCATCGAGTCCGTCCCCGAGAAGCACGGCCCGGCGTGTCCGCCGATGGTGCCCGACGGCGTCGGCAGGACGTGCTGGCCCAGCACGACGTCCGGCCGGCCGAAGCGGGCATAGAAGTCGTCTGCGATCATCGCCCGCGCGCCCTCGCCGACTTCCTCGGCCGGCTGGAACACGGCGATCAGCGTGCCCGACCACAGGCTGCGGGAGTGCGCCAGCAGTTCCATGGCGCCGAGTAGGCACGCGACGTGCATATCGTGCCCGCACGCGTGCATGACCGGCACCGTCCTGCCGTCGGGGTCGACGCCGGTCGCCTTGGACGCGTAGGGCAGACCGGTCTGCTCCAGTACCGGCAACGCGTCGAAGTCGGCCCGCAGCAACACGTTCGGCCCCGCGCCGTTGCGCAGCACCGCGACCACGCCCGTGCGGCCCACGCCCGGCGTGACCTCGTAGCCGAGCTCCGCGGCCGCCTGCGCGACGATGCCGGCGGTGCGCGTCTCGGCGAACGAGAGCTCAGGATGCTCATGCAGGTCGCGGTACAGGTCCGCGAGCCTTTCCCGCAGCGCCGCGTCCAGCCCCGCCAGCGCCGTGCGCGCCGCCTGCGAAGCCGATGAGCCCGGGTCCTGATCCGCGCCGGCGCCTCCGGCCGGTGTTCCGGTCACAGCTGCCTCCTCCTCGAGTCCGCCCCTCCCACGCGATCACCCTACGGGCGGGGCGCGCGGACCGGCACAGCGCCGTGCCGGGCGGCGCGAAGGAAGGCACGCGATATACGGGCCCGGGTTCCGAAACAGGGCCGAAACACGTCCGGGCCCGTCTGCCGCCGTGGTGCCTTCGCGAGGCCCGTGTGCGCCCTTGACCGCAGTTCAGTCCGGGTGGAATATCCGCAACGACCAAGCAAGTTCGTGCAACCTTCGGTGTGTGAAGGGGCGACCATGCGGATATCGTTCGTCGGCGGAGATACTGGGCAGGGCGGCTCGCCGCGCCTGTACCGGGACGATGAGAGCGGAGACTACATCGTCCAGGGGTACATCATCGACGAGCCCGCCGATCTGGCGCAGATGAAGATCCCGGGTGGGGAGACGGTCGTCCGGGTGCCTGCGTCCCTGTTGACCTATCTGCTGGCGGAGGACGATGCGGATGGACACACTGACGCCTGACGACTGGGCTCGGCTCTTCGCCGAGTGCCGGCAGTCGGCGTGCCACCTGGAGATGCGGGACGTCTACGCGGTGGCGGAGGAGTTGGCCGACATCGCCACCTGGCGGGCCGGCGACTGGGGTCCGGAACGGGACGCGGAGAGCAGGGGCGGGTGGCTCGAGTTGATGCGCGGCACGAGGGCACGCGGGGTGCGGCTGCGCCGCGCCCGCATCGTGTCCGAGCCGGTCAGCGAGTACATCCGGTTCGAGTACGAGGGCACGGCGGCGAACGTCGAGGCCGGTGAGGACGTGCGGTGGCTGCCGCGCACGCAGGCCTCCGGGCTGGCGCTGCCGGGCAACGACTTCTGGATCTTCGACGGCCGCACCGTGCTGTTCAACCACTTCACCGGCGACGGCGGCTGGCTCGGCAACGAGCTGACCACCGAGCCGCGGGTGGCCCGGCTGTGCGCCGAGGCCTTCGAGGCGGTCTGGACCCTCGGCATCCCGCACAGCGAATATGAGCTCTGACGATGTCCACCTCGGTACAGGCCGCCCGGGAGGCGCTGGGCACCCGGCTGCGCGAGCTGCGCAAGGACGCGCGGCTCAGCGGCCGGCAGCTGGCCGAGCTGTGCGACTGGCACTTCACCAAGGTCTCGAAGATCGAGCACGGCACCACCGCCCCGTCCGCCGCGGACCTCGAGCTGTGGTGCCTCCACTGCCGGGCCGAGTCCCAGCTGCCCGACCTCCTGGCCACGGCGCGAGGGATCGAGAAGATGTACGTCGAGCTGCGCCGCCTGATGCGCGCCGGAGCCGCGCGCTACCAGCGCGAGATCCTCGCCAGCGAGATGTCCGCCCGCCGCTACCGGGTGTTCACGATGTTCATGGTCCCGGGAGCGCTCCAGACGCGCCCCTACGCGACCGTGCGGCTCGCCGAGTTCTCGGACATGACGCAGACGCCGGCAGACGTCGAACAGGCCGTCGACGCCCGGATGGAGCGCGGCCGGCTGATCCGCTCCGGCGAGCGGATGTTCCACTTCGTGATGTGCGAGGCGGCCCTGCGCACGGCGATGGCCTCGCCGGAGGTGATGACCGAGCAGCTGGCCTACCTGCTCGAGGTCTCGCGGCTGCCGCGGGTGCACCTGGGCGTGGTGCCGACCTCGGTGCGCCAGTACATGCCGCTGTGCGAGTTCTGGATCTTCGACGACGCGGTGGTGGAGACGGAGACGTATTCGGCGGCGATCCGCATGGAGCAGCCCGGCGAGATAGCCATGTACGCGCGCGTATTCGACCATTACGCACGTGTCGCCGTATACGGAGACCAGGCCCGCGAGGTGATTCAATCAGCCCTCGACGAATGGGAGCAACACCGAGCAACAAACTAGCCGGAGCCTGCATCAGCCCCCTACGGTCCGAGCAGGCAGCGGGCGACGAACTCGGAATCGTAAGGAGCACCAGTGGCCAACCTGCTTGTCCCGGCAGCCGGGGTGCCGGACATGTTCGCTTGGCCCGAGGGAGCTTATGCGGTTGTGGAGGCCCGCGGCGAGTTGGATGTGTACACTGCGGGATCGCTGCGGTCTGCGCTCACCGAGCTCGACGCAGCCGGTCGGAATCTGCTCGCGGTAGACATGGCGGAGGTGACCTTCATGGATTCATCCGGCCTCGGCGTGCTTATCGGCGGCGTGAAGCGGGCGCGGGCCTGCGGCGGGGCGCTGGTGCTCGCCGCGACCCCGGACTCGATCCGGCGGACCCTGCGCATCACCGGCGTGCTGCGGGTCATGCCCGTCTTCGACACCGTCCCGACCGCCCTCTGCCACCTCGGCTCCCTGGAGTTGGGAGTTAATTGAACCGCTGGGAACCCCAGGGCCGCGACGCGGGCCCGCCGCAGTGACCGGCCGTCACAGCGCCGGGCTCGGCAGCCTCGTGCTGCCGCCGATCAGGACGCCCTGGGTGCCCCCGCCGCCGCCCCCGGACGTCGCCCTGCTGCGCCGCGTCCTGGACGGCCTGAGGCGGCTTCAGACCGACCCGCCGGCCGACCTCGCCGTGCCGCCGACCGCTCCGCAGGCCGTGCCGCAGCAGCCCGCGGTGGATCTGCCGCCGCTCGCGCCCCGCGTGCCGGGCTTCCCGCACCCGCTGCCGTTCCCGCCGCCACCGGAAGCCGACCAGGCCGATGCCGACGCCGCCGGCGCCGATGCGCCGCAGAGCCCTGACGGCGAGGTCCCGACCGTTCCGGCGCCGCACCGGCCGCTCCCGCCGCGGCCGACCCGGCGTTCCGGCGTGCCCGGGGGGCCGGCCTTCATCGGCGCCTCCGGGATGACGATGCCCGCCGTGGACGAGCACGCCCCGCCCTACTCGGTCGACAAGACGCACATCGTCTCCATAAGCTGACACCGTCTCCATCAGCTGCACCGTCTCCATCAGCTGAGACCGACTGGATCACCAGTCGGTCTCGGCGGTCTGAGTGATCCTCAGGGGATCAGCACGACCTTGCCGGTGACCGTGCTGGACTCGGCCAGGCGCACGGCCTCGGCGACCTTGGCGAGGGGCAGCTCGGCGGCCACCGTCGCGCGGATCTCGCCGCGCTGCAGGGCCGCGAGGACCTCGGCCAGGTCGGCGCGTAGGCGGGCCCGGAAGCGGTCGGCGGACAGGGCCTTGCCCGCCCAGACGTTGTAGAAGTACGCGTGGCGCCCGTTGGGTGTGGAGTTCCACGCCCACACCTGTCCCAGGATCTTGAGGACCGGCCGCTGCTTCCACCCGGTGTCGTCGCGGGTCGAGGCGCTGCCGTAGGAGACCAGGGTGCCGCCGGGGGCGAGCATGTGCCAGGAGTCGGCCAGGCCGTCGCCCCCGACGTGGTCGAAGACCGCGTCGACGCCGCCGGGCGCCAGTTCCCGCACGCGCTCGAGGATGTTCTCGGTGCGGTAGTCGATGGGCGTGACGCCCTGGGCGCGCAGCTCGTCGTGGTGCCGCGCGGAGGCGGTGCCGATGACCTTTATCCCGGCCGCGTTCGCCAGCTGGACCAGCAGCGAGCCGACCCCGCCGTTCGCGCCGTGGACGAAGATCGTCTGGCCGCTGCGCACATGCGCCTTGCGGTACAGCATCTGCCAGGCCGTGATGCCGTTGAGCACCGCGGTCTCCGCCTCGGCCGCGCTGACGCCCTCGGGCACCTCGACGACGTCCGCCGCGTCGACCAGCACGTGCGTGGACCAGCCGCCGATCTTCGTCAGCGCCGCCACCCGCTTGCCGAGCAGGCCGCCCTCGACGCCGTCGCCGACCGCCTGCACCGTGCCGACCACGTCGTATCCGGGCACGAACGGGAACGCCGGCTGGTCGTAGTAGCGGCCGCGGCGCATCTGCTGCTCGGCGAACGACACGCCGGTCGCCTCCATCCGCACGACCAGCTGCCCCTCGCCGGGCACCGGGACCGGGCCTCGGCGCACCTCCAGCTCCTCGGGCTCGACCAGGCCGGGCAGGACGATCTCGATCCGCTCTTCCGCCGTCATCACACACCTCCGTTAGTGGGTATCGCCTCAGTTAGAAGCTATAACGACTGTAGAAAGGGGACACGGGCCCCGTCAAGACCGCGGCGAGAAAATTCTTAGAGCCTCTGCCGATGGTGATAACCTCTAACCGTGAACGCGCCACGCCCCCAGAAGCCCGAGGCTTCCGACAGCCCCGAGAACCCGCCCCCGCGGGCCCGCTACCGCACCCAGGTGCGCGCGGAGATCAAGGAGCACGCCTGGCGGCAGATCGCCACCGCGGGGGCCTCGGCGCTCTCCCTCAACGCGATCGCCAAGCAGATGGGGATGACCGGGCCGGCGCTCTACCGCTACTTCGCCAGCCGCGACGACCTGATCACCGAGCTCGTCACGGACGCCTACCGCAGCCTGGCGGACGCCTTCCACGCCGCCTCCGCGGGGACACAGGGCGCCGATTTCGCAGATCTGGGCCACGCCCTGCGCGCCTGGGCGCTGGAGGACCCGCACCGGTACCTGCTCATCTACGGCACGCCCGTGCCCGGGTACCACGCGCCCGCGGACGTCACGCTGATCGCCGCGGAGATCATGACGATGCTGCTCGACGCGTGCGTTCCCGTCGCCACGGACGCCGAATCCACACCCTTCGACGCGTACCTCGCCGGAAACCGGGCCTGGGACGGCGGGTACTCGGCCCCCGCCCAGGTCCTGCACCGGGCCCTCGTCTCCTGGACCCGGATGCACGGCGTGCTGTCCCTGGAGCTCGCCGGCCACTTCACCGGCATGGCATTCGACCCGGCCGAGCTGTACGCGGCGGAACTGGACCGTCTGCGCACGGGCTGACGCGCCGGCCGCGGCGCGTCCGGCTCGTGGTGAGCACGCTCCCAGAGAATCATGGTCCGGCCGTGCAAGTGTGGTCGACAAGCCGTCTGCAGCATGCTAATAATCCCATGCCTGGCTTGGGAGCGTTCCCAATTCATGTGCGGGTGAAGGGGCTCTGACCGGGAACGGCGCGGGGCGGCGACCGCCGGGCCGGCCGCCCGTCGTCGCGCGGCGGCCGGGAGTCGACCCCTGGAGCCGCAATGTCGCGCCACCCCCTCCCGCGCACCGCCCGCACCGCCAGAGCCACCCGAACGACCCCCGCCACCCGGACCGCGGCGGCCGCCCGGCCGAGAGTTCTCAGGGCCCTGACCGCAGCCGTCCTCGCCGCGGGCACCGCGCTGCTCTGCGCGCCGGCCGCCCACGCGGCCGCGCCGCAGACGACCACCACACCGACGGTCGTCAACCCCGGCTTCGAGTCCAACGGCACCGGCACCGCCACGCCGACCGGCTGGACCGCCTCGGGCACCACGGCGGCGTCCTACACCGAGGCCGGCGGCCACAGCGGCTCGTACCGCCTCTCGCACTGGTCGGCCTCCGCGTATTCGGTGGACACCTACCAGACCGTCACCAACATCACCGACGGGAACTACACCCTCGGCGCCTGGGTCCGCTCCGACGACACCGGCGGCGCGAACTACATCTCGCTCTCCGGCTGCGGGAGCTCAACCAAGACCACGTACGTGCCCGTCGACTCGGACGGCAACTGGATCCAGATCGTCGACTACGTCGACGTGACGAACAACCAGTGCACCATCAACCTCGTCTCCGACAGCGCCGCCGGAGCCTGGACCAACTACGACGACGTCACCCTCACCGCGGGCTCCGCCCCGGTCTCGGTGCGCGGCGCCGACGTCTCCAGCCTCTACCGCGGCGAGCAGGACGGCGGCGTCTACTCCACGTCGTCGGGCACTGAGGAGAACGCGCTGCAGATCATGTCCGCCGCGGGCCTGGACTACGTGCGGCTGCGCGTGTTCGTCAACCCGGCCGACGGCTTCAACGACGAGGCGCAGCTGCTCGGCGGCGCCAAGCAGGCCTCCTCCACGTACCACCTGCCGATCCTGCTCGACCTCGAATACTCCGACACCTGGGCCGCCCCGGGCCAGCAGGCGATCCCGGCCGCCTGGTCCTCGGACAGCTTCTCCCAGCTCGAATCGCAGACCTACACCTACGCCGACCAGATCGTCAGCGCTCTGGTCGCCCAGGGAACCGCGCCCGGGATGGTCCAGGTGGGCAACGAGATCAACGCCGGCATGCTGCTGCCGGACGGCTCCACCGGGAACTGGACCCAGCTCGGCGACCTGCTCAAGGAGGGGGCCGCCGGAGTGCGCGCGGCCGACTCGGGCGCCAAGATCGTGCTGCACCTCGCCGGCTCGGACGACCTGGCCACGCTGGAGACCTGGTACAGCAACGCGATCGCGCAGGGCGTCTCGTTCGACGTGATCGGCATCTCGTACTACGACTACTGGGACGGCCGGCTCGACGTGCTGCAGACCGACCTGAACGGCCTGGCCGCGAAGTACGGCAAGCCGGTCGTGGTCGCCGAGACCGCCTATCCGTGGACCCTCGACAACGCCACCGGAATCAACACCG
The DNA here is from genome assembly GCA_036501535.1 of Actinocrinis sp. GTDB lineage: Bacteria > Actinomycetota > Actinomycetes > Streptomycetales > Catenulisporaceae > DASYAE01. The sequence continues at coordinate 33,138 of DASYAE010000263.1, read as the reverse complement.
TGACCTCCTCCAACACCACCCTCGACCCCGGATACCCGGCGACCCCGGCCGGCCAGCAGGCGAACTTCCGCGACGTGCTCTCGATCGTGCAGGCGGTGCCGCACGGCCTGGGCCTCGGCGCCTTCTACTGGGAGCCGACCTGGACCATCGTGTCCGGCAACGGCTGGTCGACCACCGACATCACCACCCAGACCGGGTGGGAGAACCAGGCCATGTTCAACCTCTCCGACGCCGCCCTGCCGGCGATCGGCGACTACGCCGCGCGCTGACCCTCCGGCCCGGCCGGTGTGCGACGCCATGTCAGGAAGCTGAGAGGCGCGGTCTGGGGCTTGCCGGTCCCGGCCGCGCCGTCGCAGTGCTCGCCGTCAGCGACTGGTTCGCAGCACCCGCACCGAGCCGGCTGGGATCGAGGCCGGACCGTCGAAGGACTCGCCGGTCAGCAGGTCCCGGCCACCCTCCGGCGCCACCGCGGCCTGCGCGCCGTGGTTGATCGCGAACAGGTATTCCGCGCCGTCCGCGCCGACCCGGCGCACCAGCTCCAGCGTGTCCGGGGTGCCGGTGTCGAACGGGACGCCCGCGTCGGCCGCCGCGGCGCGCAGGATCTCGCGCAGCGTCGCAGGATCCGGACGGGTCGCGACGTACCAGGCCGCGCCGCCGGGCTGGCCTTCGGTCGCGGCCGGGTACCGGTGGCGGGTGACCGCGGCGCCGCCGGCGGCCGGTCCGTCGGCGAAGCGCAGCACCGGCTCGGCGCCGCGCAGCCCGACGTCCTCGGCCCACACGGTCGCCGAGGCCGAGGTACCGGACAAGGATGCTGAGACGGGCGCGGAGATGGGCGCTGAGAGGGGCCGGACCGGCGGGCGGCGCTCCGGTTCCGCCGCCGATCCGGGGTCTGCGTCCGCCGCCAGCTGCACCGACTGCCCGGCGGCCAGCGGCAGGAACTCGTCCACGGTCACGCCGAGCAGGTCCCGCAGCGCGCCGGGATAGCCGCCCGGGTGCACCGCGTCGTCCTCGTCGACGATCCCGGAGAAGTACGACACGACCAGCGTCCCGCCGCCGCCCGCGAAGTCACGCAGGTTCTTCGCCCACTGCTCCCGGCACAGGTACAGCTGCGGGGCCACCACCAGCCGGTAGCCCGACAGGTCCGCGCCGGGATGGACGAAGTCGACCTGGACGTGCGCGCGCCACAGCTGCTCGTAGTAAGCCAGCTGACGCTCCTTGAACCCCAGGTCCACGCTGGGCCGGAAGGTCTGCTCCAGCGCCCACCACGACTCCCAGTCCCACAGCAGCGCCGTGTGCGCCCGCACCCGCGACCCGGTCACCTCGCGCAGCGCCGCCAGATCCGCGCCAAGGGCCGCCGCCTCGCGCCAGACCCGGGTGCCCGTCCCGCCGTGCGGCAGCATCGCCGAGTGGAACTTCTCCGCGCCGCCGCGCGAGGCGCGCCACTGGAAGAACAGCGCCCCGTCCGCGCCGCGCGCCACGTGCGCCAGCGTGTTGCGCCGCATCTCGCCGGGCCGCTTGGCCACGTTGCGCGGCTGCCAGCTGACCGCGCTGGTCGAGTGCTCCATCAGCACCCACGGCCGGCCGCCGCGCATCGACCGGGTGAAGTCCGCGCACAGCGCCAGCTCGATGTGGTTGTCCGGCGCCCCGGCGGTCAGGTAGTGGTTGTTCGCGGCCACGTCCACCTCGCGCGCCCACGCCCAGAAGTCCAGCGCCTTGCAGTTGATCAGTTGGAAGTTGGTGGTGACCGGGACCGCCTCACGGCCGACTGCGGCCAGCCGCGCCTTGATCGCGTCGCGCTGGTCGGTGTACAGGCGCAGCGTCGAGTCCGAGGTGAAGCGGCGGAAGTCCAGCCGGTGGGCCGGGTTCACGTCCGCCATCGGCGTGCGCCTGGGCGCGTCGATCTGCTCCCACGCGGTGTACTGCTGGCCCCAGAACGACGTCGTCCACGCGGCGTTCAGCGCGTCCAGCGTCCGGTACTTGGCGCGCAGCCAGTCGCGGAACGCCGCCGCCGACACCGCGCAGTAGCACTCGCCGGTCGGCGCGCCGTACTCGTTGTGCACGTGCCACATCACCACGTTCGGGTGCGCGGCGTACCGCTCGGCGAGCCGATCCGCAATCTGCACGCACGCCGCGCGGTACTCCGGGGCGTGCGGGCAATAGGTCTGCCGGGACGACCCGCCCAGCACCACCCCGTCCTCGGTGACCGGCCGCACGTGCGGGTGGGCGGCCAGGAACCAGTTCGGCGCCGCGGCGGTCGGCGTGGCCAGGTCGACCGCCACCCCGGCCGCACCCAGCACCGCGATCACCTTGTCCAGGAAGGCGAAGTCGTACCGGCCCGGCTCCGGCTCGACCTGCGCCCAGGTGAAGATCCCGACGGTGGCCAGGTTCACCCCGGCCTCGCGCATGAGCCGGGCGTCCTCCGGCCAGACCGTCTCAGGCCACTGCTCCGGGGTGTAGTCCGCGCCGTACGCGAGCGAGTCGGCGAACGGCCGGGGCGGGTGGGCGGCCGGCTGGCCGGCGGACGGTGCGGCCTGGGTCGTCATGGTTCTTCCTCGCTGGGCCGGCGCCCGGGACGCGGGCGAGGCGGGGCCGGGGCGGCCCGGACGCCGGCCCGGCGCCGGGGGAGCGGACCGGCTCACCCGCGCGGGACCAAATTCCTGGGAGCGCTCACGGAAAGGTCACAGACGAGTATGGCATGAGAATCGGAGCTTGCCATCCCTTGACAAGGGCGGTTGTTGTCACAAACCTGGGAGCGTTCACAGCGACGTAACGCGCCCGGCGACCCTCCACGGGCCGGCCCTGCAGAGGCGGGCCCGCGGGCCGGGCGCGTGCGCCGCGCCCCGCAAGCCCATCACGTCCTGCCAACCACCCATCCCCTGTAGGGAGCGGACCATGAAGTTATCCCGCGCAGCGACGGCGGTCGTGTGCGGTGCGGCGGCGCTCGCGCTGGCCTCGGGCTGCTCGTCCGGCGGCTCGCCGGCCTCGACCGCGTCGCAGAAGGTCACCCTGACGTTCTGGTCCTGGGTGCCGAACATGAACAAGATCGTCGCGGTCTGGAACAAGGCCAACCCGGACATCCAGATCAAGTTCACCGAGGCGTCCGGCGGCGACGCGGAGCTGAGCAAGCTGCTGACCGCGGGCAAGGCCAAGGACATGCCCGACCTCGCGCAGGTCGAGTACCAGTCCCTGCCGACCATGGTGTCCAACGGATACCTGGCCGACATCTCCTCCTACGCGGACAACCTCAAGAGCGACTACCCGGACGGCATCTGGAAGCAGGTCACCGTCGGCACCGGCGCGCTGTACGGCGTGCCGCAGGACTCGGCGCCGCTGGCCTTCTTCTACCGCAAGGACCTCTTCACCCAGTACAACCTGCCCGTCCCCACCACCTGGGCGCAGTACGCCACCGAGGCCGCGCAGCTGCACACCGACAACAAGAGCCTGTTCATGGGCGACACGGCCGCCACCGACGCGGGCCTGTTCGCCGGGCTGAGCCAGCAGGCCGGCGCGCAGTGGTGGTCCTCGTCCGGCTCGTCCTGGTCGGTCGGCATCGACTCGGCCGCCTCGCAGAAGGTCGCCTCCTTCTGGGGCAACCTGGTGCAGCAGGGCGTGGTGGACAACCAGACCGCATGGACCGCCAGCTGGGACAAGTCCTTCGCGTCCGGGCAGTACGCCTCCTGGATCGCCGCGGTCTGGGCGCCCGGCGACCTGGAGTCCTCCGCCGCGAACACCTCCGGCGACTGGGCCATGGCGCCGCTGCCGCAGTGGACCGCGGGCGGCACCGTGGACGGCGACTGGGGCGGCTCGGCCACCTCGGTGACCTCCGACTCGAAGCACCCGCAGCAGGCCGCGCAGTTCATCAGCTGGCTGAACCACTCCGCGCAGGGCACCGGGCTGCTGGTCAGCGACGGGGCGATCTACCCGGCCTCGCTCTCGGCCGAGTCCAGCTCCGGGCTGCCGGCGCAGACCTTCATGGCCCAGTCCGACTTCTACGCGCTGGCCAAGCAGTACTCGTCCCAGTCCGCCGCGGCCACCTGGGGCCCGGACGTCGACGTCGCCTACAGCGACTTCAGCAGCGACTTCACCACCTCGGTCGGCACCGAGGCCGGTTATCTCAACGCCCTCTCGACGCTGCAGAGCTCGGTGGTCAAGGACATGCAGTCCAGCGGCTTCACGATCAAGAGCTGACGGCGCCCCTCGAGCGGTCCCGCCCCCGCCGCACCGGGGGCGGGACCTGGCGCGCAGTCATCACTACAGTGCGGCGCACAGCACATGGCACAGCAGCACAGCGCACCGCATCGCCCGCGCGCAGCCGCGCGGCCGGAGTCCTGGAGGACCGCAACGACCATGAGTGCCCTGACATCGGCGCGGGCCGGGGAGCCGGCGGCCGGCGCCGCCCGCGCGGCGCGCCGCCGGAACGGCGGCGCCGGCGCCCGCGGCCGCAGCCCGGTCCCGCGCCGCACCGGCTACCTGTTCATCACCCCGGCCGTCGTGCTGTTCACCGTGGTGTTCCTGGTGCCGCTGGGCTACACGCTCTACCTGAGCACCCAGAAGAGCGAGGTCACCGGGCTCGGCCTCGGGCCCGGCTCGCGCAGGCAAGTCGCCGCCGGCCTGTCGAACTACACCGCGGTGCTGCACTACGGCGAGTTCTGGAGCAGCGTGGTGCGCGCGCTGCTCTACGGCTGCATCCTGATCCCGGTCATGCTGGGCCTGGCCATCCTGTTCGCCCTGATCCTCGACGCGCAGCGGGTGCGCTTCCGCCGCCTCGGCCGCATCGCGATCTTCCTGCCCTACGCGGTGCCCACCCTGATCGGCGCGATGATCTGGGGCATGATGTACCTGCCCGCCTTCTCGCCGATCGACTGGGCCCTGAACACCCTGTTCGGCATATCGGGCGTCAACTTCTTCGGGCACGACGCGGTGTACTTCTCCACCGCCAACATCGGCGTGTGGGGCGGCACCGGCTTCAACATGATGGTGCTCTACACCGCCCTGCGCTCGCTGCCGCGCGAGACCTACGAGGCCGCCCGCATCGACGGCGCGTCAGAGGCGCAGATCGCCCTGCGCGTGAAGCTGGCGATGATCCGCCCCGCGATCATCCTGACCGCGATCTTCTCCACCATCGCCACGCTCCAGGTGTTCAACGAGACCTATGCGATGCACCAGATCTCCTACGGCGGCGTGTCGACCACCTGGACGCCGCTGATGACCGTGTACCGCGATACGTACACGGCGAACAACATCTACCTCGGCTCGGCCGAGTCCATCGTCATCGCGGTGCTGATGTTCGCGCTCTCCGCGAGCGTGCTGCGGCTGACGAACCGGCAGGTCTTCGGAGGCGAGGCCCGATGAGCGTGCTGACCAGCACCGCGGGGGCGACCACCGGCCCGCGCAGCTCCGCGGGGCGCTCCGGCGGCCGGCCGCGGCGCACCTCCATCGTGCCGAGCGCGGTCCTCCTGCTCGGCGTGTTCTACACGCTGCTGCCGATCGTCTGGGTCCTGATCGCGGCGACCAAGACCGACACGCAGCTGGCCACCTACGCCGCGTTCCGGCCCGGCGGCTCGCTGCTGAGCAACCTGAGCGCGCTCAACGCCTACGACGGCGGGGTCTTCTGGACCTGGCTGGCGAACTCCGCGCTGTACGCCGGCGGCGGGGCGGTGCTCTCGGCCGCGCTGTCCGCCGCGACCGGCTACGCCTTCGCCAAGTACCGGTTCCGCGGCAAGAACGCGCTGTTCACCATGATCCTGGTCGGGATGCTGGTGCCCGCGGTGGTGCTGGCCGTGCCGCAGTACCTGCTGGTCGCCGAGCTCGGCCAGGCGAACACCTACTGGTCCGTGCTGGTGCCCTCGATCGTCTCGCCCTACGGCATCTACCTGGCCCGCATCTACGCCGGGGCCTCCGTGCCGGACGAGATGATCGAGGCCGCCCGGGTGGACGGCTCGGGGGAGCTGCGCACGTTCCTGCGCATCGGCCTGCCCATGATGGCGCCGGGCCTGGTGACCGTCTTCCTGTTCCAGTTCGTCGCGATCTGGAACAACTTCCTGCTGCCCTGGCTTATGCTCAGCGGGGAGAATAAGTACCCGCTGACCGTCGGGCTGTTCACGCTTCTGGACGCGGGGACCTCGCAGCCCGCGCTCTACAGCCTGGTGCTGCTCGGCTCGGTGCTCTCGATCCTGCCCTTGGTGGTGCTCTTCCTGCTGCTGCAGCGGTTCTGGCGGGTGGACCTGTCCGCCGGGTCGGTAAAGTAAGGTCAGCGGTGCGGGCGGCCGAGGATTGAAGGGGCTCATATGACCGTGGACGCCGGGCGCCGGCCGAGGCCCACGATCGAGGACGTGGCGGCGGCCGCGGGCGTCTCCCGCGGCACCGTCTCGCGGGTGCTCAACGGCGGGGTGAACGTCTCGCCGTCCGCGCTGGCCGCGGTCAACAAGGCGATCAAGCAGACCGGCTACGTGGTCAACCACCACGCCCGCTCGCTGGTGACGCAGCGCTCCCGCTCGGTGGCCTTCATCCTGTCCGAGCCGCAGGAGAAGTTCTTCGAGGACCCGAACTTCGCGGTGCTGCTGCGCGGCTGCACCGAGGCGCTGGCCGAGCACGACATGCCGCTGCTGCTGTCCATCGCGGGCAGCGAGCAGGACCGGGAGCGGGTGGTGCGGTTCATCGCCGCCGGGCACATCGACGGCGCCCTGCTGGTCTCCACGCACGCCGGCAACCCGGTGATGGACCGGCTCGCCGCGCTGCGGGTGCCCGCGGTGGCCTGCGGCCAGCCGATCGGCCACGAGCACGACCTGGCCTACGTCGCGGTGAACGAGGCGGAGGGCGCCCGGCAGGCCACCGCGCACCTGGCCGGCCGCGGTTCCCGGCGCATCGCCACGATCACCGGGCCGCTCGACCTGCCCGGCGGCCGCGACCGGCTGACCGGCTACCGCGAGGCGCTGCGCCAGGCCGGGCTGCCGGCCGATCCGGCGCTGGTCGCGCACGGCGACTACACCCGCGCCTCGGCGCGTGCCGCGATGGAGCGGCTGCTGGAGGCGGCGCCGGACCTCGACGCGGTGTTCGTGGCCTCCGACCTGATGGCCCTCGGCGCGCTCGAGGCGCTCGGCCAGGCCGGGCGGCGGGTGCCCGGCGACGTCGCCGTGGTCGGCTTCGACGACTCGCCGGCCGCGAGCGCCGCCCGGCCGGCGCTGACCACCGTGCGCCAGCCGTTCCGCCGCATCTCGGCCGAGATGGTCAGGCTCCTGCTGGCGCTGTTCGACGGCCAGGACCCGGCCGCGGTGCTGCTGCCGACCGAACTGGTGCGGCGCGAGTCGGCCTGAGGCGGTCTGAACCCACCTGAGCCGGCGCCGGTTGCGGCGGCGATGACGGAGGTTGCACGCCGCTGTCGCGTTGCGGACGGGCCGCTGCGGGCGCGCGATCTTCGAACGCGCAGACAGACCGCACGGCATGCCCGGGGCGGCGGTCCGGGCCGAATGCAACTTACATCCGACGATTGACCGGTTAAGTCATCCCTTCTAGCTTCTCGTGGCGAGTTCGGCGACGCTGCCGGCTCGAAATTCCGCCTGGAGGCACACATGCGCCACACCAACCCGCCACCGGACCCGCGCCGAAAGAGGCTGCGCACCGCCCTCGCCGCGGTGAGTGCGACCGCGCTGGCGGCCGGTGGGGGAATCGTCGCGGTCGTCGCGGGCCCGGCGTCCGCCGCCGCGGCCACCTGTTCGGTCGCCTACAGCATCACCTCGCAGTGGCCCGGCGGCTTCGGCGCCTCGGTGAGCGTGACCAACTCGGGCAGCGCGCTCACCAGCTGGACCCTGGCCTGGTCGTTCTCCGCCGGCCAGACCGTCACCCAGGGCTGGAACGGCACCTTCAGCCAGAGCGGCGCCAACGTCACGGTGGCCAACGCCAGCTACAACGGCTCGGTCGCCTCCGGCGGCAGCTTCTCCATCGGCTTCAACGGCTCCTGGACCAGCTCGAACCCGGCGCCCGCCGCGTTCACCCTCAACGGCAGCGCGTGCACCGGCGGCTCCGGCTCGCCGCCCCCGACCAGCGCCTCGCCGAGCTCCACGCCGACCCACTCGGCCTCGCCCTCCGCGTCGGCCTCGCCGAGTTCGACCGGCTCCTCGCCGCCGCCCACCGGCAGCGCGCCGCAGCTGCACGTCTCCGGCAACAAGCTGGTCGACTCCAGCGGCAAGACCGTGGTGCTGCGCGGCGTCGACCGCTCCGGCACCGAGTACGCGTGCGTGCAGGGCAACGGGATCTTCGACGGCCCGAACGACCAGGCCTCGATCAGCGCCATCCGCAGCTGGGACACCAACGCGGTGCGCGTCCCGCTCAACGAGGCCTGCTGGAACGCCGAGTCGTACGTCACCTCGGCCGACGCCGGCACCAACTACATCAACGCCATCAAGGCGTACGTCAACCTGCTGAACTCCAACGGCCTCGTGGCCATCCTCGACCTGCACTGGACCGACGGCCTGTACACCGGCAACTCCTCCGGCTGCTCCTCGGCCCAGGCGACCTGCCAGAAGCCGATGCCGGACGCCGCCGAGGCGATCCCGTTCTGGAGCTCGGTGGCCAGCGCCTTCAAGGGCAACGACGCGGTCGTCTTCGACCTCTTCAACGAGCCCTACGCCTCCCGCGCCACCGGCGACACGACCAGCGGCTGGCAGTGCTGGCTCAACGGCGGCACCTGCAACGGCATCGGCTACCAGGTGGCCGGCATGCAGTCGATGGTCAACGCGGTCCGCTCCGCCGGCGCCAACAACGTCCTGATGCTCGGCGGCGAGGAGTACTCCAACGACCTGACCGACTGGCTGACGTACGAGCCCACCGACCCGGACAACAACCTGGTCGCCTCGTGGCACTCGTACAACTTCAACACCTGCAGCAGCCAGTCCTGCTGGACCAGCGAGGTCGCGCCGGTCGCGGCGAAGGTCCCGGTGGTGGCCGGCGAGATCGGCGAGAACGACTGCGCCGGCACCTACATCGACCAGCTCATGCCGTGGATGGACTCCGAGGGCATCAGCTACCTGGCGTGGGCCTGGAACGCGGACTTCGCCTGTTCCAGCGGACCCGGCCTGGTCACCGACTACACGGGCGACGCGACCGCGTACGGCGCCCCGTACAAGGCGCACCTGACGTCGCTCGGGGTGCCCAGCTCCTGACCAAGCCCGCACTGAGACCGGGGCCGGGCCGCCGCACCGCGCGGCGGCCCGGCCCCGGGCCCGGAAGCGGGTCATTCCGGCCGGTCGGCCTGCGCCTTCGCGTCGCTGCCGTTGCTGCCGTCGGCGTCCTCGTCTTCCTCGCCGTCGTCCCAGAGCACGACGATCCGGTCCGCGGCCGCGCGCACCGCGTCGCCGTCGATCTCGTGGCGCGTCTCCGGCGCCTCCTGGTCGAGCCACTGGTATACCAGGGTGATCGGTCCCTCGGCCGGCAGGCCCCAGATGTAGAAGCCCTGCGCCCACTCGTCTTCGCTGCCGTGGCCGCTCAGCGTGCGCATCACCGGTGCTTCCGGCTCGCGGCCGCGCGGCGTATGCGGCGTCCGGAACTCGGGAATGGCACGCCGACCGTCCGCGTAGAGCACGCCGAGGCGCAGGTCCCGGTTCGCGGACGCCGGGTCGTCGCGCGGGAGCCCGGCGATGCGGAACGGGCTCGGGCCGCCGGGGCGCCGCACGCGCAGGTCCCGACCCCCGCGATATAGCACGTGGAGGGTGAACGCCAGGGCGTTCGGGTAGACGCGCAGGCCGTCGATGCTGACCGCGGCCGCCGGGCTGTGAATCAGGAGGCTGTCGCCCGGGATCGGCGCGGGCAGGACGTTGGGGCTCGGCCGGGTCCACACCGGCGACCGCTGGCGCACCGGGCGCGGGGGCGCTTCCTGCGGCGGCAGCGAGGCGAAGAAGTCCATGGCCCAAATCCTGGCACACGGCCCTGACATACGGCCCTGGCAGCAAATACTGCGCAGTGCAGCCCAATCAGAGCTGGAAGGCTCTTCACGAACGCGCGCTCGACGCGGTGCAGCGAGAGAAAATGAGCGCTCGGTGCGGTGCCGCGTCCATCGTCCCGGGTTCGAGCGCAGCGGTCCCTGATGCCGCGTGGTGCGCTCGTCCCGAATCGACTCCGGGGACATTCTCGACGCGTCCGCCCTACGGCGATCTGCCGCCTCAGATCCGGGGGCGCGGCGAACTCATCGAGACCCTGGAACAGGCCCTTGAATCGGGGGACGGCCGCCCGTGGATCCTGCACGGGCTCGGCGGGTGCGGGAAGACTGCCGTCGCGTTGAGCCTGGCGCGCTGCGCGCGACTCGCGCATCCCGGTGTTTTGGCTCTCGGCGACCACCCAGGAACGCTTGCTCACCGGATTTCGGCAGGTCGCCCGCGAGGTTGGCGTGGCCGAGTCCGACCTCGACGATGCGTGGTCGGGCCGGACCAGTGCCACAGACCTGATCTGGCGGCATCTGGACGCCGCCGCAAAGCGCTGGCTGCTCATCGTGGACAATGTCGACGAACCGTCCTGGCTCGCAGGTGACAACGGGCGACCCGGAGACGGCACGGGCTGGCTGCGCTCGAGCCCGGCCGGACTGACGGTGGTGACCTCGCGGGCGGGCAGTCCCGACATCTGGGGCAGCGACGTCGTGCGGCATCGAGTCGACGTGCTGAAGCCGGAAGACGCGCGGGACGTCCTTCTCGATCTCGCCGGAGGAGCTGGTGAGCTGGAGGACGCTCAGTCGCTCGCCGTGCGGCTCGACGGCCTTCCGCTCGCACTACGGCTCGCAGGCTCGTACCTTTCGCGCGCGGCCCGCAGCGCAGGACTGCTTCTTGGACCGCGGGCCGGTGGGCCGATCCGCACCTTCCGCGCCTACAGTGAGGCACTGACCGCCGCCGGGGCCGACTTCTTGGATACAGCGGAGTCCAACCAGCGACGTGAGCTTGACACTGAGCAGCTGCACAGTCGCCTGGTCAGTCGGACCTGGGAGCTGACGCTCGACCTGATGGAGCAGCAGGGAGCTCCTGAGGCGCGCTCTGTGATGAGGCTGCTCTCCTGCTTCGCGCCGACCCCGTTTCCGGTCCAACTCGTGGTGGGGGGAGGCCTCGACGGACGGCTGGGCGCCGACCCGGACCGGGCACTCGCCGCACTGGTCGACTTCAGCCTGGTCGACGTCGTCGAGGCGGACTCTATCGACGACGAGTCGGCGCCGTGCGTCGTGCTGCATCGCCTCGTGCTCGAATCGAGTGCGCTGCGACTCGGCAGCGGACCGGCTGCGGAGGCAGTGGAGGTATGGCGGACAGCGGCGGCCAGCTTGGAACGCGGCCTCGCTCATGCCCCGGAGCCGAAGAAGAACTGGCCGTGGTGGCGAGTATTGGCACCGCACGTCTCGGCCGTTCTTGAACGGGCGCCCGTTGACGAGGAGACCCTTACTCCCCTGCTGCGTGCCGGCATCGCCACGTTCGCGTACTACACGTTCTCGGGTCACGGCGGATCCAGGGAACTGGCATCGCTCATGGCCCGGCGTGCCACGCTCCCGCCGGAAGATCATCCGCTTCGTCTTTCGATTCGACATCGCGCAGCATTTGCCCTGCTCGAAGGCGAGGCGGAACTCGCGGAGTACGAGGCGGTGGCGGCTGTACAGGAAGCGCGGCTCGGCGCGGACCACCCAGAGACCCTCATCTCGCTATATAACCGTGCTCACAGCCGCTACGAACACGACCTGCTGACATCCGCCGAGTTGGAGGCGCAGATCCGAGCGATCTTGGAGGCGAGGCGTCGGGTGCTCGGTCCCGAGGACCCTTACACGATCATGACCCTCAGTGACCTTGCCTGGCTCGTGAAACATAATGAGCACGGGAGTCGCGCCGAGTACCACGAACTCATTTCGCGTTTTGCCACAGTCGCACCCGATGACCACCGCTTCCTGCCGCTCTACGCCCGGCATCAGATGGCCCATTTTCTCGATGACTCTCAACGGTGGCCGGAAGCTGAGGCCGAGTATCGATCGATCCTCGCCGATCTCGAGGAGAACGACGGTGACGGCACTTCGCTGCGCTTCGAGCTGAGTTTCTGCCTCGCGACAAACCTCTCGCACCAACGTCGTCACGATGAGGCCGTCGAAATGCTGGATGCCGTGGCCGCTTGGTTCGACGATTCGGATCCAGAGCATGATCGACGAAGCGATGAGGCCCTGGAGATTCGCCACCGGTGCGCCGAGCGGTACAAGGTGATGGGCCGCGAGGTCGAGGCGGAGCGGCAGATGCGAGAAGTGCTCGCGGAGCGGCTGCGGGTTGTCGACGCCGAGGACTCGGTGGTGCTGCTGGAACGCCACTGCCTCGCCCACGTGATCGAAGCTCAGAGCCGGTACGCGGACGCGGAAGCCGAACTCGCAACCGTCGCGGAGTCGTTCGCGAAGCTCCTCGGGCCGGACAACTACGAGACGCGCAGGGCGAGATTCTGCCAGGCCAGGAATCTGCGGCGGCTCGGCAGGCTACCTGCCGCACTGCGGCTGTATCGGCTCGTGTTGTCCGCAGAGACCAAGGAACTCGGCGCCACCCATCCGTCCACATTGGAGACAGAGTTCGAGTACTGCCAAGTCCGGTGGGACCTCGGCCTGTTGGCCCCGGCCGAGGCACGCGCGGCGTTCGAATTGACTTTGGCCCGTTGCGTCGCCTGCAGCGCGCCCGAGACACTGATCTCTGCTCTTCGCGGTGCCCTGGAGGCGCTACCCGGGCCAGAATGATCCCGGACGTTTCCGTGATTGCGCGCAACATGCACCCTCAACGACTCGTCGACGTTGTATCGGGGTAATCGCGAAGCGGTGCGGCCGCCGCCGCAGATACGGCACGATAGGGCGGTGCCCGAGATCCGCCACCCCGCCGTCGACAAGGACGCGCTGGCCGACTGGTGCGAGCGATGGCTCGGCGCCCCGCCCGCGGCCGAGCTGTTCGAATCCGGATACCTCTCCACCGTGAAGGGGCTGCGCCTGGCGGACGGCCGGGAGGTGGTCGTCAAGGTGCGGCCCGGCGAGCCGCGGCAGGCCGGGTGCGCGGAGGTGCACCGGGCCCTGCGGGCGGCCGGATTCCCGTGTCCCGAGCCGCTGGTGGACCTGCAGCCGCTGGGCGGCCACGTGGCCAGCGCCGAGGTGCTCGTCCCGGACGCCGGCCAGGCGCCGCCGCGCAGCGAGCTGGCCCGGCTCTCGGCGGCGGGGCTGGCCCGCCTGGTCGAGCTGGCCCCGGATCCCCGGTCGGTGCCGAGCCTGGCCCCGTCGCCGTCCTGGACCGCCTGGGACCACGCCGAGCCGGGGCTGTGGCCCAGGCCCGAAGAGGCCGACGTGGACTTGAACGCCCACCTCGAGCCGCGATGGCTGGACCGGGTCGCCGCAGCCGTCCGCGAGCATCTGCGCGGCTACCGCGCCGACCCGGTGATCGGGCACGGCGACTGGCACCCGGACAACCTGTGCTGGCAGGGCCCGCAGCTGACCGCCGTGCACGACTGGGACAGCGTCATCTGCCAGCCCGAAGCGGCGATCGCCGGGATGGGCGCGGTCAGCTTCCTCGGCATCGACAAGCCGGACGTGCTGGCCGGCGTCGAGGACAGCAGCGCCTTCATCGAGGCCTACCAGCACGCCCAAGGACGCCGATGGACGCCCGAGGACCACGCGGCATCCTGGGCCGCCGGCCTCTGGCAGCGCGCGTTCGACGCCAAGGTCCGGCCCCTCGGCGGCGATCCCGAGCAGGGCCTGGCCCGGGACGAGGCGGCCGCCCGGCTGCGCCTGGCGGGACTCGACCCCGGCCTGGCCGCGGACGCATAACGGCCCCGAGACCCGCAGTTCCCCCCGGGGTCCGCGCTCAGGGCTCGATGGCGCCGGCGTCCGCGCTGATCAGCTCGGCGGTCGCGCGCAGGGCGGGCAGCACGGCCGCGCGGGCCTCGTCGGCCGAGGTGCGGGCGGCGTGCAGCGAGACGTTGACCGCCGCGATGGCCGAGCCGTCCCGACCGCGTATGGGCACTGCGATGGACCGCAGCCCGTCCTCGAGCTCCTGGTCCACCAGCGCGTAGCCGGCCCGGGCCGTGCGCTCGAGGATCGCGGCGAGCTCGGCGGGGGCGGTGACGGTGTGTCCGGTCAGCGGCTTGAGATCGACCCGGTCCAGGTAGCGGGCCCGGCCGGCGGGGGAGAGGCCGGCCAGCAGCACCCGGCCCATCGAGGTGGCGTAGGCCGGGAAGCGGGTGCCCACGGTGATGTCCACGCTCATGATCCGGTTGGCCGCCACCCGCGCGATGTAGCGGATGTCCTCGCCGTCGAGCACTGCGACCGAGGCCGAGTCGTGCACCTGCCGGACCAGGCCGGCCAGGTGCGGCTGGGCGATGTCCCCGAGGGTGAGTTCGGAGAGCCGGGCGTAGCCGAGCTCCAGCGCCCGCGGCAGCGCCCGGAAGCGGTGCCCCTCGGCCGCCGCGTAGCCGAGCTGGACCAGGGTCAGCACCGACCGGCGGACGGTGGCCCGCGGCAGGCCGGTCGCCTGCGCGAGCGCGGCGAGCGTCGCGCCCTCCGGCTGCGCGCCGCCGAGCGCGCTGAGCACCCTGAGCCCCCGGGCGAGTGACTGGAGGTACTCCGGGCCGAGCTCTCCCTTGGCCGCCCGGGTCGGATCGGGCGCCGGGGCGCCGGAATCCGCGCGCCGTGCGGGCGCGCCGGGCGGACCGGCCGCGAGGGCGTCAGACATCTGCTGCGCCGCCTGGCGCATGCCCGGCAGCACGTGGCGCAGCAGCGACTCGGCGGTGTGCCGGCTGGTGTGGCTCACGACGCTCAGCGCGCACACGATCCGGCCGGCGCCGTCCCGCACCGGCACCGCCGCCGCGATCAGGCCGAGCTCGATCATCTGGTCGTCCACGGCCCAGCCGTCCCGCGCCGCGGCGGCGCTGCGCGCGCGGAACGCCTCCTCCATCGCTCCGAGCGGAAGCGCGGCTATCGCAGTGGCCTGGTGCGGGACCGCGGGGAAGGCGACGGCGGCCGGGTCCGCGCGCAGCCGCTCGCGCCACGCGTCGAGCTCGGCCCGGCTCCAGTGCGCCGCGAAGAGCGCGCCGGGGGCGCAGCGCTCGGCCGGCAGCGCGTCGCCGACCCGGAACGCCACCGACAGCGCCCTGCGGCGCTTGACCTGCACGACGAAGCGCACCGCATCCCGGTCCGGGACGGCGAGGGAGACCGACTCGTCCAGCTCGTGCGCCAGCCGCTCGGCCGCCGGGGCCAGCGCCGCGGGCAGCCCGGAGCCGCGCAGATAGGCGTTGCCCAGCTCCATCAGGCGCGGCGCGAGGACCAGCTCGCGATCCTCCGCCCGCAGGTAGCCGATGCGCTCGAGGGTCGAGACGACCCGGTCCACGGTCGAGCGGGCCAGGCCCGTCGCCCGGGTCAGCTCGCTGGCCCGCACCCGGCTGCCGGGCGCGCGGGCCATCGCGCGCAGCACGGCCAGCCCGCGCTCGAGCGGGCCGACCGGCTCGGCGCTCGGGCCGGCGGAGGCGTGCGGCATCGGGGCTCCACGTGATCGACGCCATAGCGGGGGATGCGTTGACAAGCGGCGTCCCGGCATCCAGACTCGACGGCAGTCAGATTTGAACAATAGTTCACCAGGCGAACCAAAATCAAGGAACAGAGCTCAAGCGGGCACGGTCCGACCGACGCGCGGCTTGGGGCCCGGTCGCAGGCTCCGGGCCCGGCCGAGCGGGTTCGCCAGGACCCTGGAAGAACACCGTCCGGCCCCTCCCCGGAGCCGGCCCGGACCCGGTGCGACGCGAGTGGAAGCTGCATGGACAAGGCGGTGACCACGGCCGAGCTCGCCGTGGCCGACATCGGCGACGGCGCCTCGCTGGCCGTCGGCGGATTCGGGCTCAGCGGGGTGCCGAACGTGCTGATCGGCGCCCTGTTCGCGCAGGGCGCGCGGGGCCTGAGCGTGGTGTCGAACAACTGCGGGGTGGACGGCGGCGGCCTCGGCCTGCTGCTGGCCGCCGGGCGGATCGCCCGGGTCACCGGCAGCTACGTCGGCGAGAACAAGGAGTTCGCCCGGCAGTACCTGGCCGGCGAGCTCGAACTCGAACTCGCCCCGCAGGGCACGCTGGCCGAGCGGCTGCGCGCCGGCGGCGCCGGCATCCCCGCGTTCTACACCCCGGCCGGCGTCGGCACCCAGGTCGCCGAGGGCGGCCTGCCCTGGCGCTACGCCCCCGACGGCACCGTGGCGCTCGCCTCGCCGCCGAAGGAGGTGCGCGAGTTCGACGGCCGCGTCTACGTGCTCGAACGCGGCATCACCACGGACTTCGCGCTGGTGCGGGCGGCCCGCGGGGACCGGCACGGCAACCTGGCCTTCAGCAAGGCCGCGCGCAACTTCAACCCGCTGGCCGCGATGGCCGGGCGGATCGCCGTCGCCGAGGTCGAGCAGCTGGTCGAGCCGGGCGAGCTGGACCCGGACGAAGTGCACCTGCCCGGCGTGTTCGTGCAGCGGGTGGTCGCGCTGACCCCGGAGCAGGCCGCGGACAAGGGCGTCGAGAAGCGCACGATCTCGCAGTCCGGACAACCCGGACAGCCCGGCACCGAGGGGGCGCGCTGATGGCCTGGACCCGGGACCAGATGGCCGCCCGCGCCGCGGCCGAGCTGGCCGACGGCTCGTACGTCAACCTCGGCATCGGCCTGCCCACGCTCATCCCCAACCACCTGCCGCCCGGCGTGGACGTGGTGCTGCACTCGGAGAACGGCGTGCTGGGCGTCGGGCCGTACCCGACCGCGGACGGCATCGACCCGGACCTGATCAACGCCGGCAAGGAGACCGTCACGGTGCTGCCGGGCGCGGCGTTCTTCGACTCCTCGCTGTCCTTCGGCATGATCCGCGGCGGCCACATCGACGCCGCCGTGCTCGGCGCGATGCAGGTCTCCGCCGAGGGCGACCTGGCCAACTGGGCCGTGCCCGGCAAGATGGTCAAGGGCATGGGCGGCGCGATGGACCTGGTGCACGGCGCCCGCCGGGTCATCGCCCTGATGGAGCACACCACGAAGGACGGCGCTGCGAAGATTTTGCCCGCGTGCACACTGCCGCTGACCGGGCGGCGCTGCGTGCACCGCATCATCACCGACCTCGGTGTGCTCGACGTCACGCCGTACGGGCTCGCGCTGGTCGAGACGGCCCCGGGGGTCGGCGCCGACGAGCTGCGCGCGCGGACGGGCGCGCCGGTGTTTGAAGGGCTCGCGCGGTAGGGAGACGAAACGCAGATGAGCGCAGACAAGGTGAGCCGAGACAACGTGGGCGCCGCAGCTCAGACGAGTGCCGCAGCGGCCGCGGCGCCCGCGCGCGGCCCGATCACCCAGGCCCAGATAAGCGCCGAGATCGCCTCCTTCCCGGCGGCGCACGCCGCGCCGGCCGGCGCGGCCGGCCATCCGCCGCGCGACTACCCGCCCTACCGCAGCAGCGTCCTGCGCCACCCGAAGAACCCGCTGGTCGTCGTCAAGGACCCGGAGGCGGTCGAGCTGACCGGCCCGGTCTTCGGCGCCGCCGACGTCGCAGCGCTCGACGCCGACCTGACCCGGCAGCACCCCGGCGAGCCGATCGGCGAGCGCATCACCGTCACCGGCCGGGTGCTGGACCGGGACGGGCGCCCGGTGCGCGGCCAGCTGGTCGAGATATGGCAGGCCAACGCCGCCGGCCGGTACGTGCACCGGCGCGAGCAGCACCCCGCGCCGCTCGACCCGAACTTCACCGGCGCCGGCCGCGCGCTCACCGACGGCGAGGGCCTCTACCGCTTCACCACGATCAAGCCCGGCCCCTACCCCTGGGGCAACCACCTGAACGCCTGGCGCCCGGCGCACATCCACTTCTCCCTGTTCGGCACGGCCTTCACCCAGCGGCTGGTGACGCAGATGTACTTCCCCGGCGACCCGCTCTTCCGGCACGACCCGATCTTCCAGTCGGTGACCGACCCGGCCGCGCGCGAACGACTGATAGCCGTCTACGACCACGATCTGTCAGTATTCGAATGGTCGCTCGGCTACCGCTTCGACATCGTGCTCGACGGGCCCGCGGCCACCTGGCGGGAGGAGGGGCGGTGAGCGCCGAGCCCGGCGGGCTGCTGGACCCGACGCCGTCGCAGACCGTCGGCCCGTTCTTCGGCTACTCGATGCCGTTCCCCGGCGGCGGCGAGGTCGCCCCGGCCGGGCACCCGGCGACGGTCACCGTGCACGGGTACGTATTCGACGGCGCCGGCCTGCCGATCCCGGACGCCCTGCTGGAGTTCTGGCAGGCCGCACCGGACGGCTCCCGCGCCGGCGCCCCCGGATCGCTGCGCACCGACCCCTCGAACGGCCGGCTGCTCGGCCGCGACGGCGTCGGGTTCACCGGCTTCGGCCGCGTCGCCACCGACGGCGACGGCCACTGGGCCCTGCGAACCCTGCCCCCGCCGCCCGACGCGCCATACCTGTCCGTGTGCGTCTTCGCCCGCGGCCTGCTGCATCACCTCTACACGCGTGCTTATCTCGCGCCGAGCCCAGACGATCCGCTGCTCGCCTCGCTCCCGCCCGAGCGGCGCGCCACGCTGCTCGCCACCCGCCAGGACGATGGCGCCGCAGGCACAGAGGGCACAGAGGGCCTACGCGGCGGCGTATACCGGTTCGATGTCACGCTGCAGGGCGGCGCGGCCGAGGAGACGGTCTTCCTTGACTTCCGTTGAGGACGGCGCCGCCGACTACGGCCTGCTCGCCCCGGTGCGGGCCGGCTCGCCGGTCGAGGACGCGACCGGCGACAACGCCTACCTGCAGGCGCTGCTGGACGCCGAGTCCGCGCTGGTCCGGGCCCAGGCCGCGCTCGGCATAGCCCCCGCGCACGCCGCCGCGGCCATCGACGCGGTGGCCCGCGCCGAGCTCTACGACCCGCGCGACCTCGCGCTGCGCGCCCGCGCCGGCGGCAATCCGGTCATCCCGCTGGCCGCCGACCTGGCCGCCGCAGTGCCCGAAGAAGCCGCCGCGTTCGTGCACCGCGGCGCCACCAGCCAGGACATCATGGACACCGCGGCCATGCTGGTCGCCCGCCGGGCCCGGCGCATCATCCTGGACGACCTCGACCGCACCGCCGCCGCGCTGGCCCTGCTGGGCGCCGCGCACCGCGCCACGCCGATGGCCGGGCGGACCCTGACCCAGCACGCGGTGCCCGTCACCTTCGGCCTGAAGGCGGCCGGCTGGCGCAACCTGGTGCTCGACGGCCGCGACCGGCTGGCCGCCGTGGTGCTGCCGGCCCAGCTCGGCGGCGCCGCCGGGACGCTGGCCGGGTTCGCCGGCGGCTCGCGCAGCGGCGTCGGCCGCGCCGCGGCCGGCCTCGGCGCCATCGGGCGGCGCGGCGCCGGGGACGTGCTGGAACTGGCCGAGCGCTTCGCCGCCGAGACCGGGCTCGCCGCGCCGCTGATGCCCTGGCACGTGCTGCGCACCCCGATCGCCGACCTGGCCGGCGCGCTGGCCACGACCTGCGGCGCGCTCGGCAAGCTGGCCGCCGACGTGCTCGTGCTCGGCCGCACCGAGATCGGCGAGGTCGAGGAGACCGGCGGCGGGGGCTCTTCGGCCATGCCGCACAAGGCCAACCCGGTGCGCGCGACCGCCATCGCCGCGGCGGCCCGGCAGGCCCCCGCGCTCGCGGCGGTGCTCTACGGCTGCATGGTCGCCGAGGACGAGCGCCCGGCCGGCGCCTGGCACGCCGAGTGGCAGAGCCTCCGGGACCTGATCCGGCTGGCCGGCGGCGCGGCGGCGCAGGCGGCCGCGCTGAGCGGGGCGTTGGAGGCCAGGCCCGGCCGGATGCGCGCCAACCTCGACTCGACCCGCGGCCTGATCGTCTCCGAGCGGCTGATCGGCGTGCTCGAGCGGCTGCTCGGCCGGCGCGCCGCCCGCGACCTGCTCGCCCGCGCCTCGCGCGAGGCCGCCGAGCAGAGCGTGGAGCTCGGCGACGTGCTGGCCGAGGCCTCGGCGCTGACCGGCCTGGTGGACCGCAAGGAGCTGATCGAGCTGCTCGACCCGTCGGAGTACCTCGGCGCGGCCTGCGCGCTCACCGACCGGGCCCTGGCCCGCGAGGCGAAACAGGTCCCCGAGACTTAAGCCGGCCGGAGTCCGAGCCCGCACCCGCCGCACACCCCTGAACGAGCCCGAGGACACCCTGTGGAACCCTCCAGTGCGGAACCCGGCACCACAGCGCCCGGCCCGGCCGCCGGCCGGCCCGTCCTGCACCACCGCGCGGACGGCGACCCCGCCGCGCCGCCGCTGCTGCTCGGCCCCTCGATCGGCACGACCACCGCGCTCTGGGACGCACTGGTGCCCGCCCTCGCCCAGGACCACCGCGTCGTGCGCTGGGACCTGCCCGGGCACGGCGGCAGCCCGGCCTCGCTGCTGCCCGACCCGGGCCCCGGCGCCACCACCGTGGCCGACCTCGGCCGGCTGGTGCTGGACCTGGCCGACCGGCTCGGCATCGACCGCTTCGGTTGCGCCGGGGACTCGCTCGGCGGCGCGGTCGGCACGTGGCTGGCGGCCCACCACGGCGAGCGGATCGCCGCGCTCGCCGTCGTCTGCTCCTCGGCCCGGTTCGGCGACCCGGAGAACTGGCGCAAGCGCGCGGCGGACGTGCGCGAGGGCGGCGCGCGAGCGATCGGCGAGCTGGCCGACACCGCCCGGGCCCGCTGGTTCCCGGCCGAGCGCGACGAGGGCGCCCAACGCTCCGCCGCGGCCTTCTCCCGCTCCGCCGCCGCCGACCGGCTGATCACCGCCCACCGCACCGTCGACCCGACCGGATACGCAGCCTGCTGCGATGCGCTTGCCGAGCTCGACCTGCGCTCCGACCTGGCCTGGATCACCGCGCCCACCCTGGTCGTGGCCGGCCGCGGCGACCCGGCCACTCCGCCGGCGCACGCGCGCGCCCTGGTCGACGGGATTCCGAACGCCACGCTGCTCGAACTGCCCGGCGTCGGCCACCTCGCCCCGGCCGAGGCGCCCGACCGGCTGCTCGCCGCGCTCGTGCCACACTTCGCCGGCGGCGCGCCGAGCACCGGGGCCGACGCCGCCCGGCGCGCCGCCGGTATGACCGTGCGCCGCGCCGTCCTCGGCGACGCCCATGTGGACCGCGCCGTCGCCGCGACCACCGGATTCACCGCGCCGTTCCAGGATCTGATCACCCGTTACGCCTGGGGCGAGGTCTGGAGCCGCCCGGGCCTGGACCGCCGCACCCGCAGTTGCATCACGCTCACCGCGCTCGTCGCGCACGGCCACCTCAACGAACTGGCCATGCACGTGCGCGGCGCCCTGCGCAACGGCCTGACCCCGGACGAGATCGGCGAGGTGCTGCTGCAGACCGCGATCTACTGCGGCGTGCCCGCGGCCAACGCGGCCTTCGCCGTGGCGAGCCGGGTGCTCGCCGAGATCGCCGAGGCCCCCGAGACCGCCCGGACGGACCCGGCGCGCACGGTGCGGTCCGAGCCGGCCAAGAAGGAAGGCCTCTGATGCGCACCACGGTGGGCATCATCGGCGCCGGACCCGCGGGCCTGCTGCTCGCCCGGCTGCTGCACAACGCCGGCATCGCCTGCGCGGTGCTTGAGAGCCGCGACCGCGCCTACGCCGAGCAGCGCCAGCGCGCGGGCCTGCTCGAGCAGTCCACCGTGGACGCGCTGCGCGGCTGCGGGGCCGGCGCGCGGCTGGACCGCGAGGGCCTGCCGCACGACGGCGTGGAGCTGCGCTGGAACCGGCGCGGGCACCGGATCGACTTCGTCGGCCTGACCGGCGGGCGGCGGGTCACGATCTACGCGCAGACCGAGATCGTCAAGGACCTGATCGCACTCCAGCTCGAGTCCGGCCCGCCGCTGCTCTTCGGCGCCGAGGCGCGCGCCGTCGCCGGGGCCGACACCGACAAGCCGGTGGTCCACTTCACCCGCGACGGCCGCGACGAGATCCTCGAGTGCGAATACGTCGCCGGCTGCGACGGCTTCTACGGTATCGCGCGCACCGCGATCCCCGAGGGCGTCCAGCACACCTACGAACGCATATATCCGTACTCGTGGCTCGGCGTGCTGGCCGACGTCGCGCCCTCGTGCGAGGAGCTGATATACGCCCACTCGCCGCGCGGCTTCGCCCTGCACAGCATGCGCTCGCCCTCCGTCAGCCGGCTTTACCTGCAGGTCCCCAACGGCACCGACCCGGCGTCGTGGAGCGACAAGCAGATCTGGGCCGAACTGGCCGAGCGCTTCGCGGTCGACGGCGACTGGCGGCTCGAGCCCGGCCCGATCACCCAGAAGTCCGTGCTGCCCATGCGCAGCAGCGTCACCGAGCCGATGTGTTGGGGCCGGCTGCTGCTGGCTGGCGACGCCGGCCACATCGTCCCGCCGACCGGGGCGAAGGGCCTGAACCTCGCGGTCGCCGACGTGGTCCTGCTCGCCCGCGCCTTCGAAGAGCTCTGCCACCACGGCTCCGCCGCCGCGCTGGACGCCTACTCGCAGGCGTGCCTGCGCCGGGTGTGGCGGGCCGAGCACTTCTCCTACTTCATGACCACCACGCTGCACGTCGACCCGGAGCAGAGCGAGTTCGAGACCCGGCTGCAGCTCTCCCAGCTCGACCGCATCGCCTCGTCGCCGCACGCGGCCGCCGAACTCGCCGAGAACTACACCGGCATGCCCGTGGGCTGACACCCGCCGCCGCCCCCGAACCCGATAGATTCGACGCCTGGAGCAGTCGAACGCGGATGCGGAGGTATCGCGGGATGACCGAACGGGAAGCGACCGGCCCGCTGAAGGGCAAGGCGGCGGTGGTCACCGGCGGCTCGCGGGGCATCGGGCGGGCCATCGTGCAGCGGCTCGCGCGCGACGGCGCAGACGTGGTGTTCAGCTACGCGAGCAATGCGGACGCGGCGGCCGAGGTCGTCAGGGCCTGCGCGGACAGCGGGGGCAGCGTGCGGGCGACGCAGGCGGACCTCGGCGAGCCGGGCGCGGCCGAAGCGCTGATGGAGCACGCGGAAAAGGAGCTCGGCGGCCTGGACATCCTGGTCAACAACGCGGCACCCGAGTTCCCGGTCACGCCGATCGCGCAGATCGGCGAAGAACTCTTCGACCGTGTCATGGCGGTCAACGCGAAGGCGGTCTTCCTGACCATGCGCCACGCCGCCCGCAGCATGCGCGACGGCGGCCGCATCATCAACATCTCCACCATCAACACGGTGCGCCCCGCTCCCGGCAACGCGCCGTATGCCGCCAGCAAAGGCGCGATCGAGCAGCTCGCCAACGTCGCAGCCATCGAACTCGGCGCGCGCGGCATCACCGTGAACACGGTCTCCCCGGGCGCCACCGACACCGACCTGCTGCGCGCGACCAACGCGCCGGAGGGGTTGGAGGCGCTGGCCGCCGTCACCCCGCTGCGCCGCATCGGCTCGCCGGCCGAGGTCGCCGACGTGGTCGCCTTCCTGGCCGGTCCGGACGGGCGCTGGATGACGGGTCAGAACCTGCGCGCCGGCGGCGGGCTGTAGATGGCTGCGGTGGCCGGTGATGCGGGCTCCGCCGACGGGCAGTGGGCCGCCTTCCTGACCGCCGACCCGCCCGGGCGGCGGGTCGCGGAGGACTGGCTGGCGAGGCTGGCCCGCAATCCCGCGGCGCCCGCCGCACTGCTGATGCGACTCCTGGACACCGACGCGTTCCTGCACGTCCTCCCGCCCATCCCCGCACCGTGGTCGCCCGCCGCGAGCACGCCCGCTGGATCGGCCACGACGGCGACCCGGCCGCTGCCCGAGACGAACTCGCCGCACTGCTGCCTGTGATGGAGAGCACGTTGGGGGCCGATCACCCCCGTACGGCTACCGCGCGCAGAGACCTGGCGTCCTGGACGCAGAAAGCCGCCGAGATGAGCCCACCGCAGGGCCACGCAAGCTGATCGGGCGCCGGCCCGGCCCGCCCTGACAGATTTCTGGCTCGCCGGGCGCGCCGGGCCGCCGGGGATGCTGACGGGGCACCGGATCTGGCAGGATGCCAACGGATCCGTGCGCCGATCAGCCGTGCCGGCCGACGCCCGGCCCGCACAGCCGACGAACACGTGCCGACTAACACAGCCGACTAACACAGCGACCAACGGAGTGCCGAACGGTGCGAGACATCGCCGTCTTCAGCGGCAGCGCCCATCCCGAGCTGGCCGCCGAGGTCTGCGCGCACCTGAAGGTGCCGCTGCGCCCGGTGCGGCTGACCCGGTTCGCCAACGACTGCCTCGAGGTCCAGCTGCAGGCCAACTGCCGCGAGCGGGACGTGTTCCTGATCCAGCCGCTGGTCCAGCCGGTCCAGGAGCACCTGGTCGAGCTACTGCTGATGCTGGACGCGGCGCGCGGCGCCTCGGCCGCCCGCACCACCGTCGTCATGCCGCACTACTCGTACGCGCGCTCGGACAAGAAGGACGCGCCGCGCATCTCCATCGGCGGGCGGCTGGTCGCCGACCTGCTGGTGACCGCCGGGGCGACCCGGGTGCTGGCGATGACCCTGCACTCCCCGCAGGTGCACGGCTTCTTCAGCGTCCCGGTGGACCACCTGCACGCGCTGCGCGAACTGGCCGCCCATTTCCGCGAGCGCGACCTGCGCAACGCCGTCGTCGTCTCGCCGGACCTGGGCAACGCCAAGGAGGCCGCGGCCTTCGCCCGGCTGCTCGGCGTGCCCGTCGCGGCCGGCGCCAAGCAGCGGTTCGGCGAGGACCGGGTCTCCATCAGCTCCGTGATCGGCGAGGTCACCGGGCGGGACGTCATCGTGCTCGACGACGAGATCGCCAAGGGCAGCACCGTGCTCGAGCTGCTCGAGCGGCTGCGCGAGCTGAAGGCGAACACGGTCCGGGTCGCCTGCACCCACGGCCTGTTCGCCTCCGGCGCGCTCAAGCGGCTCAGCGACCAGCGCGACGTGCTGGAGATCGTGTGCACGAACACGGTGCCGATCCCGGTCGAGGACCGCACCGACAAGCTCACCATCCTGTCCATCGCCCCCGCGCTGGCCGAGGCGATGCGGCGGATCCACAACGGCGAGTCCGTCAGCGCCCTGTTCGACCCGCCCACGACCTGACGACCGCCCCGGGCGCGCCGCCCGGCCGGCTCACTTCACCGCGATCGGGTTGCACGGCCCGCAGACCGCGCCGGTGATCGGCAGCGGCGCGCCGACCAGCAGGAACTCGTAGACCCCGTCCCGCGCGCAGTCCGCGGCCAGCTCCTCGAGGTCGAACAGCTCGCCGAGCGGCAGCCCCATCTGCGGCACCGCGATCTGGTGCAGCGGGAAGAAGCAGTTCTCGGCGAACTCGTACGGAAGCACCTCGAAGCCCCAGGTGTCGCTGGCCGCCGCGGCGATCTCGGTGCCGTGCAGCCATTCCAGCGTGCTGAACGAGAGCCCCGGCGCCGGCCCGGCCGCGAAGCCGCCCCAGGCGCCGAGCCGCCGGCAGCGGGCCAGCTGGCCGGTGCGCACCAGCACGATGTCGCCGCGGCCGACCGCGCTGCCCGGCCCCTGCGCGGCGATCGTGCCGTCCAGGTGGTCCTGCCGGATCGCGAAACCGTCCGGCAGCTCGCCGCGCACGCCGTAGACCCGCCCGACGTCGAGCAGCACGCCGCGCCCGACGAACGCGGCGGCCTGCCGCTCGATCCCGGTGATCTGGTCCCCGCTCCCGGTGACCACCTCGTCGCAGTCCCGGCCGTTCCACGCGACGCCGCTGTCGAACACGTGTCCGAGCCCGTCCCAGTGCGTGCCGGACTGCAGCGGCATGAACACCACGCCGTCCGCGGAGCCGAAGCCGTGCGGGCGGCCCTGCGCGTCGGCCGCCGCATCGAGCCCTGACTCGGTCATCGTGTGCACGGTCCCGCCCGGGCCGCGCGGCCCCTCCTGCGGCCCGTCCCAGTTGAGCTCCTGCGCCAGGCTGAACGCCCGGCCGGTGCGGGCCAGCGCGGCGGCCGCGGCGCGCCGCCGGGCGTCGATGAAGTTCAGCGTGCCGAGCGCGTCCTCGTCGCCCCACCGGCCCCAGTTGCGGTATTTCTGGCGCGCGTCCTGCAGCGCCTGCTCGAGGCCGGATTGCACACCGGTGGTTCCCATGGCTCTCGTGTCGTCCTTTCCCGGGGGCCGGTCAGCCGGCCAGCCCCAGCAGTGCGGCGGCGTTCTCGCCGAGCACCGCGTCGCGCTGGTGCGGGGGCAGCTCCGCGGCGACGACCCGCTCGACCGGGTCGGCCACCCCCATGTCGAACGGGTAGTCGGTGCCGAGCGTGACCCGGTCGCTGCCGACCGCCTCGACCAGGTGCCGCAGCGCGGCCGGGGTGTAGACCAAGGCGTCGTACCAGATGCGGCGCAGATAGGTGCTCGGCGCCTCGCGGCAGCCGCGGGCGTCCGGGCGCGCGGCCCAGGCGTGGTCGGACCGGCCGATGTACGTGGGCAGATATCCGCCGCCGTGCGCCGCGAGCAGCTTGAGGCCCGGGTGCCGGTCCAGCGTTCCGCTGAAGATCAGGTGCGAGAGCGCGAGCGTGGTCTCCACCGGCTGCCCGACGGTGTTGCCGAGGAACTGCGCGCCGAGCCGGGAGCCGAGCGAGCAGCCCCACGGGTGGATGAAGACCACCGCGCCGAGCCCGGCGGCCGCCTCCCAGAACGGTTCGAACGCCGCGTCGGAGAGCTCCCGGCCGTCCACGGTGGTGGAGATGCTCACGCCCTTCATGCCCAGCGGGCCGAGCGCGTGCTCGAGCTCGCGCACGGCCAGAGCCGGGTGCTGCAGCGGCAGCGTGCCCAGGCCGCACAGCCGGTCCGGCGCGGTGGCGCAGTGCCCGGCGATGGCCTCGTTGGTGATCCGGGCCAGCTTGAGCGCCAGCGGGGGCGCCGCCCAGTAGTGGTGCATCGGCATCGGCCCGACCAGCTGCACGTCCACGCCCATCGCGTCCAGGTCGCCCACCCGCACCGACGCCTCGGTCAGCTGCGGGAAGACCCGCCGCAGCTGCGCCCGGTTCAGCCGCATGCTGTGGTCGCTGAACCCGGCCGCCTCCGAGGCCCGCTCGGCCGCGAAGCCGGGCTCGTCCCCGATCAGGGCATTGATCTCAGGCACCAGCAGGTGGCCGTGCGTGTCGACGAACGGCGGCGGGTCGGTCTCGGCGCTGTCCTGCGGTTCGAGATCCTCCACGGCTATGCCTCCGCGGCGCGGCGCGGCCCGCCGAGGGGGGAGGGCGGCCGCGGGCCGCCCGGCACTGCGCCCCCGCGTCCGACGCCGTGCCAGGTCGCACTGACGTGCGCCGGGCCGCCGGCGATGAAGCCGCCGGCGTTCGGAACCTTCGATGCGCTCACGAGCACGGTCACCCCCTCGGTCAATGCCTTTTCGCGGCGGGCCCGGTCAGACCGGCGCGAACGTCGTGGCGGACTCGGTGCCCGCGCGGCACAGGTGTGGCACGCGCAGCATGTTCCGCTCCGCTAACGTCCGACTCGTGTCCCGCTTGACCCGCCGCGGCGGCGCCGATCGGGCGGGCGGGGCCGTTCGCGGGCCGCCGGGCCGTGCCGGAACCTGCGGTGCGCGGGTGGACGGGTAGACCAGGGCGAACGGCACGGTTTCGGGCACGACGGTCGCACGGCTTTCACATCGGATACGGGTCGGATATCTCCCGGAGAATTCGCGCCGCGCGCTTCCCCCACACGGTGCCGGCGGCCGAGATATTCGATGCTATGCGCCGTGCGTTCACGGCGGAAATTCACATTCGCGATGCCAGGCATCACGGGGCCCACGGCCCGCCGGCGTCGCTCAGAGCCCTTCAGCCGTCTCCCGCATGACGTCGAGCAGCCACCGCACCGCCGGGTCCCCGCTGCGCGACGCGTGCCAGTAGGCGCTCTCCACCAGCTCGACCGTGCCGAACGGCGGCTCGACCACGGTCAGTCCGGCCGGCCCGGCCACCCGCGCGGCCAGCCGCTGCGGCAGGATCGCGACCAGCGCGGTGCCCGCCACCACGAAGGGCACGGTCAGCCAGCCCACCACGGTCACCTGCACCCGGCGGCGCACCCCGAGCTCGTCCAGCGCCCGCTGCGCCGGGATGGGCTGGCCGCGCCCGAGGTTCGGCACCGCGTGCGGCAGGTCCTCCAGGTCCGCGAGGGTGAGCCGGCCGTCCTTCAGCCGCGGGTTCGCCGGGTCGACCACGCACACGTACCGGTCCCGGATCAGCTCCCTGCGCTCGCCCGGGAAGTAGCCGCCGTCCGGCCCGACGAGCACGTCGTGCTTGAGCAGCCGGCGGTCCGAGCCGGCCGCGTCCGGCGGGATCTGGTGCAGCTCCAGCCGCGCCCCCGGCGCCAGCTGCTGCGCCCGGCGCAGCAGCGGGTCGGCCAGGATCGAGACGGCGTAGTCCGAGGCGACGATCGAGAACTCGCGCTCGGAGGCGGCCGGGTCGAACCGCGGCGAGCTCTCCAGCGTCGCCTCCATCTGCCGCAGCGCCTCGCGCACCGGCGCCAGCAGCTGGTCGGCCAGGGCGGTGCGCTCGTAGCCGCGTCCGGAGCGCACCAGCAGCTCGTCGCCGAAGTGCCGGCGCAGCCGGGCCAGCGCGGCGCTCATCGCCGGCTGGCTCATCCCGATCCGCGCCCCGGCCCGGGTCAGGTTGCGCTCCTCGAGCAGCGCGCCGAGCGCGACCAACAGATTGAGGTCGATTCCGCTCAGGCCCGCCACGCTGCCCTCCTCTCTCGCGTCTCCCGCGGCCACGACGAATACCCGCGCCTTTGCGGGCAGCGCCCGGCGCGGGAGTGCAATCGCAATGTAAACCAGAATCCGAATGGACGGGCCGAAGGGGTAACCGAGGAAAAACCGGTCCGCGGTAACGATCCGGTCACGTCGGCTGACGCGCACCCGGCTGCCGGGCGACGATGTGCCTTGCCGCGTCGGCCGACCCATCAGGACGGTGAGAAGTGTGTCCCTCGGTGGGACCGACCTGAATCTCTTGGTCGCGCTCCGCGCGCTGCTCGAGGAGGGCAGCGTCACCCGGGCCGGCGCGCGGCTCGGCGTGAGCCAGCCGGCGATGAGCGCCGCCCTGGCCCGGCTGCGCCGGCACTACCAGGACGAGCTGCTGGTCCGGGTCGGCCGCGAGTACGAGCTGACCCCGTTCGCCAGGACCCTGATCCCGCTGGTGCAGCGCACGCTCAGCGCGGTGGAGCAGGCCCTCGACACCAGCCGCGGCTTCGAGCCGGCGCTCAGCGAGCGGGTCTTCCGGCTCAGCGTCACCGACTACGCGATCATCGTGCTCGGCGAGCCGCTCTTCAAGCAGCTGTGCCACATCGCGCCGCACATCCGGCTGCAGCTCGACGCGATCCCGGCGGAGCCGCCCGAGTCCGACAGTTCCCTGATGCGGTGCGACGCGCTGATCGCCCCGCTCGGCTCGGGCATCGTCGGCAGCCACCGGGTGCTGTTCCGGGACCGGTTCGTGTGCGTGGTCGACCCGGCGAACCCCCGGCTGAAGGACGGCCGGCTCACCCTGCGGGACCTGCGCGAGCTGCCGCACGCGGCGCGCGGCGCCGGCCGCTCCCGGCCCGGTCCGGCCGACCGGGTGCTGGACGAGCTCGGCGTGACCCGGCGGGTCCAGGTCAGCGCGGTCGGCTGGCTGCCGCTGCCGTTCCTGGTGGCCGGCACCGACCTGGTCGCCGTGGTGCCGGAGCGGCTGGCCCGGCGGGTGGCCGGCCCGGCCGGTCTGGCCGTGGCCGAGCCGCCGTTCGGCCGGGTCGGGCTGGTCGAGGCGCTGTGGTGGCACCCGGACCGCGCGCCGGCCCCCGAGCACGGCTGGCTGCGCCGGGTCCTGGTCGACGTCGCCGCCGCGCTGGACCCGGCCGGGTGGACCGAGGATGTCAGCGATCTGCCTGCCGCGCAGATGTAGACGCCGCGCTTGGTCGACCGAGTCCCGGTCAGCCTGGGAGGCGGCATTCGACCGGGAGGGTCAGCCGTGCCGACACGCGACGAGCAGCCGGGCGCGACGCACTCGGACCTGTCCGGCAGCGCCGGCGACGTGGTGCAGGCCCGGGACGTCACCGGCGGCATCCACTTCCACGGCAGTGGCCGCGAGTCGGCCCCCGTGCCTGCTCAACTGCCCGGGGATGTACGCGGCTTCGTCAATCGCACCGCCGACCTCGCCCGCCTGGACGCCGTGCTCGGCGATGAGGTCGATCAGCCCGGCTCGGCCTCGGTCTGCGTGATCGCGGGAACCGCCGGGGTCGGCAAGACTTCCCTGGCTGTGCGGTGGGCCCACAGGGCCCGGCACCGCTTTCCGGATGGGCAGTTGTATGTGAACCTGCGCGGCTACGATCCGGGTGAGCCCGTCGGACCAGCCCAGGTGCTGGAACGCTTTCTGATCGCCCTCGGGGTCCCGGCCGCTGCGCTCCCTGCCGAGGTGGAGGATCGCAGCGCGCTGTTCCGCACCCTGCTGGTGAGCCGCCGGGTGCTGATCGTGCTCGACAACGCCGCCACCGTCGGCCAGGTGCGCCCGCTGCTTCCCGGCGCCGGCCAGTGCCCTGTTCTTGTGACCAGCAGATCTCGCCTCTCGGGTCTGACCGTCCGAGACGGCGCCCACCGCGTGACGCTGGAGGTCTTCGACGAGCCGGAAGCCGTCGCGTTGCTGAAGGTCGCAGTCAACGAATACCGGTCCGGCGACGGCGAGAACGAAATCGCCGAGCTCGCCCGCCTGTGTGCCCGCCTGCCTCTTGCGTTGCGCATCGCAGCCGAGCGCGCAGCAGCCCGCCCACGCATGCCGATGAGTGAACTGATCGGTGATCTGCGCGACGAATCCCAGCTATGGGACGCGCTCTCCGCCGAGACCGACGACGAGGCCGACTCGGTGCGCGCCGTATTCGCGTGGTCATACCGGGCGCTACCCGTGGATGCAGCCCGAGCCTTCCGGCTGCTCGGCCTGCATCCTGGGCCGGACTTCTCGACGGAAGCCGTTGCCGCCATCGTCGCAGCCTCACCTGATATGACCCGCCGCATGCTTGACGTGCTCGTCGGTTCGCACCTGCTCAGCCAGACGGAGCCGGACCGCTATCAATTCCACGATCTGCTGCGCGCCTACGCCCGTGACCGGGCCAGATACGAGGAAGAGGAAGACGCACGCCGAGGCGCGATCGGCCGCGTGTGCACATGGTATCTCCATAGTCTGATAAATGCGGCAGGCGCGGACGGCACCGATCTGGAGCACTTGGTGTCTCTTTCGCGCGATGACAGCGCCGGCGCGCAGCAGTTCGATCACCGCACCACGGCCTTGGCCTGGATCGAAGCGGAATATGACAACATAGTCGCGATGAGCCGCACGGCTTCCGGGGAAGGCATGGTCGACGTTGCCTGGAAGCTGCCAGCACTCTTGCGAGTCACGTACTGTGTGAAAACACTGAAGCCGTGAGCCACTATCGCGCGTCGCTCCAGTTGATCGAGAAGTATTCAGATCGTCAAGCACAGAATCTTAGTAGGCGTATCTCCGAAGGATTGGCCCGGATGACTGCATCGGACAACTAGCTGGGGCAGTTGCCCGGGCGCAGGGGGAGATCGTATTTGTGTGCGCTAACACAGGGGTCGATGACACTTCGGCCCGGTGATCAGCCGCGGGCCACTATGCGCGCCGGGTAGCTGGACCTCTGTGCGCGGCGCGGCACCGCGCCGGTCCGGCCGTGGAAACCTTTCACAAGTGTCGCAGAGGGCATATTCGCTGGATCTCGGTCCGCTTCAGGCGGGTTTGCGCTGGTGGTGTGCTCATCATCGACCCCTGAGCGACCTGCCGCCGGGTGTGACGAGGCCCACCGCACCGGTGTCGCGGCGTTGCGATCGTGCGCCGATGTCTGCACACTGCGCGTGTCGTGGTCGCCGGCCGCGGCGCCGGGCGCGTCGCGGCAATTCCCTGATACGTTCCCGAGCATGCGGCCGCGACGGAATGTTAGCGCTCACAATCTTGGGAGGCTTCGATGCTCAGGCTTCGGAGACGCGCGGTGGTGGCGGCGGCGACAGCGGCCGCGATGATCGCCGCAGGCGGGTTGCTCGCCGCGGGTGGCGAGCGGGCGGAAGCGGCCAGTGCCGGCTGCTCGGTGTCCTACACGGTCTCCAGTCAGTGGCCGGGCGGCTTCGGCGCCAGCGTCGCGCTGACCAACCTCGGCAGCGCGGTCACCAGCTGGACGCTGACGTGGTCGTTTACCGCCGGGCAGACGATCACCCAGCTGTGGAACGGCAGCGACACCCAGTCCGGCGCGCAGGTGACGGTGACTAACGCGTCCTACAACGGCGCTCTGGCCACCGGCGCGAGCACCGACTTCGGGTTCAACGGGTCCTGGAACAACAGCTCCAACCCGGTGCCGGCGAGCTTCAGCATGAACGGCGTCGCCTGCACCGGAAGCGTCACCACCTCGCCCTCGTCCGGCCCGACGAGCAGTTCGCCATCGCCCTCCTCGTCCCCGTCCAGTTCGCCCTCGAGTTCGCCGTCAGGCCAAGGCCCCTGCGACATCTACGCCGCGGCCGGCACGCCTTGCGTTGCGGCGCACAGCACGACGCGGGCGCTGTACGCCGCGTACAACGGGTCGCTGTACCAGGTACGGCGCTCCTCGGACAACACCACCATGAACATCGGCGTGCTCAGCGCCGGCGGATTCGCCAACGCCGCTGCGCAGAACACGTTCTGCGCCAACACCACCTGCGTGATCACGGTCATCTACGACCAGTCCGGGCACGGCAACAACCTGACTCAGGCGCCCGGCGGCGGAGCGGCGGGCGGCCCGGACGGCCTGGCCAACGCCACCGCCGCGCCGACCACGCTCAACGGCCACGCGGCCTACGGCGTCTACATCGCCGCGGGCGACGGCTACCGCGACGACTCCACCAACGGCATCGCCACCGGGGACAACCCGGAGAGCGAATACGACATCGTCGACGGAACGCACTTCAACGGCGGTTGCTGCTTCGACTACGGCAACGCCGAGACGAACAACGACGACGACGGCAACGGCACCATGGAGGCCATCTACTTCGGCACCATCAAGGTCTGGGGCTTCGGCACCGGCAACGGCCCGTGGATCATGGCCGACCTGGAGAACGGCCTGTACTCCGGGGTCAACGCCGGCTTCAACTCCAACGACCCGACCATCTCCGACCGCTACACCACCGCCATGATCGAGGGCGGCGCCAACCAGTGGGCGATCCTCGGCGGCAAC
>DASYAE010000262.1:0-102821 GCA_036501535.1 Actinocrinis sp. | reverse complement strand
AGGGGCGAAGCCCCTTTGGCGTGGGGGTGCGGGGGCCGGGCCCCCGCTGTGCACAACGAGCCGCCCCCGGCGCAGAGCGAAGCGTGCGCAGGGGGCAGCCAAGGCGAGTGGAGGTGCCGGGAATCGAACCCGGGTCCATCGGCGACCAGGCAGGGCTTCTACGGGCGTAGTCCCGTGCGCTTTTCTCGGCTCCGGCGATCCCCGGGACGGGTCTCCGACAAGCCCAGCCGCGTTAATTTCCCCCACTCACCCGCGGCCTGTTCGTGGGGTTGAGCCCCCTAGCGATGCCGGATTCCAGGTCGGGGGCGCTCCTGGGCCGACAGGGCCCTTCGGCCCGTCGCTAATCTAGGTCTAGATCAGGCGACGAGCGCGAAGTTGGCCCGAGCCATCTTCGTGTTGGCATTTGTTTTTTCGCTGCGTGTGGTTAACGAGATCATCACAGCTTCCTCGGCCCGCTTCCCCTGCGTCGACGTCCGATGTCGAAACCGTTCACCCCCGTGGGGCGGAGAACCGCACGCACGGTGCATGGACGGACGCACCGCCTCGAGTCCCGGTTCTGGTTCCGCGGGATCGGCCGGTGCGGCAGTAGTCAGCAGTGTGTGCAGTTCTCAAGCAGCCGGATCAAGGATAACAAGCGCGGACGGCGGTTGAACAATTGATTGCGGCCGGGCGGCACGCCGGATGCCGCCGAATGCCGCCGAATGCCGCCGGACGCGGGCTACCGCATGCGCCGGCGGTGCTTCGAGATCTCGCGTTCGGCCTCGCGCTTCATGGTCTTCTCGAGCAGCACCTGGCGCTTGTCGTAGTCCCGCCTGCCGCGGGCCAGGCCGAGTTCGACCTTGGCCCGGCCGTCCTTGAAGTAGAGCGAGAGCGGGATCAGCGTCAGGCCGGACTCCTTGGTCTTGCCGATCAGCTTCTGGATCTCCTGGCGGTGCAGCAGCAGCTTGCGCAGCCGGCGCGGCGCGTGGTTGTTCCAGGTGCCCTGGTTGTACTCGGGGATGTGGACGTTGTAGAGCCACAGCTCCGCGTCCTTCACCTGGGCGAAGCCGTCGACCAGGGAGGCGCGGCCCTCCCGCAGCGACTTGACCTCGGTGCCGGTCAGCACCAGGCCGGCCTCGAAGGTCTCCTCGATGAAGTAGTCGTGCCGCGCCTTTTTGTTCTGGGCGATCGGCCTGCTGCCGCGTTCCTTGACCATCCGTCCATTCTCGCGCATCGCGTCCAGTGCGATTTCCGATACCGGCTCCAGTCGGCCGGCGGGGCGCGCCAGCCATCACGGCCGCGGCGGCCCGGCCGATCGCTCGGTCCGGGCCGCCGCGGGAGGACTGGGTACTGGGTACTGGTACCGGGTACTGGGAGCTGAGAACTGAGGGCGCGTCAGACGCGCAGGTACTTCCGCAGCGTGAACGCCGAGGCGAGCACCGACATCAGTACGCCGACGCCGAGCAGGCACGGCACGATCCACACGAACGGCCCCCAGCCGATGAAGTTGATCGAGGTCAGGTCGGGCGCCACCACGTGGTCGATGAAGAAGCCCTTGACCGCGATCAGGATCAAGGAGGCCAGGCCGCCGCCGAGCAGGCCGGCCACCGCCCCCTCGAGCAGGAACGGGATCTGGATGTAGAAATTCGAGGCGCCGACCAGCCGCATGATGCCGGTCTCCCGCCGTCGGCTGAACGCGGACAGCCGCACCGTGTTGAAGATCAGCAGGAACGCGAGGACCAGCATCACCGTCGCCACGCCGACCGCTGTGTACTCGGCGATGTGGATGAACGTGAACAGCGGCTGGAGCAGCTGTTGCTCGTCCTGCACCGACTGGACCCCGGGCATGCCGGCGACCGCGCCCTCCACCACCGCGAACTGGTTCGGGTCGGTCAACTTGACCCGGTAGTCCTCCTGCATCGCGGAGGCGGTCACGTCCTTGGCCAGCGACTGGCCGGACTGGACGTAGCGCTCGTACGCCTGCTGCGGCGACTCATAGGTGACCGTCTGGACGTACGGCGTCGCGTCCAGCGTCTTGAGGATCTTCTGGCTCTGCGCCGCGGTGACCGAGGTGGCGCAGTTCGTGAACTGCCCCACGTCCTCCTGGTTGCACATGAAGACGCTGACCTGGATCTTGCCGTACCAGTAGTCCTGCATGTGAAGGGTCTGCTGCCACATCAGAAGGCCTGATCCCAGCATGACCAGCGCGACCGCGGTCGACACGACCACCGCCACGACCATGGTCAGATTGCGCCGCAACCCTTGGAAGATCTCCTGCAATACATACTGGGCTCGCATGATGGGGTACCTACCGATATCTCCGTAAAGGCGATTGATGGATCACAGTGCAATCCGCTGCACTGCGCGCCGGTCCGCGTGGGTGGCGGAGCGACGCGACGCCGCTAGCGCACATATCCATACACGCCGCGGGTCTGGTCGCGTACGAGTGCGCCCGAGTCGAGCTCGAGCACGCGCTTGCGCATCTGGTTCACGATCGCCTGGTCGTGGGTGACCATGACCACCGTGGTGCCGGTCCGGTTGATCCGGTCCAGCAGCTTCATGATTCCGACGCTGGTCTCCGGGTCGAGGTTACCGGTCGGCTCGTCGGCGATGAGGATCATGGGCCGGTTGACGAACGCCCGGGCCACCGCGACGCGCTGCTGCTCGCCGCCGGACAGCTCGTTGGGCATCCGGTCCTCCTTGCCGGCCAGGCCGACCAGGTCGAGCACCTCGGGCACGTTGCTGACGATCTGGTTCTTGTGCCGGCCGATCACCTCGAGGGCGAACGCCACGTTCTGGTAGACGGTCTTGTTCGGCAGCAGCCGGAAGTCCTGGAAGACGGTGCCGATCAGCCGGCGGTGGTGCGGCAGCTTCCAGTTGGACAGCCGGCTCAGGTCCTTGCCGGCGACGATGACCCGGCCGGTGCTGGGCCGCTCCTCGCGCAGGATCAGCCGCATGAAGGTGGACTTCCCGGAACCCGAGGAGCCGATCACGAACACGAACTCGCCCCGCTCGATGTCGAGCGACAGGTTGCTCAGCGCCGGACGCGTCTGGCTGGGATACGTCTTGCTCACGTTTTCGAAGCGAATCACGGTCTCATCACCATCCGGCGGCAGTCTAGGCAAGGCGCGACCGGCGCGGGACCGGTTGCGCGACTCGGGTTGGCGGCCGTTCGCTGTGGCGCACACCGCAAGCTTCCAAGGAGTGTACGAGGCGCGCCGGGGGTATAGGGGAACGAACTGGCCCCGTGGTGCGTTACATATGGCAGCGAGGAGGATGAGATGCGACGCGATGACCTTGTCTGCGCTTACTGTGCGGGACCGGTGTCTGAAGGGCGCTGCCGGGTCTGTCGCGCTGCGCTTGAGCAGTACGGACGGCAGGCGGCGCAGCTGCGCCGAGCCCTGTGGACGGCAGTCGCCGTGCTGGCTGCGATTGTTGCCGCCCTGGTGCTTCAGGTGCGCTTCGCCTGATCGAGCTTGCGTCTCGCATGACTTCGGTCACGTCACCTTGAGTGCGCCCTAGCCACGCTTCGCTCCGGCGCGGGCGCGTGGACGTGGTGTTTGTGCGGGGGTACGACCCCCGCGCCCCCACGCCAAGGGCTCCGCCCCTGGCCCCCGGCACCGGTCGCGCCATGTTCGAGCTGCGCTGGCCGGTGGCAGATGGGGCGAGAGAACATTTAGACATCAAAGTGGTTCGTGGCATGGCTTCGGTCACGTTGACGAGTGGGCCGCGGGCTCATGCGCGAAGTCAAAGTTCTGCCAAATGAGGGTCAAGAGCGCGGGTGTGACCGCGGGTCGCGGGTGATCAGCGCGTCCGACGCCACCTGATGCCGGCCTCGATGAAGCCGTCGATCTCGCCGTCCAGGACGGCTGCGGTGTTGCCGGTCTCGAACTCGGTGCGCAGATCCTTCACCATCTGGTAAGGATGCAGCACGTACGAGCGCATCTGGTTGCCCCAGGAGCCGCTGGTGTCGCCCTTGAGCGCGTCGATCTTGGCCTGCTCCTCCTGCCGCTTGCGGTCGAGCAGCTTGGCCTGCAGGACCGTCATCGCGGAGGCCTTGTTCTGCAGCTGGGAGCGCTCGTTCTGGCAGGAGACCACGATGCCGGTGGGGAGGTGGGTCAGCCGCACCGCCGAGTCGGTGGTGTTGACGCCCTGGCCGCCGGGCCCGGAGGAGCGGTAGACGTCGACCCGGAGCTCTTCCTCCGGGATCTCGATGTGGTCGGTCTGCTCGACCACCGGTACCACCTCGACGCCTGCGAAGGATGTCTGACGCCGGCCCTGGTTGTCGAAGGGCGAGATACGCACCAGACGGTGTGTACCCTGCTCGACCGACAGCGTGCCGTATGCGTAAGGCGCCTTGACTGCGAAGGTGGCGGACTTGATGCCCGCCTCTTCGGCGTAGGAGGTGTCGTAGATCTCGGTGGAGTAATTGTGGCGCTCGGCCCACCGCAGATACATGCGCAGCAGCATCTCTGCGAAGTCCGCCGCGTCCACGCCGCCCGCCTCGGAGCGGATGGTGACCAGCGCCTCGCGCGCGTCGTACTCGCCGGACAGCAGCGTGCGCACTTCCAGCTCGCTGACGGCCTTCACCAGCTTCAGGACCTCGGCCTCGACCTCGGCGCGGGTGTCCGCGTCGTCCTCCGCCTCGGCCAGCTCGGACAGCACCTCGACGTCGTCCAGGCGGCGGCGCAGCGACTCGACCCGGTTCAGCTCGCCCTGCACGTATGACAGCCTGCTGGTGACCTTCTGTGCCTTGGCCTGGTCGTCCCACAGGTCCGGCGCGGCCGCTTCCTCGTTCAGCCGCTTGATCTCGCCGCGCAGCGTGTCGAGATCGACCACCGCCTCGATCGAGGTCATGGTCGCCTTCAGGTTCTTGAGCTCTTCCGCTACATCCAGTGCCACAACCATCAAGCCTACGCGACGCGCGGCGGGTTGGACGGCACCGGAGAATCCGGGGAATCAGATCTCGGCGTGGTACAGGAGCACCGAGCCGTCCGCGGCCGTGGCGCAGAGCACCACGCCGAGGCCGCCGACGGCCGTGGCGCCTACTGGCCCGGAGGAGGTGATTCCGGCGAAAGCCCAGTTCATCGAGCCTCTCAGGTCCGCTCCGGTGGGCTCGAAAACCTGCACGTCGCCGTCCACGGTCTGGATGAACAGGTAGGGCTTGCCACCGTTCGTATAAGTCGCCTCGGGGGTTCCGACGGCGCCGGTCGGCCACGCGTATCCCCAGTGGTCGTCCTGGTACATCACGCGCATCACGGCGGCGTCCGAGGCCCGTAGTACGTATGCGGCGAGCGTTCCATCAGGCGCACCGGCCAGCGCGACGCTCGGGTCGACGGGTCCGGCACCCGCCACCTGTCGCCAGGGCTGCCAGTTGCTGCCCGGGAGGCCGGTGCCGGTGGTCGCGAGCAGCTGGCCGTTGGTTCCCGCCGCGATGAGCTGGACGTGCCCGCCGGAGACCGCGGCGGCGGGGGTTCCCGCGAGCTTGGCTGCACCCGCGCCGGGTAGCGCGGACCCTGGCGACCAGGCGGTGCCGGTCAGCACGGCCTGGTGGATCTGGCCGTCGGCGCTGGAGAGCACGAACACCTGGAGTGTTTCCGGCCCTGCGGCGGCCGAGGGGCCTGTCACGACGGCCGGCTCCGATGCCGCCGAGACGAGGCCGGGCACGGCGGTCCACGGCCCGAACGTGGGCGCCGGGCCGAGCGGAGCGGTCGCGACCCGGACCACGCCGTCCTCCCCGGTGGCGACGGCGTAGGCCGAGTTTCCGGCGACGACGAAGTGGACCGCGCCGACCGGCTTGGCCGGCGCCGGGGCGATGGACCCGAACCGGACCAGGCCGAGCGGGCCGACCGGCTGGGCCGCGGTCGAAACCGGGATCGCGGGCAGGGAGCCGCGGGCGGCGGTGTGTGCGCTCTGGCCGTTCGGTGCTCCCGCGGGCTGTGCCGCGGACTGGTCGTGGTCGTGCCACCACAGGTAGCCGCCGAATGCCATCAGACTGAAGGCGGTGACTGCGGCGACGGCCGAGAAGCGGCTGGACCGATCGTCGGAACGCGGGGCGCCCGGGCGAGGGCGGCCGTTCGGGGGAACTCGGCCGGAGCCGTTCCCGGCCGGCCGGCCGCGGCCTGGGTGAATACGCTGCTTGCCCAGCCGTCTGGGTGCTGCCTTGTGCGGGGTCCGGTGCCCGTTCGGGCCAATCGGCGTGGATGGGAACGACCCTGACGACTCGTAGCCGCCGCCGTCCGGCTGACCGGGGATCGATCCCGAGTGCGAACCGAGATCGGCCAACGGATCCGGCTCCGCGTCAGCTGACGAGAAGGCAGCTGAGGCCCCGTTAGGTCGAGTGAGTATTGCGGCACGCGAGCCGACGCGGCGCGCATCTGCCGCGACCGCCCCGGCCCCCGGTCCGGCCCCCGGCCCGGCATTGCTTCGGCTGGTGCCGCGTGTTTCGAGGCCGACGGACGTGGGGATCCCGGCGCCGAGCGCAGAGGTCTGCACCTTCTGGGGGACCGGTCCGCGCTGCTCCGTACTGCGGACGGGCGCATTCCGGGTCCCGAGCTTCGCGAGCGCCGGCAGCGCGAGGCGTGCGCCGCCGGCGCCTGCTCCGGCCATCGCCGCGCCCGCCCTGATCCTCGGCACGGCGCCGGGCACGGGCGCGGAAGGCCCCAGCGGCTCGCGGATCGGCCGCATCAGGTTCAGGTGGGTCTGCCGCGAGTCGTCCTCCTCGCGGATCGGACCTCGCACCAGCGGCACGGCGCCGACGTTCATCGGCGCCCCGGAGGCCCTCGGCTCGGCCAGCGACGCCGGGTCGAGCACCGCGCGCGGATCGGGGATGCGCAGCGGGTGCAGGCCTTCCAGTTCGGGCACCAGCATGCGCAGTCGCCCGGACACCTCGGCAGCCTTCAATCGCGCGGCGGGCGCCTTCGACAGGCAGCCCTCCAGCAGCTCGGAGAGCGGCTCCGGCATGCCGACGATCTCCGGGACCGTCTCGGTGACGTGGCGGCGCAGCACGGCGCCCGGATGGCCGCCGCCGAACGGGGTCCAGCCGGTCAGCAGCTCGAAGACGAGCGTGCCGAGGGCGTAGACGTCCACCGCGGGGCCGGGCGGACAGCCCTCGATCACCTCCGGGGCGAGGTAGTCCGGCGTGCCGACGATGCGGGTGGCCCGGGTCCGGCGCGGGCCGTCCACGAGCCTGGCGATGCCGAAGTCGGTCAGCCGGGCGGCCCCGGTGTTCGCGTCGAGCAGCACGTTCTCCGGCTTGACGTCCCGGTGCACGACGCCGCGGGCGTGGGCTGCGGCCAGCCCGGCGGCGATGTCCGCGGCCAGGCCGGCCGCCTCGGCGGGGCGCAGGGCGCGCTCGGTGTCCAGCCGTTCGCGCAGGTCGCTGCCGCGCACTAGGTCCATCACGAGGGCCAGGTCGTTGCCGTCGACCACCAGGTCGCGCACCGCGACCACGTGCGGGTGCGCCAGGCTGGTCAGCACCGTGCGCTCCTGCACGAACCGCGCGATCAGGGTCTGGTCCGCGGCCAGGTCCTCGCGCAGCAGCTTCACCGCGACCGGCCCGTCCGGCCCCGACCCCTCCCAGACGGTTCCGCAGGTACCCCGGCCGATGACTCTGGTCACCGTGTACCGGCTGCCGATTTTCCGTGCCACCGTCGCTCCGTGGGGTTTCCGGCGGACCGGCGGACCGGCCCGAGTCGCCAATGCCACTCTGCCGCCCCGGCGGCCCCGCCGGTCGCCGCCACGCCGACCGCGTTCGTCGGAAATGCCCGCGAATACTGCTCAGTCCATGCTTATCCGCTTATCGGCGATGCCTTACTTATCGCGGGAATGGCTCTTGGCCAGCGCGAGCGCGGCGAGCGACGCCGAGCTGCCGAACTGGACGGTCGAGTTGTGGGTGTTGAAGCGCACGTGCTCGTGCGACTGGATGTAGTGCCCGACCGCGACGCCGACCAGGACCGCGACCGCCAGGATGATGA
The DNA here is from genome assembly GCA_036501535.1 of Actinocrinis sp. Classification (GTDB taxonomy): domain Bacteria; phylum Actinomycetota; class Actinomycetes; order Streptomycetales; family Catenulisporaceae; genus DASYAE01. Next base: position 94,866 of record DASYAE010000262.1, on the reverse strand, counting down.
CGAGCAGGGCCAGCTTGCTCAGGCAGCTCAGGCCGGCCCGCGGGGCCGGCGGGGTGCCGGTGTAGTTCTGCGGGTAGCGCGGGGCCTGCTTGCGCGGCGCGGGCGGCGGCGCGGACGGCGGATACGTCGGTTGCGGCGGATAGGCATTCGGTCGCGGCCGGGCGTCCTGCGGAGCCCTGTCGTTCGGCCGCACATACTGCTGCGGCTGCCGAGCAGGCGGCTGGGGCTGCGGTTGAGGTTGATGTCCGACGTGCACCTGATGGTTGGGTTGTGCGGACCGTGACGCTTGCTGGTTCGGCGGAGACGGCGCGTGCGGCTGTGCGTAAGGGCTCGATCCGCCAGATCCCGCAGGCACAGTCGGGTAGTCGCGCTGTCCAGCCGGGTAGCCCGAGGCGGGCCGGGGCTGCGAGGGCGGCGTCGCGGGGCGCGAAGGTGTCACCGGGGGCGCGGCGGCGGCGCGGATAGGCGTCGTGGGCGCCTGTGCGGCGGCTTGTACAACGCGCGGATCAGAGCTGCGCTGGCTCGCATTCCGCTGCTGCGCCTGAGCCGCAGGCAGCAGTGAGGGCATGGTCGGGCCGACCGCCGACGCGATCTGCGGACGGGCTGGACTTGCCGGCAGCGCGGACGGCTGGTGGCCGGCGCCTGGGACCGACGCGGGCGCCGAGCCGGGCGTCGAGGCGACCGCGGCAGCCCCGACTCCGGCCGCGGCGCCGACCGCCCCCACAGCGGCCGCGCGCTGCCCGTCGGGACGCGGAGAATTGCCCTTCGGGCCATCGGGTTTGATCTCCAGGCCGGCCGGCAGCGCAGGCAGGTGGGCGGTGCCGTCGGTCGGGTTGACCGGCAGCGGCGCGGCGCTCCCGCCCTGGCCGCTGCGCAGCGCGACGCGCAGCCGGCTGGACAGCTCGGTCGCGTTGGGCCGCTCGGCCGGGTTCTTCGCCAGCGCGCTGAGCGCAACCGCCCAGATCCGGTCCGGGACGCCGGCCGGGCGCTGCGGCTGCACCGTCTGATGCGCTCGGAAGACTTCCATGGCGTCCGCGCCGCGGAACGGCGGATGGCCCGTGATCAGCTCGTAGAACATGACGCCGGAGGCGTATACGTCCACGGCCGGGGTCGCCTTCGCCCCGGAGATCACCTCGGGCGCGAGGTAGTACGGCGTGCCGACCACCTGGCTGGTCCGGGTGACTGACGGCGCGTCGGCAAGCCGTGCGATGCCGAAGTCGGTCAGCAGCGGGCGGAATCCGCCGGCCTCCGGCTGGAGCAGCACGTTGGCCGGTTTCACGTCGCGGTGGATGATTTGAGCCGCGTGCGCGACGGACAGCGCGTCGGCCACGTCGGCGACCAGCAGCGCCGCCTCCTCGGCACCGAGGGTGCCGCGGCCGCGCAGATAGTGGCGCAGGTCCGGGCCCTCTACCAGTTGCATGACGAGGGCGAGCACGTCGCCCTCGACGACGAGGTCGCGAATGGACACCAGCGAGCGGTGCCGCAGACCGACCAGCGCGGTGCGTTCGCGCAGGAAGCGGGTGACCACATCGGCGTCGGCGGCGAGTTCCTCGAGCAGTACCTTGACTGCGACGGCCTCGCCGGTCTGCCTCACCCGGCCGCGCCACACCGACCCGAAAGCCCCCCGCCCCAGCTGCTCCTCGAGCTCATAACGGCTGCCGATCGGCTGACCCACCTGGCTCTTCTCCCCCAGTCTCGGATCGGGCTGCGTCTCGGCGGCGTCCGCGCGGGCGCCGCCACTGCATTCATAACGGACACCGATGGGCAATTGCGTTACCGGACGACGCCGTCTTCTGGGCTCGGCGGCGGGTCCGTCCGGGACCGCTCATCGGTCTGTTCCCGGCAATGCTCCAGCATCGCAGGACAGCACGAAGCGGGCACAGCCACCCTATTGTGCTACCCACCGGGACGGCGATGGCGGATGTTGGATTCGTGCCCATCCTGCTACAAGAGCGTCGGCCTCCGGGACCGTCGACTACAGTGCGCGGGCAATGCGACCACGGAGCGCCGTTGCGGACTCGGTTGCGCTGGTCTAGGTGCACCGATGCCGCGTCGCCCACGTGCAAGTATGCCCGCTTCGAAGCTCGGCCGGCGCAGGTTGCCGGTGTGCACCGATGTGACCGTGTTCTCCGATACGGTGGCCTCGACGGCGTGTCGTGGCCCGATGCCGAGCGCCGCCCGGCGCGGCGGGCGTTTCCGCGCCGCCGGCCTGGCTAAGTTCGACTGGCCGGGCCCCGCCGGGCGGGCTTCGCAACACCCGACTTCGCAGCGCGCACGTCCACCGCCCCGGTCAACTACGCAGAAGGCCTCAGCGATGCAGATCCGACTGTCCGTCAGCTCCGCGCGCGACGCGTCCGCCGCCGATCGCGGTGCCGGTCGGGGACCGGCGGCCTCGCTCGCCCGGACCGGCACTGCGGCGCTCTTCCAGAGCGGCCCCGGGCAGCGCTCGTCTGCTCGGCAGTGCGTTGACGTGACAGTGGCGGCCGCGGCGGGCACTCCCTTCGCCGCCGCTGCGGGTGCGCTGCGCGGACTTGCCGCGGTCTCGGTCGAGGCCGGGGTGGACGGCCGGTTCTACTGCGGCGCGGAGCCGGTGCCGGACGACCAGCCGCTCGGCATGCCGCCGCTGGTCGACGGGGCCGCGCTGACCATCGGCGGGCCCGGCGCGCCCGGACTGCCGACCGGCGGGCTGGAAGTGCACGTGGTCGGTGGCCCGGATGCCGGCGGGGTGCACCTGTTGACGCCCCCGCCGCCCGGGGCGGAGGCGATGTGTATCCCGATCGGCCGCGGTGCCGACGCGCTGATCCGGATCGAGGATCCGGACCTGTCCCGGCTGCACGCCGAGCTGATCGTCTCCACCGACTGGGTGCAGTTGCGCGACCGCGGCTCGACGAACGGCACCACGCTGGACGGCACCGCGGTCGGCGGGGAGCCGGTGCTGCTGCTGCCGGAGATGCTGGTGCGGCTGGGTGAGTCCACGCTGGCCCTGCGGGTCGCCTCGCAGGCCCTGCCGACCACTCCGGACCGGCTCGGCTGTCTGCGGGTACGCACCGAGCGCGCGCCGGCGGTCCGCCTGCCCGCGCAGCGCATCGAGCTGCCGCCGCGGCCTTCCGCGCGCGGGCTGGCCGCCGCCCGGCGGCGCGCGGCCGCCGCCTTCGAGCGGGCCAAGACGGACGCCGAGGGCCGGGTCATCGCCGCGCTGGCCGCCGAGGCGCAGCTGCGGCGCAGCAAGAACCCGGATCTGGCCTCGCTGCTCGCCGCGGCGGTGCGGCCCGAACCCGGTCTGTGGGGCCGCGATCCGGGCAACCCGGGGCTGCTCGAGCTGCGGCTGGGAACGGCCCGGGTGGCTTCGCAGGTGACCGTGGGCGCGGGCGAGCAGACCTTTCGGCCCCGGGTGACGGGTGCGCCTATCACCGTCGATCTGGCTAAGGCGGGGGTGCTCGGCTTGGTCGGCGCGGCACCGGCGCTGGGCCGCCTGGCCCGTGCGCTGGTTGCTCAGCTTGCTGCGTTGTGTGCGCCGAGCGATCTGGAGTTGGTGGTCCTGTGTGCTGGTAACACAGAGCCGTGGCGGTGGGTGCGGTGGCTACCGCATCTCGTTCCGCAGGACGGCCAGGACTGCCGCGCGTTGATCGGTTTGGACCGCTCTCAGGTGATGACGCGACTCGCTGAACTGACCGCGCGGATCGCCGAGCGGGAGAGCGCGATGCCGACCCGGGCGGACACGTGGAAGGGCCGGCGCGCGGTCGTGGTGGTCGACGGCGCCGCGGCGCTGCTCGGCGATCCGGCGCTGCGCCGGCTGCTCGACGACGGCCCTCCGGTCGGCGTGCACGCGATCGTGCTCGGCTCGCGGCCCTCGCAGCTGCCCGACTCGACCGGGGCGATGGCGCTGCTCGGCGGGGAGGTCAACACCCGGCTGCGGCTCGAGCAGCCGGACGCGCCGCCGCTGGACGGTGTGGTGGCCGACCTGGCCTCGGCGGATTGGGCCGAGCGGCTGGCCCGGGCGCTGGCCCCGATGCGCGAGTCGGACGGCTTCAGCGCGCCGCGGCTGCCGGAGCAGACCCGGCTGCTCTCGCTGCTCGGGCTGGACCTGCTGACCCCGGCCAAGCTGGCCGCGCGGTGGTCGCAGCGCCCTGCCGACACCGAGGTGATCATGGGCGCGGACGACGCCGGGCCGGTGCGCGCCGAGCTGATCGGCCATCACATCCTGGCCGCGGGCGTGCCGGGTTCGGGCGTCTCGGAGACGCTGCGGGCGCTGGCCTGCTGTCTGGCCGCGGTGAACCGGCCGGAGTACCTGCGGATCGCGCTGGTCTCCGGCGGACGCGGGCCGTCGCTGGAGCAGCTGCGCGCCCTTCCGCACGCCGACGTGCACCTCGGCGGCGACGTGGCGCCCGAGGCGCTGCGCAAGCTGCTGGGCCAGGTCGAGCAGGAGGTGGACCGGCGGCTGAAGGCGGTGCGGCAGGGCGCGGGCGGTGACCCCGACGGGCTCGACGACGTGCTCGGTCTCACGATCAACCAGCCCGCCCCCGGCTGGTTCCCGGCCGACCCGGATCCGCAGAACCCGCGGATGCTCGTGGTGATCGACGGCTTCGACCGGCTCGCGGCCCAGCACCCGTGGTTCGCGAAGGGCATGGCGTCCTGCGCACGCGACGGCCGTCGGCTGGGCCTGCACGTGATGGTCGGCGTCTCGCTTGACGGCACACACGCGATTAGGCGCCTCGAAGACGATCTGTGCGAAGAGGCGCATATCCGCTTCGCATTGCGCACACACACCGCGGACGAGTCACGCAAGATCGCCTCGATGCCCGAGGCGGCCGGGCTGCGTTCTGATACACCCGGCCGAGCGCACGTCGCGCTGCCGGACGGGCGCGTGCTGGCCGTGCAGATCGGGCAGATCAGCGGACGGATGCCGTCCTCGGCCTCGGCCCGGGCCGCAGTGCTGCCGATGCCCTGGACCGGCCTGGGCAGCCCGCTGGCCCGGCGGACTCGGGAGACCGCGGGACCTGGCGGCGGGTCGAGTGCCACGTCATCAGGCGCGGGCGGTCCGACGGACCTGGCGCTGTTCATCGAGACGGTCCAGCGGGCGGCGACGCGGGGGTGACGGGCCACCGCAACGGGAGGAGTGTAAGGCGCCCCGACTCAGCTGTCGGTGATCACGCCGTCTTGGAGGTGCAGCACGCCGTCGGCGAGGTCGAGCAGTGTGTGGTCGTGTGTCGCTACCAGCGCCGAGATGCCTTCTGAGCGCACTACTGTGCGCAGCAGCCGCATGATCTGACGGGCCGTCTCCGAGTCGAGCTGGCCGGTCGGCTCGTCCGCGATGAGCACCTGGGGCTGTCCAGCCAGTGCGCGGGCGATGGCCACGCGCTGTTGCTGACCGCCGGACAGCTCGCCGGGGCGTTGGGCCGCGTGGCCGCCGAGGCCGGTGATGTCCAGCATCAGCTGCACCCGCTCCTCGCGCTCGTGCCGGGGCGTGCCGGCGATTCGCAGCGGGACGCCCACGTTCTCGGCCGCGGACAGGATCGGCAGCAGGCCGAAGGCCTGGAAGATGAACGCCACCTTCGTCCGGCGCAGGTCGCGCCGCTCGGCCTCGGTCATCGCGGTCACCTCGGCGCCGTCGACGTGCACTGTGCCCGCGGTCGGCTGGTCGAGGCCGCCGACGATGTTGAGCAGCGTCGTCTTGCCGGAGCCGGAACGCCCGCGCACCGCGATCAGGGAGCCGCGCGGCACATCGAGCGAGACGCCGCGTAGGGCATGCACCGCGGTCGGGCCGCTGCCGAAGACGCGTTCGACGTCGCGCACCTCGACCGCGTTAGCTACGCCGGCTTCGCCGTGCGGCGCGGTAGCCGTTGCGCCCTCTGCTGCTCCTGTACCTGCACCTGTCATGCCCGTTGCTCCGTCCGTTCCGCGTCCCCGCCGCCGCCGTCACCGTCGCTGTCACTGTCGGCACTGCCCTCGAGGCCGGGCCAGACCCCGATGTGGTCGGTCTGCTCGGCGAGCCGTACTCGATCGCGCATCCCTAGGCGCTCCGTCATCCGGGCCGGCAGCTGGAGCCGGCCGTTGCGGTCGAGCACGGCGTACTCCACTTGCCGCCTACCCGGCTCGCCGGTCCCGCTCCCCTCGCCCTCCAGCGGCTGCACGGCCTCGCGCAGCGTCTCCATGCTGGTGCGGCCGTTGCGGATGGCGACCGTGCGGTCCACCTGCCCGGCGACCTCGACGTCGTGCGTGACGATCAGGACCGTGGTGCCCAGGTCTCGGTTCACCGCACGCAGCGCGCCGAACACGTCTGCGGCGGTGTGCGAGTCCAGTTCGCCGGTCGGCTCGTCGGCCAGCAGCAGCCGGGGATCGTTCGCGCATGCGGTGGCTATCGCGACGCGCTGCTGCTCGCCGCCGGACATCTGCTGCGGGTAGCGGTCCCGGCAGTAGCCGACCCCGACAGTCTCCAGCAGCTCCAGGGCCCGGTCCCGGCGTGCCTTACGGCGCACGCCGGCGAAACGCATCGGTAGCTGCGCATTCTGATAGGCGGTCAGATAAGGCACGAGGTTGCGCGCGGTCTGCTGCCAGATGAAGCCGACGGTGTGACGGCGGTAGGAGAGCCAGTCGCGCGGACCCAGCTCGGCCAGATTGTGCCCGGCCACGCGCACCGTTCCGGCGGTCGGCTTGTCCAGGCCGCCGAGGATGCTCAGCAGCGTCGACTTGCCGCTGCCGGAGGCGCCGACCAGCGCGGTCAACTCTCGTGCGGAGACCAGCAGGTCGAGCCCCTGCAGTGCCTGCACCTCGACGCCCTCGGCGGAGAAGATCCGCACCAGCTGGTCGCAGGCGACCAAGGCGTCGGTGCCGTATTCGGTGCGGCCGGAGCGTGCCAGCGCGCCGAGTTCGGCGAGGCCCGCCGCCGGGGCGGTCTCGTCGTGCAACTCGGCGTTCACCGCGGTCCGCGCGTCATCGGGTGATCGGGGTGAAGGTGCGTTAGCCGTCACCGCAGCCTCCTGTTTTGTTTCGGGATCGAGCCATCACTCACCGTTCCCCAGTCGCAGGGCCGAGGTCACGCCGCGCCGATGTGCCGCCGCGGTGTGACCGGCAAGGGTCGCCGCCGCGGTCGCCACGATGGCCGCGCCGGCGAGCGTCAGGGTCCAGGGATCGACCCGGAGCGGGACCGACTGCGCGGTGCCGGTGAAGACCGCCAGGTCGATGCCGGGGCCGATCAGAGCGCTGATCGCCACCGTGCAGACCGCCCCGCCGAGCAGGGCCGCGGCCAGCGAGGGCAGGTTCTCCAGCAGCACCAGCCGGTTGGCCTGACGGCGGCTCAGACCCATGGTGGCCAGCCGGGCCAGCGCCTGCTCGCGCGAGCGCGCGCCCATGGTCAGGCCGCAGAGCAGCGCGACGATCGCGAGCAGCGCCGCGGCCAGCATCGACAGGTCGAGCGTGTCGAAGGTGTCCGCCTGGAACGGCGCGTGGGTCAGCACGGACAGACCGGTGGCGCGCTGGGTCAGGGTCGCGCCGGGGGCGGCCTTGTGCAGCGTCGCGGTGAGTGTCGCGGCGCTGATCCCGCCGTCGAGCAGCAGCACGGTCTGCGGCACCGCGGGGATGCCGTGGCCGGCGAGCGCCTGGGCCGCGACGATCAGGAAGTCCCCGGCGCCGGGCAGGGCAGCGGTCGCGCTCGCCGTGGCCACCTGCTTTATCGGGACGTAGTCCCCGTCGATGACCAGCGAGCTGCCGGCGCCGAAGTCCGGGGCGACCGCGGACGAGGCGATGACCGGGATCGCAGCGTGCGGGTTCACCGGGGCGGCCAGGCCGGCGGGCAGCTGCGCGGCCGGCGTGCCCGCGGTCAGGGCGCTGTATTGCGCCGGGTCCACGACGAGCACGACGGTGTCGGTCGGCAGGTTGCTGGAGGCCGGCGTGACCGCGAAGTCGCCCAGGTTCAGCACGCCGGCCGCGGCGCTGCGGGCGACTCCGGGCACCGCGGTCAGGGCGCGCAGGGCGGCCGGGCTGAAGCCGGCGCTGCTCGAACTCGGTGCGGTGACCACGTCGTCCGCGCCGACCGATGCCCAGGAGCCGGCCACCTCGCCGGAGACCACCGTGTCGTGCACCATCGAGCCGACCGCCACGACGGCAAGCGTGAGGACCAGCGCGAGCGACGGCAGCCAGGCGATCGTCGAGCCGCGCGAGGCGCGGGCCATGGCGATGAACGGGACCGCGTCGCGCCGGCGCGACGCAGCGTGGGTCAGGGCCCGGACGACCGGCGGCGTCAGGTAGTAGATGCCGATGGCGATCGGGACCGCGATCAGGAACGGGGCCAGCGCCGCCAGCAGGTTCGATCCGCTGCCGTAGTAGCGCAGGACCGCGACCGCGCCGATGCACAGCACGACCGCCGCGCCGCTGCCGACGGCCCGGCGGATCCGGTCGCGGCGGGCGCCGGCGCGCAGCGTCCGGACCCCGGCCGCCGCGGCCGACCAGCGGTCCGCGGACTTCGTGGCCCGCGCGCGATAGCGGATCGCCGCCGCCAGGCCGGGACCGGCGAGGGTTACCACGGCGATCAGCGCAGGAACCCACCAGTCGGCGAACACGGGGAGCGGGCTCTGCACGGCCGCGCAGCCGAGCAGCATGCCCGCGGCAGCCGGGATCAGGCTGATCGCGCTGCTTCTGGCGGCCAGCAGGGCGAGTTGCCGGCCGGACGCGCCGCGGGCGCGCAGCAGCGTGAATTCGGCCGAGCGCCGTTCGGCGAGCAGCAGAATGCACAGCAGCAGCACCGCCGCGCCGAGCGCCGCGAGCGATCCGACCACCATGGAGAGCACCGCGTTCACGGCCTGACGCTGGCTCAGGAACTGCGCCAGCGGCTGTGCCGGACCGGCGGCCAGGTCGACGGCGAGCGCGGTCTGCTGGCCCTGTGTGCCGGCGCCGCCGGGCAGCGGGAGGTTGGCCGCGTAGGACGTGGCGGTGACGAGCGAGTTGGCGAGCGGCTGTGCCTGAGCGCTGGTCAGCTTCGAGAGGTCGAGCGGCAGGGAGTACTCCAGCGGCATGTCCCGTCCGCCGAACACGTCTTCAAGCGCGCCGACCTCGTCCGGGCCGACGAAGAAGTCGGACTGCCAGTACGGCGGGGCGCTGTGCGGCTCGATGAACTGCGGCACGGCCGCCAGCGGGTCGTAGACCCAGAACTCGTCGGCCGGGTCGCGGACCTTGAGAATCCCGGTGATCTGCAGCTGGATCGGCGTCGCGGCGACGGAGGCCAGCGTCAGGGTCTGGCCGACGGTCAGGCCGAAGGCGGCTGCGGTCTTCTGCGAGACGGCGACCTGGAAGGAACCCGGCCGGTCCGCGCCCGCCGGGCTCGTCGCGTGGTCCGGCATCGAGCCTTGGACCAGGGCGGCGTGATCGTCCAGGCCGGTGCGGTAGTTCAGCGCCGCCTGAACCTGCGGCAGCGCGCTCTGCGCTGCCGTCCCGTTCTGGAACCCGATGATGTACTGGCTGGTGTCCAGGCCGTCCCAGTAGTCCGCCTGGTCCGCGGAGAGCGGCATGCCGAGCGAGGCCAGTTCGGTGCTCAACGCCTGTTCCGGCTCGGCGATCTGGTCGAGGGAGATCGGGCTTTCGGGAGCGGCCGGGTAAAGGCTCTGCTGAAGGCTGCTCAGATCGGACGAGGCGGCCAGCGAGGAGGTGCCGGGGCCGGCCGCGGCCAGTTCGCTGCGCAGCGCGCTGCTCTGCGCCTGAGCGTTCTCGCGCGGAACCACGGTGGCGGCGAAGGCGCCGGCGCCGGCAAGCAGCGCGAGCACGAGGGCCGCGCCGAGCCCGGTGCCGGCCACCGCGCCGACCGCCGTGGCGACGCGTCTCGGCGGGGAGCCGGCGCGCGACCGGTTGCCGGGCCTGGTCACGAGACCTCCAGCGAGCGAAGTCGGGCGACGGCGTCAGCCTTCGATGCAGCCACGGCCAGCGCCGCGGCCAGGGCCGGGCCCGCGACCATCACCGCGGCCAGCGCCAGCGACGGCAGCCACGAGACGACGATCACGACGGTGGGCACCGGGGTCGTCGCGGCGCTGGTCAGCGTCAGATAAGGCAGCATCAGCCGGGAGAGCAGGATTCCGATGGCGAGACCGGCGGCGGCGGCCGGCCCGGCGACCGCGAGGATCTCGGCGGCCTGCAGCAAGGCCTGTCTGCGCCCTGAGACGCCCAGCGCGATGAGGACCGCCTCCTGGTCGGTGCGCTCGCGCCGGGCCGCGGCCACGGCCGCCCACAGCGCCGCGATCGCCATGATGCCGGCGGTGATCCCCAGCGCGATCAGGCCCTGCTGGATGAGCTGGGTGAGCGGGTCGTCGGCGAGCGCCGCCTGGGCCGCGGCGAGCGTGGTGACCGTCACGCCGCCCGCCGGCAGGCCGGCCGGCACCGACCCGTCGGCCGTCTCCAGCCAGTAGCCGGTCGCGGCCAGCGGCGCCTGGCCCTGGTCGAGCAGCCGGTACTGCAGCGCGTCGGAGTCGACGACCAGCCCGCCGGCGAAGTCGACGCCGCTGATGGTCGGGAAGGCCGCGACGCTGCCGACGATCCGGGCCGGGAGGGTCTCGCCGTCCGCGGCGACCTGGGTGAGCGAGCCGATCGCGAGCCGGCTCGAGGAGAGGAACGCGGAGGTCGCCAGGACGGGCAGCTCGGCCGGGGCGGTCGGGGCGAGGGTGAGCGTCACCTGCGCCGGATGCGCGGGCACCTGGGTCGGCGGGGGCTGGCCGGCGAAGGTGGGGGCGCTGGTCGCCGGCACCAGGCCGTAGCCGGGGGCGAAGCCCAGCGACCAGCCGCCCGGTCCGCTGCCCGTCGGCACTCCGGCGACCCGGGCGTTCGCGGCGGGCAGGCTCGAGGCGCCGGACCGCACTGCGGTGACCGCCTGTTGCAGGTCGGTGGACTGGATCTGCTCGCTCCAGCCGCCGAGCCGCAGCGCGGTCGTCCCGCCGGACGTACTCAGCGAGCTGACGGTCAGGGTCTCGTCCGGGCCTTGCGACTGCGGGGCCAAATAGCTCAGGGATATCTCGGCAACGCGCAGCGGGTAGTCCGCGCCGGGCGCGATCGGGAAGGCCAGCGCGTGCGAGAGGCCGTCTGCGGGCAGCGACTGCGCTGCCAGCTGGCTGAACTGACCGAGCGAGTCCTCGACGGTCAGCACGAGCTGCGCGCTGCTGACCCCGGTCGCCGAGCTCGGTTGGGACAGCGTCGCGGTGAGGCCGACCGTGTCGGGGCGCCCGGGCAGCGTCGCGTATTCCGGTGCGCCCGCGCGGAGATCCGCCCACAGCGCCGCCGGCGGCGACGAGTACTGGTCCGGGCGGGTCAGCACGGTCTGCGGCGCGGTGCGGCTGTCCATCGCCAGCACCACGCTGCCGTTGTAGCCGGTGGTCTGGATCACCGGGGTGGCGGCCCGGACCGACCGGTCGGCGGCGACCGCGCCGGAGACCGCCGGGGCGAAGATCGACCCGCCGATGTCGAGCCGGACCTGGGCGCCCGCGGCGAAGTCGCCCTGGTCGCCGATCGAGCGCTGCCGGGTGGCGTGCTGGCACAGCGCGAAGGTCCCGCTGGCGACCGCGAACACGATGAGCAGCGCGGGCCCGGCGTGGTGCCGGGGGCGGCGGCTGATCTGCCAGACCGCCAGCGCGGGGCCGACCCGGCGGCCGCGCGCGGCGAGCCGGTCGCCGAGCCCGGCCAGCAGCGGCAGCAGGCGCAGGCACAGCAGGGCGCAGGCGAGCAGCGCGAGGGCCGGCGCGAGGATGAGCAGCGGGTCGGCGGGCGTGCCGGAGGACAGGCTGCGCAGCTGCCAGTAGGCCGCCGCGGCGAGGACGAGCACGGCCAGGTCGATTCCGGCCCGTGCGGCGCCGCCGAGGCGGGCCTGTCGGCCGGTCCGCTCCAGCCGGCCGCTGGACGAGTGCTTGCGGGCGGCGGCGATGATCACGATGGCGGCGGCGAACAGCGCGACGCCGAGCACGGCGAGCCACGCGTCCCCGGGCGGCAGCGCCGCATTCAGGGCAGGGCCGGCCGCCTTGGCGGCATCCGCACCTGATGTGCTGCCAGAAGCGTTACTGGCACTGCCGAGCGGTCCGTTGCGTCCGAGGAAGACGGCCAGCAGCGTTCCGGCGGGCGCGGCCGCCAGCATGGTGACCACCCCGAGCGTGGTCGCCTCGCCGACGTTGGCGAGCGCGGCCTGGCGGCGGCTGCGGCCGCGCAGGGCCATCAGATACGTCTCTGCCTCGCGCTGGGCGCCGAGCGGCCGGGTCGTGATCATCAGGGCTGCAATAGTCAGCGCGAGCAGGATAAGCGCGACGCCGGCGAGTTCGGCGCGGGCTGTGTTCCGCGCGGTGCTTAACGCTGAGAGCTGCGTGGTCAGCGTGGTGGCGATCTGGACGGTGCCGAGCGTCGCGGACTTCTGGAGCGCCGAGTCCATGGCCTGGATCGCGGCGGAGTCGGCGCCCGGCGTGCGGCTGGAGAGCACGAGCGGCGAGGGCTGGATATCCCAGCTGGTCTGATTGGGCGTCACCAGCCCGTCGGCGAAGGCTGCCGGGTCGACGTCGAAGGGCCCGTAGGTGAAGTAGGGCGACGCGGACTGCAGGCCGGTGCCGGGTATCTGGTTGAGCACGCCGTAGGCGCCTGCAGAACCGAGCGGTCGGTAGATCCCGACGACCCGTATTCGGACGCTGCCGCTGGTGATGGTGTCCGTGACGTCGAGGGTCGATCCGACGGTCAGCCGCAACGAGGTCGCGACCGCCTCCGGCACGGCCGCCGGGACCGTGCCCTGCGTTGCGCTGCCGGGCCACTGGCCCTTCAGCAGCTTCGCCGAGCTGCCCAGGGAGCCGAACCCGGCCAGCAGCGCCTGGTCCTGGTCGGTCGGGCCCGCCCCCGGGACGGTGCCGGCCGCCAGGGACTCGGCGTTGGACCACATCACCGCGGTCACGGTGCCCGAGCCGGCGCCCAGCGCGGCCGACTCGTCCGCGCGCACGGCCGCGGTCTGCGCAGCGGACTGCGCGGCCGACGAACTCGCCGCGCTGACCGTGACCGCGGTGTCCGCGTCGGCAAGGCGCTCGAAGGCCGCCTGGCGCAGCGCCCTCGCGTCGTAGACGGCGAGGGCGGCGAGCACCGCTCCCACCATCAGCGTGATCACCAGGACGGTCACCAGGACCGTGCGATAGGCGGCCATTCGCGCAAGCACGAACGGCAGACGGAAGTGGGACAAGTAGCCGTTCCTCCGTCCGTTCCCCGGCGGCGCTCCCCACCGGCTCCGACGGCTGGCAGTCGCAGTGCAGTCGGAAAGATGGGAGCGGCTTCAGCGCCGCCGGGTTGCTGCCGTTATCTATTCGTAATGCTCGTATTTACGCAAGCGCCGATGTGCGCAGCATAGTGCGCATGGTCCGCAGCGCGACGGACAGGATGGCCAGGTCGAAGGAATCCGCCTTGGCGATCTCGTCGAGCACCGCGGCGGCCCGGTCGTAGGCGGCCCGGTTCTTGCGCACCCAGGCCTCGAACCGGACGTCCGGGTCGGACTCCCCCGGCGCCGCGGCCAGCACGTCGAAGGTCAGCGCGGCCTGCGCGGCGTACAGCTCCTCGCGCACCGCCGAGCGGGCCATCGACTGCCAGCGGTCGGTGCGCGGCAGCGCCGTGGTGCGATCCCGCAGAGTGTCGAACCGCAGCCGGTCGGCCAGGTAGAAGTAGCAGTCGGCGACCTCCGCCGGGGACCGGCCGCTGTCCCGGGCCACCTCGACGATGTCCAGCGCCGAGTACGCCGCGCCGACCGCGCCGACCCGCACGGCCAGCGTCTCGGGCACCCCGGCCGCCACCAGCTCGCGCTGGCGCGCCTGCAGCGCCTCGAGGTCGCGCCGGCGCAGCAGGTCGGGCAGCCGCTCGACCACCTCGGCCACCCCGCCGGTGAACGTGCCGACCTGCTCGGCGATGTCCAGCGGGTGCCGCCGGTTGAGCAGGAACCAGCGGGCGCCGCGCTCGGTCAGCCGCCGGCCGGCCAGCCCCATCTGGGTCTGCACCCCCGCGGAGACCTTGTTGTCCAGCTCGTTGATGGCCCGCCAGTACGACTCGAGGCCGAACACCGCTCGGGCCACCGTGTGCGCCCGCGCGATCTCCTCGGCCGAGGAGCCGGTCTCCTCGCGCATCCGGAACACGAACGTCGTGCCGGCGTTGTTGACCAGGTTGTTGACGATCTGGGTGGTGATGATCTCGCGGCGCAGCGGGTGCGCCTCGATCCGGTCCCGGAACCGCTCGCGCAGCGCCTCGGGGAAGTAGCCGAACAGCTCGCCCTTGAGGAACGGGTCCTCCGGCAGGTCCGAGCCGATCAGCTCGTCCTCCAGGGTGATCTTGGTGTAGGCCAGCACCACGGACAGCTCGGGCTGGGTCAGCCCGAGGCCGGCCTGCCGCCGCTCGGCCAGCGTCCGCTCGCCGGGCAGGAACTCCAGCTCCCGGTTCAGATGCCCGTCCGCGACGAGCTTGCGCAGGTAGCGGGCGTGCACGCTGAGCAGCGACGGGGCCTGGGCCACCGAGCGGGACAGGGCCACGTTCTGCCCGTAGTTGTCGTCCAGGACGAGCCAGGCCACCTCGTCGGTCATCTCGGCCAGCAGCGGCGCGCGCTCGTCCGCCTTCAGCGCGCCCGCGGCCACCGCCTGGTCCAGCAGGATCTTGATGTTGACCTCGTGGTCCGAGGTGTCCACGCCGGCCGAGTTGTCGATCGCGTCGGTGCAGATGCGGCCGCCCGCGCCGGACGCGCCCTGCAGCGCGAACTCGATCCGGCCGAGCTGGGTGAGGCCCAGGTTGCCGCCCTCGCCGACCACCTTGGCGCGCAGGTCCGAGCCGTTGACCCGGATCGCGTCGTTCGCCTTGTCGCCGACGTCCGCGTTCGACTCGCCCGCGGACTTCACGTAGGTGCCGATGCCGCCGTTCCAGAACAGGTCCACCGGCGCGATGAGGATCGCCCGCATCAGCTCGGCCGGGGTCAGCCGGGCCAGCCCGGCCGGCAGCCCGAGCGCCGCGCGGGCCTGGGCGCTGAGCGGGACCGACTTGGCGGTGCGCGGGAAGACCCCGCCGCCGGCCGAGATCAGGCTGCGGTCGTAGTCGTCCCAGGAGGAGCGCGGCAGGTCGAACAGCCGGCGCCGCTCGCGGTAGGAGACGGCCGCGTCAGGGTCCGGGTCGACGAAGATGTGCCGGTGGTCGAACGCCGCGACCAGCCGGATGTGCTCGGACAGCAGCATGCCGTTGCCGAACACGTCGCCGGACATGTCGCCGATGCCGACCGCGGTGAAGTCCTCCGTCTGGGTGTCCACGCCGAACTCGCGGAAGTTCCGCTTGACCGACTCCCAGGCGCCGCGCGCGGTGATGCCCATCGCCTTGTGGTCGTAGCCGACCGAGCCGCCCGAGGCGAACGCGTCGCCGAGCCAGAAGCCGTGCTGCCCGGGGCCCCAGACGTCGTACTCGAGGGACAGCGCGTTGGCGATGTCGGAGAACGTCGCAGTGCCCTTGTCCGCCGCCACGACCAGGTAGGTGTCGTCGCCGTCGAAGCGGACCACGTCGAGCGGCGGCACCGCCTTGCCGTCCACCAGGTTGTCGGTCAGGTCCAGCAGGCCGCTGATGAAGGTCCGGTAGCAGGCGACGCCCTCGGCCAGGAAGGCGTCCCGGTCGGCCGGGTCCACCGGCCGCTTGACCACGAAGCCGCCCTTCGCGCCGACCGGCACGATCACCGCGTTCTTCACCATCTGCGCCTTGACCAGGCCGAGGATCTCGGTGCGGAAGTCCTCCCGGCGGTCGGACCAGCGCAGCCCGCCGCGGGCCACCGCGCCGAACCGCAGGTGCACGCCCTCGACCCGGGAGGAGTAGACCCAGACCTCGTACTTGGGCCGCGGCGCGGGCAGGTCCGGCACCGCGGCGGCGTCGAGCTTGAAGGAGATGTAGGGCTTCGGCGAGCCGTCCGCCGCGCGCTGGTAGAAGTTGGTGCGCAGGGTGGCCCTGATCACGCCGCGCAGCGAGCGCAGGATGCGGTCCTCGTCCAGCGAGGCGACCGCGTCCAGGGCGCCCTCGACCTCCTCGTTCAGGCCGTCGATCAGCTCCCGGCCGGCGACCGCGTGGGCCGGGTCGAAGGAGGCCTCGAACAGGTTCACCAGCAGCCGGGCCAGCCGGGTGTTGCGGGCCAGCACCTGCTCGATGTAGCTCTGGTTGAACGGCGTTCCGCCCTGGCGCAGATACTTGACATACGCGCGCAGCAGGTTGACCTGGCGCCAGCTCAGCCCCGCGCGCACCACCAGCGCGTTGAAGCCGTCGTTCTCGATCAGCCGCGACCAGGCGGCGGCGAACGCGGCGGTGAACCGGTCCCGGGCCGGCACGTCGCGCAGCTGCTCGGGGTCGTCGACGCGCAGGCCGAAGTCGTACACCCAGGCCACGTCGCCGCAGCCGCGGTTGAGCTCGTACGGGTGCTCGTCGAGCACCTCGACGCCGAAGCGCTGCAGGATCGGCAGCACCTCGGCCAGCGAGATCATCTGCCCGACCCGGAAGATCTTGAGCCGGTACTCCTCCGGCGCCGCGCCGGCCCGGCGGTAGACCGCGAGCGAGGAGTCGGTGGTGTCGTCGGAGTGGATGGCCTCGATCCGGCCCAGGTCCTTGACCGCGTTCTCCGGCGGGAAGTCGGCCTTGTAGCCCTCGGGGAAGGCCTTGGCGTACTCGCCGAGCAACCTGGCCGCGACGCCCTGGCCGACCGACTCGGCCAGCGCCCGCTCGAAGCCGTCGTCCCAGGTGCGCACCGCGTCGGCCAGCCGCCGCTCGAGCCGCTCGGCGTCCACGTCCTTGAGCCGGGTGCCGGGCGCGACCCGGACCACGAAGTGCAGCCGGGTGAGCACCGACTCGGTCGAGTGCACGGTGTAGTCGAGCACCGCGCCGTCCAGCGCGTCGAGCAGGATCGTCTGGAGCTTGAGCCGCGCCTCGGTGGTGTAGAGGTCGCGCGGGAGGTAGACCAGGGCGGAGTAGTAGCGGCCGTAAGGGTCCTTACGCAGGAAGAGGCGCAGCCGGCGCCGCTCCTGCAGGTAGAGGACCGAGCCGGTGATGTCGGCCAGCTCCTCGACCGGGATCTGGAACAGGTCGTCGCGCGGGTAGGACTCCAGGATCTCCAGCAGGTCCTTGCCGGAGTGCGAGTTGGGCGCGAAGCCCTGGATGTCGAGCACCTGGCGGACCTTCTGCCGCACCACCGGGATGCGCTGCACCGACTCGTTGTAGGCGGCGGCCGAGAACAGTCCGAGGATCCGGCGCTCGCCGATCACCCGGCCCTCGGCGTCGAACTTCTTGACCCCGATGTAGTCCAGGTAGGCCGGCCGGTGCACGGTGGACCGGGAGTTGGCCTTGGTCAGCACCAGCAGGTGCGGCTCGCGGGCCTTCTCGCGCACCTCGGGCGGCAGGTTGGCGAAGGTGCCCGGCGTGGTCTGGGACTGGTCCGAGCGCAGGATGCCGAGGCCGGTGCCGGGCACCGCGCGCAGGGTGTCCGCGCCGTTCTCGACCACGAGGGTGTACTCGCGGTAGCCGAGGAAGGTGAAGTGGTCGGCGGCCAGCCAGCGCAGCAGTTCCTGGCCGGCGGCCAGCTCGTCGTAGGCCAGGGCGCCGCGCTGCGCGTTCTCGCCCTGCTCGCCGTCCAGGCCGGCGGCCAGGTCGAGCGCGGCCTGGTTCATCTTCGGCCAGTCCTCGACCGCCGCGCGGACGTCCCACAGCACCCGGCGCAGGCTGCTCTCGATGGCGGCGTGCCGCTCGGCGTCGTCGGGCTGCCGGTCGATCTCGATGTGCATCCAGGACTCGAGCACGGTGCCCTGCGGCGGCGCGGTCGGGTCGGCGTCGGGCACCGCGCGCAGCTCGCCGGCCAGGTCCCGGTCCACCGTGAGCACCGGGTGGAAGACCACGTGGATGCCGTGGCCGAGCCGGCTCAGCTCCGCGGTGACCGAGTCGACCAGGAACGGCATGTCGTCGGTGACGACCTCGATGGCCGTGCGGCCGCCGCCGGCGGGGGTGGAGACCCGGATGTTCGCGACGCCCTGCGGCCGGACCGCGGCGAGCGCGGCGCCGGACTCGACCACGGCGAGGACCTCGGCCGGCGTGCGGTCTGCGATGTCCTCGAAGGCGACGTGGCGGAAGTAGCGCGGCAGCACGGCGGCGTAGTCGAGCCCGGCGATCCGCTGCGGCCGTTTCTCGCGGACCTGCGGCGCCGGTAAGGACCCGGCGGATCCGTCCGCCGCCTCCCCGTCGGACGGCCCGCTATCAGAGGACGCAGTATCAGACGGCGGGGGCTCCGGACTGCCGCCTTCGGTCCCCCCGTCGGGCAGCGCGAGCCGCGCCGCCTTCTCCAGCAGTCCGGTCTTCGCATCGTCCAGCTGCGTCACCATAGGTTCGGACTCCGTCTCGCCGCGCTCCCTTGCGCGGCTCGTGCATGGCGGGCCGGCCCGCGCGTCGCGGGAGCGGATTACTGGATGCGGCCCCAGGCGGCTTCCCGGGCCCGGCCCCGGTTACGCATGCCAGGCTACCGGGCAGGGTGCTGCCTCGGAGGCAGTGCGCCCGGCCATACTGTCACGACTGAAGGGCGCCGTACGACAACCTGGGTTTGCACCTCTGTTACGCGCGGGGCGCACGGAATCCCCCAGATCGTGGAAACAGCGGCGAAGCAGGCGGAGAACTCGTGGCGAACGGCCGGGAGGTCTCAGAGCCGGGTCCGGCTGGCGTTCGCCGAGCCGGGCGCCGCGCTGTCCGCAGCATGCGCGCCGTGGCGTCCGGACCCGCTGTGCGGGGCGCGGGTGGTGCCGGATCCGGGCACCGGGCGCCCGGCGTCGCTGTCCACGTCGACGATCCGGTTGTCCGCGCCCACGTGCACGATCCGGGGGCTGTAGGTGCGGGCGGACTCGTCGTCGAGCAGCTGATAGCTGATCAGGATGACGGTGTCGCCGGGGAAGACCAGGTGCGCGGCCGCGCCGTTGATGCCGATCACGCCGCTGCCGCGGTCGCCCTCGATGACATAGGTCTCGAGCCGGGCGCCGTTGGTCACGTCGACGATCGCGACCTGCTCGCCGGGCAGCAGGTCCGCCGCCTCCATCAGGTCGGCGTCCACGGTGACCGAGCCGACGTAGTCCAGGTCGGCCTGGGTGACCGTGGCACGGTGGATCTTGGATTTGAGCATCGTGCGGTATGCCGGCATCGGGGCATCACTCCTCGGGCACAGCTCTGACGTCGCCGCGGCGTTCCGATCCCGGGGTGGGTACCGGTCGCACTCCTACGATGACCCGATCATCGCAGATTCGACCGCGCTCGTGGCACCCCTCGACCCGGCCTCGTGGCGTTCTCATGCGCGTTTGTGCCGAATCTCACGCCGCCGCGCCACGATCTCGCTAGTCCGTTGCGCGCAGGCGATCGAGACCGTCCAGGATGAGGTCCAGCCCGAACTCGAACTCGGCCTGGTCGTCGCACCAGCCCAGCGTGGAGTCGGGATCGTCGTGCACGGCCTCGAGCACCATGCCGGTGAGGTGCGGGAACATCTCGGCCATGCCCGCGAGCGCGTCGGCCGGCGGCTCGTCGCCGGCGCCTGCGCCGGCGTTCGGGTTGAACAGCTCCTGGGTGAAGCCGAGGGCGCGGCTTCCCAGCGCGTGCATGGCGTGGTGGCCCACGCCGTAGTTGATGCCGCCGTCACGCATGATGCCCAGCAGGGCGTCGAGGTAGCGCAGCACCGCCGGCGGGGTGTTCGTGCGGCTCTGGAACACGCCGGGGGCCCACGGATGGCGCAGGAAGACCTGCCGCGCGGCCAGGATCCTGAGACGCGCCGCGGACTTCCACGCGGCGCCCGCCGTGGGCGCGTCGATCCGCTCGACGGCGTCGTTGACCTCGCGCGCGACCATGTCGACGACCCCGTCGAGCAGATCGCCCTTGTTGGTCACGTAGTGGTAGAGCGACATCGCCTCCGCGTCGAGCCGGTCGGCCACCCGGCGCATCGTGAGCGCCTCGATGCCGCTCTCGTCGGCGACGGCGACTGCGGCCCGCAGCACGCGCTCCCGGCTCAGCGGGCTCCGGGGCTGCGGCTCCGTGTCCGACGTCGTGGTCCCGGCAGTCACAGCTCTCACCCCTTCCGGTACCGCGACGCGTCGGTGATCCCGAACCCGGAAGTCTAGCCCGAGCCTGATCAGAGGCCGGCGAGCCGCGGTCGGGGCCGCTCGAGCCACTCTCGCTTGACCAGCTTACAGCGTAAGGCTATCTTACATCGTAAGGTAGTCTTACGCTGTAAGATGCGCTGCAAGAGGCGAGGGCGATGCCCCTCCTGCGCCGCCGCGTCCCACAGCGCTCGAAATCAGGAGACGATCATGAAGCAATTCGTGCTGCGCTCGTACGGCTCCGCCGACCGGCTGGAGCTCGCCGAGACCGACCCGCCCGCGCCGGCTCCCGGCGAGGTGCTGGTCCGGGTGCGCGCCACCTCCGTCAATCCCTACGACTGGCACGGGATGCGGGGCGAGCCGTACGTCGCCCGGCTGATGACCGGCATGATGGGGCTGCGCCGCCCCCGAGTCGGCGTCCTCGGGTGCGACCTGGCCGGCCGGGTCGAGGCGGTTGGCGCGGACGTGACCCGGTTCCGGCCGGGCGACGACGTGTACGCGCTGGTCGAGCGGGGCGGCGGGTTCGCCGAGTCGGCGGTCGTCGCGGAGAGCCTGCTGGCGCCGATGCCGCAGCGCCTCTCGTACGAGCAGGCGGCGGCCGTGCCGATGGCGGGGGTCACCGCCCTGCTCGCGCTGCGCGAGTTGGGCCGGCTCCAGTCCGGCCAGACGGTCCTGGTCAACGGGGCGTCAGGCGGCGTCGGCACGTTCGCGGTGCAGATCGCGCGGGCACTCGGCGCGAAGGTCACGGGCGTCTGCGGCCCGCGGAACGTCGAGCTGGTGGCGTCGCTCGGCGCCGAACAGGTCATCGACTACAGCACGCAGGACTTCACCCGCCTTGGCCGGGATTTCGACCTGATGCTCGACATCGCCGGGCGCAACCGGGCCCGGTCGTGCCTGCGGATACTGAGACGCGAGGGGACGCTCGTCGTCGTCGGCGGCCCGGGCGGCCGGTGGATCAAGCCGGTCGGTCACGTGGTCTCCATGCTCGCGACCGGAGCGGTGGTCCCCCAGCGGATCGTCCTGGCGCAGGTCCCCGGACACGCGCGGATACGGGAAATGCTGACGGAGCTGACCGAACTGATCGAGAACCACGGCGTCACCCCGGCCATCGACCGGGCGTATCCGTTCGCGCAGATCCCTGACGCCGTCAGATACCAGGAGCAGGGCCACGCGCAGGGCAAGGTCGTCGTCACGGTCTGAGCCGGGCGCGAACCGACACAGCGTCAGGTCAGGCTGGTCAGATCAGGTCCGGCAGCTCCTGCGTCGCGAACCAGAGCAGGTCGTAGTCCTCGACCCCGTCCACGGTGAACTGCGCGTCCTCGTCGCCCTCGTCCGCGGCCCGGGCGACCAGCGCCGCCTCGCCGACCGCCGGCTCGGCCGCGGCCTCGTCCATCAGGAACGAGGCGATGTCGGCCAGCTCGACCGGCCGGCCCAGCCGGACCTCGGCCGGGACCACGCCCTCGTCCCGGGAGAACGGCGTGCCGACCGGCGTGACCGCGGCGTCCGGCAGGTCGGCGGCGACGACGGCGCGGCGCCGCGGGGCCATCGGATCGGCGGCCAGCAGCCGCAGCGAGGCGCGGGCCGCCTCGGTCATCGCCGCGTATTCGAGCTCTTCCTCATCGCCCTCGACGTACCACTCGCGCAGCGCCGGCGTCACCGCGAAGGCGGCCAGCGGCGCAGGCCCGAGCCGCCCGCGCTTCGCCAGCTCCGCCAGGACCGGCCCGGTGGCCGGGATGTAGACGCGCATCGACCTCAACCCTCAAACACACCTGGAGCCGCCGCCCGGAGCCGGGCTCCACCACGGTACGCCCTCGGCGGCGCCGTCAGGCCACGGACCGGGAACGCGCAAGGCCGAAGAACTCGGTCGTGGTGCGCCGGGCGGTGGCCAGCACGTCGGCCCGGCGGGACGGGTCCATCAGGTTGGCGCCCATCGCCTCGAGGTCCTCGGGGCCGGGACAGAGGATGATCACCCGGGTCCCGCTCGCGCGCACCTGCTTGGCCTCCAGGAGCATCCGCCGGGTCACCCGGTGCCGGAAGCCGCGCTCGAGCCGGCCGATCATCCCGGTCGGCCGGTCGTAGCCGCGCGCGGCCATCGGGGCGATCACGTAGACCTCGTCCAGCGGCCTGCCGCCGGGCAGCCGGTCGGCCGCCAGCAGGTCGAGACTGGTGTTCGAAAAAGCGCCGCCGTCGACGTAGCGCCGCTCGCCGATCTGGGTCGGCGGGAACCAGCCGGGTATCGAGCACGACGCGACCACGGCCTCGGCCAGGTCCGTCTGCGGCGCGTCCGGCTCGCCGAACACGACCCGCTCGCCGGTGTCGTAGTCCATCGCGATCGTGCGCACCCCGGGATGCGCGGACCAGCCGCCGGCCGGCATCACGTCCTCGACCATCTGGCCGATGTCGCCGAGCGAGCCGCGCCCCGGCGGCAGGAAGGCCGAGATCACCGCCATGGTGGGGTAGCGGCCGGGGTGCCTCATGGACCGGGCGATCAGCCGGGGCGAGCCGATGCCGGGCAGCGGCCGCGGCGGGGCGGCCCCGCCGGCCGCGTGGTCGTAGTCGAACACCTGGCCGACCAGCGGGCCCTCGGCGACCGGCTCGCCCTGCTGGTGCCGCCACAGGTCGGCCGGAGTGGCTCCGGCCCCGATCAGGGCGGCCAGGACGGATCCGGCGGAGGTGCCGAGGATCCAGCGGGCGGTGCGCGGGTCGAAGCCCGCCTCCTCGTGCAGCGCGGCCAGCGCGCCGGTGGTCCAGGATGCACCCAGCGTGCCGCCGCCGCCCAGGACCAGGCCTCGGGTCGGCTCGTCATCACGGCGGGTCAGCCTGCGCATTACCGTTACTCACTGTCTTCCAGGGGGCGCGGCATATCCGCCCGTTCACTCTAATGATGCCCGGACGACAGCCTATTCCTACCTGGACGTACTGTGGCGGTCAGCACATAAGGGGCCCGGCCATACGTGTGAGGGGCCCTGATACGTGGGAATTGTGGAGCGGCGCCGGGCGTCCGGCCTGACCAGCCGTCAACTCTGCGCGGTCGGCTCCAGATCCACGCCGAACAGGGCTTCCAGTTCCGTCAGCGTCTCCTCGAACGACCGGTGGTGGACGCCGACGATGCCCACCGCCGCCGCGCCGCGGATATTCGCCTCCAGGTCGTCGACGAACACCGCCTCGGCCGGCCGGCATCCGAGCTGCTCGAGCGTGTAGAGGTAGATGTCCGGGTCCGGTTTGCGCATGCCGACCTCGCCGCTTATCACCACGGCGTCGAAGAGCACGTCCCAGTCCTCGCGCAGGTATTCGTTGCCCCAGGAGTTCGACAGCAGCGCGGTGCGCAGACCGGCTGCCTTGGCCCGCCGCACCACGTTGACCATCGCCGGGGCCGCGGCGAAGCCGGCGAACATCCGGTTGATCAGCCCCTCCGCGCTCACCGCGGCGCCGCTGTGCCGCGCGATCCCGGCGGCCAGCGCCTGCTCGAAGCTGTGCACGGCCATCTCGCCGCGCTCCAGCGCGCGGACCGGGTCGAAGGCGTTCAGCGTGTTCAGCCCCTCGATCCGGAAGTCCCGCATGGCCGCGGCGAAGTCGCCGGCGGTGATGCCCTCCGCGGCGAACCAGTCGTCCAGCGCCGCGGCCAGCGGCGAGGTCAGCACGCCGCCCCAGTCGACGATCAGCGCGCGTGGCTGCACCGCCGCGCCGCCCGGGACCTTCGAACCCGATAGCGTCGAATCAGACGGCTCCGAATCGGGCAGTTCCGAATCAGGCGTCGGCCCGGTCGCATTCGAGGAAGTCGCGTTGGCCACGTGCGCCGCCCTTCGCTGCTCGTCGGCCGGCCGGTCCGTGCATCCGGATCCGGACGGCGTGGCTAATTCGATACGCGATCCGAGGGTCGGCCTGGAATCCTCGGATCAGGGTAAGCGTTGGTACGCGAGTGGGGTGATGGCATGTCGCTTCGGACTCGGGTATCCGCATGGCCGTTCGCCGCGCTGTTCGCCGCCGCGGGCGCGGTCATGATCGCGTATTCGACCGCCGCGCCGGGCTCGGGCTGGCCGGACCGGCTTGCGCTGACCGTGTGCGGGACCGACCCGAACGGTGCGCACGCGCTGCTTCTCGGTGCCCTGCTGCTGACACTGGCCCGCGGCCTCGGAATGCGGCGCCGGATCTGCTGGCTGCTGGCGCTGGCGCTGACCGTGTGGAGCGCGCTGACCGAGCTCGAGGCGCTGGTGAGCCGGGTCCCGGGCGAGCCGTGGCGGCTGGTCCCGCTGCTCCTGGTGACCGTGGCGCTGCTGCGGGCCCAGGCCGCTTTCCCCGTGCCGCTGTCGCGGCTTCGCATCCGCCAGGCCGGCGTGGTGGCCATGGCGGTCGGCGGCACGCTGCTGCTGCTCGGCAGCGGTCTGGTGGCCGAGCGCGGCCGGTTCGCCGTGCCGGTGTCCACCCTCGACCTGGGCCGCGAATTCCTCGCTGCACTGGCGGCCGACTCCGGCCCGGCGGATTTCCAGGGCACGGCCTGGCTCGTGCCGGGGCTCTCCCTCGTCGGGGGGCTGGCCCTGATCGCGGTGCTGCTGGTGCTCGTCGCGGCCTCGCCGCCGCCGGAGCCGGGCAGCCCGCTCGAGCGGTCCATGGCGCGGACACTGGTGGCGCACCCTGATTCGGACACCCTCGCGCCGTTCGCGCTGCGCTTCGACAAGTCGTACGTCTTCGCCCCGGACGGCCGCGCCGCGATCGGCTTCCGCGTGCTGGCCGGAGTGATGATGGCCGGCGGCGATCCGTTCGGCGCCCGGGCGGCCTGGCCCGCGGCCATCGACGCCTTCCTGGCCGAGGCGGAGAAGCACGGCTGGCGCCCCGCGGTGCTCGGCGCGAGCGCCTACACGCGGCAGTTGTGGGCCGACCGCGGTTTGCACGCGATCGGCATCGGCGACGAGGTCGTGATCGACGTGGCCGGCTTCAGCCTGACCGGCCGCAAGCTGCGCAACGTGCGGCAGGCGGTGGCGCGCACCAAGCGGGCCGGGATCGAGACCGCGGTCTTCCGCGAGGCGGAGCTCTCCCGGCAGCCCGGCAACCACGGGATGCTTGGGCCCGGTAGTGACAGCCTCGGACCGGGCGGCGACGCCGAACCAGCGCCCGATGCGGACGGCGGCGAGCCCGCAGAACAGCCCGGAGAACCGGCGCAAGACGGCGAGGGCGAGGCCAAGGCCTTCGGAGGGCCGAGCCTAGGCGCGGAGCTGCGCGCGATCCACCGCACCTGGCTCGACCGGACCCAGCCCGGACAGAAGCACAAGTCGCCGACCTATCGCAGCGGCGGCAGCGCCGGCCGGGGCGGGCGCGAGCGCGGTTTCGCGATGAACCTGGACGCGATGGCCCGGGGGCGGCACGACGAGGCGCTGCTGATCGTGGCCTTCGCCGCGGACGGCTATGCGGTCTCGTTCCAGCGGTATCTGCCCGCGGCCGCGGACGGGCCGGCGCCGATGCTCTCGCTGGACGTGATGCCGCGCGACCCGCTGGCGCCCAACGGCGTCAACGAGCGGCTGATCGTCGACATCATCGAATACGCCGCCACACACGGCTACACCGCGGTCTCGCTGAATTTCGCCGCCTTCCGCAAGCTGTTCGAGGCCCGCCGGAACACCGCCGACGCGCCGCGACTCAGCAAGCGGCGACGGTGGATGTTCGAGCGCGCCTATCGCGCGATCCACCTGCTCGACCCGCTGATCCAGGTCGAGTCGCTCTACCGGTTCAACGCGAAGTTCCAGCCCGGCTGGCAGCCGCGCTCGCTGCTGATGCGCTCCTGGCTGGACCTGCCGGCCTTTGCAGCGGCGGCCTTCGGCCTCGAGTTCGCCCTGCCCTACGACCGCGCCCGCGAGCGCGCCGAGGCCCGGCCGAATCCGGTCGCCGACGAGCCCGCCCTCGGCACTGCCCCGGACTCGCAGGGTGTGCTGAGCTCCGATTCTCTCGGCGGCGAAGTCGCGACGGTGCCGGATCATGCGAACTGGAGCGCCGTGCAGCGCCACTCCAACCGATCCTGATCTTGAACCGGCAGCGCTTGGACCGGCACTGCTTGAACCGGCGCAGCCGGAACCGGCACGGCTTGAATCGGCACTGCAGCGCGCTCGAACCGTAGCGCGACGGCCCGCACCCGGGTCCCGTCCTGGACCAGCACCGTGGACTCGACCGCGTCCGAGGCGGGGCTGTGCAGCCGGATCGAGCGGACCACGCAGCGCCGGGCGAACCGGGCCGTGGCCCGGCGCCGGGCCACACTGCTGAGCAGGCCGAACACCTCACGGCTCACAAGGCGCCGGACGTGCTCGGCCGGGCGGCGCTCCAGCAGCACGTCCACCACGGCCTCGGCCAGCCGCCGCACCCCGGCCACGCCGCAGTCCCCTGGTCTTCGCTGCCCGCCGGCCGGCGCGTCCGCGGCGCCCGCGCCGGCCCGGTCCGCGGCGGCACTCATCTCGATGCGGTGCGACCAGCCGGCCACCCACGAGCGCAGCACCCCCGCCTGCTCGTCGGCCGGATAGCCGATCGGGCCAGTGTTGTCGTGAACACTGCTGTCATAAATACCGTCGAGCGCAGCGCCGTCGAAGATCCGGCCGCCGTACGCAGTCGCGTCGTACGCGCCCTCACCATCCCGCCGTGCGGGGACCTGCTTCTCGGATTCCGATTCACCGCGCCACATCGTCGCCCGCCTGCCCTTGTTCCGCCGTCGCCGACTCTCGGCGACCTGATACTTCGTCAGATCATCGATGAATGCGGATGGTTGCGGCCGAACCGGAAAAAAGGCACAAATTCACCCGTATGGCAGAGTCCGGAGCTCGGATCGCGGATGCCCGCTGCACATGAAGAAGCCGCAGCCTGCGCGTACTGCACGCAGGCTGCGGCCGAGGCGGGTTCCGCCTTCAGATCACTTCACTTCTTGCGCCGGCGCGCCCCCTGAGCCGCCGGGCGTCCCTGCGGCTTCGGCTTCGCCCCGCCCTTCGCGGGCTTGGCGTCCGTCGGCTCCGCGTTGTCCTGCCGGTTGACCACCTTGCGCTCGACCACGCCGCCGGGGGTGTCCTCGCTCGGCGCGGAGTAGTTCAGCGCAGCCGGGCGCCGCGGGGCGTCCAGGCCCTTGGCGTTCATCTGGGCGGCCACCGCGTCGGCCTCGGCCTGGTCCTGCGGGTTCTGGCTGGTCGCCTCGAGCTCCACCTCCAGGTGGAACAGGTAGCCGACCGACTCCTCCTTGATGGCGTCCATCATGCGGTTGAACATGTGGTAGCCCTCGCGCTGGTACTCGACCAGCGGGTCGCGCTGCGCCATCGCCCGCAGGCTGATGCCCTCCTTGAGGTAGTCCATCTCGTAGAGGTGCTCGCGCCACTTGCGGTCCAGCACCGAGAGCACCACCCGGTGCTCCAGCATCCCGGTGATGTCCGTGGTCAGCGCCGCCTCGCGCTTGTCGTACGCGGCCAGGACGTCCGCGGTGATCTCCTCGTTCAGCACCTGGGCGTTGATCTTGTTGCGGCCGCCGACCGCCTCCTCGACCTCGTCCAGCGTGATGGAGATCGGGTAGACGGTGCCCAGCGCCGTCCACAGCTTGTCCAGGTCCCACTCCTCGGCGAAACCGTCCTCGGTCGCCGCGGCGACGTAGGCCTCGACCACGTCCTCCATCATGTGCCGCACGTGGTCGTGCAGGTCCTCGCCGTCGAGCACCCGGCGCCGTTCGGCGTAGATGACCTCGCGCTGCTTGTTGATGACGTCGTCGTACTTCAGGACGTCCTTGCGGATCTCGAAGTTCTGCTGCTCCAGCTGGGTCTGCGCGGACTGGATCGCCCGGGTGACCAGCTTGGCCTCGATCGGCACGTCCTCCGGCAGGTTCGAGACGGTCATCACCCGCTCGACGATCGCCGCCTTGAACAGCCGCATCAGGTCGTCGCCGAGGGAGAGGTAGAACCGGCTCTCGCCCGGGTCGCCCTGCCGGCCGGCGCGGCCGCGCAGCTGGTTGTCGATCCGGCGCGACTCGTGCCGCTCGGTGCCCAGCACGTACAGGCCGCCGAGGTCCGTCACCTCGTCGTGCTCGGTGGAGACCGCCTTCTTCGCCTTCTCCAGCGCGGCCGGCCAGGACTCCTCGTACTCGTCCGGGGTCTCCGAGGGGGTCAGCCCGCGCTGGGCCAGCTCGCCCATCGCCAGGTACTCCGGGTTGCCGCCGAGCATGATGTCGGTGCCGCGGCCGGCCATGTTGGTGGCCACGGTGACCGAGCCCTTGCGCCCGGACTGCGCCACGATCTCGGCCTCGCGCTCGTGGTGCTTCGCGTTGAGCACCTCGTGCGGGATGCCGCGCTTGCGCAGCAGCTGGGAGAGCCGCTCGGACTTGTCCACCGAGACGGTGCCGACCAGCACCGGCTGGCCCTCGCCGTGCCGGTGCTCGATGTCGTCGACCACCGCGTTGAACTTGGCGTCCTCGGAGACGTAGATGAGGTCCTGCTTGTCCTCGCGGATCATCGGCTTGTTGGTCGGGATGGGCACCACGCCGAGCTTGTAGATCTGGTGGAACTCGGCCGCCTCGGTCAGCGCGGTGCCGGTCATGCCGGACAGCTTCTTGTACAGCCGGAAGTAGTTCTGCAGGGTGATCGTGGCCAGGGTCTGGTTCTCGTTCTGGATGACCACCCCCTCCTTGGCCTCGATCGCCTGGTGCATGCCCTCGTTGTAGCGGCGGCCGGCCAGGATGCGGCCGGTGTGCTCGTCCACGATCAGGATCTCGCCGTTCATGGCCACGTAGTCGCGGTCCCGCTTGAACAGCTCCTTGGCCTTGATCGCGTTGTTCAGGAAGCCGACCAGCGGGGTGTTGACCGACTCGTAGAGGTTGTCGATGCCGAGCAGGTCCTCGACCCGCTCCACGCCCCGCTCCAGCACGCCGACCGTGCGCTTCTTCTCGTCGACCTCGTAGTCGACGTCCACGGCCAGCCGGTTCACGATCTTGGCGAAGTCGGTGTACCACTTGGTGGCCTGGTCGGACGGGCCGGAGATGATCAGCGGGGTGCGCGCCTCGTCGATCAGGATCGAGTCGACCTCGTCCACGATGGCGAAGTTGTGCCCGCGCTGCACCAGCTCGTCCTTCTGCCACGCCATGTTGTCGCGCAGGTAGTCGAAGCCGAACTCGTTGTTCGTGCCGTAGGTGATGTCCATCCCGTAGGCGACCCGGCGCTGCGCCGGGGTCATGCTGGCCAGGATCACCCCGACCTCGAGGCCGAGGAAGCGGTGCACCCGGCCCATCCACTCCGAGTCGCGCTCGGCCAGGTAGTCGTTGGTGGTAACCAGGTGGACGCCGTCGCCGGCCAGCGCGTTGAGGTAGGCCGGCAGCGTGCCGACCAGCGTCTTGCCCTCGCCGGTGCGCATCTCGGCGATGTTGCCCCAGTGCAGCGCGGCCCCGCCCATGAGCTGGACGTCGTAGTGCCGCTGGCCGATGGTCCGCTTGGCTGCCGCGCGGACCACCGCGAAGGCCTCCCACAGCAGGTCGTCGAGCGTCTCGCCGTCCTGGTAGCGCTCCTTGAACTTCTCCGTCTCGGCGCGCAGCTCGGCATCGGTCAGGGCGTCGTAATCGTCCTCGAGCATGTTGACGGCCTCAGCCGTCTTGGCCAGCTTGCGAAGGATCTTCCCTTCGCCCGCGCGCAGGACCTTGTCGAAGAGGGCAGGCACTTTGGGAACGGCTCCTTGATCTGCAACAGATGACACTGCCGCCGGCGCACACGCGCCGTCGCAGCGGGTGTTCGACCGGGACGACGCCGATGCGGGGCAGGCGAGGAACGCCCCGGCCGTTACCCCATCGTAAGCGAATACGCCAGCCGAACGACAGTGTGCGGAGCAGGCGGGGCCTACGTCGTGCTCACTCAGGCCATTGAGCGGGCGATTCCGTCCAGAATGTCATGCTCCGAGACGACCAGGCCGGGCAGGCCGAGCCGGTCCACGATCACGGCCAGGATCAGCGCGCCGGCCGCGATGACGTCCACCCGGCCGGAGTGGATCACCGGGTTCGCCGCGCGCTGCGCGTGAGTCGAGGTCAGCAGGTCGCCGGCGGTCTCGCTGATCCTTTCGGCGGAGATGCGTGAAAGGTGCACACGGCTGCGGTCGTACGCGCCGAGCCCGAGGGCGATCGCGGCGACCGTGGTGACCGAGCCGGCCACGCCGACCAGGGTGCGCGCCCGGTCCAGCGGCACGGCCTCGGCGGCCTGGTCGATCGCGGCGGCGACGTCCTTGCGGGCGGCGGCGATCTGGGCGGACGTCGGCGGGTCGGCGGCGAGGTGCCGCTCCGTCAGCCGCACGCTGCCGATGTCCACCGACCGGGCCGCCTCGACCCGGTCCGCGCCGAGCACGAACTCGGTCGAGCCGCCGCCGATGTCGATGACCAGATAAGGCGTCGGGCAGGCTGTGGAAGCTGCAGCATCGGAGGCAGCAGCATCGGAGGCAGCAGCATCGGAGCCGGCACCGCTGAGGCCGGCCACCGCGCCGGTCGCCCCGGCGAAGGACAGCGCGGCCTCCTCGTCGCCGCTGATGATCTCCGGCGCCACGCCGAAGCGGGCCAGCACCCCGGCGGTGAACTCGTCCCGGTTGGCCGCGTCGCGCATCGCGCTGGTCGCCACGAACCGGATGCGCTGCGCGCCGAGCTCGCGCACGACTGCCGCATAACGGTCGCAGGCTCCAAAGGTGCGCTCCAGCGCCTCGTCCGCGATCCGGCCGGTGGCGTCGACGCCCTGGCCGAGCCGGACGATCTCCATCCGGCGGTCGACCTCGGCGGCCGGCCCGCCGGCCGGGTCGAGGTCGGCGACCAGCAGGCGGATCGAGTTGGTGCCGCAGTCGATCGCGGCGACGCGGGCGTTCATCGGGCCTCCCGACCTTGATCGAGTTCAGGGGGATCGGCGGGATGCGCGCCGTCGGCATCGGCGCTGACGCACGGCCCGCTGCGCCACCACTGCGGCAGCATGGCCAGCGCCTCGTCGCCGAGCGGGTTGACACCCGGTCCGGCGGCGAGCGTGTGGGCGACCAGCACGTGCAGGCACTTGACCCGGTCCGGCATGCCGCCGGCGCTCGGGAAGCCCTCCAGCACCTCGACCGCGTCGCGGCGGCGCAGGTAATCCTCGTGCGCGGCGCGATACCCGGCCGCCAGCTCCGGATCGGTGCGCAGCCGCTCGCTCATCCGGGCCATCACGCCCTCGGCCTCGAGCGTTCCGATCGCCGAGGCGGCGCGCGGGCAGGTCAGGTAGTAGAGGGTCGGGAAAGGACTGCCGTCGGGCAGCCGCGGCGCGGTCTCCACCACGTCCGGATTGCCGCAGGGGCAGCGGTGCGCGACCGCGCGCAGCCCGCGCGGCGCCCGGCCGAGCTGGGCCTCGACCGCCTCGGCGTCCGCCTTCCCGACCTTCGCGACTTCCACCCGGGCAACGCTACCGGGTCCGGGCGCGGCGCGGCCCCGGTCAGGGCACCGGGGACGGCGAGGCCGACCCGCCGGTGGCAGACGGCGAGGGCGACTTCAGGGTGGACCACAGGTTGTCGTACCACGGCTGCGCGCTCGGGCTGGGCATGCCGAGCGGCTCGGAGCTGCCGGCGGTGCTCGGCACGATGAAACCGATCTCGCCGGGCATGACGTAGTGCAGCCGCTCGCGCGCCTGGATCTCGACGTAGTTCGGGTCGGACCATTTCGCCAGCTGCTTCTTCAGCTGCGCGATCTGCGCGGCGGTCTGCGCGTTCTGCGCGTTCTGCGCGGCGATCCGGGAACGCTGGGCCAGGTATTCCTGCAGCGGGTAGGCGACGGTCACCATGACGGTGCACAGCGCCAGCGCGAGGATGCCGGCCCGCCGGGTCAGCCGGAACCGCGGGCGCTTGCGCAGCCGGTCGAAGCGGCGGCCGGACGCCGGCCGCCGACTGCCGCCGCGCCGGGGTCCAGCACTCCGTGATGCAGCACTGCCCCGTGACGCAGCACTCTTAGTCGATTTCCGGGCGCTCTTCGCCGGGCCGGAGTCCTCGGCCGAGGCGCGTGCACTAGGCACGGCGCGCACCGGCCGCTCGGACCGGTCGCGGGCGCCGGAGTCGGCGGCGCCGGGACGCGTCTCGTCCGAGCCGGACCCGCCTCCCATCGCCACGCCCCCTGCCCGCTCGGCCGGCCCGCCGACCAGGGCGCCGGCGGCGCGCCGCGCTTACCGGCGCGCGGCGCGCCACCAGACTAGAGCGCTCAGCCCTTGAAGCGCGGGAACGCGGACTTCCCGGCGTAGCGGGCCGCGTCGTCGAGCTCTTCCTCGATACGCAGCAGCTGGTTGTACTTGGCCACCCGGTCGGTGCGGGCCGGGGCGCCGGACTTGATCTGGCCGCAGTCCACCGCCACCGCCAGGTCGGCGATCGTGGTGTCCTCGGTCTCGCCGGAGCGGTGGCTCATCATGCAGCGGAAGCCGGAGCGGTGCGCCAGGGCCACCGCGTCGAAGGTCTCGGTCAGCGAGCCGATCTGGTTGACCTTCACCAGCAGCGCGTTGGCCTGGCCGCCGGCGATGCCGCGGGAGATCCGCTCCGGGTTGGTGACGAACAGGTCGTCGCCGACCAGCTGGATCTTCGAGCCGAGCAGGTCGGTGATCGCCTTCCAGCCGTCCCAGTCCTCCTCGGCGTGCGAGTCCTCGATGGAGACCAGCGGGTAGTTGGCGACCAGCTCGGCGTAGTAGCTGCTCAGGTCCTCGCCGGTCAGCTGCTTGCCCTCGAAGGTGTACTGGCCGTCCTTGTACAGCTCGGTGGCGGCCACGTCGAGGGCCAGCCCGATCTCGGAGCCGGCGGTGTAGCCGGCCTTCTCGATCGCCTCCAGGATCAGGTCCAGCGCGGCCCGGTTCGAGTCCAGGTTCGGCGCGAAGCCGCCCTCGTCGCCCAGGCCGGTGGACAGGCCGCGGGACTTGAGCACGCCCTTGAGCGCGTGGTAGGTCTCCGCGCCCCAGCGCACCGCCTCGCCGTAGGTCTCCGCGCCGATCGGCGCGATCATGAACTCCTGGATGTCGACGTTGGAGTCGGCGTGCGCGCCGCCGTTCAGGATGTTCATCATCGGGACCGGCAGGATGTGCGCGTTCGGGCCGCCGAGGTAGCGGAACAGGGGCAGCTCGGCCGACTCGGCCGCCGCCTTGGCCACCGCCAGCGAGACGCCGAGGATGGCATTGGCGCCCAGCCGGGACTTGTTCGGCGTGCCGTCGAGGTCGATCAGCTCCTGGTCGACCAGCCGCTGCTCGTGCGCGTCGAAGCCGGTCAGCGCCGGGCCGATCTCGTCGAGCACGGCGAGCACGGCCTTGGTCACGCCCTTGCCGCCGTACCGGCCCTTGTCCCCGTCGCGCAGCTCCACGGCCTCGAACGCCCCGGTCGACGCGCCGGACGGGACCGCCGCGCGGGCGATGGTGCCGTCGTCGAGAGCGACCTCGACCTCGATCGTGGGGTTTCCGCGGGAGTCGAGGATCTCCCGCGCGCCGACTGCTTCGATGGTCGCCACGTGTGCGCTCCTTCTCGTCAGCGCAGCGCGTGCTTCTTTGTGTGCTTCGCGCAGCGCTGATCGACGTAGTCAAAGATGCTGTGTCGTTAGATGCCGGACACAGCCTAGTGGGCCAGATGAAGGCGGCCACATTGAAGGCGGCTAACGCGGAAGGCGGCCATAGACGTCTGGTCCGGAGAAACGCGCCGACGCGCCCATCACGCGCTCTTCCCTGTCAGCACCGGCAATTCGTGCAGGCCACGCATGATCAGACCGGAGTGCCAGCGCAGCTGCGCCGCCGGGACGGCCAGCGCGAGTCCGGGAAAGCGGCCGAACAGTCGCTGGAAGGCGATACGGCCCTCGAGGCGGGCCAGCGGCGCGCCGAGGCAGAAGTGGATGCCGTGGCCGAGCGCGAGGCTGCCGCCCTCGTTGCGGGCGAGGTCGAGCGAGTCCGGATCCTCGAAGCGCGCGGCGTCGCGGTCCGCGGCGGCCAGCACCACGAGCACCGGCTCACCGGCGCCGATGTCCACGCCGCCGACCGTGATCGGCTCGGTGGTGAAGCGCCACGTGCCGAACTCGACCGGCCCGTCGTAGCGCAGCAGCTCCTCCACGGCGCACTCCATCAGGCCGGGATCCGCCTTGAGCCGCGCGAGCTGGTCCGGGTGCCGCAGCAGCGCGAGCGTCCCGTTGCCGACCAGGTTGACCGTGGTTTCGAACCCTGCGAACAGCAGGATGAAGGCCATCGCGGCGGCCTCGTCCTCGCTCAGGTGCTCGCCCTGGTCCGAGGCGCGCACGAGGGCGGACAGGAGGTCGTCCGAGGACGGGTCGCCGGACAGCGCGAGCCGCTTTTTGTGAATGAGCTGCTTCAGGTAGCCGCGCACCTGCCCCACCGATCGGCCGACCCCGCCGCGCGGCCCGGTGCGGTCGATCATCCCGGTGGCCCACTCGTGGAAGATCACCTGGTCCTCGGCCGGGACGCCGAGCATTTCGCAGATCACCACGACCGGCAGCGGGAATGCGTACGCCCGCACGAGATCGACCGGCCCGTCTCCGAACGCGTCGAGCAGCCGGTCCGCGATGTCGACCACCCGGGGCTCGAAGTCGGCCACCCGGCGCGGCGTGAAGGCCTTGGACACCAGGCGCCGCAACCGGGTGTGGTCCGGCGGATCGAGGTTGAGCAGGTGCGAGGCGATCCCCGAGCGGTGCTCGCCCGGGATGCCGGTGCGCCCCGGCCGCCAGCCCGGGTAGGACACTGCGGCGTTCTTCGACAGCCGCGGATCCGCGAGCACGGCCTTCGCATCGTCGAACCGGGTGACTAAATACGCCTCGACGCCGTTGGGAAGCCGGGTCTTGTGCACGGGTGCGTGCTCGCGCAGCCAGGCGTAGGCCGGGTACGGGTCGTCGGTGAAGGCGCGGCCGAACAGGGTCGGCCCCGCAGAGCGTCGGCCCCGGTCTGGCCGGTTCGGCACGGGCGGATCGGTCACGCCCTCATTCTCGCCGTCCGGCCGGGCCGGGGTCGCTTGCGGTATCTGGACTGCGGTGTTGGTTTTGGGATTGGGAGAGCTACCATCCGCGCGGCCCGCATGCCGCGCCGGACGGGTTCCACCGTCGGGCCGGTCAGGCCTGCGGCGTCTGGTGGGGCTGCGGAACCGAGTCGGCGACGTTGGCGGCGCCCTGCGGGTTCACCACCCGGCCCTCGACCGCCGGCGGCACGGCCGCCGCGGTGTTCTGCTGCCCCTGGTTCTGGCCGTCGCTGGCCGCGGCCTTCATCTCCGACTTGAAGATGCGCAGCGACTGACCGATCGAACGGGCCGCGTCGGGCATCTTGCGGGAGCCGAACAGCACCACCACCAACGCGAGGATGATGATGATGTGCCAGCCCTCTAGTCCCTTGATAAGCATCGTCAAGCTCTCCCACTGCTGGTGTGCCGCCGCCAGGTGCCCCTGTCGGCCTCGCCAATCAGACTAGCTTGCCTTCCCGGGGTCCCGGGAGGCCTCAAAAGCGACAATCCGAGCGCGCAGGCCGCGAGCCGCCGTGCGCAGCGCCTCTTCGGGGTCTACGCCAAGCGAGTGGGCATGCGCAGTTATCGCCAGCAGCAGATCGCCGACGCTCTGTGTATCGGAGGCGTTCTCGAACAGTTCCCGGATCGAGTCGCCGGACGGCGTAATCCCGTCGAGTTCGACGCCGTGCGCGTCGGCCCGCTTGAACAGCTTGTCGGTCAGCGCCAGGGCGGGCTGCGCCAGCGGGACGCCGTCGACCGCCGAGGTGCGCCCCTTCTCCTCGACCTTGATCCGCTCCCAGTTCGCGTGAAGCTCGGCCTCGGACGAGTAGTTCGCGTCACCGAAGACATGTGGGTGACGGCCGATCAGCTTCTGCGCGGTGCCTTCGGCGACCTCGTCGAGGCTGAACGGATCGGTCGGGTGCTCCTGGGCGATCCGGGAGTGGAACAGAACCTGGAAGAGCACGTCG
The DNA here is from genome assembly GCA_036501535.1 of Actinocrinis sp. Taxonomy (GTDB): domain Bacteria; phylum Actinomycetota; class Actinomycetes; order Streptomycetales; family Catenulisporaceae; genus DASYAE01. The sequence goes on along the minus strand of DASYAE010000262.1, from coordinate 58,865 downwards.
CCGAGCTCTTCGCGCAGCGCGTCGCGGCCCTCCCCCGGCTCCTCCGGCTTGCCGTCCTCGATCGTCTCGACCGTCTCGTAGGCCTCTTCCAGCAGATACCGCACCAGCGACTGGTGGGTCTGCTTGGCGTCCCACGGGCAGCCGCCGGGCGAGCGCAGCCGGTCCATCACCGCGATCAGGTCGAGCACCTTGGCGCCGGGCAGGTCGTAGCTGCCGGGCAGCAGCTCCAGGCCGACCTCGCCGCCGTCGGAGAGCAGCCCGCCGAGCGCCCGGGCCAGCGGCTGGTCGCCGTCCGGGGCGGCCAGCCAGGCCACGGCCGCGCCGGCCCGGGCCTGGTCCACGAGGTCCCGGGCTATCTCGGCGGCTGCCGCGCCCTCCTCGAAGACCACGATCTGCACGTCGGCGTCGTCCAGGTACGGCAGCGCGGGATGCTCCGCGGAGCCGGTGTGGACGACCACGTCGGACGCGGTCAGCAGCCGCCAGGCCGCAGCCGACAACAAACCCGGGGCGACCCGCGGCGAGAACGGGATGAGCACGATGCGGCCAGACATGCGCACCATCCTCGCAGAGCCAGGCCTCGATGCCTCCTGGTCAATTCACGAATTCACATCTTGATGACGGTGTCGATCAGCGACTGGCACCATCCGAGCAGCTCCAGGCCGGTGACCGGCTGGCCGCCGATCCGCTGGGTCATCGGCCGCGGCACCTTGATCGTGTAGGTCGGCGCCTTGACCATCGACTTCGGATAAACCCGCTGCAGCCGCATGACCTGGGACTCACGCAGCGTGACCGGAGCGAAGTCGACGTAGTTGCCGCGCAGCGCGATCTCGGTCAGGCCGGCGCCTCGGGCGTGCGCCCGGAACAGCGCCACGGCCAGCAGGTTGCCCACCGGCTTGGGCAGCTGGCCGTACCGGTCCACCAGCTCGTCGTGCACTTCGGTGACGCCGGAGGGGTCGGTGATCGAGGCGATGCGCTTGTACGCCTCCAGGCGCAGCCGCTCGTCCGGCACCCAGTCGTGCGGAATGTGCGCATCCACCGGCAGATCCACCCGCACGTCGGTCGACTCCGGCTCGACCCGGCCGTCGGCCGCCGCCCGGAACTCGGCCACCGCCTCGCCGACCATGCGCACGTAGAGGTCGAAGCCGACCCCCTCGATGTGCCCGGACTGCTCGCCGCCGAGCAGGTTCCCGGCGCCGCGGATCTCCAGGTCCTTCATCGCGACGTACATGCCGGCGCCGAGGTCGGTGTGCTGGGCGATGGTGGCCAGCCGCTCGTGCGCGGTCTCGGTCAGCGGCTTCTCCGGCGGATAGAGGAAATACGCGTAGGCGCGCTCGCGGCCGCGGCCGACCCGGCCGCGCAGCTGGTGCAGCTGTGAGAGCCCGAAGACGTCCGCGCGCTCCACGATCAGCGTGTTCGCGTTCGAGATGTCGATGCCGGACTCCACGATCGTGGTGCACACCAGCACGTCGAACTCGCGGTCCCAGAAGCCGACGATGAGCCGTTCCAGGGTGTGCTCGTTCATCTGGCCGTGCGCGACGGCGACCCGCGCCTCGGGCACCAGCTCCTGCAGCCGGGCCGCGGCCCGGTTGATCGACTCGACCCGGTTGTGGATGTAGAAGGCCTGCCCCTCGCGCAGCAGCTCGCGCCGGACCGCCGCGGCGATCTGCTTCTCCTCGTACGGGCCGACGAAGGTGAGCACGGGGTGGCGCTCCTCCGGCGGGGTCTGGATGGTCGACATCTCCCGGATCCCGGTGACCGCCATCTCCAGGGTGCGCGGGATCGGCGTGGCCGACATGGTCAGCACGTCGACGTTGGCCCGCATCTGCTTGAGGTGTTCCTTGTGCTCGACCCCGAAGCGCTGCTCCTCGTCCACGATGACCAGGCCGAGGTCCTTGAACCTGGCCTCCCGGGAGAACAGCCGGTGCGTGCCGATGACGATGTCGACCGAGCCCTCGAGCATGCCGCGCAGCACCTCGGCGGCCTCCCGGTCGGTCTGGAACCGGGACAGGGCCTTGATGGTGACCGGGAACTGGGCGTAGCGCTCGGCGAAGGTGGACAAGTGCTGCTGCACCAGCAGCGTGGTCGGCACCAGCACGGCGACCTGCTTGCCGTCCTGCACCGCCTTGAACGCGGCGCGCACCGCGATCTCGGTCTTGCCGTAGCCGACGTCGCCGCAGATGAGCCGGTCCATCGGGACCGGCTTGCGCATGTCCGCCTTGACCTCGTCGATGCAGGCGAGCTGGTCGGGGGTCTCGACGTAGGGGAAGGCGTCCTCCAGCTCGCGCTGCCAGGGGCTGTCCGGGCCGAAGGCGAAGCCGGGCGCGGACATCCGGGCCGAGTAGAGCTTGATCAGGTCCGCGGCGATCTCCTTGACCGCCTTGCGGGCCCGGCTCTTGGCCTTCTGCCAGTCCGCGCCGCCGAGCCGGTGTAGTGAGGGCGCCTCGCCGCCGACGTACTTGGTGACCTGCTCGAGCTGGTCGGTCGGCACGAAGAGGCGGTCGCCGGGCTGGCCCCGCTTGGACGCGGCGTATTCGATCACGAGGTACTCGCGGGTCGCGCCGGCGACCGTGCGCTGCACCATCTCGATATAGCGGCCGACGCCGTGCGCCTCGTGCACGACGTAATCCCCGGCACGCAGTTGGAGCGGGTCGACCATGTTGCGGCGGCGGGAGGGCATGCGGCCCATCTCCCGGCTCGCGGAGCGCTGGCCGGCGATGTCCGTCTCGGTCAGCACGACCGTGCGGGCGCGCTCGAGCACGAATCCGTGGTCGATCGAACCGGTCGCCACGTGCACCACGCCGGGCTCGGGCGGCCCGGACAGGTCGATGTCGAGCCGGGCGCCGAGGTCGGCTCCCTTGGCCACCTCGGCCATCCGCTCGGCCGGGCCGTGCCCCTCGGTCACCAGCACGACCCGCCAGCCCTCGCGCACCCGGACCCGGATCTCGGCCAGCGCCCTGGCGGTGTCGCCGCGGTACTCCGGGGCCGCGACCGCCTCGCTGACCACGGTGTCGCCCATCGGGTCGGTCAGGGCTGCGGCTGACGGCTCATCAGCTTCGTTCGGCGTAGTCCGTTCGGTCGACCCCCCTGCTCTCTCGACCGGCGCGGCGAACTCGGCCAGCTCGGTGTCGGGCGCGAACGGGCTGACGGTCCACCACGCCAGGCCGCGCCCGAGCGCGTGCAGCCGCACGTCGGCCAGCGACCAGAGCGAGGCGGCGCCCAGGTCGAGCGGGGCGGCGGCGCCCATCGCCGCCGCGGCCCAGGAGGCGTCGAGGAATTCGCGGGAGGTGCTCACCAGGTCCGCGGCGCGGGTCCTGATCCGCTCCGGGTCGCAGAGGATCACGTGGGTGTCCTGCGGCAGCACGTCGGCCAGCAGCTCCATCCGGTCCACCAGGACCGGGGCCAGCGACTCCATGCCCTCGACCGCGATGCCCTCGGCGATCTTGCCGAACACGTCGGCGAGGGCCGGGAACTCGGCGGCGAAGCCGTGCGCGCGCTTGCGCACGATGTCGGTCAGCAGCAGCTCCCGGCACGGCGGCGCCCACAGGCCGCGCTGCGCCACCTCCAGCGAGCGCTGGTCGGCCACCTTGAAGTAGCGGATCTCCTCGACCTGGTCGCCCCAGAACTCCAGCCGCAGCGGGTGCTCCTCGGTCGGCGGGAAGACGTCGAGGATGCCGCCGCGCACGGCGAAGTCGCCGCGCTTCTCCACCAGGTCGGTGCGCAGGTAGGCGGCGTCGCCCAGACGGCGTACCACCTCGTCGAGGGCGATCTCCTGCCCGGCGACCACCTGGACCGGCTCGAGATCGCCGAGCCCGGCCACCTGCGGCTGGAGCACGGCCCGGATCGGCGCGACCACCACTTTGGGCAGGTCCGTCGACACCGTGCCGATCGCACTGATCGACGCGGCGGGGGCCTCGTCGAGCGGCCCGGCGGCCTGCTGCAGCTCGGCCTCCGCCCCGGCGGCGTCAGGGTGGGCGAGGCGGCGCAGCACGGCCAGACGCCGGCCGACCGTGTCCGAACGCGGCGAGAGGCGCTCGTGCGGCAGGGTCTCCCAGGCCGGGAACTCGGCCACCGCCGGCCCGCCGAGCAGCGAGCGCAGGGCCGCGGCGAGGTCGTCCGCCTCCCGGCCGGTGGCGGTCACCGCCAGCACCGGCCGGCCGGACCGGGCGGCGATCGCGGCCAGCGCGAACGGGCGCACGCCCGGCGGCGCGGACAGGTCGAGGCCGGTCCGGCCGCCAGAGCCCGCGGCCTCGACGGCCGCGGCGACCGCCGGGTCCTGCGTGATGGTCCCGATCAGTCCGGACAGCGGCATGGCAGAGCTCCTCGATCCGGGGCGACGCACGGCTGCGCAGCCCAGGTGACGCAGGGCAGCACGGCCGCCCCCGGTCCGTGCGGACGGGGGGTGCGGTTTCCCTTTCAAGGTTACGCACTACCGCAGACAGCCGCCGACAGGTTTGTCCGGCGGGGGCCGTCGGCGGCGAACACACGGACAAGATTGGACGATTCGGGCGGGAGATTGACCAGGACGGCGCTCCCGCCTACCGCACCACGGGCGTGGCCAGGTACGGTCTGGTTGTCGCCGAACGCCGTCACGGCGGGGGGCGAGGGAGAAAAGGGCAGCTTCAAGAAAGCACCACCGAAGCATGATTGGCGGTGCGATGGCGCGGCAGAATATAGGGCGGCGCCGTCGGACATAGGCACCGCGGGCACGGCCGCCGCGACGGCTGTCCCAGGACTGAACGAGGTGCCAGAGTCGTCGGCGAGGCCGCGCGGGCCGAACCGTCCGGCGCCGGGTCGGGAATAAGGGCTGGAGTACGATGACGCTAGGATCGGGCATGGGCGCGCCGGCGCGTGCGGCGATACCGAACGGGCAGTTCGCGGGACGGCTCTTCGAGTTCAGCGACCCCGAACTCGATCGGAAGTATCCCCGCGGCGTTTACGTGGACCTGCACGGCTATCCCGTCTTCTCGGTCTACGGCCGGCGGACGGCGGAGATCGCCGAGCCGCCACCCGGGCTCTCCTCGGATGAGGTCCGGGTCACCGACGTGATCGCGGCCAACCTGGTCGGCGCCTCTACCGGCGACCCGCTGTGGCAGCAGGGCCGGCCGCCGACGGTGACGCCGGAGGGCTGGACCTGGGTGCACGAGGCGCGCAGCCGCCGACTGCACCTGATCCCGGCCGAGCTGAACGCCGCGTTCCGGCACCACGGCGGCATGGCCACGCTGAACACGGACCCGTCGAAGAGCGGCCTGTGGCACGAGGGCATGCTCGAGCCGGTCGCCTTCGAGCGCTCCGGCTCGGTGCCCGAGGACGCGATGCTCCAGCTCGAGTCGCAGCTCGGTCTGCAGCTGCCGCCCTCCTACCGGCGCTTCCTGGCCGGCACGGACGGCGGGCGGCCGCTGGTGCCCGCGGTGAACCTGCAGCAGGGCTTCATCGTGGACGGCTGGCTGTTCGGGCTGCGCCGCCAGGACATGCACCAGGAGCTCATCTACGCGAACCAGGCGCTGTACGACCGGTTCACCGACGAGTTCCTCGGCGTGGGCTACGTGCAGGGCGGCATGCTCGCGGTGAAGGTCCGCGGCGCGGACATCGGCTCGGTCTGGTTCTTCGACGACGACGACCCGCGGGACAACGACGCCCGGGACGCGGCCTCGATCTGCGGCCAGCTGCTCTACCGGATAGGCAACGACTTCGACGACTTCGCCCGGCACCTGGTGGCGCTGCCGTCGCAGATCGTGGACATCTCCGAGTCGGCGGTGCGGACCGGGCACGCGCGGCTGATCGAGGGCGAGCCGCACCTCGGCTCGGCGCTGCCGGACCACCTCCGGGTGCGCTGACGCAGTAGTGCTCACACACCGGCGGCGCAGTCTCAGCGAGTGAGCCGCGCGCGCCGGTGTGACATATGCCCCACTAAGATGACCGCGCGAGTGGACAGCGTGGTCCGCGGCATCATGCACGAGCCGGCCCGCCGAGGGACACCGAATCCGTGTCAGATCACCCACTGCATCTGTCCGGAGTTCGGGGTCCGTCGAGCGCACAGCGTCTGGGGAGACCAGCGTGTCTGTTGAGAACACTGCGTCTATTGAAAGCACTGTGGTTGAAGGCGCCGACGGTAAAGCCGCCGCTGAGAACCCGGCGCACGACGCCGCGCTTCGGGCCGACATCAGAGCGCTCGGCGAGCTGCTCGGCCACACCCTGGTGCACCAGGAGGGGCAGGAGCTGTTCGACCTGGTCGAGGAGATCAGGCGGCTGATCCGGTCGGCCGATCCGGCGGACGCCGAGCGGGCCGCGGCCAGGCTGGCGCAGATCGACCTGGCCGACGCGATCCGGCTGGTGCGCGCGTTCTCCAACTACTTCTACCTGGCGAACGTGACCGAGCAGGTCTACCGCGGCCGCGAGCTGCACGCGCAGCGGGCCACCGGCGGCTCCTGGCTGGCCGGCGCGGTCGACCGGATCGCGGCGGCGATCGACGACGAGACCTCGAAGGTCACTAGGGAATGGGTCGAGGAGGTCGTCTCCTATCTGCTGATCCGCCCGGTGTTCACCGCGCACCCGACCGAGGCCGCGCGCCGCACGATCCTGGCGAAGCTGCGCCAGATCGCGCGGCTGCTCGACGACGCGCCGTTCTCCGAGACGGCCGGAGACCCGGTGGCCCGGCGGCGGGCGCGGCGCCGGCTGGCCGAGCTGATCGAGTCGCTGTGGCAGACCGACGAGCTGCGCGTATCCCGGCCCGAGCCGACCGATGAGGCGCGCAATGCGCTCTACTACCTCGACGAGCTGCACGGCGGCGCGGTGCCGGACGTGCTCGACGAGTTGGCCGCGGAGCTCGACCGGATCGGCGTGCCGCTGCCGGTGGACGCCCGGCCGCTCTCCTTCGGCTCCTGGATCGGCGGCGACCGGGACGGCAATCCGAACGTGACGCCGCAGCTGACCCTGGAGATCCTGAACCTGCAGCACGAGCACGCCATCGACGACGCGCTGCGGGTCGTCGGTCAGCTGCGCTCGGCGCTGTCCACCTCGCGCCGGATCGCGCGGATCACCCCGGAGCTGGAGGCCTCGGTCGAGGCTGACCTGGCCGCGCTGCCGGGCATCGCGCCGCGGTACAAGCGGCAGAACCAGGAGGAGCCGTACCGGCTCAAGGTCGCGTGCGTGCGGGAGAAGCTGCTCAACACGCGCAAGCGGATCGCGGAGCAGCGCCCGCACGTGCCCGGCCAGGACTACCTGAACGGCGAGGAGCTGGTCGCCGACCTGATGCTGATGCGCGACTCGCTGGTGGCGGACCGCGGCGAGCTGATCGCCCGCGGCGAGCTGGACCAGGTGATCCGCACCCTGTCCGCGTTCGGCCTGCACCTGGCCACGCTGGACGTGCGCGAGCACGCCGACGCGCACCACCACGCGATCGGCCAGCTGATCGACCGGCTCGGCGGCGAGTCCTGGCGCTACGAGGACATGCCCCGCGCCTACCGGGCCGAGCTGCTGGCCAAGGAGCTGCGCTCGCGCCGGCCGCTGGCGCTGCTGCCCTCGGCGATCCACCGCGCGCCGGACGCCGCGGCGGCGACCTCGCTGCTCGACGAGGCCGGCGCGCGCACCTTCGGCATCTTCACCGCGATCAAGGAGGCCCGGGAGCGGTTCGGCCCGGACGTGATCGAGAGCTACATCATCTCGATGAGCCGCGGCGTGGACGACGTCTACGCGGCGGCGCTGCTGGCGCGCGAGGCGGGCCTGATCGACCTGCGCGGCGAGCGGGCCGAGATCGGCTTCGTGCCCCTGCTGGAGACGCCGGACGAGCTGCGGCAGGCCGACACGATCCTGAACGACCTGCTGAACGACCCCTCCTACCGGCGGCTGGTGCGGCTGCGCGGCGACGTGCAGGAGATGATGCTCGGCTACAGCGACTCGAGCAAGGAGGGCGGGATCACCACCAGCCAGTGGGAGATCCACCTGGCCCAGCGCAAGCTGCGCGACGTGGCACACCGGCACGGCATCCGGCTGCGGCTGTTCCACGGCCGCGGCGGCACGGTCGGCCGCGGCGGCGGCCCGTCGCACGACGCGATCCTGGCGCAGCCGTGGGGCACGCTGGAGGGCGAGATCAAGGTCACCGAGCAGGGCGAGGTGATCTCGGACAAGTACGCGCTGCCGGTGCTGGCCCGGGAGAACCTGTCGCTGACCGTGGCCGCCGCGCTGGAGGCCTCGGTGCTGCACCTGGGCCCGCGGCAGAGCACCGAGGAGCTGGCGCTCTGGAGCGCGACGATGAGCGGGATCTCGGACGCGGCGTTCGCGCGCTACCGGGAGCTGGTCGAGGACCCGGACCTGCCGAAGTACTTCCTCGCCTCGACCCCGGTGGACCAGCTCGGCGACCTGCACCTGGGCTCGCGGCCCTCGCGTCGGCCGGACTCGGGCGCGGGCCTGGAGGGGCTGCGGGCGATCCCGTGGGTGTTCGGCTGGACCCAGTCGCGGCAGATCGTGCCGGGCTGGTTCGGCGTGGGCACCGGCCTGGCCGCGGCCTACGAGGCGGGCCACGCGGACGTGATCGACGTGATGCAGCGGCGCTGGCACTTCTTCCGCAACTTCCTGTCGAACGTCTCGATGACGCTGGCCAAGACGGACCTGCGCATCGCGGCGCTGTATGTGGACCAGCTGGTGCCGGAGGAGCTGCGGCACGTCTTCGACGTGATCAAGGCGGAGCACGAGCTGACGGTGCAGCAGGTGCTGAAGGTGACCGGGCGCACGGAGCTGCTGGGCAACAACCCGGTGCTCGAGCGGACCCTGCGGGTGCGCGACCGGTACCTCGACCCGATCTCGTACCTGCAGGTCGCGCTGCTGAAGCGGCAGCGCGAGGCGCTGGCCGAGGGGCGCGAGGTGGATCCGCAGCTGAGCCGGGCGCTGCTGCTGACGGTGAACGGCGTGGCGGCGGGTCTGCGCAACACCGGCTGAGGCAGCGGGCCGGTGGGCTGGCGCGCGGGCATGTTGGCGCGCCGGCGGGCCGGCGTGATCGTGATTTTGTGAGGCGGCGCGAGGTGAGCCGACCGATCCGGGTCCGGGTCGGTCGGCCGCGGCGTTTCCGCAGAGCCTCCGCAGAGTCTTAATTCGCGGCGAACTCGTGGCAATCAGGGGACGACATACCCCCGAACGGGTGATGAGCTGCGGCGGAGTGGTGATGATACCCCGTCAGAGCTGTGGATAAACAAGATCAGTTTTCCACGACTTGTGGATAAAACCTGTGGACAGCCGCTGCGTTGTGCACAGCGTGCTAACGCAAAGACGGCCGGGCGCGGCAGGCCACGCACCTGAGCAGGTGCGTATCGTTGGAGCCTGCCGCGCCCGGGATGCGCCGCGCTCAGCGCAGCCGACTACTGCGATCTACTGTGATGAGTACAGGGAGTTCACGGTGTACTGGCCCGGCAGGCCGATCGCGTCGCCGAGCTGGTTGTCGTAGGAGCCCGCAAGATCCGACAAGCTCGTGACGTCGTCCACAGTGGAGATCGAGCCGGAACCCTGCTCCAGGTAGTCCTGCACCTCCGTGGTCAGGCCGCCGGACGGCGAGGTCAGCAGCAGCGGGGAGTGACTGGAGGTGCCGAGGCTGCCCGACGCCAGCGCGTCGGTCCAGGACGACTCGCTGGTCACCTTGACCTCGTTGGCCTGGCCGTAACCGCCCGACCAGCTGTCGAAGTACTCCGCCGTCAGGACGGAGGTGTCGATCGCGTCGGTGCCGTCGAGCGCCGCGGCAGGTGTCATCGGACCCCAGGTCAGGCTCACGCTCGCCAGCGCCTGCGTCGCCGGGCCGCCGATGGTGACGTACTTCACCGTCGCCGGGTTCAGGGTATTGAGATAGGCGGTGGAGGCCGCGGGCATCGACGCGCCGTTGGTCAGCACGATCGCGGTGGTGGCCTGCGCCAGCGACCCGGCCGCGGAGGCGGCGACCAGGCTGTCGTCCGCGCTCGTGCCGGAAGCCAGCAGGACCGTGCCGATCTGGCCCGGGCCGAGCGGGAAGTCGGTGACAATGGCCTGGTCGACCAGCGCCGCCGTGTCGAAGAGGTCGGTGCCCGCGATGCGGTCCGTGGTGAATCCGGCGCCGGTCAGTGAGTCCTCTACGGCCTCTGAGAGCGACGAGTCGCTGCCGAGCAGGTAGACCGTGCCGCTGCTGCCGAGTACTCGCTGGATCTCGGTCAGCACCGCGGGATCGAGTCCGCTCGGCGGGGTGACGGGCAGCGGAGCGCGGATGTCGCGGGCGAATACGGCGCCTGCGATCGCGTCGTAGTACTCGTCCGAGCGCGCCAGCACCACGGCGGTGGCCGGCAGTTTGGGACTGTTGGTGTCCCCGGTGTCGGCGAAGCCGTACTGGGATTCGGCGATCGCGGCACCGACCGCGTCGGCTCCGTAGATCCGGTTCACCGTGCTCTGTACGACCGGCTGCCAGGCGCCGTCCTGCGCGTTCGCGATCGTGGAGACCGTCGCGCCGGAGGACGGATCCACCACCTTGATCTCGCCGTTCACCGTGTACTCGACCTCGGTGCCGTCCGGCGACCAGCGCGGCGACGAGGTGTTGTCCGCCTCGTCGGTGATCTGCGTCGCAGCGCCCAGGCCCGAGCCGAACCGGGTATACGGCGTTGTGAAGACCTGGTCCACTCCGTTCGCGTCCGGAGCGACGTACACGACGCTGTCCCCGCCCGGGGACCAGTCGGGGTCCGCGCCGCCGGGCACGACAGCGTTCTGCGTCGTCCTGCGCGGGCAGTCGTTGGTGTACAGGTAGAGCCCTGCTGCGCGCCGAGCGATCGCTTCGTCGCCCGGACCGTCCCAGGGCACGTAGTCGAGGTAGTCGGTGTTCTCGTCGCCGCACGGCGGGCCGGCGGCGTCGCCGGCACCGGTGGGTTCCGATCCGTCCTCCGCGACGAAGTAGGGCTGGTCGTCCCGGATGAAGGTGACTTCTCCTCGCGACGCACCCTGATATGCCTCGACGGCCGGGTTGGTGTCGCCGTTCTCGCCGCTGGTCACCCGGGTCAGCCCGGTTCCGTCGGGCCGGATCCTCCACAGGTCGCCGCCCTGGGCGAAGATCAGGGCGCTGCCGTCCGGCTCCCACGCCGGGTGTCGGCGGTCACGCCGGTGGCCAGCACGGTCGCGTCGGAGCCGTCCGGGTTGGACAGCACCAGATCGCCGTTGCTGATGTATGCCAGCTCGCCGTCGGTCCCGAACGAGGCCGCCAGCGCAGGCTGAGAGACGAATACGGACATGCCCGCCATGGCGCCGCAGAGCAGGCCGGTGGCCAGGCTGCGGCGCGCGATGATGCGCATCGAGTGCTTCCCTCCTCGCGGCCGGGTGTCCGTCATCGCAGAAGGCGATGATGACCGGCCGCCGCGCGGAGTCTAGACGAAGCCGCAGACAGAGGTCTGATGGTTTTTCGGGGGAAGCCGAGGCCGGAGCCGGTTCCGCCCCGTTACTCGAACACGACTGTACGGCGGCCGTTGAGCAGGACGCGGTGCTCGGCGTGCCAGCCGACGGCGCGGGAGAGCACCCGGCACTCCACGTCGCGGCCGAGGGCTACCAGCTGATCCGGCGTCAGGCCGTGGCCGACGCGGGCCACGTCCTGCTCGATGATCGGGCCCTCGTCCAGGTCCGGCGTGACGTAGTGCGCGGTGGCGCCGATCAGCTTCACGCCGCGCTCGTGCGCCTGGTGGTACGGCTTCGCGCCCTTGAAGGACGGCAGGAAGGAGTGGTGGATGTTGATGATCCGGCCGGACAGCTCCTTGCAGACCTGCTCGGAGAGGATCTGCATGTACCGGGCCAGCACGACGAGCTCCACGTTGTGCTGCGCGGCCAGGTCGAGCAGCCGCCGCTCCTGCTCCGCCTTGTTGTCCTTGGTCACCGGAAGGTGCACGAACGGGACGCCGTAGGACTCGACCAGCTGCTGGAGGTCGGTGTGGTTCGAGACCACGGCCGGCAGCGTGACCGGCAGCGCGCCGATGCTGTGCCGGAACAGCAGGTCATTGAGACAGTGCCCGAACTTCGACACCAGGACCAGCACCGGCATCCGGGCCGCGGCGTCGTGCAGCTGCCAGGACATGTGGAACGCCGCGGCGGTCGCGGCGAAGCCCCCGTTGAGCGAGCCGAGATTGACCCCCTCCTCCTGGGCGGCGAAGTGCACCCGCATGAAGAACAGGCCGGTGCCCGGATCGCCGTACTGCTGGCTGTCCACGATCGTGCATCCGGTCACCAGCAGGAAGCTGGCGACCGCGTGCACGATGCCGCGCTGGTCCGGGCAGGAGAGGGTCAGCACGTACTCGCGGGATGTCGGCCCGACCCGGTGCGGGGCGGGCTGGCTGGTCGTCATGCAGCCATCCTCCCACCGGCCGTCCCTCAGACGCTCTTGGCAAAGAACTCGTCGCAAACCGTCCGCGTTGACTAGCGTCTGTTTTCATGGCTTCCTCCGCGTACCTCCACCACCCGCACCTGTCCGGAGACCTGATCACGTTCGCCGCCGACGACGAGGTTTGGCTCGCCTCGGCCGCCGAGGCCACCGGCGGCGGCGCCCGGGCCTGGAGGCTCACCGCCGACGGCACACCGGTGGCACATCCACGGCTGAACCCCTCCGGCACCCGAGTGGCATGGTCCTCGACCCGGGACGGCGTCTTCGAGGCCTTCTGCGCGGACGTCGACGGCGGGCCGGCCAAGCGGCTGACCTACTGGGGCGACCCGCGCTGCTCCGTGCGCGGCTGGCTTTCCGACGGCGAGGTCCTGGTGACCAGCGCGACCGGGCTGCACCGGACCCGGCGGACCTGGGCGTACGCGGTGCCGGCAGATGACGGCGAGTCAGCCGGCCCGACGCGGCGGCTGCCTTACGGCCCGGTCGGCGATATCGCCTTCACAGCCGAGGGCGCGGTGCTTATCGGCACGCCGATCTCTTACGAGCCCTCGGCCTGGAAGCGGTACGGCGGCGGGACCGGCGGCAAGATCTGGTACGCGGCGGACGGTCAGCGGTTCGAGCGGATCCTGGCGGACGCGGGCAACCACCTGGTCAACCCCTGCTTCGTCGGCGGCCGAATAGCGTTCCTGTCCGACCACGAAGGCGTCGGCGCGCTCTACTCCGCGCTGCCGGACGGCTCGCAGCTGCGCCGGCACACCGAGCTCGGGTCCTACTACGCCCGGCATGCCGCGACCGACCGGACGCGCCTCGTCTATCAGTGCGCGGGCGACCTGTGGCTGCTCGAATCCCTCGACGCCGAGCCGGTGAAGCTCGACATCCGGCTCGGCGGCGTGCGCACCGGCCGCACCCCGTTCCCGGTCTCGGCCCACTCCGAGCTCGGCGCCTTCGCGCTGGACCGCACCGGCCGGGTGCTCGCCGCCGAGGTGCGCGGCACCGTGCACCGGGTGCCCGCCGAGGCCGGACCGGCCCGGACCCTGCTGGACGCCGCCGGGGTGCGCGGCCGCGACCCGGTGCCGCTGCCGGACGGCTCCGGCGTGCTCGCCGTCTCGGACGCGGGCGGCGAGGACGGGCTCGAGGTGCTGCCCACAGACGGCTCCGCGGCCCGGCGGATCGGGCACGGCGAACTCGGCCGGATCGCCGAGCTGGCGGTCTCCCCGGACGGCGGGACCGTCGCGGTCGCGACGGACGACTGCAGGGTGCTGACGGTGGACCTCGCGTCGGGCGCCGTCACCGAGCTGGCGCGGGTCGGCGGGGAGAACGTCAATGGGCTGACCTTCTCGCCCGACTCGGCGTACCTCGCGTGGGCACAGCCGCACGCGGCCGCCGACTTCTCCGAGCGCCAGCACATCCGGATGGCCCGGCTCTCGGACGGCACGACGGTGGACGCCACGCCGCCGCGGTTCAACGACGCCAGCCCGGTCTTCACCCTCGACGGCAAGTACCTGGCCTTCCTGTCGAACCGGACCTTCGACCCGGTCTACGACGCGCACACCTTCGACCTCTCCTTCCTGCCCGGCGCCCGGCCCTACCTGGTCACCCTGGCCGAGGACACCCCGTCGCCGTTCGCGCCGGAGCTGGACGGGCGGCCGACCGGATCGGACAAGGACAAATCCGAGAAGCCGGACAAGGCCGCGAAGGCGAAGCCCGACAAGGCCGCGGCGGCCGACGAGGCGCAGAAAGCTGACACCGACGGGGATGGGGACGGGAACGGGGACGGGAGCGGAGAAGCCGCCGAGGCGGACGCTTCCGAGGCGAAGGACGCACAGGCCGGCGAAGGCGCCGGGGACGGCGTCGCCGCGGTGCGGGTCGACTTCGAGGGGCTGGCCGAGCGGATCGTGCCGTTCCCGGTCGAGGCCGGCCGGTACAGCTCGCTGACCGCGGTGAAGGACGGCGTGGTCTGGCTCGACCACCCCGTGGTCGGCTGGCTCGGCGAGGCGACGGACGACGGCGCCGGCTCGGACCACCGGCACCGGCCCGAGCTGGTGCGCTACGACCTGGCCAAGCGCAAGCGGGCGACGGTGGTCGGGGAGCTGTCCGCGTTCGCGGTCTCCGGCGACGGGGCCCGGCTGGCCTACCGCAGCGGCGCCGCGCTCAAGGTCAAGGCCAGCGACGCCAAGGACGAGGACGAGGCGGTCTCGGTCGACCTCGACCGGATCCGGGTCACGGTGGACCCGGCCGGGCAGTGGCGGCAGATGTACGACGAGGCCTGGCGGCTGATGCGGGACAACTTCTGGCGGCCCGACATGGGCGGCGTCGACTGGGCCGCGATGGGCGAGCGCTACCGGCCGCTGCTCGACCGGATCGGGTCGACCGACGAGCTGCACGACCTGATCCGCGAGCTGCACGGCGAACTGGGCACGTCGCACGCGTATGTGATGCCCTCCGGCTCGTCGCAGGACGATGCGCTGGCGCAGGGCCTGCTCGGCGCGGACATCGCCCGCGAGCCGGACGGGACCTGGCGGATCGTGCGGGTGCCGCGCGGCGAGTCGTCGGTCATCAACGCCCGGTCGCCGCTGGCGGCGCCGGGCGTCGCGGCGCGATCGGGCGACGTGATCGCGCAGGTGGACGGACGTGCGGTCGATCCGGCGCTCGGCCCGAACCCGCTGCTGGCCGGGAAGGCCGGCAAGCCGGTCGAGCTGCTGCTGCGCCGGGACGGGGCCGAGGACCGGCGGGTCGTGGTGGTGCCGCTGGCCTCCGAGACGACGCTGCGGTACCACGAGATGATCGCGCAGCGGCGCAGCGCCGTGGTGGAGGGCTCCGGCGGGCGGCTCGGCTACGTGCACATCCCGGACATGCAGGCGCTCGGCTGGGCCGAGTTCCACCGCGACCTGGCCGACGCGGTGGCGCACGACGGGCTCATCGTCGACATCCGGGAGAACGCGGGCGGCCACACCTCGCAGCTCGTGGTGGAGAAGCTGGCCCGCAGGGTCATCGGCTGGGACATCAGCCGGCACGAGCGGCCGGCCCCCTATCCGGACGGCGCGCCGCGCGGCCCGATCGTGGTGGTGGCGGACGAGTTCGCCGGCTCGGACGGCGACATCGTCACCGAGGCGATCAAGCACTACAACATCGGCACGGTGGTGGGCACCCGCACCTGGGGCGGCGTCATCGGCATCGACATGCGCTACGAGCTGATCGACGGCACGCAGGTGACCCAGCCGAAGTTCGCGTTCTGGTTCGCGGGGTCCGGCTGGAAGGTGGAGAACTACGGCGTGGAGCCGGACATCGAGGTGCCCATCGCGCCGCACGACTGGGCCGCGGGGCACGATCCCCAGCTGGAGACCGCGATCCGGATCGCACTGGCCGCGCTGGAGGCCAACCCGCCGGCCAGGCCGCCGCAGATGCCGCCGCTGGAGTGAGGGGCGGGGCGGCTGACGACCGACCGGTGAGCGGACGGCTGGTCAGCGAGGCGCGCCGGGCAGGCGAAGGCGGGAGCTGCCCGGCGCGCATCGCACGGACCAGTGGATCGGTGGATCGTTGGACCGGTGAACCAGCGGATCAGCGGTCTGCGGCGCGGGCGAGCGCGGCGTCGTAGCGGCGCAGGATGAGTCGGGCCACCTGGTCGTGCGCGCCGAGCGGCGCGGCGACCCGGATCGGCGAGCGGGACTCGGCCTCGAGCGCGGCGAGGGTGGCGCTGTCCAGGATCCGGCGGCTGAACTCGCCCTCGGCCAACAGATACATCGCGACGGCGATCGGCCGGCCGCGGCGGGCCAGCCGGCCGAGCACTTCGGCGACCGAGGGTCCTGTTCCTGAGACGAAGGCGGTGCGCACGGGCATCCCGAGGCGCTCGGCGAGCTCGCCGGCTATGGCGACGGCGTCCGCGTTCGCCTCGTGACTCGTGGAGCCCGCCGCTGCGAGCACCAACTGGGTGCCGAAGACGGTACCGCCGACCTGTGCGAGGCGGTCTCGCAGCACGTCGGCCAGCAGCGGATCCGGGCCGAGCGGGCGGGAGCGGTGTATGCGCAGCGGCGGACGCGCCGGATCAAGGCGTTCCAGCGCTGTGTCGAGAACCTTGTCGAGCACCGACGGGATGTCCTCGCGCACGTGGTACCCGGTGCCGAGAAGCAGCGGGACCACGGCGACCTCACCGCCCGCCGCAGTGCCGCCGGAGAGCGCCGGATTGGCCCGGCCGCGCTGGTATTGGCTGTCGGCACAGCCCGGTCCCGCTGCCGCACGCGACGCATATTCGTCGAGGACGCCGGCGAGCCGCGGCCGGGCGACGGACAGGAAGGCCGTGCGGATCTCGAGCCCGGGCCGCAGCTCGGCGACGCGCCTGAGCAGCGCGCTGATCGTGGCGACGCCGGCCGGTTCGGCGGTTCCGTGCGCGACGGCGATCAACGGTACGCCGGTGCTCGGAAGGGGAAGGGCTCTCGGCTCGGCCTTGCGCCGGGCCTTGCGGGCGCGGTTGCGGTCGGAATGCACCGGACCGTGCAGGCGCACCGGGTTCGCCGATCCGGCGTTCTGGCCCGGTGCGGCCGCCGGGCCTGGCGGCGCCGACGACCCCGAGGGGGCGGGCGGTGCCGAGTCCCGGGCCGGTGCCGAGTCCCGGGCCCGGGCCGCGATGCCGCGCAGGAACAGCAGGTTGAACCGCGCGGCCGAGGTGCTGCGGCGGCCGAGTTCGCCGGTGCGCCGCCGGACCGTGCCGTGCCGCGGCTCCGGGCTGCCGCGGTCCGGCGGCGGCTCCGGTTCAGCCGTCATGCCCGCGGGTCCACTTCGAGCCGGTAGCCGCGCTTGGTCACGGTCTTGATCAGCTTGGCGTCCGGGCCGAGCGCGGCGCGCAGCCGGGCCACCGTCGCCTCGACCGCGTGCTCGTCGCGGCCGCCGGTGCCCGCGCCGCGCGGCCCCCAGACTCGGCGCAGCAGGTCCGCCCGGGAGACGACCCAGCCGGGGCGGCGGGCGAGTTCGGCTAGGACGGCGGCGGGCAGCGGGGCGAGGATCACCGGCTCTCCCCCGGCCGCGACGGCCAGGCCCTGTAGGATCAGCTTGCGCCCGGCGTCTATCGGCACCTCGCGGCGCAGGCGCGGCGGCAAGGTGTCACAGAGGGCGCCAACCATCGCGGCCAGCCGAGCCCGCTCCGGCCACAGGGTCCGTACGTCGAGCGCCTCGAGCGGCCGGGCGCAGACCGGTCCCACGCAGACCGCGGCGACCTCGGTGCGCAGCGCGGCGAGCAGATTGTCGAGCGAGCCGGTGAGCGCGGCGGCCTCGAGCAGCGCGGTGACGCCGGGGGCCGAGGTGAAGGTGACCGCGTGGACCTCGCGGCGCACGATCGACTCGACCAGGCGGCGCACCGCCGCGCGGTCGGCCGGCGGCCCCCAGCGGTAGACGGGCACCTCGACCACCTCGGCGCCGGCCGCGCGCAGCGCCGCGACGACCCGGGAGTCCTCGGCCGGGTTCTCCATGCCGTACTGCTGGAACACGACGCGCCGGCCGGAGACGCCGCGGTCGACGAGGTAGGCCAGCAGCTCGTCGCACGACTCGGAGACGGCGCTGTAGCTCTCGCGCAGCCCGGCCGCGCGCAGTACTCCGGTGACCTTCGGGCCGCGCGAGACGATGACCGCCTGGGACAGCGCGCGGCCGAGCGCCTCGCCCAGGCCCCAGCTCTCCGCCGCGGACATCCAGCCGCGCCAGCCGCTGCCCGTGGTCGCCACCGCGAAGTCGACCGGCGCGGCGAGGCATTCGGCGGTGGCCTTGCGCAGCACGGCGTCGTCGTCCAGGGGGGTCAGCCGCAGCGTGGGCGATTCCACCACGCGAGCGCCCCGGCGGCGCAGCAGCGCGGCCAGGTCGGCCCGGCGGCGGTCCGCGGTGACCGCGACGACGCACCCGGTCAGCGGAAACTCCTCGAAGACCACGGCGGCCCGGTCCTCGGCCGCGGCGGACTCGAGATCTGCTGCCTGTGCCAGTGCCATGACGAAACAGTGGACGCGGCCGGTTTCGCCGGTGTTACCGATCCGCTACGCACCGGTTAGGGAGAATCCGCACGGGTCACGGTCCCCTGCAAATGCAGTTTCGCCGCGCAGGCCGCGAGCGGCGCGGACGGATCCGGCCCGGTCGTGAGCAACAGGTGCACGGCTTGAAACATGCACGACCCCGGGCCGTCATCGCGCCCGTGCACTGTCAGTACCGTGACTGATACGCCGAGAGCACGACGCGGTAACGGTTCGGGCCCGGAACTGGAGACGTGACGACGATGGGAGGCAGGCAGCAGCGCGCGTGGACGGCCGTGTGCCGTTACGCGGACCTGATCCCCGGCCGCGGCATCTCCGCACTCGTCGAGGAGGTGCAGATCGCCGTGTTCCGCACGCCGGCCGGAGAGCTCTATGCGGTCGGCAACCGGGACCCGTATTCCGGCACGTACGTCATCTCACACGGCATCACCGGCTCCCGCGACGGCACTCCGACGGTGGCCTCGCCCTTGTACAAGCACGTGTTCGACCTGCGCAGCGGGACGTGCTTCGACGACCCCGCCATCGCCCTGCCCACCTACCCCGTACGGCGGTACCGCGGACTGGTCTGGGTGCAACGCTCGTAGCTGCTCCAAGCAATCCCTTCGCTGATTCCTCCGCTGTTTGGGACGATGACCGGCATGGCGGAGCTGACGATCACGACGCTGGCCGAGCGGCCGGAGCTCATCGAGCGCGTCTACGACATCGAGGACACCTGGCCGGCGTTCATGGGCGCCGACGCGGTGGCCAACGCGTTGTTCCACCGAGTCGCCGGGGACTTCCCGCAGTACTGCGTGATGGCCACGGAGGCGGACGGAACCCCGGTCGCGCGGGGCCGCAGCATTCCGTTCCGCTTCGGCGACCCGCGCCGCGGGCAGCTGCCGGAGGACGGCTGGGACCGCGTGATGACCTGGGCCTACAACGATCTCAGGTCGGGTGCGCAGGTCGACATGGCCAGCGCGCTGGAGATCCTGATCGCGCCGAAGTACCTCGGCACCGGCCTGTCCTACCGCGTCCTTGCGGCGCTGCGGACCGCGGTGGCCGCGCAGGGCATCACGACGATGGTCGCGCCGGTGCGCCCCAACGAGAAGCACCTTTCGCCGCACCTGCCGATGAGCGAGTACATCAAGCTGAACCGCCCCGACGGCCTGCCGCACGACGCCTGGCTGCGCGTGCACGTACGGGCCGGCGCGGTCATCGAGAAGGTCGCCCCGGCCTCGATGGTGATGGTCGGCTCGCTGAGCCAGTGGCGGGCCTGGACCGGCCTGCCGTTCGACACCGACGGAGACATCGTCGTCCCCGACGCTCTGGTGCCGGTCAAGTGCAGCACGGCGCATGACTATGCGGTCTACGTCGAGCCGAACGTCTGGGTCCGCCACGACCTCCGATGAGCCGGCGACGGTTCCAAGGGCCCGCGCTAAGGGAGCGCCGCGCACCAGGTGCGGGCAATGGAGATTGCTGAGTTAACCTGCGATCAGGTAGGCTAAGAATCTCCTGGCACTGTTTCAGATGATGATGTGGTTCGGGATAGTCCGTGATCATCTCTGGCGATCTTGTCATTACGTGCAGGTATCTGCCGTGTTCTGGCGTTGGCGGTATTTAAGATACTTTAGTACGTGTCCCGTATTACATTTTGCGAATCCGGTGCATTCGGCTGGCGATCCGCATACTCTTTCCGCACGAGTGGCACGCCGCCCGTTCCTGCGGGAGGGCACACCGGCAGGCGTGCTCCCCCACGGCATCCTGGTGGCGAACGTGCCTGACGACGCAACTCCTCCGGACCCGCCGCCGGCGGATCACGACAGCGAGCTGTTCGCGCAGTTCGAGGTCATCCGGCGGGTGCTCGAGGCGCGCAAGGCCGCCGAACACCGCAAGGCCGCCGAACACGGGGCGGAGCCTGCGCGGAAGCAGCCGCCCGACGAGGCCGGGTCGGCGGCGGGAGAGCCCGGGTCTCGCCTCGCCGTAGCCACGGCATCGGAGCCGGAGAAGACCGCCGTCCTGCCTGATGTGCCCGACGTGCCTGATGAGGGCCGCCTGCCGCCACGTCGGCACCGTGCACGAATCGGCGTGATCGCGATCGTCGCGGCACTGTGCGTTTTCGCCGCGGGCGGCGGCCTGACCGCCCTCTACTACGACCACCGGCACACCGCGGCCGCCACCACCGGAACGGATCCGGCCGCCACCGCCCCGCCGACGCCGCGGACCCTCGCGTCGGTGGCCTGGGTGCTCGGCGCCGTGGGACCGGCACAAGCGGTCGCCTGCGACGTCACCGTCTGCGCACTGCTGCGCTCGCGCGGCTTCGCCGGCTCCTCGCTGATCCCGGTCCGGTCCGGGATCCTCGACGTGGAGCAGGCGAACGTCGTCCTGGTCACCCCGCTGCTGCGCCGACAGCTCGGTTCCTCCCTCGACCCGCTGCTGTCCACCGAGCCGCTCGCCGTCTTCGGCAGCGGCGCCAACCGGGTCGAGGTCGCCGCGGTCGCGCTGGCCGGGCCCTCGGCGTACGCCCTCAGCCTCGCCGCCGACCGGGCCAGCCGGGCAGGTCACGCTGGCCGCCAGCCTCAAGTTCCCGACGGTCACCAGCTACACGACGGTCCAGCCGGGCAGCTGGCAGGTCGACGTCTCCGACTCGTCCGGGACGACGCAGGACAAGGTGACCCTGGCGCCGAACGACTCGTACACGCTCGCGGTCGTCGACGGCTCGAACGGGCCGACGCTGCTCGCCCTGACCGACACGGCCAGCACCTCGACGACGCCGGTGGGCGGCGTGCAGACCGGCTTCGGCGGCACCGCAGCCGGGCACCGCGATCTGTCGCCCGACCTGGCCGGCTGGGGCGTGCTGCTCCTGGTCGGCGTCGGCGGCCTGATGTACGCGGGCCGACGCCTCGTGCGCCGGTGAGCTGAGGCCGAGACCGTGCCCGAGACCGCGAACGCCTCGCCCCGCCACGCGAAGCCCAGGCTTCCGTGGCGGGGCCGCAAGGTCACGTTCGCGGTGGTGGGGCTGGCCAGCGCGGGTGCGATCGGGCTCGGCGCGGCGGGGATGAGCGGCGCGCTGCACTCGTCGCAGCAGGCTGATTATCCGGCGCCGGCCGGCCTGGCGCACCCGGCCGCGAGCCGGCCGGCGCCATCGGTCACCAGGACTTATACGCAGAGCCCGACGGCGCAGGAGACCAGCGTGCCGATCTCGCTGTCCATTCCGGCTATCGGCGTTAAGACATCGCTCCAGCAGTTGGGGCTGTCGGCCGACGGCGCCCTCGATCCGCCGACCGACACGACGCAGGCCGGTTGGTATACCGGCAGCGCCGTGCCCGGCGAGCCCGGTCCGGCCGTCCTGGCCGGGCACGTCGACTCGTATCAGGGGCCTGCGGTCTTTTTCGACCTGCGCGACCTGGAGCCCGGCGACACGGTGACCGTGACGCTGAGCGACGGCAGCTCGGTCGGGTTCTCGGTCACCGATGTGGAGACCTACCCGAAGGACCAGTTCCCGACGTCCGCAGTCTACGGCGCCCGGCCCGATCCGGAGCTGCGGCTGATCACCTGCGGCGGGGCGTTCGACTCCACCGACCGCTCCTACGACGACAACGTCGTGTTCGCGACGCTGGCGGGTTCGTGACGGTCACCGCCGCGCCTCGCTTCGTCTCGGCCGACTCGCACCCCCATCCGGGGGCATCAACGAGACCTGACACGCCGTCGATCCCCGCACGCCAGCCAGCTCATTCTGATTCCAGTCCTAAGGCGCCTGACGCACGAGCGCGGCGGCCGCGTGAACCGAGTGCAGGCCCAGTTTCGCCAGCAGGTTCCGGACATGGGTCCGGACCGTGTGCGGCGAGAGCACGAGCCTGCGGGCGATCGCCGGCTGGGTGAGGCCCGCCGCGCAGCAGCGCAGGATCTCCGCCTCCCGCATGGTCAGCGCACGCGGCGACGGCGGAGGCAGAGGTGACGAGATTGATAAAGGTGGCAAAGGCGGAGGCGCCGCGCGGGGTGCGATGAGCGCGGCCGCGGCCGCCCGGGTCCCGACACCGAGCTTGAGCAGGACGCTGCGCGCGTGCGTCCGCGCCGTGGTGTGCGCGATCCCGAGACCTTCCGCGATCTGCCGGTCGGACTCCCCGGCGCAGATCCTGCGCAGCACCTCGCGCTCGCGAAAGGTCAGATCGTCGAGCCGTGCCTTCGACATCGTGTTCTCCCTCTGAAGTGGAAACAGCGCCCATGACACGACGTTAGATCGCGTGCGGATTCCGGGTCGTGGAATCAGCAGATCTCACACTTCAGGGTGAAAAACGAGGTTGGATTAACAGATTAATACGACGCGTGCGGGACGCGGCGCGCGGGCACGGCCAGGGGGCGCAGCCTCTGCCGGAGACTGCGCCCCCTGATTCAGGTGGTGCCGTGATGCCCTGTCGTGCGCGGATCAGCCCACGGTGCAGGCCTTGCCGTTCACGGTGAAGGCGGTCGGTACAGCGTCGCTGTTGGTCCAGGTGCCCTGGAAGCCGAAGCTGGTATTACCGCCGGCGCTGATCGTGGAGTTGTAGCTCTCGTTGACCGCGCTCACCGTCTCCCCGCTCTGGGCCACCACCGCATTCCACGCGTTGGTGACCTTTTGATCACCGGCGAACGTGAAGCCCACGGTCCAGCCGTTGATCGGGGCCGTGCCGCTGTTCGCCACCACCACGTTCGCGGTGAAGCCGCCGGTCCACTGGGAGGTGGTCGAGTAGGTCACGGTGCAGCCGCCGGCGCTGGGCGAAGAGCTCGGCGACGACGACGGCGAGGCCGACGGGGAGGCCGAGTGCGAGGCGGACGGGGACGTGCTCGGCGAGGCCGAGGCCGAAGCCGACGGGGAGCCGGTGCTCGTGCCGGGCGTGATCACGTAGGTGACCAGCGAGCGCGCCGGGGCCGTGGCGCTGAAGGCGCCGCCGCTGACCGCGATCGGGCTCTGCGCTGCGGCGTTGCTGCTCGAGTCGGAGACCACGGGGGTCGCCGAGCCGCCGGTGAAGCTGGTGCCGCTCAGCGCGTAGTTGACGGTGTCGGCGCTCGTCGCCGTGTTGAGCACGACCACTGCGATGGTGCCGTCGGTGTTCTTGAACGCGCTGATGTCGAGGCCGCTGTTGGTGGTCGTCGTGGCGATGCGCACGGCGCCGGGGTGGATGTAGCGGCTGTAGTTGGCGAAGGCCCACAGCCGGCCGGTCGGGGTGACCGTCGAGCCGTTGATCTCCACCAAGCCCTCGTTGTCACCGTTCGACGACGTGGTCGTGCTGCCCCACCAGTACAGGAACGCGTTCAGGTTCGCGCTGGTCAGGCCCGTGTAGATGTGCTGCGCCCAGCTCATGCCGGAGGCGTCGGTGTTGTCGTCCCAGGCCGGGTCGAAGGTCTCGAAGGTCGACCACTCGGTCTCCCATATCGGCTTGGTCCAGCCGGGCATCGGCGAGGTCGGGGCCGCGGTGTAGCCGTGGCTGGTGAACAGCGCGGCGTACTTGCTGGCCGTGGAGTCACCCTCGATCGCGGAGGCGTACTGCGCGGCAGTGCCCCAGCCCTCGTCGGCGCAGCAGTCGACCTGCGTGGACAGACCGGAACTCGCCAGGGTCGGGCCGAGCGTGTCGATCATCGACGCCGCCTGAGCCGGCGTCGGCGTCATGCTGTCGTAGCTGGCGCTGAACTCGGGCTCGTTCATCGGGCCGATGTAGGTGAGCGGGATGCCGGCCGCCGAGTAGTCCTCCGCGTACTGAACCAGGTAGTTGGCGTATGCCTGCTGCCACGTGCTGTTGACCCAGCCGCCGTTGTCGGGGCTGTTGTTGGTCTTCATGAACCCCGGCGCGCTCCACGTGTCGGCGAACACGTTGGTGACCCCGTACAGGCTCTTGATCTGCTGGGCGAACCAGAGCTGGCCCATGTCCTGGTTGATCGACGCCAGCGAGGCGTAGGCCGGCGTCGCCGTCGGGCTGCTCGGCGCGGTCGGCTCGATGGTGTCGCCCGAGTCGGCGCTGACCTCGTTGCGCAGGATGTTCAGGCCGGCGCCGGTGGTCGGGCTGTACAGGTCGGCCAGTACCTGCTGCTGGACCGAGGAGGAGGCGTCCATCACCGTGGCCGCCTGGCCGAATGCCTCAGAGGCGCCGAACCCGTTGATGGTCTGGAACGTCGATGAAGCGTTGATGGTGGCCGAGTCCGCGGCATAGGCACGGTGGGCTTGCCCTACCACGGCCAGTGAGCTGACCGCGAGCACGGCTGCGACGGCGAGCGCGGCCCGCGCCTGCGATGTGCCGGCTTTCCGCATCGTAATCATGGTTCTCCCTTCTTGCGGCGCAAGTTAGGAGGTTTGCTCGGCAAGCTCCAGAAAACCGCCGGGCCGGGGGCGAATATGCAGGACGGCGGGGAAAGTTGCACGACGGCCCGGCACCGGGGCCGAGCGGGGCGTCAGGCGTGTCGTGGGCCCTTACTCGGCCAGCTCAAGCCACTGCTCCTCGAGCCGGCCGCGCTCGGCGGCCAGCTCGCGCAGCTGCACGTCGAGCCGGCCGACCACCTCGTAGTCCGTGGAAGCTTTAGCCATCTGCTCGTGCAGATCAGCCTCCTGCACGGCGATCCGGTCGAGCCGGCGCTCGATCCGGGTCAGCTCCTTCTGCGCGGCGCGCTGCGCGGACGCGGAGGAGGGCGCGGACGCGGCGGCCCCCGCCGCGGCGCTGCCGGCCGCCTGAGCGGTCGCGGCGGCCCGCGCGGCGATCTCGGCCCGCTGCGCCAGGTACTGCTCGACGCCGCCCGGCAGCATCCTGATGCGGCCGTCGCCGAGCAGCGCGGCGGTGCGGTCCGTGGTGCGCTCGAGGAAGTACCGGTCGTGCGAGACCGCGATCAGCGAGCCGGGCCAGCCGTCGAGCAGGTCCTCCAGCGCGGTGAGCGTGTCGATGTCGAGGTCGTTGGTCGGCTCGTCCAGCAGCAGCACGTTCGGCTCGGCCATCAGCAGCCGCAGGATCTGCAGCCGCCGCCGCTCGCCGCCGGACAGGTCGCCGACCGGGGTCCACTGCCGGTCCCCGGCGAAGCCGAACCGCTCCAGCAGCTGGGAGGCGGTCAGCTCGCGGCCCTTGCCGAGGTCCACGGACGAGCGCACCTGCTCGACCGCCGCGAGCACCCGGGTCTCCGGGTCGATCTCGGTGATCTCCTGGGCCAGCAGCGCGGGCCGCACGGTCACCCCGGTCACCACGGACCCCGAGTCCGGCCGAGCCGCGCCGGTCAGCAGCCGCAGCAGCGAGGTCTTGCCCGAGCCGTTGACGCCGACCAGCCCGATCCGCTCGCCGGGCGCCAGCTGCCAGGTGACGTGCTCGAACAGGGTGCGGCGCGCGGTGTCCTCGACCTTGCTCACGCCCTCGCCCTCGGTCCCGTCCTCGCCTTCGGCCGCCGCGCCGCCGACCGAGAAGGTGACGTCTTCCAGCTCGTACACCGTCCGGCCGAGCCGGGCCGAGGCGAAGCCCATCAGCTCGGCCTGGTTGCGCGGCGGCGGCTCGGCCGCGATCAGCGTGTTGGCCGCCTCGATCCGGAACTTCGGCTTGGAGGTGCGGGCCGGGGCGCCGCGGCGCAGCCAGGCCAGCTCCTTGCGCAGCAGGTTCTGCTTGCGGTCCCAGTCCGCCGAGGCGACCCGGGTCCGCTCGGCCCGCGCCAGCACGTACGCCGAATAGCCGCCGTCGTAGGAGTGCACCCGGCCGCCGGCCACCTCCCAGGTGCGCTCGCAGACCTCGTCGAGGAACCAGCGGTCGTGGGTGACCACGAGCAGCGCGCCGCGGCGGGCCCTCAGATGCCCGGCCAGCCAGGCGATCCCCTCCACGTCGAGGTGGTTGGTCGGCTCGTCGAGCAGCAGCAGCCGGTCCGCGGTGTCCGGCTCGAGCAGCGCCTTGGCCAGCGCGATGCGCCGCCGCTCGCCGCCGGAGAGCGGGCCGACCACGGTGTCGAGGCCGTCCGCGTAGATCGGCGCGCCGATCCCGCCGAGCAGCCCGGCCAGCACGTCGCGCACGTGCGCCTGCCCAGCCCACTCGTGGTCGGCGAGCCCGGCCAGCAGCTGCTGCCGGATGGTCGCCGCCGAGTCGAGCTCGTCGAACTGCCCGACCACGCCGACCTGTACCGAGCCGGTGTGCACGACCCGGCCCGAATCCGGCTCCTCGCGCTTGGCCAGCAGCCGCAGCAGGGTCGACTTCCCGCCCCCGTTGCGGCCGACCACGCCGATCTTCTCGCCCTCGGCGACGCCGAGCGAGACGCCGTCCAGCAGCACGCGGGTGCCGTAGGCCTTGCCGACCGCCTCGATGTTGACCAGGTTCGCCACCCGCCCACGGTATCCGGGCCACCGCCGGGGCCGGGAAACCGGCTGCTCAGCGACCCCTCAGTGACCGGCGGCGAGTGACCGGGTCAGCGGGTCAGATCCACGACGGCAGCCACATGTGGCTGATCCAGTCGTTGTACGAGATGGTCTGCCCGGTGTAGATCGGATAGAAGTACACGAACATGACCGCGACGCCGACGACCAGGATCCCGGCCACCGCCGCGCCCCAGGTCCGGCGGACCGGAGGCGCGTCGGCCCGGCCGATGATCGCCCCGATCGCCATCGTCGCGCCCAGGATCATGAACGGGGCGAAGGAGACCGCGTAGAACGAGAAGATCGTGCGGTGGCCGTAGTCGAGCCACGGCGCTACGCCCGCGATCACCCCGGCCAGGATCGCGCCGGCCCGCCAGTCCCGGCGCAGCGCCCAGCGCCACAGCAGGAAGAATAGCGCGGCGGTGGCGAACCACCACAGCAGCGGGGTGCCCAGCGGCAGCACCTCGGCCGAGCAGGTGCCGGTGGCCGAGCCGGCCAGGGCCACGGTGCAGTGCTGGCTGCCGACGTGCGGGGCCTCGTAGTAGAAGGCCACCGGGCGCCCGACGACGAACCAGGTCCACGGCTGGGACTGGTACGGGTGCGGCGTCGACAGGGTGCTGTTGAACTGGTACTGCTGGTAGACGTAGTGCCACAGCGAGCGCAGCGGATTGGTCCAGGTGGGCCAGAAGTCCGAGCGCTGCGAGTCGGCCCAGAACCGGTCCCAGCCGCCGCCGTTGCCGGTGTTGACGAACCAGCCGGCGTAGGAGCCGACGAAGACCAGCAGGGCCAGCACCGGGATCGTGACGAAGGCTCTGAGCGGCTCGATGATGCTGCGCCGGAGCCGGCGCCACGGCAGCCGGGACGAGCCGAGCACGAGCCCTGCGACGACCGCGCCGACGAGGTAGAGCAGCACCAGGATCAGCGACATGCCGACCTGCGGCACCTTGATGCCGTTGGGCATCGCGTTGTCGTTGAGGTATTTCAGCAGGTCGTAGACGAGGAACGGGCCGACCAGGAACAGCAGCACCGTGCCGAGCACCAGCTGCGGGTTGCGGACCCCGCAGGCGCGCCGCGCGCCGCCGTCCCAGAACACGGTCAGCAGCGCGAACCCGGCCACGAAGACCACGCCGTTCCACTTGGTGGCGGTGGCCAGGCCGAGGCTGATCCCGGCGGCGATGCGCCAGGGCCGCCAGCCCAGCCGCGGGCCGAACTCCTCGACCGACAGCAGGACACTGCCGTGCTCCTCGCGCCATCGCGCGAATCTCTCTCGGACCTTGTCCCGGTCCACCACCAGGCAGGAGAAGCCGCAGAGGACGAAGAACATCTGGATACCGTCGAGCAGCGCGGTGCGCGCCATCACGAAGGACAGGCCGTCGAAGCTGATCAGCAGTCCGGCGATGCAGCCGAGCAGGGTGGAGCGGAACATCCGGCGGGCGGTGCGGGCCAGGATGAAGATGGCGATGGTGCCGAGCACCGCCTCCATCAGCCGCCAGCCGACCGGATTCAGGCCCCAGATCTGCTCGCCGGCGCCGATCACCCACTTGCCGGCCGGCGGGTGCGCCACGAACTCGGCGCACTGCGGGGAGCAGCTGAAGTCGGCCGCGCCGTTGTGCCCGAAGCCGTTGCCGGCCGAGGCGACGCCCGGGTCGGACACGCTCGAGGTCTGCCAGGTGTGCTCCCAGCCGAACACGTACATCGACCAGGAGTCCTTGGCGTAGTACGTCTCGTCGAAGATGATCGAGTTGGGCCAGCCGAGGTTCCAGAACCGCAGGAAGCCGCCGACGGCGGTGACGATCAGCGGCAGGATCCAGCCGGCGCCGCGGAAGAACTCGGGGTAGAACGGCGGGACCAGCCGCTCGCGGACCGAGCCGCGGGACTCCGGCAGCGGGCTGTCGCCGGGCCGGAACCAGACCCGCCCGCGCTCCCAGCCGCGGCGCAGCCGGGTGCGGATCGGGAACGGGATCGGGCTCGGCCCGGGGCCCGCCGCCCCGGCCCCCGCCGGTCCGCCCGCCTCCGCGCTCTCGTCCGGGCCGGTCACGGCCCCGAGCTCCGGCCAGTCGGGCAGTTCGGCCGATTCGTCTCGGCGCACGTCGCTGGTCACGCGGGCCATCGTACGGATTAGGCCGCTCATTGCGCACCGTTGCACGATGGTATTTATGGAATTCGAAGGTGCGCCGGGCGGCGCCGCACACCCGGCCGGAGTGCTGGTTCTCGCAGGTACACCGATCGGCGACCCGGCCGACGCGGCGCCCCGGCTGGGCGTGGAACTTGCCGCCGCGGACGTCATCGCGGCGGAGGACACCCGGCGGCTGCGGCGGCTCGCCCGGGAGATCGGGATCGAGCCGGGCGGGCGGATCGTGTCCTATTTCGAGGGCAACGAGGCGTGGCGCACCCCTGAGTTGGTCGAGCAGCTGGCCGGCGGGGCGCGGGTGGTGCTCGTCACGGACGCCGGGATGCCCTCGGTCTCCGACCCGGGCTACCGGCTGGTGGCCGCCGCGGCGGCGGCCGGGATCCGGGTGACCGCGGTGCCGGGCCCCTCCGCGGTGCTGACCGCGCTGGCCCTGTCCGCGCTGCCGGTGGACCGGTTCTGCTTCGAGGGCTTCCCGCCGCGCCGGGCCGGGGAGCGGGCCAGGGCGCTGGCGGCGAACGCGGCCGAGCCGCGCACGATGGTGTACTTCGAGGCGCCGCACCGGCTCGCCGAGACGCTGGCCGCGATGGCCGAGGCGTTCGGCGGACAGCGGCCGGCGGCGGTGTGCCGCGAGATGACGAAGACGTATGAAGAGGTGCGCCGCGGACCGCTGGCCGAGCTGGCGGCCTGGGCGGCGGACGGGGTGCGCGGCGAGATCACGATCGTGGTCGGCGGGGCCGAGGGCGCGGGCGGTGCGGGCGGCGGGCGCAACGAGCGGCTGACGGCCGCCGAGCTGGCCGATCTGGTGGCGCGGCGGGAGGAGGCCGGCGAGCACCGCAAGTCCGCGATCGCCTCGGTGGCGTCCTCGGCGGGGGTGCCCAAGCGGGTGGTCTTCGACGCCGTCGTGGCAGCCAAGAGCGGGTCGGGGTGACCGCACCGGGCCAGTAGGCTTACCCCATGGCTTCTGCTGACCCGAGCGAGACGTTCTACGCCACGACGCCGATCTACTACGTCAACGACGCGCCGCACATCGGGCACGCCTACACGACGACGGCCGGCGACGTGCTGACCCGGTGGCACCGGCAGCGCGGCGAGTCGGTCTGGTTCCTGACCGGCACGGACGAGCACGGCGAGAAGGTCATGCGCACCGCGCAGCGCAACGGGATGACGCCGAAGGAGTGGGCGGACAAGCTGGTCGAGACGGCGTGGAAGCCGGCGCTGCAGACCATCGACGCGGCCAACGACGACTTCATCCGCACCACCGAGCCGCGGCACACGGTACGGGTGCAGAAGTTCTGGCAGGGCCTGTACGACGCCGGCGAGGTCTATAAGGGCTCGTATGAGGGCCCGTACTGCGTGGACTGCGAGGAGTACAAGCTGCCGGGCGAGCTGCTCGACGGCGAGGGGGAGTACGCCGGCGCGAAGCTGTGCCCGATCCACCACCGGCC
This sequence comes from Actinocrinis sp., assembly GCA_036501535.1. GTDB lineage: Bacteria > Actinomycetota > Actinomycetes > Streptomycetales > Catenulisporaceae > DASYAE01. Next base: position 28,612 of record DASYAE010000262.1, on the reverse strand, counting down.
GGTCGAGACGATCGCCGAGGACAACTACTTCTTCCGGATGTCGCACTACGCCGAGCGGCTGCTGGCGCACTACGAGGAGCACCCGGAGTTCGTGCAGCCGGCCTCGGCCCGCAACGAGGTGGTCTCGTTCGTCCGGCAGGGCCTGCAGGACCTCTCGATCTCCCGCTCCTCGTTCGACTGGGGCATCCCGATCCCGTGGGACGAGAAGCACATCCTGTACGTCTGGATCGACGCGCTGCTCAACTACGCCACCGCGGTCGGGCTCGACTCGGACGACCCGCAGGAGCGGGCGAAGTTCGACCGGACCTGGCCGGCCGACGTGCACCTGGTCGGCAAGGACATCCTGCGCTTCCACGCGGTCATCTGGCCGGCCATGCTGATGGCCGCCGGGCTGCCGCTGCCGAAGACCGTGTTCGGGCACGGCTGGCTGCTGGTCGGCGGGGAGAAGATGTCGAAGACCAAGCTGACCGGCATCGCCCCGCACGAGATCACCGACCACTTCGGCTCGGACGCGTTCCGGTACTACTTCATGCGGGCGATCCCGTTCGGCCAGGACGGCTCCTTCTCCTGGGAGGACATGTCCGCCCGGTACACCTCGGAGCTGGCCAACGACTACGGCAACCTGGCCTCCCGGGTCGCCGCGATGGTCGGCCGCTACTTCGGCGGGGCGCTGCCGGCGCCGGCGGACCACGGCGAGGCGGAGCAGGCGCTGGCGGACGCGCTGGAGCAGGCGGCGCGGACCGCGGACGAGCGGGTCGGCGCGCTGGACTTCCAGGCCGGGATCGGCGCGGTGTTCGACTTCATCAAGCTGGTCAACGGATACCTGACCACGCAGGAGCCGTGGAAGGTGGCCAAGGCCGAGGACCCGGCGGCGCAGGCCCGGCTGGCGACGATCCTCTACACCGCGGCCGAGTCGCTGCGTGCCGTGGCGGTGCTGCTGAACCCGGTGATGCCGAAGTCCTCGGCGGCGCTGTGGGAGTCGCTGGGCGCGCAGGCGGCGCTCGGCCCGCTGGCCGAGCAGAAGGTGCAGAACTGCGGCCGCTGGGGGCTGCTGCCGGCCGGCTCGACGATCACCAAGGGCGCGGTGCTGTTCCCGCGGCTGGAAGAGGCACCGGCGGCCTGAGCGGGATTATGCTAGCGCCAATCTACGTAGATGGCGCCTACATAGTTCGGCGGTGATGGCGGTGGCGGCGGGTTTCGTCGGACGCTCGCGGGAACTGGCGCTGCTGGACAAGCGGCTCGACCGGGTGCGCGGCTCGGGCGCCGGGGTCGCGACGGCGATCCGGGGCCGGCGCCAGGTGGGCAAGTCGAGGCTGGTGCAGGAGTTCTGCGACCGCTCGGGAGTGCCGTACTTCTATTACACGGCGACCAAGGGCGCGTCTCCGGTCGAGGCGGTGGCGGCGTTCACCCGGGAGCTGCGCGACTCGGCCGTGACTCGTGATCCCGCCGCCGTCCCGGATCCGGCGCCGGGGAGCTGGCCGGATGCGCTGAGGATATTGGCCGCGGTGCTGCCCGCCGCTGCGTGCATCGTGGTGCTCGACGAACTGCCCTGGCTCGCGGAGCAGGACACGCTGTTCGACGGGGCGCTGCAGACCGCCTGGGACCGCCTTCTCTCGCAGCGTCCGGTGATGTTCTTGCTTTTGGGCAGCGACCTGCACATGATGGCCCGCCTGACCGCGTACGACCAGCCGTTCTACGGGCGAGCGGACAACCTCGTGCTCGGACCGCTCAATCCGGCCGAGACCGGCGACGCGATCGGCCTGGCGGGAGCGGACGCGATCGACGCGCATCTGGTCTGCGGCGGCCTTCCCGGCATCCTGCGCGCCTGGCCCGACGCCACCCCCGCGCTCGCGTTTCTTCAGCAGGAGTGCTCCGATCCCGCGTCCGCGCTCTTCTCCGTCCCCGGGGCCTCGCTGCTGGCCGAGTTCCCACAGCCGGACCAGGCCCGCCGGGTCATCGAAGCAGTCGGGGCCGGTGAGCGTACGCATGCGAACATCGCCGCCGCAGCCGGCGGCCGCGAAGGCGCCGTGCCCTCTGGAAGCCTCACTCCGGTGCTGCATCGCCTCAGCGAGGAGAAGCATGTTCTGGCGATCGACCACCCGCTCTCCACTCAGGCGGGCAGACCCGCGCTCTACCGGTTCGCCGACCCCAGCGTCCGGTTTTATCTCGCGGTCTCCCGCCAAGCCGAGGAGCAGGTGCGGCGCGGGCGCGTCGACGCCGCCTTCCGCGTGATTCAACGCCGCTGGCACACCTACCGCGGCAAAGCCGTGGAGCCCCTCGTGCGTGAAGCACTCGAACTCGCCGTGGCCTCGGGCGAGCCGCCCTGGCCCGACGCCGCCGTGGTGGGCGGATGGTGGAACCGGCGGTTCGACCCCGAGATCGACCTCGTCGGCGCCGACCGCTTCCCCGTCGCCCGCCGCATCTCCTTCACCGGCTCCATCAAATGGCTCCACACCCCGTTCGACCGCCACGACCTCGCCGCCCACCGCGCCGCCGCCACGCAGATCCCCGGTTACGAGGCGGGGCGCACCGGAGTGGTCGTCGCCAGCTTGTCGGGCGCCGAGCTGCCCTCGGACCACGAGGTCGATGTGCTGTGGGGGCCCGACGACGTGATCAGTGCATGGCGATAGACCTCGCTACAGTTGACGACCGGCCACGAGGGAGAATCCACATGCCAAGCAGGGACCGGGATCGCGAGTCGCCGCCGCCCGCGCCCGAGCCGCTGCCCGCACCTGTCGCGGACAGCCATACGCATCTCGACATGCAGAAGGTCACGGTCGAGGACGCGCTCGCTGCGGCGGCTGCGGTGAACGTGACCACGCTCATCCAAGTGGGCTGCGATGTGCCGTCCTCCGTCTGGGCGGCGAAGACGGCTCAGCAGCATGATGCGATTCACGCCACCGTCGCGCTCCACCCGAACGAGGCACCCCGTCTGGTCCTCGGCGACAAGGACGGCTGGAGCCGCCAGGATCGCCCGGCCGGCGGCGCGGAAGCGCTCGAGGCGGCCATCGCCGAGATCGACCGGCTCGCCGCGCAGCCGCAGGTGGTCGGGATCGGCGAGACCGGGCTCGACTACTTCCGCACCGGCCCGGAAGGCGTGGCGGCGCAACAGGAGTCCTTCCGCCGGCACATCGCGCTGGCCAAGCAGCACGGCAAGGCGCTGATCATCCACGACCGCGACGCGCACGAGGACGTGCTGCGGATCCTGCGCGAGGAGGGCGCGCCGGAGCGCGTGGTGTTCCACTGCTACTCCGGCGACGCGGCGATGGCGAAGACCTGCGCGGACCAGGGCTATGTGATGTCGTTCGCCGGGCCGGTCACGTTCAAGGCGAACGAGCAGCTGCGCGAGGCGCTGCGGGTCGCGCCGCTCGACCTGGTCCTGGTGGAGACCGACGCGCCGTTCCTGACCCCGACGCCCTACCGGGGGCGGCCGAACGCGCCTTATCTGATCCCGGTGACCGTGCGGGGTATGGCCGCGGCGCGTGGCACGGATCTGGCGGAGCTGTGCGCGGCGATCGACGCCAACACCCGGCGGGTCTTCGGCCTGGGTTGAGCGGGCCCGGGGCCGCATCGCAGTGCTGGATTAGCTGGATTGGCAGTGCCGGATCAACAGTGCCGAATCTCCGGCCGGAACGCGACGCGCCCGGGGTGATCACGAAACGGTTGCCGAGCGGGTGAATTCTTCAGTGCACTGTCACAGTCGTGTCACTCTTGCCGCTGCACCGTTCGAGCGACCCGCTACATCTTTAGATGGACCGGAATCGGGGAAAGCTCGTGACCAATCGCACAATCGGGGGATAGGGACCGGCTGATTTGCCCGATTTGCCGATGAGTAAATCGGATGAACCGGACACCGGACGGCTCGCCATGCCCACATCGGACTATGGCGACCATGAAAGCCCATAGTTTAGAGTCCCATGCTCGGTAGCCGGATCGGCGGGCCCAGCGCCTCCATCAGGAGGCCCTGCGGTCACCCGTGACCGGATCCAGCGAGGTCTGGAGTGCAGTGAGCGGTTCGCGCTCTCCCCGGGACGGCGGCGCGGCCTTCGAAGGGCCGGGCTCCGAGGGACCGGCATTCGACGGCGGCACGGCGTTCGGCGGCCCTGCCTTCCACGGCACGGCGCAGGGATCCGGCGGCGCGCCGGACGGCTTCGGCGACCCCGCGCAGTTCAGCGCCTACACGGAAGGCGCCTACACAGACGCTGCCTACTCGGATGCGCCGGATCACTCGGTGACGCAGTTCTCGGGCCAGAGTACGGCCGCCGGCGGCTATCCGGACGGCGGCTATCCGAGCAGCGCGTATACAAACGGCGCATATCCGGACAGTGCATATTCGGGCAGCGCACATCCGGAGCCGGGATTCGGCCAGCCCTACGCTCCGTACGCAAACGGCGGCGATGAGTATGCGGATCCGTATTCCGGCCAGTACTCGGCCGAGCCGCACGCTCAGTCAGCGCAATATCACTCCGAGGCCTCTGGATATGAGGACTCGGCGCATCCGGCCTCTGAATACGAGAGCACTGCTTACCCGAACGCGGCCTCCGGATATGCCGATGGCGCATATGCGCAGCCGGGTGCCGGGGAATACGAGCGCACCGAATATCCGGAGTTCGAGTCCTACGGCAGCCACGCCGCGCACCACGCGCCGGACGAAGCGCGCCAGGAACAACTGCACGCCGAGCAATACGCCGAGGCCGCCGCGCCCGGCCGGGGCCGCCGCGGCCGCACGCGCACCGCGGCCCCCGGCGACCCGGGCTTCGAGGGCGGGTACGGCGCGGGCTTCGACGCCGAGTTCGAGGCCGAATTCGGCCCGGCCGGCCGCGGCCCCGCGGGCGATCTCGCCGCCCCGGCCCGCTTCCCCGGCCCCCGCTCCCCCGAGCCCGGCTTCGCGCCGCGGCCGGATCGCGGCGAGGGCGCCGGGCACGCCGGGTCCCCCGAACCGATCGGCTTCACCGGCGAGCGGGACGGCGACGACGACGAGGCGGCCCGGCCGACCCGCGGCCGCTCCGCGCGGCGCCCGATCACCACCACCAAGCCGCGCGTGTCGCTGGCCGGGAAGGCCGTGCGCGGCCTGGTCCTGGCCGCGCTGATCGGCGGAGTGGTCACCTATGTCGCGCTGGACAAGACGGTCACGCTCTCGGTCGACGGCTCGGTGAGCCAGATCCACACCTTCGACAGCACCGTCGGGTCCGTGCTCGCCGCGCAGAACATCACCACCGGCTCGCACGACCTGGTCAGCCCGGCGCCGACCGCGCACGTGGGCGACAGCACGACCATCACGGTCCGGTACGGGCGGCCGCTGACCGTCACCGTGAACGGAACGATGCAGCACGTCTGGGTCCACGGCAACACCGTCGACGCGGCGCTGGAAGAACTCGGCGTGCGCACCACCGGCGCCAAGTCCTCGATGCCGATGAGCGCGCCGATCGGCCGCGCCGGGGCGAAGTTCTCGGTCTACACGATGCGGCACATCACCTTCCTGGTGGACGGCAAGACCGACCAGGTCGACACCACCGCCGCGACGGTGACCGCCGCCATGGCGCAGGCCGGGATAACGCTGCACAACCAGGACGCGCCCTCGGTGCCGGCGAACTCCGTGCCCACCGAGAACGAGACCATCACGATCCAGCGGATCACCGGCACCACCGAGGTGGACCAGGTCTCCATCCCGTACACGGTGGACAAGGAGAACGACCCCACCTCGTATCAGGGCACCGTTACCGTAGTGACCGAGGGCCAGGACGGCGTCGCCCAGGTCACCTACGCCATCCAGACCATCAACGGCGTCCCGCAGCCGAAGAAGCAGATCTCCGAGAACGTCACCCAGCAGCCGGTGACCGAGGTGGAGAAGGTCGGCACCGAGGCGCTGCCGACCGACGCGTCCAGCCTGGACTGGGCCGCGCTGGCCAACTGCGAGTCCGGCGGCAACCCGGAGGCGGTCGACCCCTCGGGCACCTACTACGGCCTGTACCAGTTCTCGGTCGGCACCTGGGACTCGCTCGGCGGCACCGGCCTGCCCTCGCAGGCCTCGTCGGCGGAGCAGACCGATCTGGCCGAATTGCTGTATGAGCGCTCCGGCAGTGGACAATGGCCGGTGTGCGGGCACAACCTGTTCAGCTGACCGGCGGAGAGCCGGCGCGCAAACGCGCTCCCGGGGCGGCACGGGCCGATGATTCGTCGGTTCCGGCCGCCCCGCCGGCTGCCGGCCCACCGGCCGAGGAGCAGCCGGCCGTCGGCACGGCCCCGTTCGGACCGGCCCGGTTGCTCGGCCCGGCCGAGGTGCGCGCGCTGGCCGCCCGGCTCGGGGTGCGCCCCACCAAGCAGCTCGGCCAGAACTTCGTGATCGACCCGAACACCATCCGGCGGATCGTGCGGGCCGCCCGGCTGCGCCCGGACGACACCGTGGTCGAGGTCGGCCCGGGGCTCGGCTCGCTGACCCTGGGCCTGCTCGAGGCGGCCGAACGGGTGATCGCGGTGGAGATCGACCCGGTGCTGGCGCAGGCCCTTCCGGAGACCGTGGCCGAGCGCTTCCCGGACGCCGGCGGCCGGTTCGAACTCGTCCTCGGCGACGCGCTCAGGCTGCGCGAGCTGCCCGGCCCGGCGCCGACCGCGATGGTGGCCAACCTGCCCTACAACGTGGCCGTTCCGGTCCTGCTGCACATGCTCGAGGGCTTCCCCTCGCTGGAGCGGATCCTGGTCATGGTCCAGGCCGAGGTGGCGGACCGGCTCGCGGCCGGGCCGGGCGGCCGGGTCTACGGCGTGCCGAGCGTCAAGGCCCGCTGGTACGCCGACGTACAACGGGCCGGATCGGTCGGCCGCAGCGTGTTCTGGCCGGCGCCGCACGTCGATTCCGGTCTGGTCGCCCTCGAGCGGCAGGCGCCGCGCGACGCCGGCGCGGGAACCGGGATCGGCCGCCGGGAGGTCTTCGCGGTCGTGGACGCGGCCTTCGCGCAGCGCCGCAAGACCCTGCGCGCCGCGCTGGCCGGCTGGGCCGGGTCCGCCGCGGCGGCCGAGGAGATCCTGCGCGCGGCGGGCGTCGACCCGGCGGCGCGCGGCGAGCAGCTCTCCGTGGACCGGTTCGCCGCCATCGCCTCCGCCGCGGCGCGCCGCAGTGCCACGCCGAAAGACAGTGCCGCACCGAACGACAGCGCTACATCGAACGACAGCGCTACATCGAACTCCCGGGAGCCTGCACCGTGACAGCTTTGGAAGACTGGGACGAGGGCCCGTTCCGGCCCGAGGCGGTGACCGTCCGAACCCCGGCGAAGATCAACCTGTCGCTGGCGGTGGGCCCGCTGCGCCAGGACGGCTACCACGAACTGGTGACCGTCTTCCACGCCGTCTCCCTCTACGACGAGGTGGTCGCGCGGGCGGCGCGCGGCCTGTCGCTCACCGTGGAGCCGCTGCGCCGGGACTCGGACACCGCCGGGGTGCCGCAGGACGAGCGGAACCTGGCCTGGCGGGCGGCGCTGCTGCTGGCCGAGCACACCGGCGTGGAGCCGGACGTGCGCCTGACGGTGCGCAAGGACATCCCGGTGGCCGGCGGCATGGCCGGGGGCTCGGCGGACGCGGCTGCGGCGCTCGTGGCCTGCGACGAGCTGTGGGGCACCGGGCTGGCCCGGCACGAGCTGCACGACCTGGCCGCCCGGCTCGGCAGCGACGTGCCGTTCGCGCTGCACGGCGGCACCGCGGTCGGCACCGGCCGAGGCGAGCACATCTCGCCGGTGCTCGCGGCGGCCGGCCTGGACTGGGTCATCGCGGTCTCGGACACCGGCCTGTCCACCCCGAAGGTGTTCGAGACCTGCGACCTGCTGCGCAGCCGGGCCGGGGCGGGCGCGCCGGAGCCGGGCGTGCACCCGGACCTGATGGCGAACCTTCGCACCGGCGACCCGGACCGCATCGGCGCGGCGCTCTACAACGACCTGCAGCCGGCCGCGGTCGAGCTGCTGCCGGAGATCGGCGAGCTGCTGGAGCTGGGCCGGGCCGCGGGGGCGGCCGGCGCGCTGGTCTCCGGCTCGGGCCCGACCACGGTGTTCCTGGTGGACGGGCCGATCAGCGGCGCGGAGGTGGAGGAGCGGCTGCGCGGCAGCGGGCTGTGCCGCACGGTGCGGCGGGCGCGCGGCCCGGTGCCGGGCGCGACGGTCGCGAACGTGCGCTGATCCGCGCGCTGCGGCGCGCGCCGGTCGCCGTGGCGGCGCGCGGTCCGGCGCTGGCACACTGACCCTCGGGCTTGGGCTCTGCGAGGGCGAGGGGCCGCGGTATGTCAGGGGACGGATATGAGGCCGCGGGGCGGCCCGGCGCGGTGGTCGCGGGGCGCTACCGGCTGGTCCGCCGGCTCGGCGCCGGCGGCTTCGGCCGGGTCTGGCTCGCCGTCGACGAGGTCATGCAGCTCGAGGTGGCGGCCAAGGAGGTGTGGCTGCACCCGGGGATGCAGAGCACCGAGCGCGCCGAGCGGCTGGCCCGGGCCGAGCGCGAGTTCCGTAACGCCGCGCGGCTGCGGGACCACCCGGCGATCGTCTCGGTGCACGACGTCGCAGTGCACGAGGGGACTCCCTGGATCATCATGCAGCTGATCCGGGGGCGCAGCCTCCAGGAGGTGCTGGACGCTCAGGGCCCGGTGTCGCAGCAGCGGGCGGCGCAGATCGCCGCCAGCGTGCTCGACGCGCTGGACGCGGCCCACGCCGCGCAGATCGTGCACCGGGACGTCAAGCCGGCCAACGTGATGCTCGCCGAGGACGGCAGGGTCCTGCTGACCGACTTCGGCATTGCGCAGCAGGCCGACGACTCCGCGCTGACCGCGACCGGGACGCTGACCGGCTCGGTGGAGTACCTCGCGCCCGAGCGGGCGCAGGGGCACGGGTCGGAGCCGGCCGGCGACCTGTTCTCGCTCGGGGCGACGCTGTTCCAGGCGGTCGAGGGATATTCGCCGTTCCGGCGGGAGAACCCCGCGGACACGCTGTCCGCGATCCTCTTCGAGCCGACGCCGCTGCTGCGTAGAGCGGGTGCGCTGGCGACGGCGATCCAGGCGCTGCTGATCAAGGACCCTGCGTTGCGTGCGACCGCCGCTCAGGCCAGGGCGATGATCGCCTCGGCCGCGGACGCGACCGCAACGGCGCCTGTGGCGGCACCTGTAGCGGCGTCCTTGGGGGCGCCCGGGCCGGTCGCCGACGCCGGTCCGGTCGGCGGCGCATCGGGCCGCGTCCCCGCCTTCACCGCCCGGCGCGGCGCCCTGGCGCTGTCAGCACTCGTACTGCTGGCAGTGATCGCAGTGCTCGGCGTCTATCTCGGCGTCAGCGCACACGGTGCGAGCCCGGCCGCGAACTCGTCGCCGAACGCGAGCACGAGCGCCGGCTCCGTGGCGAGTGGCGCGGGTGCCGCCGCGGTCTCCAGCCCTCCGACGACCCAGGCGGCCACCGCCAGCCCGGCTGCCGCCGGATCCGCTTCGGCTCAGGCCCCGCCGCCGGCCTCGTCGTCGGCGCCCGACATCGGCGCATCAGGGCCCGTGCAGGTCCGGCCGCCGGACTTCAACGGCTACTGCGAGGCCAACGGCGAGGGTCCGGCCAGCCTGAACGCCGCGAACGAGGCGTACGGATGGCAGTGCGCGCAGCCGAACTCGGTCGGCGACAACGCGACCGACGTCTGTCAGTGGACGAACGGCAGCAGCGCCGTGATCGACACGCTGCCGGACCTCAGCGACCCGAACTCGTGGCAGTGCTGGACGACCAGCGGCGAGCTCGGCCCCATCGACTGGAATACGTACTGCGCGGACGAAGGCCTGGGCACCGCTGTGGACACCGGCCAGAACGACGTCTACACGTGGTACTGCTCCGACACCGGCGCCGGCCTCGACGCCGGGAACGCCTGCGACGTGCTCTACTCGACCACCACGGCGATCGCCAGGTTCCAGAACTACTTCGACGGGTACCCGCGTTATGCACAGTATAGCGCAGGTCAGAGGCTGTGTCACTGCCCTGCGAACCGGCTCCGGCCGCGTCTGAGGTGAGGCCAGTACCCACCACAAACCCGACCACGGATTACCGGCGCCCGGCAGACTGGCCTGCGCCGCTGCTCCCTCTCCGAGGGTTGCAGCTGCCGCTTTTAGCTTGTGTGGATTGGATGGCGGGTCGCCGACTGCACGGTATGTCAGGGTTTTGGCGCGGATTGTGTATGCTGGGGCCGGGGTGTGTTGGTCTTTTCTCGCGCGACACGGCTGTCTGGAGCGGAGGGCGGTATAGCGCAGGGGCGTCAACGTCGTTGACGCCGCGAGCATAGACCGATCGGAGCGGCGTCACCTCAAACCGTGGGACCGCACGGTCCGGCTGAAAGCCCACTTCATGCATCACCGCGCGGGTTGCCACTGCCTCGTCAGGCCTCGAAGCTGAACGTTCCGTCGTCGTCGGCGACCAGTGGGCGGACGCCGGTGACTGCGTCGGGGTTGAGCGGTCCGTAGATGTGGGGAAAGGGCTTGGCCCAGCCCGGGACGGGGTCGTATTTCAGTTCGGGGCGCAGGAGTTGCGGGTCGATGACGAGCACGACAAGTCCGGAGTCCCCCTTGTAGATCATGTTTGCGACGGGGGCGACTTGGTCGGCTTCGCCAGCATGAATGAAGCCTTGTTCGGCGAGGCTTCTCCCCTTGGTCGAGACCGTGTATTTCCCGTCCTCCTGCGCTGTCTGCCAGTCGGCTGCATAGGCGATGTGGTAAATCGGCATTACAGGCTACCTGCCATTTCAGAGAGTTCTTCGGCGAAGGACTGTACGGCGGTGTTGCCGGGATGACGGGCCGTGAGGTCGTCTCTGAGGCGGCAGAGATACGTCAACGCGCGACGTGACTTGAGGTTGTGAGCGTCAGCGATCAGGTCTGAGCCGATGGCGCAAGCTCTGTCCGGCTCGCTCTGTGTGTACGTTGTGGCCAAGACGGTGAGATTCAGGGTTCGTGTGCGGTGGAACTCGACGTTGAGCGCATCGGCTTGTCCGGCGAATTCTCGCGCTTTGTCGAAGTCGCCGAGATCACGGAAGATGTGAGCGAACCTGGCCGCGATGTATACGGAATCGAGGTAGCCGAGCCAGCTCGGCGTGTTCGCGTCGCTGGCGAGGGCAAAGGCGCTCTCGGCTTCGCTCATCTTGAGCGCGCACTGGCATCGGTCACCTATGAGTGCAAAGGCATTGGCCTCTAGAATGGCGGCTTCCGTGTGGAGCGCTGGTGTGTGGGTTCGGATGCCGATGTCCTTGCTCGCTTGAGCGTATTGCAATGCCTTTGACGGTTGTCCCGCGTGGATGGCCTGGTGACTCAAGGCGGCAAGGATTTCGCCGCCATACGCGGTCTCGTTCGCCGCGGCGGAGAGCTCCAGCGCGTGCCGGAAATAGACTCCGATGTCGCCTGCATGAGCCGAGTCATAACCCGTCCACGCGGTCAGTTGGCTAAGCTCAGCCGCGCACCGAAAGAGCTTACGGCCGGTGGCAGCTGTGTAGTCTCCCTGGTCGACGAGTGGCATGACGTGGCTGGTGAGGTAGGACAGTGCGAGCGCATGCGCGCTGTCTCCGCCGAACTGATTGTCCAAAGACCGGATGCTTGCAGCGGCAAAATCGATTGCTGCAATATCCCCGTCGGTAACTTTTCTGGCCGTGGCGCCATTTGCGCTCGTAGGAAGGATCGCGGCAGCGCCCACCGCTGCTCCGGCCAGGAATTGACGCCGTTTCGCCGTACTGCCCTCCTCATCCGTACGGGTCTGCGGCGTATCGAAGGGAAGTGGCTGGCGCTCCCACGACCGCGGCCCGAGCAGGAGCATACGGCCAGGGACGTGCAGTCCGTCGGAGACCCGTTCGAAGATCGCAACCGCGGTGGCTGTCGTGCGGCCGCTGGCGTAGTCGGCGACCTGACTGACTCCCATCTCGCAGCGCCGGGCGAGGTGGGAGTTGGTGAATCCGGCCCACTTGCGTGCGAGCCGGAAGACGGCGCCGATGTCGCGTCGGGCGCACGCCTCGGCGAAATCAGCGCGCTGGATGACCGCATGAGGCAGGTGGTCCGGGAGACGGCTTGGCACGTGCGGCTCCGGGGGCTGGTTGCGTTGGGCGCTGGTCCGGTTACCGGGGAGTTTACATAGCTCTGGTCCAAGGGTCTGCCGTTTTGGTACGGGCCGCCGGTCGCGAGAGTGAGTTCCGTCAGCCGGGCGATCAGCCGCCCGGCGCGGCAGGGTCGGAGGTACCGCGAGGGCTAAGGGTCCTTATATCGTGAAGCTTGAGTGGCATCAGACGGGCGGCTTGCCGCATCCGTCGGTGACGTTCCTGGAGCAGTGCGAGTCGAGCGCGAACGCTGTGGATCGAGGACGGCGGATGCTCAGCTCGCCGCAGAATCCTCAGCTGTCGTGTGTGGCGGCGTGGTGGCGGCTGGTCGGACCAAGCGAGGGCCGCGAGTGCGGGGCGGATGACTGGCACCTGATTGGCCGCAACACGGTGCCGGGGGGTGCTGGCGCCGGGGTGTGCGCCGACGCGCGGTAGGCGTTCGCGTTCTTCGACCGGATGGCAGGGTGACTGATGAAGAATTCGGAATTCTCGCCGAGCGTGCAAGCTGTCGTTGATCAGCTTGCCGCGCAGTGGGACGGTAGCGGTCCCATCCTCGCGCGCTGGGCCGACTTGCCCGCGTGGTCCACGGTCGTCACTCGGCGCGGCCTGCTGTTCTGCCCGATCGGTCGGCACGGCGCGCGCCTGGTGGGGGTGGGTGCGTACATCCTTGATGATGGAACTCCGCATCACTGGGGAACGTGGTCGAGTTTTCTCGGCGATCGCTGGCAGAAGGTTCTCGCGCTCCCCGCCTTCGACTACACGTCGGCAACGGGCGAGCGCGGCGCTCTGATTGACGGATTGGGTCGTCTGGCCGGTGTCGGGCCGGAGGATGCCGCGTTCGTCGTCTCGGCGCGGTCGCACGATGTACTGCGTCGGTCGGCGCCTGCACTTCGACGTGTGGCTTCGTCGCTTCAGGTTCCCATCAGCACGCTCGGCGTGTACGGCTCAACGTTGTATAAGCATGCTGACCTAAGGTCGGACTTCGACTTCATCGTCTACGGTGAGGCGGAGTCGCGGCGTGCCTACGCCGGGATTGTGATGCGGCTGGCGGAAAGCGACTCCTATGTTAAGGAGGGTATTGCCTACCACCTGCGGTTTCAGCTGCCGGGTAGTACTACCTGGTATGACCCGCGGTTCTGGCGGCGGGAGGAGTTCACGGCCGCGTTGGTCGGTGGCGACTGTCGGATGATCGGCTCTGAAGATATTGATCACCTGGAGGTCACCGAGGACCGGTACGGGATCTTCACCCCGAGTGTGTATGGTCTGGCGGACGACACGTGCCTGTTGTCCCACCGGCTCGGCCATGCGGCCTACCTGCGGAAGGGTGATAGGATCAGCGCCTTTCGGATACCGCTTTATGAGATAGGCCGGAAGACTTACCGGGTCGTCCTCGACTATCAGGATTTAACAAGGGACCGGAGCTTATGACAGACCCGACCGCCGAGAAAATCACGGTCGTCATTCCGACGTACAACGAGCGGGATAATCTCCCGCAGCTGGTCGATCAGCTTTTAGGGCTGCCCCTCGATACCCTGCACGTGCTGGTGGTGGACGATAATTCGCCGGACGGTACGGGTGAGGTAGCGGAGAAGCTGGCTTCGGAGTCGGCGGGTCGGGTCGCTGTCCTGCATCGGACCGTGAAGGACGGCTTGGGGCGGGCATACATCGCGGGCATGACGCGCGCCTTGGACGACGGGGCGGGCATCGTTGTGCAGATGGATGCGGATCTGTCGCATCCCGCGTCGGTCATCCCGCGCATGGTGGAGACGTTGCGTACCACGGCGGCGGGGGTCGTGCTGGGGTCGCGCTATGTGGCCGGGGGCAGGACGGCGGCGGACTGGCCGTGGCATCGTAAGGCGCTCAGTGCGTGGGCGAATTTCTACGTGAACGCGATTCTGCGTTTGCGCGTGAAGGATGCGACGGCTGGTTTCAAGGCCTGGAAGGCCTCGACTCTTGAGGCGATCGACCTCCCGACGATTCAGAGTAACGGTTACAGCTTCCAGGTCGAGATGAACTATCGAGTAGTCCGTGCCGGTCTGGGTATCGCGGAAGTGCCGATCACCTTCCTAGAGCGGGTCGAGGGTGTGTCGAAGATGAGTTTGAAGGTTCAGCTCGAATCTGCGCGGACCCCGTGGCGTCTGCGCTTCGGGCGTTCAGGCAAGTAGGTTGACGCGGCTGCCTGGACAGCGTCGCGGTCTTGGCCCGTGCTGTTGGTGAGGCATGGGGGGAGGCGGCCGGCGCCGGGCATGTTTTTCGCCCGGGGCCGGCGGCCAGGGCCGACCCAAGCGGGGTGAACAGTCAGCGGTGGGTGCCCTTTCGACGAGGTGGTCGGGTGGGTGGGGGCGGGTGGTGGACCGGTGCGTGGTGGTTGACCTCGGTAGGGTGCGTTGCGCGGGTGCCTGCGGTGGGGTTGGTGACCGGCGAGGGTGTCCTTGGTGGAGGATCACCGGTGTCTGGCGGGACATGCGGCCGGGATGCGCGTGCGAGTTTCCGGTGTGAGCGGGGGGCGGGTGCGGGTGGGTGAGGCTTGGTTCGGGAGCGCAGAAGTGCGGTGTCCGCGGCGGCGTCCCGCGCCGCGCGCTGCGAACGGCGCCCCAGCGCCGCATGCGCAAAGCGCATGCGGCGCGGGGCGCCGCCGCGGACAACCGCACGAATCTACGCGGTCGGACCGGGGCCGTAGCGTGACCGGCGACCCGGCTTCCAGGGCGCGGGCCGGGGAAGTCGGGGCGGGGTCCAGGGGCGGCAGCCCCGGGCAGGGGTCGGGGGGCGGCAGCCCCCAACGGGGTCCAGGGGGCGAAGCCCCCGGCGGGGGGCAGGGGCGGAGCCCCGAGGCGGGGGCGGGGCGGTGGTGGCCAGCGGAGCGCGGCGCGGCCTTCATGATCATTTCACCTGGGCGTATAAGGTTCCTCACTCGCCTGCGGTGGCTGTCGGTGTCCGCGGTGTCCGCCGACGGTGCCGCCGGAGCGGACACGGCCCGGCGGCGAAGCCGCCGGGCCGTGGGAGCGTAGGCGGTGCCCGGAGGCGGGCGGCGCGGCTTGATTAAGTATTAGCGATTCGTCCCTCAAACCCCGTCCCGGCCGATCCCGGTCTCGTCCCGGCGGTCCCTGTCCGCCGCGTCGGCCCGAGTGGGAGTCGTGTGGCGAGGAGATGACCGCGCCCCGGCCGGAACAGATCTCCAGCGGGGGCGCGGCGTGGATCAGGATATTGCTATGCGGCGAGAGTGTACGGCTCCTCCGGGCCGGACGTGATGGTGCCGATGCCCTCGGCCGCGGCCTGGTCCTGCTCGTGCCGGTAAGCCAGCTCGCCCGCGTCGATCGCGTCGGCGGCGCTCGCCTGGTCGAACAGCAGGTCGGTCAGCGCGTCGGCGTCCTCGTGCTCGTCGGTCCGGATCACGGCCAGCTCCGCGGCGTCGTCCGCCTCGCTGCGTTCCTGCTCGGCGATGACGGCCAAAGCGGCGGCCTCGACCTCGGGGTCCAGGGCGTGGATCCACACCCGCTGCGCGCTGCGCGCCGGGTAGAGCACGACCTTGAGGTGATACAGGGCAAGCAGTTCCCGGCGGGCGGCATCGTCCGGGGCGCCGTGCCAGCGGTCGGCGATGGTCTGCCCGCTGGGCACCCAGCGCATCGCAGCGGGACGGTCGGGCAGGGCGGACAGCTCGGCGATCTCCTGCGCCTTGGTGGTGTAGACCTGCCGGAACCATGCGGTGTCCTCGGGAGTGTCGTAGAGTCCTGCTTCCCGGTCCGCGCGCAGCCGCGCCCGGTCGGCCTCCAACTGCTTGATCCGGGCGGCGTATCCGGTTCCCGGGTCGAACTCGCGCTTGAGCACCGGGTAGGTGCCGTACTTGCCGAGGAAGCGCTCTGCGACCGCACGGTCAAGCAGCTCCAGGCGCATCGAGGGCGCGGGCTTGCAGTGGGCGCTTGCCGGGCAGCCCTCCGCGCGGGCGGTGCACCAGTACCGCAGACGGCCGTTGCCCACACTCACGTTGAGCCGGGCGCCGCACGTGCCGCAGAAGGCGATGCCGGACAGCAGGCGGGTACCCTTCGGCGCGCGCGGCCGGTTCGGCAACGGCTTCTTCGGCGCGGTCTTCTCGATCAGCGCATCGCGGGTCGCCTCGTCCCACAGCGGCGGGGCAATGCGGATCTTGTTCCCGTCCCGCCCGATCAGCGCCCGACCCTGGTGCATGAGATATCCGAGGGCTGCCTCACTGGTCAGGATGCCGCGCAAGGCCCTGCCAGTCCATTTACCAGCCTGAGATTCACGACCGTACATGATGGCGAGGTGATCCTTCGGGGACAAGATGCCTGCGCGGGTCATCCGCGCGGCCTCGGTGTCCACGGTGATCGTGCCGGTTCCGTCGGTCAGGATGCGCTCGGCAACCTCCCGGATGTTCGCGGCGGCGAACGGGTGATGCACGACATGATCAATCCTGCCCGTGGGCACCAGACGCACATATTCGTACCCGTATGGCGGGCGGTTGCTCGGGCGTCCGGCCTCGCGCGCGGCCACGGCGGCTTCCCGGTTGCGCCGCTGGATGTTGCGCAGTTCGAGTTGGGCGCCGAGAGCGTGCATGGTGAACAGCGTCTCGTCGTTCGCGTCGTCCAGGTTCCACGGGCCGTCATGCCCGTAGGTGATCAGCAGACGTCCGGTGGTCTTCATCAGATCCCCGGTGTTGAGCACGTCGCGGGCGTTGCGCCCGATCCGGTCGACGGCGGAGCCTGCAATCCCGTCATAGGCACCCATCTCGCCACGCAGCCACGGGCCCAACTCCGGGCGGGTGAGCGGGTCGGTGGCCCCGGAGACCTCCCAGTCATCCGCCCAACCGATGATGTGCCCGCCCACTGCGGTAACAGCCTTGGTGACCTGAGAGGCCTGCTTCTCCGGGGAGTTGGTAGCATCCGACTTGCGCGAGAGGCGGCGGACACCGACCAGGCACTTACCGCACCCGTCGTACACCGTCACAGCCTGCATACTCTCCATGGTAAACCCATCCTGACCAGCACACGAGTGCTTTTAAGAGGGGTACCCGGACGAGAACTCCTGGCAGTGCTGGGACTGATCAGCTCGCTGTTTCACTGCTCGGCGGCGCGCCCGACGCGGCGCGGGCGGCCTGCGGCTCCTGGGCCGGAGCGGCGTACCCGTAAGGCGCACCCTGCTCCGGTGGCTGCGCGTACCCGGCCGGATTCGAGTACGGATACGGCGTCGTCTCGGCCGGGGCGGGCTTGAGCACCCGGTGGCCGAGCCGGTACGAGAGCAGGAAATAGCCGCCGCCGAACCAGAGCGCGCCGAGCAGCGCCGGGGCGAGCGCGCCGGTGCCGATCGACAGCGCGCGCGGGCCGCCGGACCAGCCGTCGAAGTCGCCGCCGGAGTAGGTGAGCCGGACCGTCGGCAGAAGGCTGACCGCCAGGCCGGTCGCCGCGCCGAGCAGGGCCGCGCGCCAGGTCCCGGACGGGACGAACCGCTCCGGCGCCTCCTTGGGCGGTCCAGACCTCGCCAGCCCGGCCGGCGCCGCGGCCGAGATCAGCGCGGCGAGCAGCAGCAGCCAGAGTCCCCAGGGCCGGTCCGGCGCGAACAGGCCGACGGCGCCGGCGCCGCGGCCGGCCGCGAAGCCGGGGCCGAGGCCGGTGAAGGCCTGGGTCAGGCCGCTGAAACCGGTGCCGAACGTGGCGCCGAAGCCGACCAGCATGCCGGTCAGCCCGTAGTTCGGGATCAGCAGCGCCGAGCCCAGGATCAGCCCGGCCTGCGCGCGGCCGGAATCGCCGGCGTCGTTCAGAGTGCTGATGGCCGTGTAGACCCAGACGCCGAGGCCGCAGAGCACTGTGACGACGCGCAGCTGAAGCCAGAAGGCGTGCCAGGCCGGCGCCCAGCCCGGTAGCGCCGCGCGGGCCCGGTCCAGGCCGGGCAGCGCGCTCTGGCGCGGGAGCCAGGCCGCAAGTCGGCCGAGCACGGCCGCGGTCCCGATCAGCAGCATCGGGCCGAGCAGGGTCCAGCCGGGCTCGAGGCCGATGGTGTCGTGCACATCGGCGCCGGAGACCACGGGGTATCCGAACAACGACGAGGCCTGAGTCAGCAGCGCGAGCACGAGCAGGGCCAGGCTGACCGCGACCGCCGGGACCGCGGATCTGGCCGCCAACTGCCGCACCGAGGCACTCGGCGCGGTCCGCTCGCGCCGGCGGGCCCGCCGGAAGACCGTCCCGAGGATCAATGCCATGAGGATCACCGCGACGCCCCAGGCCGCGGTGGTCGAGGAGAACGAGAGGCCGGTCAGGCCGCCGCCGGAGCCGGAGCCGTTGGTCCCCTCGACGCCGAACACCTGGTTGTGCAGCGCCATCCGGCCGGGCACGCCGAGCGCCCCGCCCACGAGCATCACCGTGAGCGTGACGTAGGAGCCGAAACCACCCCGCGCCGTGCTGGAGACCAGGCTGACCACGGCCAGCGCGGCCAGCAGCGCGAGCAGCAGCCCGGCGGCGAGCGCGAGCAGGCCGTCGAGTGCGTTGGACACCACGTCGCCGGCGACCAGGATCTGCGGGCGGCCCGGCTGCGGCGGCGCGGGGGGCCCGAAGTGGGGTGTAGGAGGACCCTGATGCGTGCCCTGCGGCGGCGGTTCATGAGAGCCCTGTGACGCGTTCTCGGGCTGCGGCACGGGATCGGGCGCAGCGGCGGCCGGCTCCAGCGGCCTGGTCGGCGGCTCCTCGGGCTCGATCGGCCTGGTCGGCGGCTCGGCCTCCTCGATCCGCCGGGTCACCGGCTCGGTCGGCGCGGACTCCTCGGCCGGGGCCTGCGCCCGGGCCAGCGGCTCCCCGCAGCGTTCGCAGCGCGCCGCGACCGGGTCGTTCTCCGCTTCGCAGAACGGACATACGGACATCGGTCTCCGCCTCCACCGCCGAGAGCAAGCGCTGCCTGCGCGTATGGCCGCCAGTAAAGCACGAAACCGGTCCACCCGGCGGTCCCGCTGAGGCAGGGCCGCCGGACGACCGGTCCCGGCCCTGAATCAGGACTCTGCGCGCTCGGCGGCCACCTGGGTGCGCAGCTCGCGCTTGAGCACCTTCAGCGACGGCCCGAGCGGGAACTCCTTGCGGAACACGATCACCCGCGGGTACTTGTACCGGGCCAGCCGCTCCTGCGACCAGACGATGATCTCCTCGGCGGTGGCCTGCCGGCCCTCCTTGAGGATCACGCAGGCGCAGACCTCCTCGCCGTGCTCCTCGTCCGGCAGCCCGATCACCGCCGCCTGCGCGATCGCCGGGTGCCGCAGCAGCTCCTCCTCCACCTCGCGCGGATAGACGTTGAAGCCGCCGCGGATCACCATGTCCTTCTTGCGGTCCATGATGGTGACGTAGCCGGCCTCGTCCTTGGTGCCCAGGTCGCCGGACCGGAACCAGCCGTCGACCATCGCCTTCTCGGTCTCCTCCGGATTGCCGAGGTAGCCGCTGAACACGTTGTGCCCGCGGATCACGATCTCGCCGAGCTCGCCCGGCGCCAGCAGCTCGATCCGGTCGTCCACCTCGGCGCGTGCGATCTCCACCTCGACGCCCCAGACCTGGTGCCCGACGGTCCCGGCGCGCGGGCCGAAGACCGGCTGGTTGACCGTCGCGGTCGGCGAGGTCTCGGACAGGCCGTAGCCCTCCATGATCTGCGCGCCGAAGACCCGCTCGAACTCCTCGAGCACGGTCAGCGGCAGCGAGGCGCCGCCGGAGACCGCGATCTTCAGGTCCGGCAGCGCGGTGTCGCCCGCCGCGGCGCGCTGCTTGGCCGCCTGGATCAGGCCGAGGTACATCTGCGGCACGCCGTGGAAGGTGTTGATGCCGTGGTGCAGCATCAGCTCGATGGCCTCGTTGCCGTCGAACCGGGGCTGGAGCACGACCGTCGCGGCGACCCGGAAGACGGTGTTCATCGACACCGTCTGGCCGAAGATGTGGAACAGCGGCAGGCAGCCGAGCGAGGTGTCCTCGGGCCGGGTGTCGAGGCAGTCGAAGCCGTTCACCGTCGCGTTCATCACGAGGTTGAGATGGCTGAGCACGGCGCCCTTCGGCTTTCCGGTCGTGCCGGAGGTGTAGATCACCACGGCCGGATCCTCGGCCGCGCGCTGCACGTAGCTGCGCAGCGGCTCAGAGTCCGGATTCACCTCTGGGCCGTCGGCCCAGCCCGGCGTCGGCCCGCCGACCAGCCGGCAGACGGTCCCGGCGGCCTCCGCGGCCTTCTGCGCGTCCTCGGCCCGCACCACGTGCCCGATCAGCATCCTGGCCGCACTGTCCCGCAGGATGTACTCGATCTCGTGCGCGGTCAGCAGCATGCTGATCGGCACGGCGACCGCGCCGGCGGCCAGGATCCCGTAGTAGGCGCGCGGGAAGTCGAGCGTGTTGGGGCACAGCAGGGCCACCCGGTCGCCCGGCTCGACCCCCGCGTCCCGCAGCGCCCGGGCGCAGTCCAGCGCCTCGCCCCACAGCTCGCGGTAGGTGCGCCGGTCGGCGCCCTCCACCACGGCGACCTTGTCCGGTTTGCGCCAGGCCGGCTCGGCGAGCACGGTGGCCAGCGACAACGACATGATCCAGTCTCCTTCGACTAGTCTGCCTCGGCTAGATCCGAGCGCCCTGCGGCGAGGAGCGCGGCCTGTCCGGAACGGCGGTAGCGGTGGGGGTCACACGACGAAGCGGGTGAGGACGTTGGCGACGGCTGCCGGCTTCTCCGAGCCCTGCAGCTCGATCCGCACCGTCGCGGCGAGCTGGTAGCCGCCGGTCACCTCGGTCACGCTGTCCACGGCGACCACGGCGCGCACCTTGGAGCCGACCTTGACCGGCGTGATGAACCGGAGCCGGTCGAGGCCGTAGTTCACCGACATCCGCACTCCCTCGACTTTGTACACCTGCCAGGCCAGATGCGGAATGAGCGAGAGGGTCAGGAAGCCGTGCGCGATGGTCGAGCCGAACGGCCCGGCCGCGGCGCGCTCCGGGTCGACGTGGATCCACTGGTGGTCACCGGTGGCGTCGGCGAATTGGTCGATCCGGTCCTGCTCGACCGTGATCCAGTCGCTGGCCCCGATCTCGGTGCCGGCCGCGGCGGCGAGCTCCTGCGGGCTGGCGAAGACCCTCACCGGTTGTCACCGCCGTTGATCTGGACGGTCTGGCCGGAGATGAACGAGGACTCGTCGGCGGCCAGGAAGGCGACCGCGGCGGCGATGTCCTCGGGCCGGCCGACCCGGCGCACCGGGATCTGCTCGGCCGCCGCGGCGCGGAACGCGTCCGGCTCCATGCCGATCCGGCGCGCGGTCGCGTCGGTCATCTCGGTGGCGACGAAGCCGGGGGCGACCGCGTTGACGTTGATCCCGAACGGGCCGAGCTCGAGCGAGAGGGTCGCCGTCAGGCCCATGATGCCGGCCTTCGAGGCGGCGTAGTTGACCTGGCCGCGGTTTCCGAGGGCGGAGCGCGAGGAGAGCGAGACGATCTTGCCGTACTTCTGCGCGACGAAGTGCTTCTGGCACTCCCGGGCCATCACGAAGGCGCTGCGCAGGTTGACCGCGAGCACCGCGTCCCAGTCCTCGTCGGTCATCTTGAACAGCAGGTTGTCCCGGGTGATGCCGGCATTGTTGACCAGAATGTCGAGCCGGCCGAGCCCTTCGAGCGCGGCGGCGACGGCGGTCTGCGCGTCCTCGGTCTTCGAGACGTCGGCGCCGATCGCGACGGCCTTGCCGCCGTCCGCCTCGATCGCCTCGGTCGTGCCCCGCGCGCGCTCGGCGGTGAGATCGACCACTGCGACCGCCGCGCCCTCGGACGCCAGCCGTCTCGCGATCGCCGCGCCGATGCCCTGCGCGGCTCCGGTGACGATGGCCGCCTTGCCGTCGAACCGTCCCATCGATGACTCCTTCGTCATGTTCGTCATGTCGAATCGTGTTTCCTCAGTCGCCTGCCGTGCTGCCGGTCGGCCTCAGACCCCTTCGATCAGCACCGCAGTGCCCTGCCCGACCCCCACGCACATCGTGGCGAGGCCGCGCCGCTGTCCTTCGCGCCGCATCCGGTGGACCAGCGTGGTGACGATCCGGGCGCCGGAGCAGCCGAGCGGGTGACCGAGCGCGATCGCTCCGCCGTACGGGTTCACGATCTGCTCGTCGATGCCGATGCCGTCCGCCGAGGCCAGCGCCTGGACCGCGAAGGCCTCGTTGAGCTCGGCGGTCTCCACGTCCGCGATCTTCCAGCCTGCCCGGGTCAGCGCCCGCTCGGTGGCCGGGATCGGGCCCAGGCCCATCACGTCCGGGTGCACGCCGGCCGAGGCACCGGCCGCGTAGCGGGCGATCGGCTCGAGGCCGAGCAGCGCCAGCCCCTCCTCGGAGGCCAGGAACAGGCCGGCCGCGCCGTCGTTGAGCGGCGAGGAGTTCCCCGCGGTCACGCTGCCGCCGGGCCGGAAGACCGGCTTCAGCGCGGCCAGCTTCTCGAGCGAGGTGTCCGCCCGGATGCCCTCGTCCGCGCCGACAGTGCCCTGCGGCGCCTCGACCGGCACGATCTCGTCGGCGAACAGCCCGGCGTCCCGCGCCGCGGCCGCCTTCCGGTGGCTGCGCAGGGCGAACGCGTCCTGCCGCTCGCGGCTGATGCCGGTGCGCTTCGCCACCTCCTCGGCCGTCTCCCCCATCGAGAGCAGGCCGTGCAGGTCCTTCATCAGAGGGTTGACCAGCCGCCAGCCGAGCCGGGTGTCGGCGATCTCCATCCGGTTCGGCATGCCCTCGTCCGGCCGCGGCAGCACGTACGGCGCCCGGGTCATCGACTCGGAGCCGCCGGCCAGCACCACGTCGGCCTCGCCGGCCGCGATCGTGCGCGCCGCGATCGTGAACGCCTCCATGCCGGAGGCGCACAGCCGGTTCAGCGTGGCGCCGGGGACCGAGTCCGGCAGGCCCCCCAGCAGTACCGCCATCCGGGCGACGTTGCGGTTGTCCTCACCCGCCTGGTTGGCGGCCCCCCAGTAGACGTCGTCGATCCGGGCCGGATCCAGCTGCGGCGCGCCGGCGACCAGGGCTTTGACGACGGTCGCCGCGAGGTCGTCCGGCCGCACTCCGGACAGGGCTCCGCGCAGCCGCCCGATCGGTGTCCGCCGGGCGGCGGCGATATACACGGCGCGCATCTGTTGCTCCTGTCACGCGAACGCGCTGACGCCGGTGTGCGCCCGGCCGATCAGCAGCTTCTGGATCTGACTGGTGCCCTCGTACAGGGTCATGACACGGGCGTCGCGCACGAGCTTGCCGACCGGGTACTCGTCGATGTACCCGTATCCGCCGAAGACCTGCAGCGCGTTGTTCGCGGCGCGCACGGCGGCCTCGCTGGCGAACAGCTTGGCCACGGAGGACTCGCGGTCGAAGTCCAGGCCGCGGTCGACCAGGTCGGCGGCCCGCCAGACCAGCATCCGCGCGGCGTCCACGTCCACGGCGATGTCCGAGATCAGCTCCTGGACCAGCTGCCGGCTCGCGATGGCCGCTCCGAACTGCTCCCGCTCGGTCGCGTGCCGCACGGCCAGCCGCAGCGCCGCCTCGGCGATCCCGACGCAGCCGGCCGCGACCGAGATCCGGCCCTTGGCCAGCGCGGTCATCGCCACCTTGAAGCCCTGTCCCTCGGGGCCGAGCCGGGCCGAGTCGGGCACCCGCACCGCGTCGAAGACCAGTTCGGCGGTGGCCTGGCCGCGCAGGCCGAGCTTGCCGTGGATGGTCTTGCGGGTGACGCCCGGCGCGTCGGCGCCGGGCGAGGCAGCGCCAGTCGGGTTTTGGGCAGCGGCCTCGTCCTCGAGCGGGACGAGGAAGGCGGTTATGCCGCGGTGGCCAGGCTCCCCGGTGCGCGCGAAGACCAGCGCGACCTGGGCCCAGGTCCCGTTGGTGATGAACATCTTGGTGCCGCTGACCAGCCAGTCGCCGCCGTCCCGGACCGCCCGCAGGGTCAGGTTCGCGGCGTCCGAGCCGGTGCCGGGCTCGGTCAGGGCGAAGCAGCCGAGCGCGGATCCGGAGCACAGGCGCGGCAGCCAGGCGAGTTTCTGCTGCTCGGTCCCCCACCGCTGCACCGACTTGGCGACCAGGCCGAGCGTGACGGAGACGATGCCGCGCACCGCCGAGTCGGCCCTGCCGAGCTCCTCCACGGCGAGCGCGTAGGTGAAGAAGTCGCCGCCCGAGCCGCCGTACTCCTCCGGGACGGTCAGGCCGAGCACGCCGAGATCGCCCAGCCGGGGCACCAGCGCGCGGTCGACCTCCTCGGCCCGATCCCAGGCCGCCGCGTAGGGCGCGATCTCCCGGTCAGCGAACTGTGCGACCAGGTCCTTGAGTGCGGCCTGCTCGGCGCTCAGCGCGAGATCCACGGCGGCCTCCGGGCTTTGGGCTACGGGCTTTGGATCGGAACTGCGAAAACTGGCAGTGCTAGTTTCGGTGACTGTAACCTACCGCCGACGGGGATGGAACCGGGCAGTGCGGAACCGCGCGGCCCCGCGGGCGGGCAGCGAAGGGAGGCGCCGATGGCCAGGCCGCGCGCGCCGCTCCTGAGCCGGGACAAGATCGTTGCCGCGGCGCTCGACCTGATCGACGCGGAGGGGCTGGCCGGGCTCTCGACCCGCCGCCTGGCCGCCGAGCTCGGCGTGCGCGGCCCGTCGCTCTACAACCACTTCCCGGCCAAGGACGACCTGCTCGAGGCGGTGGCCGACGCGGTCGTCGCCGACGTGGACATCAGCTCCCTGAGCGAGCAGCCGTGGCCGCGGGCGCTGCGCGCCTGGGCGGCTTCGTACCATGCGACGCTGGCCCGGCACCCGAACCTGGTCCCGGTGATCGTGCACGGCCCGGCCCGCCGCCCGCACGCGCTCAGGATGGCCGACGCGGTGCACGGCGCCCTGATCGACGCCGGCTGGCCGCCGCGCGAGGCCACCCGAATCGGTGCCCTGATGCGCTACTTCGTGGCCGGCTCGGCGCTCGCTTCGTTCGCCGCCGGCTTCCCGCCCGACCCGGAGCTGTATTCGGGCGCGTATCCACACCTCGCGCAGGCGCACCGGCTGGCCGAGCACCGCGAACTGGTCGACGAGGGCGCCTTCTCCACCGGCCTCGACGCCCTGATCGCAGGGCTCGAGCTGCGCTTCGGCCAGGTGCGCAGGCGCGAGAGGTGACGCGGTATGTACGGCGGCGGGCAGCGGCTCAGTCGTCCGCCGAGGACTCTTCCGTCGTCTCGTGCACGTGGTGTCTTCTCATCGCCTGGTCGATCCACGTGGTGTCGGTGCGGGGATTCTGCTTGCGCGACCAGGCCAGAGCGTGCTGAACCGCCGCGCGCGCGTCATCAGGCTGCAGATCCGCGCGCCTGAGCAGCGGCTGGAGGACGTATCTCGCCGCCGAGGCGAAGTGGAACACGTCGAGCCAGACCAGCGCGTGCCCCACCGCCGCGCGGGAGTCGTCCGGCGCCAGGTCCGCCCTCCAAAGCAGACTGCTGAGGACGAACTGGGCAGCAAGGATGGTCCGGTGCAGGTCGAGCCAGGCCTGGGCGTGCCGGATCGCCGCCTGCGCATCATCAGGCTGCAGATCCGCACGCTTGAGCAGTGGCCTGAGAACGAATCTCGCCGTGGGAGCGGTGTGATACGCGTCAAGCCAGACCAGGCCGTACCGCACCGCAGTGCCGACGCCCTCCGATGAAACTTCTCTGTGCTCGAACAGGCCGCGAAGGATCGACTGGGCATCGAGGACGGCGTGATGCGTGTCGAGCCAAGTGAGCCCGAACTGCACCGTCGCACGGGCGCCCTCCGGCGAGAGATCCCTACGCCCGAACAGACCGCTGAGAACGAATCGAGCAGCCGGGGCGGTGTGGTGCTCGCCAAGCCAGGTCAGTGCGTGCTGTGCCGCCGACCGGGCATCGTCGCGGCGCAGGTCCGAACGCTTGAGCAGCGGCTGGAGCACGAAACCGGCGTTGGGGGCGAGGTGGTGTGCGTCGAGCCAGACGAGCGCGTGCCCCACCGCCGCGTGGGAGGCCTCCGACGACAGGTCCGCACGGTCGAGCAGCGGCTGGAGCACGAAGCCGGCGGGAAGAGCACTGTGATTGACCTCGAGCCAGGCCAACGCGTGCCCCGCCGCTGCGTGCGAAGCCTCCGACGCGAGGTCCAGCCGCCCGAGCAGCGGCCGGAGCACGAAACCGGCCGTGGGGACTCGGTGGTGGACCTCGAGCCAGGTCAACGCATGCCCGACCACCGCATGCGCACTGTCCTGCCGCAGGTCCATCCGCCCAAGCAGACCACTGAGGATGAACTTCGCGTCCGATGCAGTGTGATGTGTATCAAGCCAGATCAGCCCATACCGCACCGCCGCATGTGCGCCCTCGGACGAGAGGTCCACCCGCCCGAGCAGACCGCGCAGCACGAAATCCACAGTGGGAACGGCGTGATGCACATCAAGCCACGTCAACGCGTGCTGCACCGCCGCAAGGCCCTCATTCGGCGCCAGATCCGTACGGTCGAGCAGACCGCGCAGCACGAACTGGGCATCAGAGATCGCATGATGCACACCGAGCCAGATCAGCGTGTGCGCGACCGTCGCATGTGCGCCCTCTGACGAGAGGTCGGAACGCGAGAGCAGCGGCCGGAGCACGAACCCTGCGGTGGGGCTCGTGTCGTGGATCTCGATCCAGCGCAAGGCATAGTGCACTGCCGCGCGCGCATCCTCCGCCGGCAGGTCCGGGCGCTCAAGCAGGCTTCGAAGTACGAACTGGGCATCGAGCACGGCGTGATGTGTATCAAGCCACGTCAATCCGTACCGGACGGCCGCACGCGCATCGTCGGTCAGCAAGTCCGCGCGACCGAACAGGCCGCGCAGCACGAAGTCCGCGGTAGGAACGGTGTGGTGCGCGTCGAGCCACATCAGTGCGAAACGCACTGTTGCACTGGCGCCTTCTGGCGAGAGGTCCACTCGCCCGAGCAGGCCGCGCAGCACGAAGTCCGCCGTGTGAGCAGTCTGATTCGCCTCGATCCAGATCAGCGCGTGCTGCACGGCGGCGCGGCCTTCGTGCGGCGCCAGATCCGCACGGTCCAGCAGACCGCGCAGAACGAACTGGGCATCAAGCGCGGTGTGATGCGTGTCGAGCCAGATCAGCCCGTACCGCACCGCCGCGCGAGCGCCATCCGCCGAAAGGTCGGCCCGCCCGAACAGGCTGCCGAAGATGAACTTGGCGTCGTAACTGTCGTGGTGCGTATCAAGCCAGCTCAGCGCGTGATCCACCGCGGCGCGTGCAACCTCGGCCGATAGGTCCGCACGGTCGAGCAGCGGCTGAAGCACGAAGCCGGCGGCAGAAGTGGCCTGATTGACCACCAGCCAGGCCAGCGCGTGGTCCATCGCGGCGCGCGCGTCGTCCGAAGGCAGGTCGGCGCGCTCCAGCAGCGGCTGAAGCACATAGCCGGCACCGGATGTGGCGCGGTTGACCAACAGCCAGGCCAGCGCATGCTCGACCGCCGCGTGCGCGTCGTCCGGCAACAGGTCCGCGCGGCCGAACACGCTGCGCAGGACGAATCGGGCCGCAGGGGTCGAATAGTTCCGCTCGAGCCAGATCAATGCGTGCTCGATCACCGCGCGCGCAGTGACCACGTCCAGATCCGGGCGGTCGAGCAGAGCGCGGAAGACGTACTGGGCATCGAGCGCGCTGTGATGCTTGTCGAGCCAGATGAGCGCGTGCTCCACCGCCGTTCGCGCGTCGTCCGGCGAGAGGTCCGTGCGGCCGAACAGGCCGCTGAGAATGAAGTCGGCGTCGGGGGTGGTGCGATGGAAATCGAGCCAGATCAACGCGTGCTGCACGGCCGTGCGGGCGTCGTCCGGGGTCAGATCCGCACGCCTGAGCAGCGGATAGAGGACGAAGTTGGCGTCGGCGGTGGAGCCGTGCCGGGCGAGCCACCTGATCGTCGCCGTGAGCATCCGCAGCGCGGCGTCGGGCGCCACGTCCGTCCGGCTCAGCAGCGGGCCGAGGACGAAACTCGCCTCGCGCGAGCGCGC
This sequence comes from Actinocrinis sp., assembly GCA_036501535.1. Classification (GTDB taxonomy): domain Bacteria; phylum Actinomycetota; class Actinomycetes; order Streptomycetales; family Catenulisporaceae; genus DASYAE01. The sequence goes on along the minus strand of DASYAE010000262.1, from coordinate 588 downwards.
GTGCACGTCGAGCCAGTCCAGGGCGGTGGCGATGAGGAGCATCGCACCGTCCTGCGGCAGGTATCGCAGGCCGCGGTAAAGCAGATGCCGGGCATGCTCGTCCCGGCCGTACCGGGCGAGCCAGGGCCCGACGACCTGCTGCCAGCACTCGACGACGGCTGCCGACCACGGCGGCCCCGAGCAGATGGTGCCCAAGGCGTATCCGCCCAGATCCGCGTCGCTGAGCATGATGCGGCCGAGCTCGGCGGTGTTGTCGGCGAACCAGCCCTCGAGCACGCCGAGGATCACGGCCTCGCGGCCGGCGAGCGAGAGGTCGTTGTAGAGACGGCCGATGTTGCCGGCGAACCGGCCGACCGTGCGCGGACCGGTAAGGCAGCCCACGAGCATGGCGCGGGTCATGACGACGTCGGGTGTCGCATCGTGCTCGGGCAGCATGACGGACTCGAGGAACTGGTCGGCCACCGCGTCGTGCGCGACCGAGAGCATGTCGCCGCCATCGGTCTCCAGCCAGCCGAGCGCGACCAGAGTCGCCACCACGTCCTCCGCCTGGGGCGCCGGACCGTCCGCGGCGGCGGCGAGGGAGGCGCG
>DASYAE010000261.1:0-43412 GCA_036501535.1 Actinocrinis sp. | reverse complement strand
CCGCAGCTCGGCGCTGAGCATGCCCAGGCCCACCCGGTCCACGCCCTCGGCCAGCATCGGCAGCTGGTACCGCGGCGCATCGATCGATGCCAAAGCCTTGAGCTGCCCCGACTCCAGCAGCACCCGTCGGGCGTGGTCGGTACCCAGCGCGGCGAGCGCGGGCGCGAGGTCCGCGCCGGGCGACTTCCCGGTCGGTTTCGTCTCGGTCCTGGCTGCCCCGGCCTTGGCCGCCTTCGCCCTGCCCCCGCCTGATCCGCGCGCCGGTACACGGCCGTTCACCAGGCCCACCTCGCGCAGCGCGCCCTCGAACCGGGCCGGGTCCAGCCCGCCCGGCGCGGCCGCCTCCTCGAGCCGGGCGCGCGGCAGCGTCACCGGCCGGGACTGGTTGACGATCACCGCGCCCGCGGGCAGCCCGGCGTCGCGCAGCTCTGCGAACCCGTCCAGCGTCTCCTGCACCGGCATCTCCTCGAGCACCGTCACGAAGTGCACCGCGGTCTGCGGACTGGTCAGCACCCGCATGACGGCGTCCGCCTGGTTGCGGATCGGCCCGACCTTGGCCAGGCCGGAGACCTCGGCGTTCACGCCGAGGAAGCGGGTGATCCGGCCGGTCGGCGGGGCGTCCATGACCACCGCGTCGTAGTGGAATATCCGGCCGTGTGCGGGCTCTGCGGCCCGCTGCTCCCGGGACCGCTCCGCGCCCTGGTCCGCGCCGCCCCGCCCCGGGCCCGGCTCCTGCGCCGACGGGTCCGCCCGGCGCCGCACCGCCTCGCAGGTCTTCCCGGTCAGCAGCACGTCGCGGATGCCCGGCGCGATGGTGGTGGCGAAGTCGATCGCGCCGAACCGCTTGAGCGCCCGCGCCGCCGGGCCGAGCTTGTAGAACATGTCGAGGTATTCGAGCAGCGCCTGCTCCGCGTCGATGGCCAGCGCCCAGACCTCGCCGCCGTGCTGCGTCACCGCGATGCGCCGCTCCTTGTAGGGAACCGGCGGCACGTCGAACAGCTGCGCGACTCCCTGCCGGCCCTCGACCTCCACGAGCAGGATCCGCCGCGCCGCCCCGCCGGGACCCGGCCGCCCCGCGAGCGCCAGCGCCAGCGCCCCGGCCACGGTGGTCTTCCCGGTCCCGCCCTTGCCGGTGACGACATGCAGGCGGACCCCGGGCCAGTCCGGTCGGGGGTGCAAGCGGTCGGCGTCTGTCACAGGAGGAGCCTAACCCGCGGCGCCTACTGGGTCCGTCGGCACGTCCGGGCCCGGGACGCACCGGATAGGCTCTGGCCATGACGAAGTGGGAGTACGTGACCGTGCCGCTGCTGGTGCACGCGACGAAGCAGATCCTGGACAACTGGGGCCAGGACGGCTGGGAGCTGGTCCAGGTCGTGCCCGGTCCGAACCCGGAGAACCTGGTCGCCTACATGAAGCGGGCCAAGCCGTGAGCACCGCCGAGGCGGCGCCGTCCGGCGAGCACCCCGAGGCGCGGCTGGCCGCGCTCGGCCTGAAGCTGCCCGACGTGGTCAAGCCGCTCGCGGCCTACACCCCTGCGGTGCGCACCGGACCGTACGTTTACACCTCGGGCCAGCTTCCGATGGTGGACGGCGCGCTGCCGCAGACCGGCAAGGTCGGCGCCGAGGTCTCGGCCGAGGCCGCGAAGCAGCTCGCGCAGCGCTGCGCGTTGAACGCGCTGGCCGCGGTGAAGGCGGAGATCGGCGACCTGGCCAAGGTCGTGCGCGTGGTGAAGGTGGTCGGCTTCGTCGCCTCCGCGCCCGAGTTCGCCGGCCAGCCCGGCGTGGTCAACGGCGCGAGCGAGCTGCTCGGCCAGGTGTTCGGCGAGGCCGGGGTGCACGCCCGCTCCGCGGTCGGCGTCGCGGTGCTGCCGCTCGACGCGCCGGTCGAGGTGGAGCTGATCGTCGAGGTGGCGCCCTGACGGCGTCGGGCACCGTGCGGTCCGGGCCGGCGACGCCGCGCGCCTCGCTCGTGCTCGCCCCGAATCCGTCCCCGATGACGCTCGACGGGACGAACACGTGGGTGCTGGCCGAGCCGGGATCGTCGAGGGCTGCGGTGGTCGACCCGGGCCCGCTCGACGAGGGCCACCTCGCGGCAGTGCTTGCGCGGGTCGAGGAAATAGGCGCACGCGTCGACATAATCCTGCTCACGCACGGCCACCCGGACCACGCGGAGGCCGCCCGCCACTTCGCTCGCCTGGCCCAGGCGCCGGTGCTCGCGCTCGATCCGCAGTACCGGCTCGGCTCCGAGGGAATGGCGGACGGCGACGTCGTGGAGGTCGGCGCCCTGGAGATCAGGGTGGTCGCGACCGCGGGCCACACCGCCGACAGCCTCTCGTTCCTGCTGCCCGCCGATAACGCCCTGCTGACGGGCGACACGGTGTTAGGCGCAGGCACGACCGTCGTCGCGTGGCCGGATGGGCAGCTGGCGGATTACCTCGACACGCTACGACGGCTGCGCGGCATGGCCGACGAGGGCGAGATCGGCGTCATCCTGCCGGGCCACGGACCGGTCGTGCAGCAGCCCGGCGACGTGATCGCGTATTACCTCACGCATCGGGCCGAGCGCCTGAAGCAGGTCGAAGCCGCGCGGGCGGCCGGCGACCGGACCGCGCCCCAGATCGTCCGGCGCGTCTATGCGAACGTCGATCCAGCGCTCTGGCCGGCGGCCGAGCTCTCGGTGCTCGCGCAGCTCGAATACCTCGACCAGGCCCTAAAGAACGGCGGCGGCTGAACGCAGGACCCGCGGCTACCTACCTGGCCCGCCGCGCCAGCCGCGTCGTGTCCAGCAGCACCACGGCCCGCGCCTCCAGCTTGATCCAGCCGCGCTGGGCGAAGTCGGCCAGCGCCTTGTTCACCGTCTCGCGCGAGGCGCCGACCAGCTGGGCCAGCTCCTCCTGGGTCAGGTCGTGCGAGACCTTGATCCCCTCGCCCTCGTCCCCGGCCGGCTGGCCGAACCGGGTGGACAGGTCCAGCAGCGCCTTGGCCACCCGCCCCGGCACGTCGGAGAACACCAGGTCGGCCAGCGTCTCGTTGGTGCGCCGCAGCCGCCGGGCCATCGCCCGCAGCAGCGAGCGGGCCACCTCCGGCCGCGTGGACAGCCACGGCTGCAGCTCCGTGTGGCCGAGGGCCAGCAGCCGGGTCGTGGTCAGCGCGGTCGCGGTCGAGGTGCGCGGCCCGGGGTCGAACAGCGACAGCTCGCCGAACATCTCGCCCGGCCCGAGCACCCCGGTCAGGTTCTCCCGGCCGTCGCCCGAGGAGCGGCTCAGCTTGATCTTGCCCTCGGTGACCACGTAGAGCTGGTCGCCGGGGTCGCCCTCGTGGAACAGTGCTTCCCCCCGGCCGAGGCTGATCTCCGCCATCGACTTCAGCAGCGAGTTCGACGCCTCTTCATCCAACGCCGCGAACAGCGGGCTTCGGCGCAGCACGTCCTCCACTTGCGGATCCTCCATCGGCGGCGTCGCCGCCTTCCCGGTGCGCCCCGAGTCCCCGGCCGCCGCGCTGCGACTCGACGCCTGGGCGCAATCTGTTATGGCCCTGCATAGACAGTGTGGCCTACCACACAGTAATCCACCTAGTCGGGAGCGCCACACCGCGCCTGTTCCGGCACTCCGGCGCGATTCCCGCGCAGGTCTCGGGGCAGCGGCCCGGCGGGTCCCGCGAGCGGCGTAATCTTCCGGGCATGGCGGACACCAAGCTCGCGCTCGACGCGGCCGGCCCGGCGGCGCGCCGGAAGCCGGCCGAGACCCGGACCGCGCTGGTGCGCCGGGCCCGGAAGATCAACCGGATCCTGGCCGAGACCTACCCGGACGCGCGCTGCGAGCTCGACTTCGACGGGCCGTTCCAGCTGATCGTGGCCGTGGTGCTCTCCGCCCAGTGCACGGACGTGCGGGTCAACCTGACCACGCCGGCCCTGTTCGCCCGCTACCCGGCGCCGGACGACATGGCGGTCGCCGACCCGGCCGAGCTGGAGGCGCTGATCAAGCCGACCGGGTTCTACCGGAACAAGGCGAAGTCGCTGCTCGGCCTGTCGAAGGCGTTGCGCGACCAGTACGACGGCGCGGTGCCGTCGAAGCTGGAGCAGCTGGTCGAGCTGCCCGGGGTGGGCCGCAAGACGGCGAACGTGGTGCTCGGCAACGCCTTCGGCGCCCCCGGCATCACCGTCGACACGCACTTCGGCCGGCTGGCCCGGCGCTTCGGGTGGACCGCCGAGGAGGACCCGGTCAAGGTCGAGCACGCGGTCGGCGCGCTCTTCCCGCGCAGCGAGTGGACCATGCTCTCGCACCGGATGATCTTCCACGGCCGGCGGGTGTGCCACTCCCGGCGCCCGGCCTGCGGCGCGTGCCCTGTCGCACAGCTGTGCCCGTCTCGGGACACGGGCGAGACGGACCCCATCAAGGCCGAGGCGTTGCTCAAACCGGCCTCCGCCCGCGAGGCCGCCGCCCTGCTCGGCGCCTGGACCAGGGTGAATGCCGTGATCGACGGCGCGGCAGACGATTCAGCGCGGGCCGTCGCGGCCGCTGCCGGCGGTCGCCGCGCCGGGGGCGGGAAGAGAACGAATCCGGGCGGCCGCGCGTTGGGAGAGTTGTGACCGCTGCACATTCGATCGGGGAACAGGCGGGTCTGGCCGCGCCGGAGAGCCTGCCGGGCTGGCTGCGTCCGCTGGCCGAGGCGGTAGCCGGCCTCGACGGTGTCGACAGGGACGGTACTGGCAGTGATCTGGGCTGGCTCGGCTTCCGGCCGCCGCCCAGGAACCCCGCGCTGCCGGGCCGCCCGCGCCGCTCCGCCGTGCTGATCCTGTTCGGCGAGAGCGAGGCACCGGCTGACGCGGCGTCACCTGATGCCGAATCAGCTGACGCCGCGTCATCTGACGCCCTGTCGGCCGGGGCCGCCGAACCGCTGCCGGACCAGGCGGACGTGCTCGTCACCACCCGCGCCGCGACCCTGCGCGCCCACGCCGGCCAGGCCGCCTTCCCCGGCGGCCGGATCGACCCGCAGGACAGCGGCCCGGTCGAGGCCGCACTGCGCGAGGCGCACGAGGAGGCCGGGGTCGAGCCGGGCTCGGTCGAGGTGTTCGGACTGCTTCCTGAGCTTTATCTGAGGCCGAGCGACTTTATGGTCACCCCGGTCCTAGGCTGGTGGCGGTCGCCCGCGCCGCTGCGGGCGGGCAGCCCGTTGGAGGTGGCCTCAGTGCATCGCGTCGCGGTGAAGGAACTCGCCGCGCCCGGCAACCGGTTCCGAGTCCGCCACCCGTCCGGCTACGCCGGCCCCGCCTTCGAGGTGGACGGCCTGCTGGTGTGGGGCTTCACCGCGGGGCTGCTCGACGCGGCGCTGCGGCTCGGCGGCTGGGAGCGGGCGTGGGACCCCGGGAAGGTGCGCGAGCTGCCGCTCGACGTGCTGGCCCTGGCCGCCCGGCCCGCGTCGCCGGCCGCGCCCGGCGCCCCCGGCCCGGCGGGCGCGTGAGGGTCCGTGGACTTCCTCGACATCATCCTGATCGTCGCCGTCATCGCCTTCGCGGTCTCCGGCTACCGGCAGGGCTTCGTGGTCGGAGCGCTGTCCTTCATCGGCTTCGTCGGCGGCCTGATGTTCGGGCTCTGGCTCATCCCGCTGATCATGAGCCGGTTCAACCAGTCGCTGCTGACCTCCACGGTCTCGCTGTGCGCGGTGCTGATCCTGGCCGTGCTCGGGCAGCTGGCCGCGACCGCGGTCGGCAGCCGGGTGCGCAAGGTGATGACCTGGCGGCCGGTCCAGGCGGTCGACCAGTCCGCCGGCTCGGTCGTCTCGGCCGTCTCGGTGCTGCTGGTGGCCTGGTTCCTGGGCCTGGCGCTGGTCACCTCCTCGATCCCGGGGGTCTCCAACGAGGTCCGCGGCTCCGCCGTGCTGCGCAGCATGAACAACCTGATGCCGGCCGGCTCGCAGGAGTGGTTCCACTCGTTCACCGGCCTGCTCGACCGCAGCGACTTCCCGCAGGTCTTCGCCCCGTTCACGACCGAGCAGATCGCCAACGTGCCGGCGCCGGACCCGGCGGTCCTCGACGAGCCGGGAGTGCAGTCCGCGGAGCGCTCGATCGTCAAGATCGTCGGTGACGCGCCGAGCTGCGGCAAGCAGATCGAGGGCTCGGGCTTCGTCTTCGCCCCGCAGCACGTGATGACGAACGCGCACGTGGTCGGCGGCGTCACCAACCCGACCGTCCAGGTCGGCGGGGTCGGCCAGCAGTACGACGCCACCGTCGTGCTCTTCGACCCGTCGCGCGACGTGGCTGTGCTCTACGTCCCCGGGCTCGGCTCGCCCTCGCTCACCTTCGACGGCAGCGGCGCCTCCGGGGACAGCGCGGTGGTCGCCGGCTTCCCGGAGGACGGCCCGTTCACCCCGGTCGCGGCCCGGATCAGACAGCAGATCCAGGCGGTCGGCCAGGACATCTACGGCCAGAACTCGGCCTCCCGGCAGATCTTCTCGCTCTACGCCTCGGTGCTCCAGGGCAACTCCGGCGGGCCGCTGCTCACCCCGAGCGGACAGGTGTACGGGGTCGTCTTCGCCAAGTCGCTCGACAGCACGAGCACCGGATACGCCCTGACGGCCGGCGAGGTCGCCTCCGATGCGCAACAGGGGGCTGACGAGACCTCCGGAGTCAGCACCGAGGCCTGCGCGATCTGAGCACCTCTCACACAGCCCCCAGAGATCACGATTGGGAAGCGGCGCCCGCGAATCCGCGGGTGTCGCGCCCCCGTGTCGGCGCGGCTTGGTACGGTGCTGCAGAAGATCGCGGCGGGCATGCGCCGAACGGGCCGGGCCGGCCGGACCGGGGTGTGAGACCTCTCATCCGGCCGGTGCCGGACGACGAGGGAGGGGTCGACGATGCTCGGGCATTCGCACGCGACGAGCGGGGCGCTGGCCTGGGCGGCCTCGGCCGCCTGGGTGCCGGCCGCGATCTGGGGCGACGTGGACGGGCACACCCACATGACCAGCAAGGACGTCCTGCTGGGCACCTTCATCACGGCGGGCGCCGCGCTGCTGCCGGACCTGGACCATCCGGACGGCACGATCTCGCACTTCCTCGGGCCGATCTCGCACTACTTCTGCCGCTTCGTCGAGTGGATATCCGGCGGCCACCGGCACGCTACCCACTCGCTGTTCTTCGTGGCCTTCATGACCGCGGGCACCTGGGCCGGGGCGCACTACCTGAAACGGCCGTTCACCTTAGCCCTCGTCTATGTCTTACTCTCCCTCGCGATACGCGCGCTGCACCTGTGCCCGCCCGGCAAGGGGATCCAGTCCTGGGGAGTCGTGCTCATCCTCGCCGTCGGCGGCACCGTCCTGATGGACCGTTGGCTCGGCAACGACCCGGCCTGGCTTCCGGCGGCGGTCGGCCTGGGCACGTTCATCCACCTGGTCGGCGACTGCCTGACCAAGCGCGGCTGCCCACTGCTGTGGCCGCTGCCGATGCGCTTCGAGATACCGATCATCAAGCACACCGGTGAGAAGTTCGAGACCGGGTTCCTCACCCCGCTGATGGCGGTCGGCGCCGTCGTCGCCCTCTACTTCGCGACCTCGCCCGGCTATCTGAAGTAGCCGTTCGCCCTTACCGGCACTGTCATCGGCGCCGTCACCGGTCCGGCTCGTCGTCCTTGAGCCAGCCGATCACCTCGGCGTTGAACGTCGCCGGCGCCTCCTCGTGCGGGAAGTGCCCGACCCCGTCCATCAGCCGCCACCGGTAGGAGGCGTTCACCTGCCGCCCGGACCCGCGCGCGGTCGAGGTCAGCACCGCGCGGTCCAGCGCGCCGTGCAGGTGCAGCGTCGGCACCTCGATCAGGGTGCGCATGCGCTGCTGGTACCGGATCCCGTCCGGCCGCGGCAGCGAGCGCACCCACCAGCGGAAGTACTCCAGCGAGCAGTGCGCCACGCCCGGGATGGCGATCGCCTGCTCGTAGCGGAGCGCCACGTCGGCCGGCGGCCACTGCGGGCCGCTCCAGTCCCGCAGCATCCGGCCCACCGCCGCGCCGCCATCCCGCACCAGCGACTTCTCCGCCCGCAGCGGGCTCTGCGCGGCGAACACGTGGCGGCTGGCCGAGATCTGCCCCGGCTCGGTCAGCAGCGCGGCCCGCTGCCGGCGCGGGTGGCCCGAGCCGAGCACGACCAGCCGGCGCACCGTCTTCGGGCGCACGGCCGCCGCGGTCCAGCCCAGGATCGCGCCCCAGTCGTGGCCGACCACCGCCGCGTTGGCCTCGCCGAGCGCGCGCACCACCCCGGTGACGTCGAGGGCCAGGTTCAGCGGGTCGTAGCCGCGCGGGGTCTTGTCACTGCCCCCGTAGCCGCGCAGGTCCATCGCCGCGGCGCGGAAGCCGGCCTCGGCGAACGCGGTCAGCTGGTCCCGCCAGGTCCACCAGAACTGCGGGAAGCCGTGCAGGAACAGCACCAGCGGACCGTCGCCGAGCTCGGCCACGTGGAAGCGCGACCCGTTCGCCGCCACCTCGCGGTGGGTCCACGGGCCGTCCACGTATACCGGGGACAGGTCTGAGGGCATGCGAGCCAGCATTCCACACCCTGTTGACTCCGCGGTGACCGCGGGGCGTGAGCCGGGTGACAGGTCCCTACCTCGGGCGCTCCTGGTCACCGGCTCCGACCGGCGCCGATGCCGGCCGCGCGGTGCTCAGAACGGGCAGTGGTTCAGAACGGGCAGTGGTTCAGAACGGCCGCTTCAGGACGGCGATCGATTCGCCCGCGGTGCGCTTGGTCGCCTCGGGCCCGCGCACCTTCTTGATCCGCAGCAGGCCGAGCAGCGCGGCGACCCCCGCGATCAGCAGGTACGCACCGCCGACGATCAGCCACGACCAGGCGAGCGACAGCCCGGTCGCGTGGATGCCGTAGGCGGCCGCGAAGGAGAGCATGATTGCGGCGAAGAGCCCGAACAGCGCCGCGGCGCCGAACAGCCCGCTGCCGGCCGCGGCCTGTTTGACGTCCCGCCGGACCTCGGCCTTCGCCAGCGCGATCTCGTCTCGCACCAGCACGGACAGGTCCCTAGTGGCGGCCGTCACCAGCGCGCTCAGCTTCCGGTCGCCGTTCTCGCCGGTCTCGTCGACCCGCTGGGCGCCGGCGATGACCGCGCCGGCGCCGTTTCCGTTGCGCGACGCTCCATCGCGCGTCGATCCGGTGTGCGGCGTGCGTCGGCTCGCGTCTGCGGTCGGTTGGGCTGTCACAGGTCGCCTCCCATCGGCGGGCCGGTCTCGTGCGCCGACGTCCCTGGCTGGTCGCGTCGGACCCGGCGGTCGGCTGATCGAGTTCCCCGTCGCGCGCGCCTTATGCCGCCACTACTCCTTCGGTACGACGCCGGACTGTGCCTGCTCCACTGTGCCTGCTCCACTGCGCCGGCTCCAAGGACAGGGCTTGAGCTAATGGTGATTCGTTCATCTATCTCTTTATCGACAAATCGATTAGTCGTCATCCCTGCGACGAACAATCCTCATGCGTTCCCCCGGAAGCATGTGCTAGGCATGGACCATGCCGACATCGCAGGTGGTCATACGCCCACTCGCGGCCCCCGAACTCGACGGCCTCGTCGCCAACGACGAGATCGCGTTCAACGTGGAGCCGCACTCCGAGCAGGCCCGCGCGGCCTATACGGCCCTGCTCGACCTGGAGCGGACCATCGGGGCCTTCGACGGCGACGCCCTGGTCGGCGGCGCGTCGATGTTCGACTTCCAGCTCTGCGTCCCCGGCGCGCTCATCCCGATGGCCGCGGTCAGCTGGGTCTCCGTCCTGCCGACCCACCGGAGGCGCGGCGTGCTCACCGCCATGATGCGCCATCAGCTGCACGGCCTGCACGAGCAGGGCGGCCCGGCGATCGCCGGACTGACCGCCTCCGAGCCGGCGATCTACGGCCGCTTCGGCTACGGCCAGGCCAGCTGGACCATGTCCATGACCGTCCAGCGGCACCGCAACGCGCTGCGACTGCCGCCCGGCCCGGACGGCGTCACCCTGCGGATGGTCCCGTCCCAGCACGAGGACACCCTCGCGACCTGCACGGCCATCTACCACCGCCGGGTGCCCGAACGCCCCGGCATGCTCATCCTCACCCCGGCGTGGGAGCGCTTCGACCACATCGAGGTCGACCAGTTCCGCGGCGATCGGTCGCACCTGCGCACCGTCCTGGCCGAGCGCGACGGCGAGGCGATCGGATACGCGCGCTACCGCACGAAGACCGCTTCGGAGCACGGCGTGCCTGCCGGCCGCATCGAAGTGCACTCCGTCTATGCCGACGACATCGCGGGATACAGCGCGCTGCTGCGCTACCTGCTCGACATCGACCTGAACACGTTCACGGACTTCACCCGGATACCTGTAGACAGCCCGCTGCTTTACCTCCTGGCCGACGTACGCGCGGCGGCACCGCGGCTCTCCGACTCCTTGTTCCTCCGTTTGGTCGAACTCGATCAAGCACTCGCCGCACGCACCTACGTGACGCCGGTCGACCTCGTCCTCGAGGTCACCGACGACCTCTGTCCGTGGAACGCCGGGACCTGGCGGCTCTCCGGCGACGAGAAGGGCGCCGCTTGCGAGCGCACCCAGGCCCCGGCCGAGCTCGCACTGGACGTGCGCGACCTCGGCGCCGCCTTCCTGGGCGGGATGCCGCTGCGCGCGCTCCAGGCCGCCGGCCTGGTCGAGGAGCGCCGCCCAGGCGCCGTCGCCGAGGCCTCGCGCGCTTTCCACTCCGACGTCGCGCCCTGGCTGCCGGTGGTCTTCTGACACCGGCTCAGAGTCCCCCGGCCGGCCCGCCGCCGAGACCCGGAAACAGCCACGGCATGTGCCCGATCCTCATCGGATCGCGCACATGCCGTGGCTGTCATCAGCCCTAACGGGTTACCGCGTTCGGAGCGCAGATCACAGACCGGTCCCGCGGGTCACTCCTCGGCCGCGTGCGGGAGCTTCGCCTTGATCAGCTCCATCACCGAGGCGTCGGTCAGCGTCGTGGTGTCGCCGAGCGCCCGCTCCTCTGCGACGTCCTTGAGCAGCCGCCGCATGATCTTGCCGGAGCGGGTCTTCGGCAGCTCGGCGACGATCTGGATCTGCTTCGGCTTGGCGATCGGGCCGATCGCCTTCGTCACGTGGTTCTTCAGCTCGGCGTCGAGCTCCGCCTCCTCGACGTGGCCGCCGCGCAGGATCACGAAGGCCACGATCTGCTGCCCAGTGGTCTCGTCCTTGGCGCCGACCACCGCCGCCTCGGCCACCTTCGGGTGCGAGACCAGCGCCGACTCCACCTCGGTGGTGGAGATGTTGTGGCCGGAGACCAGCATGATGTCGTCCACCCGGCCGAGCAGCCACAGGTCGCCGTCGGCGTCCTTCTTCGCCCCGTCGCCGGCGAAGTAGTAGCCCTGCTCGGCGAACCGCGCCCAATAGGTGTCGCGGAACCGCTGCTCGTCGCCCCACACGCCGCGCAGCATCGACGGCCACGGCTTGTCCAGCACCAGGAAGCCGCCGCCGCCGTTCGGCACGATGGTGCCGTCCTTCTCCACCACGTTCGCCGAGATGCCCGGCAGCGGCCGCATCGCCGAGCCCGGCTTGGTCGCGGTCACGCCCGGCAGCGGGGAGATCATGATGCCGCCGGTCTCGGTCTGCCACCAGGTGTCCACGATCGGGCAGCGCCCGCCGCCGATGAACGTCCGGTACCAGATCCAGGCCTCCGGGTTGATCGGCTCGCCCACCGAGCCGAGCACCCGCAGCGAGGACAGGTCGAACTTCGCCGGGATGTCTTCGCCCCACTTCATGAACGTGCGGATCGCGGTCGGCGCGGTGTACAGGATGGAGATCTTGTACTTCTGCACGTTCTCCCAGAATCGGCCCTGGTGCGGGGTGTCCGGCGTCCCCTCGTAGAGCACCTGCGTGGCCCGGTTCGACAGCGGCCCGTAGACGATGTACGAGTGGCCGGTGACCCAGCCGACGTCCGCGGTGCACCAGTAGACGTCCGTGTCCGGCTTGAGGTCGAACACCGCGTTGTGCGTGTACGAGACCTGCGTCAGGTACCCGCCGGTGGTGTGCAGGATGCCCTTGGGCCTGCCGGTGGTGCCGGAGGTGTAGAGGATGAAGAGCGGGTGCTCGGAGTCGAAGGCCTCCGGCGTGTGCTGGTCGGACTGGCGGTCCACCAGCTCGTGCCACCAGACGTCGCGCTCGGCGTTCCACGGCACCTCGTGCCCGGTGCGCCGCACGACCAGCACCTTCTCGATCGAGTCGGCCCCGTCCACGGCCGCGTCCGCGTTCGGCTTGAGATTGGCCACCCCGCCGCGCCGGTTGTAGCCGTCCACGGTGATCAGGACCTTGATCCCGGCGTCGTCGATGCGGGAGCGCAGCGCCTCGCTGGAGAAGGCCGCGAACACCACCGAGTGCGGCGCGCCGATCCGGGCGCAGGCCAGCATCGCGAACACCGTCTCCGGGATCATCGGCATGTAGATCGCGACCCGGTCGCCGGTCTGCACGCCGAGCTCGATCAGCGCGTTCGCGGCCTTGGACACCTCGTCCTTCAGCTGCGCGTAGGTGATGGTGCGGGTGTCGCCGGGCTCGCCCTCGAAGTGGATGGCCACCTGCTCGCCGTGCCCGGCCTCCACGTGCCGGTCGACGCAGTTGTAGGCCACGTTGAGCTTGCCGCCCACGAACCACCGGGCGAACGGCGCATTCGACCAGTCCAGCACCTCGGTCCACGGCTCGGCCCAGCTCAGCCGGTGGGCCTGCGCCTCCCAGTAGGCCAGGCGGTCGGCCTCCGCCGCGTCGTAGGCGTCGGCCTTTACGTTGGCCGCGGCCGCAAGTCCCTCCGGCGGTTCGAACCGCCTCTCCTCATTGAGCAGGTTCGACAGCGTTTCGTTGGACACGCGGACTCCTCGGGAAGAACCAGTGTTTAGCCAGATGTGTGCCGGGACACTGTGCAGCGCTCGTCGGAATACTAGGCACAGCGCCGCGCTATGCACAGCAGTCCGGCTTCCTGCCCTGCAAGGTCTACACCAATCTAGAGGTCTAGACCAGATGGCCGGCTGCGGCGCCCTCCCGCACCGCCGCAGACATGTGGAGACGCGGCCTGAGTCATGTCGCAGGCCGCTTCCACGCGCGGCGCGCGGGGACATGGCGGAGCGCCGCCGAACCGGGGTCAGGTCCGGCGGCACTCGTGTTCGGCTACTGGGGCCAGGTCGGCAGCAGCTCCCGCTTGTGCGTGGAGTTGATGACCGTGGCGGCCGCGGCGTACCAGGCCAACAGGCCGGTGACGATCCCGAGGTAGCCGCCGACCTTGGTCAGCGAGTCCGGCTGGACGCCGTTCTGGAACGCGCCGAGGGCCAGGAACAGGAAGGTCAGGGTCAGCGCCGCGAACACGGCGAGCACGGCGTAGCTGGTCTTCAGCGCCCCCACCGTCATGAAGCCGGTGAAGATCGCCCAGCCGACCAGGAGCAGTCCGGTGGCTTGATGGATGTCGCCGCTGGCCGCGGTGAGATGGGTGTCGATCCACCACTCGCTGAGCCAGAACGCGCCGAACGAGCCGAACGCGGTGGCGCCGAACGTGTTGCCGCGCCGGAACTCGACGACGCCGGCGACGAACTGCGCCATGCCGCCGTAGAAAGCCGCCAGGCCCAGCACGAGGATGCCGGCTCCGGCCTCCTTCACGAGGCCGGCGTTGGAGACCGAGAGCACCAGGGTGGTCAGGGCGAAGCCGGACAGGCCCAGCGGGGCCGGGTCGCCCCAGGCGGGGGAGTTGAGAGTCGTGGAAGCCTCGTTGCTCACGACTGATCCTTTCGCGCGGATCGGAGGCCGTGCTGCCGGGCAGCAGCCGGTGCGGCGGCGTCGGTCCGAACTGGGGCGGGCGGGACGGACGCTGCGTCGCGGACGGTGCCGGGGCACGGATCCTTGAGGGTGAGGGTGCGGTCGGAGCCGGGCGAATTCCCGGCTCCGCGCAGTTGGTGCCCAGCCGATATCGCGCGCAGTGGGGAAACATGCGTTCCATGCGCCGAGTGGAGCCAGAGGCGCGCCGATTGGTAAAGCCGGTCGTAGCGCGCCCGGCCGGACGCGCCGCGCGCCGCTATTGACCAGCGGTGAGACGAGATCCCCGGCGGCATGGTTCGGCGGTGCGCCGCGTCGTCACATGCGTGCGCGCTGTGCTTGCTGCTGTGCTTGTTTTAGCGGCGTGCGCGCTGTGCTTGTTTACCGGCGTGCGCCTTCGGCAGGATGCCGCTCGCCGAGCATCCGGTCGCGCAGCTCCCGCGCGTGCCGGCGGCTCACCGTCAGCAGCCGGTCCCCGACCTTGACCGTGGTGTGCCCGGCGTCCCAGCGGACCTCCTGGACGTGCCGCAGCGAGACCAGGTAGGAGCGGTGGATGCGGGCGAAGCCGTGCGGCGTCCAGCGCTCCTCCAGCGTCGCCAGCGAGATCCGCACCAGGTGCGAGCCGGAGGCCGTGTGCAGCCGGGCGTAGTCGCCCTGCGCCTCGACGAAGCGGATCTGGGACCGGGTCAGGAACCGGGTCACGCCGGCCAGCTCGACCGGCACCACCTCGTCCTCCTCGGCCTGCGCCGCCGACGGCCGGGTCCGCGCGTTGAGCCGCTCGCCGACCCGCCGCACCGCCTCGGCCAGCCGGTCCTGCCGCACCGGCTTGAGCAGGTAGTCCACGGCCTGCAGGTCGAACGCGCCGACGGCGAAGTCCTCGTGCGCGGTCACGAACACGATCTGCGGGCTGTCCGTGCGCCGGGCCAGCGCCTTGGCCAGGTCGAGGCCGGTCGCCCCGGGCATCCTGATGTCCAGGAACAGCGCGTCGACCCGTTGCCGGCCGCCGAGCAGCCGCATCGCCTCGGGACCGCTGGAGGCGGTGCGGATGCTGCCGATCCGCGAGTCCGCGCCGAGCAGGTAGGTCAGCTCGTCGAGCGCGGGGCGCTCGTCGTCCACCGCGACGACCGAGAGGCCCGGCGGGTCCGCAGCCGCCGCGACCGCGGCCGTGGCAGTGCCGTTGCCGGCGCCGGGAGCCGCGTTGTGGCCGGGCGAGGTCGGACGGTCGGGCTGGCGTTCCGCCGGGCGGTCGGCGGAACGCTCGTTCGGGTCGGTCACGAGATCTCCCTGCGCGCGCCGACCTTCCTGCGCACTCTGACCTTCGGGATCCGGATGGTGACGGTGGTGCCCTCGCCCGGGGACGAGGCGAGTTCCAGCCCGTGGTCCGGTCCGAACGCCGCGCGCAGCCGCTCCTGGATGTTCGCCAGCGCGTGGGCGTCCTTCGGCCGGGCGGCGGAACCGCCGTTCGCCGCCGCTGCGTCGGCCGGGTCCGCGTCGCCCGTCCGGACCGGCGCGAAGAGGTCGGCCGGACCCGCCGCGCCGAGCGCGTCGCGCGCCGTCTCCGGCTCCATGCCCAGCCCGTTGTCCCTGATGGTGATGCGGTACTCGGCGTCCTCCTCCTCGGCGGTGACCGTCACCGTGCCCTCGCCGGCCTTGCCCTGCAGCCCGTGCCGCACCGCGTTCTCCACCAGCGGCTGCAGGCAGAGGAACGGCAGCTGCACGTCGAGGACCTCGGGCGCGATGTGCAGCGCGAGCCGCAGCCGGTCGCCGAACCGGGCCTGCTCCAACTGGAAGTAGCAGTCGATGCAGCGCAGCTCCTCGGCCACCGTGGTCATCGAGCCGTTGCGCCGGAAGGAGTAGCGGGTGAAGTCGGCGAACTCCAGCAGCAGCTCGCGGGCCCGGCTCGGGTCAGTGCGCACGAAGGAGGCGATCGCGGTGAGCGAGTTGTAGATGAAGTGCGGCGATATCTGCGCCCGCAGCGCCCGGATCTCCGCCTCCATGGCCCGGGTCCGGGACTGGTCCAGCATGGCCAGCTCCAGCTGGGACGAGACCCAGCGGGCGACCTCGCAGACCGCGCGGGTCAGCGCGACCGAGGCGGTGCCGTTGTACGCGGCCAGCGTCCCGACGGTGCGGCCGTCGACGATCAGCGGAGCGATCACCGCGTCCCGCACCGGACACTGCTCGCCGCCGCAGTCGATCCAGTCCAGCAGCTTGACCCGGCCGGTCGCGATCACGTTCTTGGCGTGCACCAGCGCGTCCGGCGCGTGCTGCTCGCCGCCGCCCTCCCAGGCCAGCAGCCGGTCCTCGTCGGTTATCGCCACGGCCTCGGCGCCGAGCAGCCGGCGCAGATGCCGGGCGGACCGCTTGGCCGAGTCCGCCGAAAGACCCTCGCGCAGCGCGGGCGCGGCCATCGAGACGCTGTGCATCGCCTCGTAGGCGGCGCGCTCGGTCGGGGTGCCGTAGACATGGTGGCGGCGCGCGGCGCGTAACACCGCACCGACCGGAATGGCCAGCACGCCCGCGACCGCGAGCGTTGTCGCCGTCGAGTCCACGGTGTCGAAGTTACGTCACTCGGCTGCGCACCGGAAGACCCGGGTGGGTGGTTGAGATCACGCCGAAAGTGCGCAGCGGCTTGGTGATGCGAGCCATTCGGACCAAGAGGCTGCTTATCGGGCCAACCGGATCATTGGGCCGAACGGGCGCGGGGGCGGGTTGTCAGACAGGCGACTGCACGAGTGCCGGGCCCATGCGGAACTCCGGGTCGATCTGCCCGGTCAGGTCGGCGCCGACGGACTTGTTCGCCCACGAGGCAGCGTTCTTCCGGTGGAAGTGGTGGGCCAGTTCGGTGAACCGGTCCCAGTCCTTCCCGGTCCCGTCCACGGCCTCCCGCAGCGCGGCGAGCGCGGCGCGGTTCGCCGGTTCGAGTGCGCCGAACGGGGCGGGGCCGCCGCGCTCCTGGCCGCGCACGAAGCCGGACTGGCCGAGCCAGCCGACCAGCGCCCCGCCGGTCTCGGCCAGCAGGAAGTCGAGGTCGGCCCGGTCGGCGACCTTGTTGCCGACGACGTGCACGGCGATGCCGTATTCGTCTGCGTAGTCGCGGTACTGCCGGTAGACCGACAGGCTCTTGCGAGTCGGCTCGGCGACGAGGAAGGTCACGTCGAACCGGGTGAACAGGCCCGAGGCGAAGGCGTCGGCCCCGGCGGTCATGTCCATGACGAGGTATTCGCCGGGCCCGTCGACGAGGTGATTGAGCATCAGCTCGGCCGCGCCGACCTTGGCGTGGTAGCAGGAGACGCCGAGATCGGCCTCGTTGAACACCCCGGTCGCCATCAGCCGCACGCCGCCGAGCTCCGCACCGAGCTCACCGTCGAGCGGAACCGCGCACCACGCGTCGAGCGGAGCCAGATCGTCGAACCGCAGCAGCCGCGACCCGCGCCCGGGCGGCGTGGTCTTCACCATGTGCTCAGCCGAGGCGATCAGCGGATTGTCGCCGCGCAGGTGCTCCTTCAGCTGCTTGGTGTAGCCGCTGAGCGCGGGCAGCGCGGCGGCCCGCTGCTCGCTGAGCCCGAGCGCGGTGCCCAGGTGCTGGTTGATGTCCGCGTCCACGGCGAGCACCGGCGCCCCCGCGGCGGCCAGGTGGCGGATGAACAGGGCGGAGACAGTGGTCTTGCCGCTGCCTCCCTTGCCGACGAAGGCCACGCGCATGCTCGGATACCTCTTCGCAGTTGTGAAGGAAGCTGGACGATGGCCGAGAGCCGCGAGCGGCCGCGGACGAAGCCGACGTGGCCGACGAAGCCGATGGACGGGTCGCCCCGCGCACCGGCCGCTGTCACAGCCTACGGCTTTGTCCCGATCACGACAATCGTTTTCATCTAGCCGGGTCGCCGCCGAGTCTGCCAGCCGGCTCAGCGGCCTGGTCAAGCCGCCGTGGCCCGTTCGGGTGGGCCGCCGCATCCCGATTCACCCGGTCCGGTGACCCGTGTGGGGTCGGTCGCTCTGTATCCGGTACCCGCCGCGCCCGGGTCCGCGTCCGCGAATACGCCCCCTGCTGTGCATCTGCCTAATCACCCAGGCCGGCCGCAGTCACCGACCCGCCTCGAGCGTGTCGTATGGTTCTTGACTTGTGAGCACTCCGACCGCCGATCCCCTCGCCGCCCTGGCCGACCTGCCCGGTGTTCCGGCCGCCATCGCCGAGGCACGTTCGGCAGTGGACCGGCTTCGCGGCCATCGCGTTCTGCGCAGTCGCTCGGCAGAGGTGACCGCGGAATCGGCACTGCGCGGTTCGCGCGCCTCGGCGGCGCTCGCCGGAGCGGACTGGCCTTTGGAGGAACTGCGCCGAAGGACCGACTTCGGCAACGGGGCAGATGCCGCACCCGTCCGTGGCGCCCTGCGGATCTCCGCCGAGCTGTCCAGCCTCCTGCCGGTGTTCCGGCAGGCACCCGCCCAGGCTTTGACCCGCCTGCACATGCTCGCCGCGGCCGGCGCGGTGCCCGCCGACCGGATCGGCCGGCCGCGCATGCCGGGGGAGCCCGCCGAGGCGGAACCGGGCTGGGCCACCGGTGCGCCGTCCAAGCCGGAGACGACAGACTCAGGCCCCGCCGACGGCTCTGCCGGGGCCGCCGCGTCGCAACCCTCAGAGAGGCTCGAAGCCCCCGCCGACTCTGGGGCGCCGTCGATTGCGCTCACACCGCTCAGCCCCGTCCCTGCTGAGGCGGCCGCACAGCGTCTCGGTGCCCTGACCGGGATTCTCGCCGCGCCCGGCTCGGCACCGGCGCTCGTCGTCGCGGCCGTGTCGCTCGGGGAGTCGCTGTGCGCCTGCCCCTTCGGCTGGGGCGACGGCCTGGTCGGCCGGGCCGTGTTCCGCTTGGCGCTGGCCGCGCGCGGACTCGATCCGCAGTCGCTCGCCGTGCCCGAGGCCGGCATGGTCGAACTGGGTCCCCAGGCCCGCCAGGAAGCGCTGACCGGCTACGCGTCGGGGACGGCGGCGGGCCTGTCCGGCTGGATCGCGTTCTGCGCACGCGCGCTCGAACTCGGCGCGCTCGAGTCGACGGCGGTCTGTGAAGCCCTGATGCGTGGGTGAACGCGTGGGGCGGGTCGGTCCGAAGGATGAGCCCATTCGGGTGAACGCAGTGATGTGCTCCGGTGTGTACTTTCCAATTCCGCCGACTCGGCTTATAAAGGAAGTACGGCCCGCGAGACCGCTTCTTACAGGAAGGTATTCGAGGAGTAGAAGTCACCGGCCACACGGACCGCAGCACGGCGAAGTTTGGGAACCCACGCGCAGCCGACCCGCGAGAGGGCCCGTCGAGACAGACACCGTGATCGGTGGACTGAGCTGGCGAATTGTAACGGTGCACGCATGGTATCCCGGACCAGGCCGCGATCTGAGACGGCGCCCCGCCCAGCGGCCGGGGCGCCGTCACCTTTTTCGGCGCTTTATTCTCTGGTCCCGTCGCCCCGGCCTCGCTGAGCGAATGTGGAAATGAGCCGGCTCTCGGATTCGACGAATTGAATGTTTGATCGCCGAACAATTTCGTGCGACCTGCCGTCATCCCGCCGTGACGGCTCCGTGCGCCGCGGGAGTCAGGACCGCTTCTTGCGGGCGTACCAGACGATGCCGGCCGCGGCCGCCGTGCCGACGCCCAGCGCGGTCGCCGCCAGCACCGGCTTCGGCGGCAGGTTCAGGTTCGCCATCTTCGCCCGCAGCGACACCGGGTTCGCGAACACCAGCACCGGCCAGTCGCGGGCCGCCGCCTCCTTGCGCAGCGCCCGGTCCGGGTTGACCGCGTGCGGGTGCCCGACGAGCTCGAGCATCGGCAGGTCCGTGGACGAGTCGCTGTAGGCGTAGCTGTCGTCGAGGTCGTATCCCTCGGTGTCGGCGAGCGCCTTGATCGCGGCCGCCTTGTTGTCGCCGTAGGCGTAGAACTCGACCTCGCCGGTGTAGCGGCCGTCCTCGACCACCATGCGGGTCGCCACCACCCGGTCCACCCCGATCAGCTCGCCGATCGGCTCGACCACCTCGGCGCCGGAGGAGGACACGATGATCACGTCGCGGCCGGCCTCCTTGTGCTCCGCGATCAGGTCCGCCGCCTCCTGATACACCAGCGGGTCGATCAGGTCGTGCAGGGTCTCGGCGACGATCTCCTTGACCTGGTTGACGTCCCAGCCGGTGCACAGCGCGGAGAGGTACTGGCGCATGCGCTCCATCTGGTCGTGGTCCGCTCCGCCGACCAGGTACACGAACTGCGCGTAGGCGGTCTTGAGCACTGCCCGCCGGTTGATGAGTCCGCCCTGGTAGAACGAGCGGCCGAAGGCCAGCGTCGAGGACTTCGCGATGATCGTCTTGTCGAGGTCGAAAAACGCCGCGCTGCGCATCGGTAATGGCTCCTGAGGCTTCCCTGGCCGGTTGCGTTGACTGAAGCCTACGCGGTGTGCGGGCTTCGGCGGCAAGATTGGGTGGACGGCGGGGGCGCGGCGGATGGATTTCCGGTGGAGGGCCGCCGCGCGCGAGGCCACCGCGATCTTGTGACAGTACTGATTACGGAGGGTGGCAGTGGCGGTCATGAGGCTCCTGCGAGGGGCGGGGCATGGCGGACACGAAGCGTAATCTTCGTGGGAACATGCAGTTCAGACCCGGTTGAACCACCATTCGGCGTAATTGTTTGCGGTTCAGTTTGCCTTTGTGGCCCATCGGGTACACCATGGAAGTCACGGATCGTTCGCGACCGTGCAGCCTCGGCCCGGCTCCTCCCCCCCGAGTCGCGCCGAGGTGACGACCCCCGCTCTCCCCCCCGGCGGGGGTCGTCCTCTTTCTCCACTTCCGGGCCTGACCTGGGGTGATGTGGGGGCGGCCCCTTCGCTCACGTCGCACGGCACTCGGGTGTTCTGTCGTGGTTCATGTGACGTTCATTCAATTCCTCCGGCCCCGCCCGCCTTCGCGGCGAGTGATGGTGACGAAGCGGATTTAGTCCTTTGATTCGGGTGTGACCGCCGACTGCCGCCGAGGTCGGCGGGGCTGTCGGGGGTAGTTATCCACAGATTGAAAATTGGGGGTGGCGCAGAGCCACCGCCATGCCACACCGTAGTTGTGCGGAGACGATCCGCGACCACGGCGAGGTATGGAAGGGCACTGCCATGTACATCACTGCCACGTGCGGCACCGCAGAGCGTCTGCCGGGATCGGGGGACGGCTCGAGGGACGCGCAGCGCGGCGCGGGTCCGCGGGACTCCGGCGACGCAGCAGACGGATTCCGCCCCAGCGGTCGTGCGCCCTGCCGTACGGGGCCACGCGGCGGCTGGACCGGGGTCCGTAAAACCGCGGAGGCAGACCCCTGCCTCGGCGGGCGCGCCGCCGGGCGGCCGGCATGACCACCTCCCTCGACTCGACGACGCAGGACATCCCCGCCGAGGGGCGGCCCGAGGACCCGATCGCGGCCCTCGTGGCCGACCCCCAGGTCACCGACGTCCTGGTGAACGGCCCCGGCGAGATCTGGGTCGAACGCGCCGACCGCCTGGAACGCGCCGAGGCCCGGTTCGCCGACGAAGAAGCCGTTCGCCGCTACGCCCAGCGGCTGGCCGTGCAGGCCGGCCGAAGGCTCGACGACGCATCGCCGTTCGTGGACGCCCGGCTGCCCGACGGGAACCGGCTGCACGCGGTCCTCTCGCCGCTCGCCGTCGGCGGAACGGCGATCTCGCTGCGCGTGGCCGGCCGCCGCCGCTACACCCTCGACCAGCTGGCCGAGCTCGGCACGGTGACCGCGCGGGCGGCGGAGCTGCTGGCCGAGATCGTTCGCAAACGGCTGCCGTTCCTGGTCACCGGCGGTGCCGGCACCGGCAAGACGACGCTGCTCTCGAGCATGCTCTCGGTGGCCGATCCGGAGGAGCGGCTGGTCCTCATCGAGGACTGCGTGGAGCTGAGCCCCGACCACCCGCACGTGGTGCGCTTGGAGAGCCGGCCGCCGAACCAGGAGGGGCGCGGCGAGGTGACGGTCCGCGACCTGGTGCGGCAGGCGCTGCGGATGAGGCCGACCCGGATCGTGGTCGGCGAGGTCCGCGGCGCCGAGATCATCGACCTCTTCAACGCCCTGAACACCGGTCAGGAGGGCGGGTGCGGAACGCTTCACGCCAACCGTCCTCAGGACATCCCTGCGCGCATCGAGGCGCTCGGGCTGATGGCCGGGGTCTCGCGGGAAGCCGTGCACAGCCAGGCGTCCGCGGCTCTGCGCGTCGCCATCCACCTGGACCGGGACCAGATCGGCCGCCGCTACCTGCAGTCGCTGGCCGTGGTGCGCCGGCGCGGCGCGGTCGGGCCTATCCAGGCCAGTCTGGCGCTCAGCTTCGACCGCTCCGGCCAGGCCCGCGAGTGGACCGGCTTCCCGCTGCTCATCGAGGAGCTGGGGCGTCCGCCCGAGCGGGTCGCCGCGGAGTTCGGGCACGCGATCGAGCCGCGGCCCGGCCCGGCTTACACCGGCTATCCCGCTTCGGCATATCCGCCGTCGATGCAGCCGCCGCCCGGATACCCGCCGTACCCGCCGCCTGGGCGGGCCTCCGGCGGCCGGGGAAAGCGGCCCATGCTCGGGCCCGACCCGGGGGAGGGGCTGTGACGATCTCGACCGACCCGCCGCAGCAGGTTCCCGCGGTCCCGCCCGTCCCATCCGGCCGTACCTCGAACAGCCGTATTCCGGTTCTGCATCTTCTGCATCTTCATCTTCTTCGTCAGCTGCGTCGGCTGCCGGTCCAAGCGGCACTGCCAGACCGCGGGCGGCGCGACGGCGCTCACCGCTCGTTGCCGCTCGGCGTCGGCATCCTGGCCGCGGTCGCCGCCGGGGGCCTGGCCGCGCTGGCGGCTCGCAGCATCGTCCTGCTCTTCATGATGCCGCCGCTCGTGCTGCTCGCCCGGGCCCGGATCGCCGAGTCCCGCCGCCGAGCCGAGGAAGCGTCGCAACGCGCGGCCGTCGCCGACCTGTGCACCGCGCTGCGCGCCGAGCTCGAGGCCGGACGGCTGCCGGAACAGGCCTTCGCCGAGGCGATCTGGTGCCGTCCGCAGCTGCGCGACCTCGCCGACCGCCGGTCCGGCGCCGGGCGCCGCGCCGATGCCGGACCGGCGGCAGCCGACGGCGAGTCCGCCGACGGCGAGCCGGAGAGCCTGCGTGAGGCGCTTCGCCGGGCCGCCTCGGTTCCCGGCCGGGAGGAGCTGGCGGCCCTCGCCGCCTGCTGGGCCGCCGCGGAACGGCACGGCATCGCTTTCGCCGAGGCCGTCCGCGGTATCGAGCAGGGACTGCGGGAACGCAACGCCGGGGGTCGGGAACTGGCCGCCGAACTCGCCGGGGTTCGCGCGACCGCCGGCCTGCTCGCGGTGTTGCCGCTGCTCGGCCTCGCCCTCGGCTCCGCCCTGGGCGGCGATCCGCTCGATCTGCTGCTGCACAACCAGGCGGGTGAGCTGTGCTTGGCAACCGGAGCGGGGCTGTCGATGGTCGGGATCTGGTGGATCGGACGGCTTGTCGGCTCGGTCGGGCAGACACCGCCGCGTCGCTCCCGCTCCCGCTCCCGCTCCGGGGCCGGACCGCGGCCCGAGCCAGGGCCCGTCGCCGCACTTGCCCCGGAGCGCTGGGTCGAACCAGCCGCGGCGGCCGATCATGCGTTTGCCGATCATGCATTGGCCGAGCACGCATTGACCGGCGGTGGCTCGTGAGCGGACATCAGATCGCCTTCGCGGCCGTCCGCTGGGCCTCTTCGGCCGCTGCGACCGTCCGGGCCGGTCGGTCGAGCTCGGGCGGCCTCGCGTCCGGGGCCGGTGTGCGGTCGGTCGAGGCCGTCACCGCGGTGGCCCTCGTCTCGGCGGCCTTGGCGATACGGCGCGTGGTCCAACCCGAGGGGTCGGTAGCCGACCTGTGCCGGAGCCCTGGAGCCCCGGCTATGCCCGTCATGGCCGCGACAGCGTGCTCTGAGGCGTCTGCCCGCTGGCGAAAGCCGACCGTGCGTCAGGTCCTGGCGGCGGTGTTCGCCGGCTGCGCGGTAGGCATCTTTATCGGCGGTCTCGGCGGCGTCTTCGTAGGGCCTATCGCCGCGACCTTCGCTTTGGCCGCAATCATGCGCGGAGCGTCCCGCGCCGAACAGGATAGGCAGCGCCGGCTGGTCGCGTCGGCGTCCGCTCCGGTGGATCTGTTCGCGGCGGCGCTGGGTGCCGGACTGTTGCCGGCCGATGCCGCTGCCGTCGTGGCGATCGCTTACGGCAGCGCCGCACCGGCGGGCCGGGAGGCCGCACCGGTCGCGGTGATCGCAGAACGCTTCGCCCGATCGGCGCAGGCGTTGCGGAGCGGCGCTGATCCCGAGATCGCCTGGCGGCCGCTGATGGTCGACGGTGCGACGGCCACGGTGGGGGCCGCGGCACTGCGATCGAGTCGTACCGGCGCACCCGCGGCGCGGACAGCTGCGGCGGCCGCCCAATCATGCCGGGCCGCCGCCCGACAAGCGGCGCGCGCCGAGATCCGGGCCGTGGCCGTCCGGGCCACCGCGCCGCTCGCGCTCTGTTTCCTGCCCGCCTTCGTCCTGGTCGGCATCGTGCCGACCGCGCTCGGCCTACTGGCCGGGCTGCGCACCTGACTCGTCGAGGAGAGACCGATGGTGAAGATCGTCGCACTGGCGAACGCCGTATCCATGCGCAGCGCCCCGGTGACAGTTACAGGAACGACGCCGATGAGCGTGGTGCCGGTGAGAGCGGCGTCCATGACCGCAGCGCCGAGGAACACGACGCGGGCAGAACCGCTGCCGAAGCCTCCCGGTCGCCGCCGATGTCCCATCCTCGCGCTCATCCGCCGCCGCACCGAGCCGGTGCGGGCGCGCAGCCGCGAAACCGGTTCGGTCACTGCCGAATACGCCATCGGGACCGTCGTGGCCTGCACCTTCGCTGCTGTGCTCTACAAGATCGTGACCAGTCAGGCGGTCGCGGACCTGCTTACCGGGATCATCCATCGAGCGCTGGGCTCGGTCGGATGACCGCGCACACGTCCTCCGGCACGCAATCCTGTCGCTCGCGGCCCCGCCGTTCGCAGTGCGGATCCGTCACGGCCGAGACCGCGATGGTGCTTCCGGCCCTGTTGGGCGTCGGCTTCACCCTCGCGTTCCTGGTCGTGGCGATCGGCGCGCGGATCCGCTGCGGCGACGCGGCGTGGGAGGCGGCGCGGGGACTTGCCCGGGGCGAGCCGAGCGAGTTCGCCGGTCAGGCCGTGCGCACGTTCGCGCCCGCCGGTGCATTGGTGACGGTCCGCCAGGCCGACGGATACATGATCGTGCGCGTCGCGGACCGCGTGGCCTTCGGCAAGAGTTCCCTGCTGCCCGGACTGACGGTCGCGGACGAGGCGCGCGTGCCCTGCGAAGTCGGCGTCGCCTGCGGTGCGACGGCGGCGCCGACGGCCTCTCAGCAGGAGACTGAGGCCGAACCGGGCCCTGGCCCCGAGCCCGAACCCCGATCCGAACGCGGAGTCCCGCCATGGTGAGGCGTCCTAGGGGAGAGCGCGGGTCGGCGACCGTCTGGGCACTGGCGATGATGCTGCTTGCGTCGGGCGTCGCTTCCGGCGCACTGCTGTGGATCGGTGTCGTCTCGATCAGGCACAAGGCGGAGCGCGCGGCTGATGAGGCGTCACTAGCCGCTGCCACAGCGTCAGTCGCCCGGCTCGGGCGCGGCATCGATCCCGATGCCGATCTCAACGATCCGGCTCCAAGCGGCGATGCGCCGTGTGCCCGGGCCACGGTCGTCGCGGCGTCCGACTCGGCCCGGATGATCTCGTGCACCTGCGACGGGCTCGACTGCCGCGTGCGCGTGGAGCGGTCAGTGACCGCCGGATGGCTCTTCAGCCGGCTGCTGCCCGGCGGCCGGGTCGTCGCCGTGGCCGAAGCCGGGCCCGTCGAAGGGGCGCTGCCCGGCGGCGCCGGTCGTGCCGGGCCCGATGAAGGCGGAGCCCAGCGGAATTCCGCGGACGAGGACCCGGCCGGCGGCCAAGCCGTCGGCGTCGAGTTCATCGCCGGCCCAGCCCTGCGGCTCGGCGAGCCGGTCCGCGCCGCCGAGCGCGTTCCGGCGCCGCGCCCTGCGCGTGCGCCGGGCCTCGGAAAGCTCCGCCGAACGCAGCCTCGACCGGCGCATCCCGCTCGACAGCAGCCACGCCGCGGCAAACAGCATCCACGTGCACAGGGCTCCGGTCAGGAACACCTGAGCAGTGGTCGCGTGCACCAAGATGCCGAAGAAATTCAGGCTGTCCGGCCCGGTCGAATCGGCGACCACCCCGCCGGTAAGAAGGACGATCACGGCGATTACCGCCAGGCCTACCGCGATCACGGCCGCCGCCTTATCGGAGTCGCCGACACGGCGCCAGGCTGCCCCGGAACCGTGGTCAGCGCGTTGGCTGAAGACCCACCGCCCGTTCGCGCATCGTGCACCGTTGCGGTGCCCGTCAGCGCAGCGCACATCGACACGGGCACACCGCGCGCTGGCACCGCGCCAGCCAGCGCTGCACCAACTGATACCGCGCCAACCAACATTGCGCTGATCAACACCGCGCTGATCAACATGCCGCCGATCAACACAGTGTCCGCCGCCAAGGCCTCTGCCATCTCCAAGGTCAATCACCGGTCCCGGTCCGGCGGCGCACCGCCTCTCCCCGGCTTCTACCCGTCAGCAGCCCTCCAGCAATACGCCGAGCAGGCGATACGCACCCGGTTTGTCCAACGGCTGATTGCCGTTCCCGCATTTGGGCGACTGGACGCAGGACGGGCATCCGGACGGGCACTCGCAGGCCCGGATGGTCTCCTGCGTGGCGGCGAGCCACGCGGCGGCGCGCTCGAAGCCGCGTTCGGCAAAGCCTCCGCCGCCGGGAAGGCCGTCGTGCACGAAGATCGTGGCCTGTCCGGTGTCCGCATGGTCGGCGGAGGAGAGGCCGCCGATGTCCCAGCGGTCGCACTCGGCGAACAGCGGCAGCAGGCCGATCGCCGCGTGCTCGGCCGCGTGCGCCGCGCCGGGGACGTCCGGAACGGCGAGCTGCGCCCGCTCCAGCGCCTCGGGGGCGCAGGTCCACCACACCGCCTTGGTCCGCAGCGTGCGCTCGGGCAGGTCGAGCGGCTCCTCGTCGAGGATCGCGCCGGTCGCCGTGTCGCGGCGCTGGAAGCCGATCACCCGGCTGGTGACCTCGACCGAGCCGAGCGCCAGCCGGACGTCCCGGCAGTGGTCGCGGGCCTGGTCCTCGCCGGTGATGCGCAGGTCGCTGATCTCCCGGGCGGTCGTGGTGTAGCCCGGCCGGGCGGCCTCGACCAGGGCGGTCGCCTCGTCCAGGTCGAGCGTCCGGACCAGGTAGGTCTCGCCCTGGTGCAGATAGACCGCGCCCTCGTGCACGGTTCCGTGCGCGGCGGCGGCGTCGACCCGGCCGAGCAGCCGTCCGGTGGACTGCTCCACGATGCGCACCGGCGTGCCGCCCGCGCCGCGCAGGTCCGCCAGGTCCGAGGCCCGCTCCGGCCTGGTCCAGTACCAGCCCGTGGTCCGCTGGCGCAGCCATCCGCTGCCGGCGAGCTGTTCTGCGAGGGCGGGCGCCGTGGGACCGAACAGGCCCAGGTCCGCCCGGGTCAGCGGAAGCTCGGCCGCGGCCGCGCACAGGTGCGGCCACAGCACGTACGGGTTGTCCGGGTTCAGCACGGTGTGCTCGACCGGCTTGCCGAACAGCGCCTCCGGGTGGTGCACCAGGTACGTGTCCAGCGGGTCGTCGCGCGCGACCAGGACCGCGAGGGCGTCCCCGCCGCCGCGGCCGGCGCGACCCGCCTGCTGCCACAGCGAGCTGCGGGTTCCCGGATAGCCGGCCATGACGACCGCGTCGAGCCCGGCGAAGTCCACGCCGAGCTCCAGCGCGTTCGTCGCAGCCAGGCCGGTCAGGCGGCCGGAGAGCAGGTTCGCTTCGAGCGTCCTGCGGTCCTCGCGCAGATAGCCGGCCCGATACGCGGCGATCGCGGGCGGGCGGCCGGCTGACACTGGGTCGGCTGACACCGGGCCGCCTGACGCTGGGCCGGCTGACGCTGGCAGGCTCTGCTTCGGGCTGCCCGGTCCCGCCTGATCCGGTTTCAGGCCCTCCTGCGCCTCAGCGTCTGGGCCGGCGCCCTCGGCGGCGCCGAGTTGGTCGCGTGCGATCACCGAGACGACCTCGGCCCCCTTGCGCGAGCGGACGAAGGCGACCGTGCGGACCTGATCCCGCACCAGATCCGCGAGCAGCCCGGCCGATTCGGCGATCGCGGAGCGCCGCAGCGGCGCCCCGCCCTCGCCGCGCCGCTCGGTCAGCGGCGGCTCCCAGAGCGCGAACAGCAGTTCCCCGCGCGGCGAGCCGTCCACTGCCACCGGGAGGACCGGCAGGCCGGTCAGCCGCCCCGCCGCGGTCTCGGGCTCCGCCGCGGTCGCGGAGGCGAGCGCGAAGACCGGGTCGGCGCCGTAGTGCTCGCAGATGCGTCGCAGGCGACGCAATACCGCGGCCACGTGGGAGCCGAACGCGCCGCGGTAGGCGTGGCATTCGTCGACCACGACATAGCGCAGCCTCTTGAAGAACGAAGCCCAGCGCCGGTGATCCGGCAGCAGCGAATAGTGCAGCATGTCAGGGTTGCTCAGGATGTACGCGCCGAAGTCGCGGATCCACCGGCGTTCCTCGGCCGTCGTGTCGCCGTCCAGGGCCGCCGCGGGCGGCATCGGAAGTTTCAGCGCCCGGATGCGCCGGGCCTGATCGGCCGCCAGCGCCTTGGTCGGGGCGAGATAGAGCACTGTCGATCGGCCGGGTCCTGCCGCCCCGGCCGTCGTGCCTATGCCTTTCGCACGGCCGCCGGCGCTGCCCGCCCTGCTCGCGATTCGCGTCCCAGGTAACGCATCCGTCGCTGCCCCCGCACCTAGCGCATCAGCCCCGTTACCTGCGCCGACGGCGCTCGAATCCGCGCTCGGATCCGCACCGTCCGCCGGGCGCGCCCCGTTCGAGCCGCCGCGTTCGGATGAGGCCCCGGCCGCCGAATCTGCCGAACCCGCCGAGCCTCCGGCTGACGACCCGTCAAGGACGGCTGTCAGCGCGGGCAGCAGGTAGCCGAGCGACTTTCCGGAAGCCGTTCCTGTGGCCAAGATCACGTGTCGGCCCGAGCGCAACAGCTCTGCCGCCTCAGCCTGATGGGCCCAGAGCCTTTCCACGCCGTCCCGCCGGAACGCCTCCACGACCCTGGGGTCCGCCCAGCTCGGCCAGTCGGCGTATTCCGGGGCACGTCGAGGCACTCGCTCAACATGTGTCACGGCGTCAGACCGCTCCGCGGCGGCGACACTGACAAGTCGGCGAAGAATCTCCTCAGCGCGGCGGGTTCGTGGCATCGTGGAGACCAGGATGCACCAGAAGCCAACGAAGCACTCGGCGCGGTGAACCGGTCGCATTCCGTCGCCACACGTGGGCGCGGGGTGATTGAATACGTGCTCATCCCCCACTTCCACCGGGGGAAGCTTGCACAGGACAGTGCTGGAGGATCCGTGGACCTGAACCTCTCGACCCGTCACGAAGGTGACCGCACGGTCATCGAAGTCGGCGGCGAGATTGACGTATACACCGCCCCGAAACTGCGCGAGCAGCTGGTGGATCTGGTCAACCAGGGGCGCTACCACCTGGTGGTGGACATGGAGCAGGTGGACTTCCTCGACTCCACCGGGCTCGGCGTGCTCGTCGGGGGGCTCAAGCGGGTGCGGGCGCACGACGGCTCGCTGCGCCTCGTGTGCAACCAGGAGCGCATCCTCAAGATCTTCCGGATCACCGGTCTGACCAAGGTCTTCCCGATCCACACGACGGTCGAGGACGCGGTTGCGGCGACGGACTGACGACCCGTCCGCTCCGCTGCCGCCGTCCCGCGGCGGCGGGGCGGGGGCGAGACGCCCGAGTCCGAGAACCGTGCAGCACAACCGGCAGCTATCCGGGAGGACCAGATGACGGGCGAACACTCCGCCCTCAATCCCGCCGACCAGCCCGACGACGAACCCGGCGGACCCTCCGCCGCGGCCGGGGGCACCGCAGCCGCCCCCGGCCGGCCCCTGGCGGGACGGCCCGCCGAGGACCCCGCCGGGTCCGAGCGCCGCGGGCAGCCCGCGCAGGTGGTGCTCCGCTTCGCCCCCCTCCCCGAGCACGTGCGCACCGCCCGCCTCGTCGCCGTGGCGATGGCCCGCCGGTCCGGCGTGGAGGAGGGCCTGCTCGACGAGGTGCGCCTCGCCGTCGGCGAGGCCTGCTCGCGGGCCGTCGGCCTGCACCGCGGGGCGGCTCCCCGCGCGCCGGTCGAGGTCCGGCTGATCGACAGCCGCGAGCGCTTCGGCGTCGAGGTGCTCGATCTGGTCAGCGGCGGGCCGGTGCCCAAGCCGGACGACCCCGAGGACGACAAGGCACAGGACCAGAAAGCACAGGGCGACAAAGCACAGGGCGGCGAGGCGCCGGCCGCGACCGAGGCGGCCGGCGCGTCCGGCACCGCGGAGGACGGCTTCGGCGACGACTCCGGGGCGCAGATGGGGCTCGCGGTCCTGCGCGGCCTTGTCGACGACCTCGAGGTGCGGCTCACCGCCCAGGGCGGGGCCATCCGAATGGGCTGGCCGGTCGCCGGCCCTCGGCTGACCGGCTGACCGGCTGAACGACGATCGTCAGATCAGGTGACCGCTTGATCTGACGCCTCGTCGAGTGATGCGACCGTCGTCCGCCTTTCGAGTGAACTCGAGCCGGTCCCGCACCCCGCGCGGGACCGGCTCGAAGGCGTTGCGCGCCCGGTGCCGCATGACGATCGGCCCTGCCTGCACGGAGGTGCCGGCCCGTCCGGGCGAGGATTCCGGTGAGACGTGACTCACACCCCGACCGCCGGGCTGATACCCGTGCCGTGCTGGTATAGACCGAGCGACGTGCGTAAACTCCCGCCCACTGAATGCGCCGCGCCGTGCCTACATACGGGCACAGGGTCAGAGAGGACAGCACTGCGGAATGAAACTGCGGTGTGATGCCTCTCCGCCCCCGCTGAGCGGCCCGGTGTCGCGACGACGCCAACGGTCCTGATCTCCCCGTACCGACAGGCGCCGGGCAGCGTCCCTGACGGCGCCCTGCGACATGACCACGGGGTGCATACGTCAAGGAGGACGCAATGCTCCGGCTCGCCGAGCCGTCAACCATCACTGCCACCGTGAGCTTGAGCGGCGGCAACTTGTCACTCGTGATCGTCGTGGCCATCGTAGCCGTCGCGGCGCTCGGCGTGGCCGCCTTCCTGGTCCGCGAGGTGCTCGCGGCCAGCGAGGGCACCGAGAACATGAAACGGATCGGCGCCGCCGTCCAGGAGGGCGCCTCGGCGTACCTGGCCCGGCAGTTCCGCACCTTGGGCATTTTCGCCGCCGTCGCGTTCGTGCTGTTGTTCGCCCTTCCAGCGGACAACATGAACGTGCGGATCGGGCGCTCGATCTTCTTCCTGATCGGGGCCGGATTCTCCGCGGTCACCGGCTACATCGGCATGTCCCTGGCGGTCCGCTCCAACGTCCGGGTCGCCGCGGCGGCGAACGAGTCCGGGGCCAACCGCGCCACCCGGATCGCCTTCCGCACCGGCGGCGTGGTCGGCATGATCACCGTCGGCCTCGGCCTGCTCGGCGCCTCCGTGGTGGTGCTCATCTACAAGGATGAAGCGCCCAAGGTGCTCGAGGGCTTCGGCTTCGGCGCCGCGCTGCTGGCCATGTTCATGCGAGTCGGCGGGGGCATCTTCACCAAGGCCGCGGACGTCGGCGCCGACCTGGTCGGCAAGGTCGAGCAGGGCATCCCCGAGGACGACCCGCGCAACGCCGCGACCATCGCGGACAACGTCGGCGACAACGTCGGCGACTGCGCCGGCATGGCCGCCGACCTGTTCGAGTCCTACGCGGTCACCCTGGTCGCCGCGCTGCTGCTGGGCCTGACCGCATTCGGCGACAAGGGCCTGGTCTTCCCGCTGCTGGTGCCGATGATCGGCGTGATCACCGCGGTGGTCGGCATCTTCGCGGTCAACCCGCGGGCCCAGGACCGCTCCGGCATGGCGGCGATCAACCGCGGCTTCTTCATCTCCGCGGCCGTGTCCATCGTGCTGGTCGCGATCCTCACGTTCACCTACCTGCCGAGCTCCTTCAGCTCGCTGACCGACGCGACCGCCGGCGGCTCCGGCAACCCGCAGCTGATCGCGTTCTTCTCGGTGCTCATCGGCATCGTCGTCGCGGTACTCATCCAGCAGCTGACCGGCTACTTCACCGATACCGCCTTCCGGCCGGTCAAGGACGTCGGCAAGACCTCGCTGACCGGTCCGGCCACGGTGATCCTCTCCGGCATCTCGCTGGGCCTGGAGTCCGCGGTCTACTCCGCCGTGCTGATCGGCGCCGGCGTGTTCGGCGCCTACCTGCTGGGCGGCGGCCACATCCTGGTCTCCCTGTTCTGCGTCGCCATGGCCGGCACCGGACTGCTGACCACCGTCGGCGTCATCGTCGCGATGGACACCTTCGGCCCGGTCTCGGACAACGCCCAGGGCATCGCCGAGATGTCCGGCGACGTGAGCGCCGAGGGCGCCCGCGTGCTGACCTCGCTCGACGCGGTCGGCAACACCACCAAGGCGATCACCAAGGGCATCGCGATCGCCACCGCGGTGCTGGCCGCCACGGCCCTGTTCGGCTCCTTCCAGGACGCGGTCACCCAGGCGGCGTCGAAGCCGGGCACCACGCCCGGCACCGGCGAGTCGCTCTACCAGTACCTCGGCGTGCTGAACGTCGCCGACCCGCGCAACCTGGTCGGCCTGCTGGCCGGCGTGTGCGTGGTGTTCCTGTTCTCCGGCCTGGCCATCAACGCGGTCTCCCGCGCGGCCGGCGCCGTGGTCTTCGAGGTGCGCCGGCAGTTCAAGGAGATCCCCGGGATCATGGAGGGCACCGGCCGGCCCGAGTACGGCCGCGTGGTCGACATCTGCACCCGCGACTCGCTGCGCGAGCTGGTCACCCCCGGCCTGCTCGCGGTGATGGCGCCGATCGCGGTCGGCTTCGGCCTCGGCATCGGCGCGCTCGGCTCGTACCTGGCCGGCGCGATCGGCGTCGGCACCCTGATGGCCGTGTTCCTGGCCAACTCCGGCGGCGCCTGGGACAACGCCAAGAAGCTGGTCGAGGACGGCAACCACGGCGGCAAGGGCTCCCCGGCGCACGAGGCCACGATCATCGGCGACACCGTCGGCGACCCGTTCAAGGACACCGCAGGACCGGCGATCAACCCGCTGATCAAGGTGATGAACCTGGTCTCGCTGCTGGTCGCCCCGGCCGTGGTCAGCCTGTCCATCGGCAGCGGCGGCAACCCCGGGGCCCGCGCCGGGATCGCCGGTGTGGCCGTCCTGATCATCGTCGTCGCGGTGTGGAACTCGAAGCGCAAGTCCATCGCCGTCAAGGCCGAGGTGCCCGGCCAGGGCGGCAGCTCCGCGGACGAGTCCAACGGAGCGGTCGCGCACGTCTGATCCGCTCCTGCGACCGGCTGCGGCCCGCGTCCCCGACCTCCGGGGCCGCGGGCCGCAGCACGTGCGGCCCTGTTAGTGGCTAGTTTGGGTCCCGTGACCGAACTGATGACGGATCCGGCCGCGATCGACCGGCTGCGCGAGGCGCTGTCCAAGGCCCAGTACACCGTGGACGGCTGCCTCGAAGCCCTGGGCCCCACCGCTTACAGCGCGCTCTCGCGCAACGAGTCCGTCGCGGCCTCCCGGGCCGTGGCCTCGGACGATTCGCCGATCGCCACGCTGATCAAGCTGTTCGTCCTGCAGGAAGAGGTCGAGCCCGGCGCGGTGGCCCACGCGCTGCCGATCGAAGACGCCATCGACGGCGGCCTGGTCGCGCTCGACGGCTCAGATAGCAAGGCCCGCGCGCTGGTCGACATCCGTCCTTACGGCGAGTCCGACGCCGACTGGTGGCTCGTCTCGGACCTCGGCGCGGGCCTGGTCACCGGCCGCTCGGTGTCCATGAAACCGGACTATGTACTCGGCGTCGGCGGGGCGTCCACCACGCTCGCCCAATTAGCCGTACGCGAGCCCGTGGAGCGCGCGCTCGATCTCGGTACCGGCTGCGGCGTGCAGGCGCTGCACCTGTCGCGGCACGCCGAGCAGATCGTCGCGACCGACGTCAACCCGCGCGCGCTGCGCTTCGCCCGCCTCACCGCGGCGCTCTCGCTCGGCGAGCGCCACGAGACGATCGACCTGCGCTCCGGAAGCCTCTTCGAGCCGGTCGCCGACGAGCGCTTCGACCTGGTCGTCTCCAACCCGCCGTTCGTCGTCTCACCGGAGTCCGCGGACGGCTCGGGCCGGTTCACCTACCGGGACTCCGGCCTGCCCGGCGACGAGCTGTGCCGCCGCCTGGTCGAGCAGGCGCCCACCCGCCTGGCCGAGGACGGCTGGTGCCAGATCCTGGCGAACTGGCTGCACGAAGAGGGCACCGACTGGCGCGAGCGGGTCGCCGGCTGGGTGCGCGGCACCGGCTGCGACGCGTGGGTCGTGCAGCGCGAGGTGCAGGACCCGGCCGAGTACGCCGAACTGTGGCTGCGCGACTCCGGCGACTACGGCACCCCGCAATACGTCGGCCGCTACCAGGCCTACCTCGACTACTTCGAGGCGAACCGGATCGAGGCGATCGGCTTCGGCTGGATCACCCTGCGCGCGACCGGGGCGCAGATCCCGACGCTCCGGCTGGAGGAGCTGACCGGCCACGTCGATCAGCCGCTCGGCGCCCTGGTGCCCGGCTGGTTCGACCGGCAGGCCTTCCTGCGCGACACCTCCGACGAGCAGCTGCTGGCGGCCGCCCTGCGCCCGGCGGACGGCCTGGTCCTCGAACAGCGGGCCCAGCCGGCCGAGGACGGCTGGTCGCCGCTGACCACGAAGTTCCGGCAGACCACGGGCCTGTACCGGTCCGGCGACACCGATCCGGTCGGCGTCGCCCTTCTCGGCGCGCTCGACGGAACCCGGCCGCTCGGCGACGTGTTCGCGCAGATCGCCGAGAAGTACGGGCTGAGCGGCGCCGTGCTGCGGGAAGGCGGCGTGGACACTGTGCGTTCTCTTCTCGAGGAGGGTTTCCTGACGGTCCCCTGAAAACCGCCGCACGGGTGATCCGGCCCGGTCCGGCTCGGTATCTCACCCGGTCAGCGGGCATCCGTTCGCAGTAGGGTCGGCCCGTGGCCCGGCCGCCGGGCGGCGGTCCGCGACACAGCGGAGCCAAACCGCTCCCCGGTTGGGCTTACTCTGGTGGGCGAGTCGCGCTTGACGGGACCCTCGTGGCCGTCATGGATGCCCGGCATCCGTGCTCCGCGCCCATGGCGGGCGGGCGCGACGGCGGGTGATTCTTCTCGCGCGGAAAGGGGTATCCCTCCGCGCGTGCCGAGCCGACGCGGTCCCCCACCCGGTCGCGCCCGCCAAACCTGCGCCGTCCAACGGCGCGGCAGCTGAAGCGGAAAGGAAGGACGGACGACTGTGCCGCCGAGCAGCAAGGCCGGAAGCGACGCGCCCGCGCGCCGCCTCGTCATCGTCGAGTCGCCCTCCAAGGCCAAGACGATCAAGGGCTATCTCGGACCCGGCTACACCGTCGAGGCCAGCGTCGGGCACATCCGCGACCTGCCGACCACCGAGACCAAGCACAAGATCCCGCAGGCCGTGGCCGGCCAGCCGTGGGCGAAGCTCGGCGTCGACGTGGACAACGACTTCGAGACCGTCTACGTCGTCTCGGACGGCAAGGACGACCAGGTGCGCAAGCTCAAGGCGCTGCTGAAGGAAGCCGACGAGCTCTACCTGGCCACGGACGAGGACCGCGAGGGCGAGGCCATCGCCTGGCACCTGGAGCAGGAGCTCAAGCCCAAGGTCCCGGTCAAGCGGATGGTCTTCCACGAGATCACCCCGGACGCGATCCGGCGCGCCGTCGCCAACCCGCGGGCGATCAACCTGCACCTGGTCAGCGCGCAGGAGACCCGCCGGGTGCTGGACCGGCTCTACGGCTACGGCGTCTCGCCGGTGCTGTGGCGCAAGATCACCAGCGGCACCTCGGCCGGCCGGGTCCAGTCCGTGGCCACCCGGCTGGTCGTCGACCGCGAGCGCGAGCGGATCGCGTTCGTGCCGGCCGGCTATTGGGACCTGACCGCCCTCTTCGACACGGGCAAGCAGGACGACCCGCACACGATGGCCGCGCGCCTGGCGGCGGTCGGCGGCGTGCGCGTGGCGCAGGGCCGCGACTTCGGCCCGGACGGCGCGCTCAAGGCCCGCGGCGAGGTCGTCCACCTGGACGAGCAGGCGGCCAGGGCGCTGGCGGCCAGCCTGGAGGCGACCCGGTTCGAGGTCACCTCGGTCGAGCGCAAGCCCTACCGGCGCGCACCTTATGCGCCGTTCCGCACCACGACGCTCCAGCAGGAGGCCAGCCGCAAGCTCGGCATGAGCCCCGACCGGGCGATGGGTGTCGCGCAGCGGCTGTATGAGAACGGCTTCATCACCTATATGCGCACCGACTCCATCACGTTGTCGGACACGGCCATCGCGGCCGCGCGCTCTCAGGTGCGCGACCTGTACGGGACCGAATACCTGCCCGACGCGCCGCGCAAGTACGAGTCGAAGGTGAAGAACGCGCAGGAGGCGCACGAGGCGATCCGCCCGGCCGGCGACACCTTCCGCACCCCCGCGCAGACCCGGCTGACCGGCGACGAGTTCCGGGTCTACGAGCTGATCTGGATGCGGACCGTGGCCTCCCAGATGAAGGACGCCACCGGGCACTCGGTCACCGTCCGGGTCGGCGGCGACGCGGCGGACGGCCGGGCGGTCGAGTTCACCGCCTCCGGCAAGATCATCTCGTTCCACGGCTTCCTGAAGGCCTACGTCGAGGGCTCCGACGACCCCGAGGCCGACCTCGACGACCGTGAGCGGCGGCTGCCGCAGGTCGCGGAGGGCGACCCGCTGGCCGCGGTCAAACTGGGCGCCGAGGGCCACTCGACCAAGGCCCCGGCCCGCTACACCGAGGCCTCGCTGATCAAGGAGCTCGAGGACCGCGAGATCGGCCGCCCCTCGACCTACGCCTCGATCATCAACACGATCCTGCTGCGCGAGTACGTGTTCAAGAAGGGCACCGCGCTGGTGCCGTCCTTCCTGGCCTTCTCGGTGGTCGGCCTGCTGGAGAAGCACTTCGGCTCGCTGGTCGACTACGAGTTCACCGCGCGGATGGAGGAGGAGCTCGACCGGATCGCGCTCGGCGAGGCCGAGCCGGTGCCGTGGCTCAAGCGCTTCTACTTCGGCGACGGCGACGATATCGAGGGCCTGAACACGCTCGTCACCCATCTGGACGAGATCGACGCGCGGGAGGTGAACACCTTCCCGATCGCCGACGGCATCGTGCTGCGGGTCGGCAAGTGGGGCCCCTACGTCGAGCAGACGGCGGCGGACGGCACGCCGGTCGCACGGGCCAACATCCCCCAGGGCACCGCCCCGGACGAGCTGACCGCGCAGTTCGCCGCGGAGCTGCTGTCGCGGCCCTCGGGCGACCGCGAGCTCGGCGTGGACCCGGCCAGCGGCCACCCGATCGTGGCCAAGGACGGCCGCTACGGGCCGTACGTCACCGAAGTGCTGCCCGAGGGCACCCCGACGACCGGCCGCAACGCGGTCAAGCCGCGGACCGCCTCGCTGTTCAAGGACATGTCGCTGGACGAGGTCGACCTCGACACGGCGCTGAAGCTGATGTCCCTGCCGCGCACGGTCGGCGTCGACCCGCAGACCGGCGAGCAGATCACGGCGCAGAACGGCCGCTACGGCCCGTACCTCACGCGCGGCTCGGATACCCGGTCGCTCGCCTCGGAGAGCGACCTCTTCACGGTCACCCTCGAGCAGGCGCTGGCGCTGTACGCGCAGCCTAAGGCGCGCGGCGCCCGGGGCACCGCCAAGCCGCCGCTGCGCGAGTTCGGCACGGACCCGGTGACCGAGAAGCCCGTGGTGGTCAAGGATGGCCGGTTCGGCGCGTACGTGACCGACGGGATCACCAACGTCACCGTGCCGCGCGGCATGACGGTCGAGGAGCTGACCGAGGAGCGCGCCTTCGAGATGCTGGCGGAGAAGCGGGCGAAGGGCCCGGCGCCGAAGAAGAAGGCCGCGGCCAAGAAGTCGGCCGCCAAGAAGACCGCGGCGAAGGGCACGGCCTCCAAGAGCACGGCTTCGAAGAGCGCGGCTTCGAAGGCGGCCAAGGCGGCGCCTAAGGCGGCGGCACCCGTGAACACCGCGGAGAAATCTGGTTAGTCCCGCTTGGTAATGCCGCGTGTGTCCCAACCGCACCAACTCGTCACCGGGTCGCAGTAGGCTGGTCAGCAGCTTGGCGCAGGGACGGCAGCGGGTCCCGTCGGCGCGCACGGAGAGGAACGGAGGGAGCCCCACCGTGGAATCCGGGACGGCGCGATCCGGGGCCGACAAACCGAACCGGGGCGCCGCGGTGGTGCGCCTGCGGTCCATCACCCGGGCCGCCGGGGCGGCGAGATCCGCCCTGCCGAGCGTCGTGGGCAGCAGGAAGGACGAGGCCGGGGCGGCCGGCGGACCGGGCCGGGCCCGCCCGCGCAACGCCCCGGGCTGGTTCCTGGCCTTCGAGGGCGGCGACGGATCGGGCAAGTCGACCCAGGTCAAGGCGGTCGCGGCGTGGCTGCGCGGCCGCGGATACGACGTGGTCACCACCCGCGAGCCCGGCGCGACAGCGCTCGGCGCGGAGCTGCGCGAAGTGCTGCTGCACGCCCGCACCGGAGAGCCGATAGGCATGCGCGCGGAAGCGCTCCTGTTCGCCGCCGACCGGGCCGACCACATCGAGAAGGTCGTGCGGCCCGCGCTCGAGCGCGGCGCGATCGTGCTCACGGACCGGCACGTCGACTCCTCGATCGCGTACCAGAGCGGCGGCCGCGGACTGCCCGAGGCGCAGGTTGCGGCGCTCTCCGAGTTCGCGGTGAACGGTGTGCAGCCGGACCTGACGATCCTGCTCGACGTCGACCACGCGGTCGCCGCAGAGCGCGCATACACCCGGTCCGGCGGCAGGAAGGACCGGCTCGAGGGGGAGAGCCCGGAGTTCCACGAGCGGGTGCGCGAGTCGTTCCGGGCCCGCGCCACTGCGACGCCCGGCAGGTATCTGGTCGTCGACGCAGCCGAGGCCGCTGCGGTCATCACCGCGATCATCCAAGACCGCCTCGCCGGTTTCCTGCCGCCGTCGGCGCGTGAGGTGTGCGAGGCGGAAAAGGCACGCCAGGAGCAGCGCGAAGCCGAAGAGGCAGAGCGGCGCGTCCAGGAGGCGCATCGCGTCGAGGAGCGGGCTAAGGCGCAGCGAGAGGCGGAGCTGCGTGCCACGGAGCGCGAGGTGGCGCGCAAGGAAAAGGAGCGGCTGCGCCTAGAGACGGAGCGTGCCGCGGAGCGCCGCGCCGCCGACGAGCGGGCCAGAGCCGAGCGGGAGGCTGCCGAGCAGGCCAGGCGCGCAGAGGCGGACCGGCGCGCGGCGGAATTGCGCGAGACGGAGGAGCGCCAGCTCGCTCAGGCGGACGCGGAGCGGCGGCGCGAGGCCGAGGCCGCGGTACGCCGGGCGGAGGCCGCGGCCAAGGCCAAGGCGAAGGCACAGGCAGCTCAGGACATTGCTTCGCGTGCCGAGTCGGAGGCCCGCACCGCGCGGCTCGTCGACGCGGCCCGGCGCGAGGCGGCCGAGATCCGGCGGTTGGGAACCGGCCTGACCGGCACCGAGCGGCAGCTGGAGGCCGGTCCCGGACGCGGCGCCGCGCCTGTTCCTGCACCCGCACCAACACCTGCGGCCAGGCCGGCGTCAGAGGACACGGCGGAACCCGAAAAGGCCATCGAGAAAACTGCGGTGCTGCCGACGATAGCGGAGTCGGCTGCGGCGCCCACGACGGTCATCGGCCGCGTGAGCGACGCCGGTGAAGCCGGGCACGGCGCCGCTCACGGCACCGCGGACGAGGATCCGCAGGACAAGCCGCGCTCCCGGATGGCCTCACTGGCCGACGAGCTGTTCGGCAGCCGGCACCACGACGAGGACGAATTCGAGGACTACAGCGAGGCCGACGAGTCCACGCGCGGCCGCTGGCGTCGGGGCAAGGGGAAGAAGTGAGCGCACCGGGCGGCGTCTGGACCGAAGTCGTCGGCCAGCCCGAGGCCGTGGGCCGGCTCCATGCGGCGGCCGTCGCGGCGCGCGTCGTCGTCGCGGGCGAGCACGCGAGAACCGGGGCGGGCGGCGCGGCGGCCTCCGGACCTGCGCCCGCAGCGGCCGGGACACTCGCGATGACGCACGCCTGGCTGCTGACCGGCCCGCCCGGCTCAGGCCGCTCGGTCGCCGCACGCGCCTTCGCCGCGGCACTGCAGTGCGACGATCCGCACGAGCCAGGCTGCGGCCAATGCCAGGACTGCCACACGGCTCTGACGGGCACTCACCCCGACGTCACCCTGGTCGCGACCGACCAGCTCACGATCGGCGTCGACCACACCCGAGGCCTTGTGCTCGGCGCCGCGCTGTCCCCGTCGCGGCGGCGCTGGCAGGTCATCGTCATCGAGGACGCGGACCGGCTGACCGAGGGCGCTGCCAACGTGCTGCTGAAGGCGATCGAGGAGCCGGCGCCGCGGACCGTCTGGGTGCTGTGCGCGCCGTCGTCCCAGGACATGCTGCCGACGATCCTGTCGCGTTGTCGGCACGTCGTCCTACGCACGCCGTCGCCTGAGTCAGTCGCCGATGCCTTAGCCGCCACCGAAGGCGTAGAGCGCGAGCGGGCGCTTCACGCAGCGCATGCCGCGCAGAGCCACATCGCCCGCGCTCGCGCACTGCTGAACGATCCGGCAGCGCAGTCCGGCCGCCTTCAGTCGCTGCAGCTGCCCGGCGAGGTCGGCGACATAGGCCGGGCGCTCAGAGCCGCGCAGAGCCTGGTCGACGCGGCCACGGCACAGGCCAAGGCGGTCGGCGAGAAGCTCGACGCCAAGGAGACCGAAGAACTCAAGGTCGCGCTGGGCTTTGGCCAGGGCAAGGGCTCCGGCACCGCGCGCGGCGTCGCCGGGTCCGCCGGCCTGCTCAAGGAACTGGAGACCAAGCAGAAGCGGCGTGCCACCCGCACCCAGCGCGACGCGCTCGACCGGGCGCTGGTGGATATCGCCGCCTTCTACCGCGATGTGTTGGCCTGTCAGTTCGGCGCGCTGGACGCAGGCGTCGCGCAACTCGTCCACGGCGACCGCGCGCGAGAATCCGCGTCCCTGGCCGCAGCGAGTACCCCAGAGTCGACGCTGCGTCGCATCGAGGCGGTCCTTGAAGCGCGTAGAGCGATCGCGGCGAACGTCGCACCGCTCCTCGCCGTCGAGGCGATGGCCATGACGCTGAGAGCCGGTTAGGCGCCGGGCGGACGGTAAACGGTAAGTGGTCATTAGGGCGTGTCGTGCGCGCGTTGAGCAGGTCTCGCGGCATCCAATAGGAGCGCCGCCGCATCGCAGCTCCCGCCCCTCGTACGGCGTAGCCTATGTAAGTCCTCGGACGGGAAGCGCAGCAGGTAGCAACAGGTGGGCGCCTCATCGCCGGGGTGAGACGCGGCCCATTCGAGCCGAACCGACGAAGGGGGCGAGCATGCCGCAGCGCAGCCCGTCGAAGCACAGCGTCCGCGCCTACATCGGCAGGGCCGGCAGCGCCGGCCGCACCGGTGGTCTTCGCCGCGCCGGCCGTGCTTTGCCGATCGCTGCGGCCATGGTCCTCGCCGCCGCGTGCACCGGGTCCGCCTCCGGCCAGCCGGTCGCCGCCTCCAGCCCGGCCCAGGCCGGCCAGCTCGGCGCTCCCCCCGGACTCGAGTCGTACTACACCCAGAAGATCGGCTGGAACAGCTGTGACAACGGCTGGCAGTGCGGAACGCTGAAGGTGCCGCTGAACTACGCGGACCCCGGCGGCCAGTCGATCGAGATCGCGGTCACCCGCAAGCAGGCCTCCAACCGGTCCGAGCGGATCGGCTCGCTGCTGGTCAACCCGGGCGGCCCCGGCGGCTCCGGCATCCAGTACGCGCAGTCGTCGGGCATCGTCAGCAGCAACGTCGAGGCGCACTTCGACCTGGTCGGCTTCGACCCGCGCGGCGTGGGCCAGTCGACGCCGGCCGTGCACTGCGTGACCGACAGCCAGATGGACACCTTCCTCAACACCCCGCCCGACCCGACCGGCCAGTCCGAGATCAACCAGATCGTCAACCAGTCCAAGTTCTTCGCCAATCAGTGTGAGGCGGACTCGGCGAGCCTGCTGCCCTACGTCGGCACGGTCAACGCGGCCCGCGACATGGACGTGCTGCGCGCGGCGCTCGGCGACTCCAAGCTCTACTACCTGGGCAAGTCCTACGGCACCTACCTCGGCGCGGTCTACGCGCAGGAGTTCCCGACCCGGGTCGGCCGCGTGGTGCTCGACGGCGCGCTCGACCCGTCCCTGACGGCCGAGCAGATGAACCTGGCCCAGGCGACGGCGTTCGACGACGAGCTGAACCAGTACGCGCAGAGCTGCGTCAAGCAGTCCGGATGCCCCCTCGGCACCGACGCGACCACCGGCCTGGCGAAGCTCAAGACCTGGGTCGACGGCCTCGACCAGCACCCGATCTCCGGCGACGCGACCCGCAAGCTCACCGAGGCCCAGGCGATGACCGGCATCGCCTTCGCGATGTACTCCCCGAGCTACTGGCCCGACCTGACCAACGCGATCACCAACGCCTACAGCGGCAACGGCGCGCTGATGCTGAGCATGGCCGACGCCTACAACGACCGGGTCAACGGCAAATACCAGGGCAACGAGACCGAGGCCAACTTCGCGGTCAACTGCGTCGACCACCCGGACGAGGCGGCCTCCCTCCAGCAGGTCGAGCAAGAGCTGCCCACCTTCGAGCAGGCCGCCCCGTTCTTCGGCCAGATGATCGACTGGTCGAGCCTGCCGTGCGCCTACTGGGGCGCCAAGCCGGACACCACCCCGCACAAGATCACCGCCCAGGGCGCCGCCCCGATCCTGGTGGTCGGCACGACCCAGGACCCTGCCACGCCCTACGCCTGGGCGCAGAGCCTGGCCTCCCAGCTCTCCAGCGGCCACCTGCTGACCATGAACGGCTTCGGCCACACGGCCTACATGCTGGGCACTTCCTGCATCGACACTGCAGTCGACGCATACCTGATCAACGACACACTCCCGGCCACCGGCACCGTCTGCCAGCAGGGCCACTGACACACCCGTCCGCACCACCGCCGGCCCTCGCTCTGGCCCGGCCGGCGGTGGCAGCGGACGGTTCGACCGCTCGCCCCACCTGCTATCCGGTTTCTTGAGGCCGCCGCGACCCGGTACACTCGTGAACCGCGCGAGCACGCCCCCTTAGCTCAGTCGGCCAGAGCGACGCACTCGTAATGCGTAGGTCTCGGGTTCGAATCCCGGAGGGGGCTCTTGCTGTGACCAGGGCGGAAACCTCTTATGAGGTTCCCGCCCTGATCTTTTGCCCATTACTCTGCCCATGAGTCGCTTTTCTGATCTTCTTTCGGCGGAGCGGCGACCGTCGCCCGCACGCTGCGGCTGACGGTGATTCGGCCCTCCTGTGCCAGCAGGCCGAGGGCGCGCTG
>DASYAE010000260.1:0-11896 GCA_036501535.1 Actinocrinis sp. | reverse complement strand
GGTCAACGACCTGATCGCCCGGGAGAAGGCCGGGGTGACCGTACGGGTCATCCTGGACCAGGCCGAGAAGTCCACCAACAACTCGGCCTACAACTCGCTGAAGAACGCGGGCGTCGGCGTCGTGTGGTCCTCCACCGCCTTCACCTACACCCACCAGAAGACGATCACGGTGGACAACGACGAGTCGCTGATCCTCAGCGGCAACCTCACCTCCGAGTACTACACCACCACCCGCGACTACGGGGTCTTCGACAGCGACGCGACCGACGTGAACGCGGTCGTCGCGGTCTTCAACGCCGACTACGCCCACAAGTCGATCACCCCCAGCGACGGCGACGACCTGCTGTGGTCGCCGACCACGGCGCAGTCCCGGCTGCTGTCGGTGATCAACGGCGCCACCAAGACCCTCGACGTCCAGGAGGAGGAGTTCAGCGACTCCGCGATCGTCAACGCGATCGTCGCGCGGGCCAAGGCCGGCGTCGCGGTGCGGGTGGTGCTCGAGGACCCGTCCGACTACTCCTCCGAGATCAGCTCGGTGGTGAAGGCCGGCGGCAAGGTGGTCGGCTACTCCTCCAGCACCGGCCTCTACATCCACGCCAAGGCGATCGTCGCCGACTACGGCCTGTCGACCCAGACCGTCGAGGTCGGCTCGATGAACATGACCAGCAACTCGCTGGGCAACAACCGCGAGCTCGGCATCATCCTGACCGACAGCGGCGTGGCCTCGGTGGTCGAGAACCAGTTCGGCTCCGACTTCGCCGGCGGCACCGCGCAGTCCTGACCCGGGCCGCGCGATCCCGCCCCGCACCGCGCTGCGCGCTGCCCACCGGTAGCTGGCGGCCGGCGCGGTAGCGGTCCCGGGGCCGAAGCGGCCCCGGGACCGCTCCTTTCACCCCCGTGACCAGCGCCTGCACAACCACCGGTACCGCGCGGCGCGACGGCAATGTACTTTTATGGGGTGAGTATCTTCTTCGAGCTGTTCAGTCCCGGCAACAAGT
This sequence comes from Actinocrinis sp., assembly GCA_036501535.1. Taxonomy (GTDB): domain Bacteria; phylum Actinomycetota; class Actinomycetes; order Streptomycetales; family Catenulisporaceae; genus DASYAE01. The sequence goes on along the minus strand of DASYAE010000260.1, from coordinate 10,898 downwards.
TCCGCGACGAGGAGCTGAAGCGGCTGGAGAACACCAGGGTCGTCGACGGCGTCTCCGAGCCGGGCAAGGGCCCGATCGACCTGACGTCCGGCAAGGTGCTCATCCGGGCCACCGCCGAGCAGGCGGAGCAGGCGCAGCTGGCCGCCGAGGCGGCGCAGGCCGAGGCCGAGCAGGAGAAGGCCGATGCGGCCGCCGGGATCCCGCGCAAGCGGGCGCGCCGCCACCGCAAGGACTGAAGCTCCCCATGACGACGGCGCTCACCGTGTGACCAAACCGCGGTGACAGCAACACCGCGGTGACCACATCTCGGTGATCACCGCGGCGCCTCCGGCTATGCCTTGCCTTATGCCGCCAGCAGCGCGGCGCCGTCCGCCGCGTCCGCCGGGCTCAGCGCGAGTCCGAGCACTTCGCGCACGTCCGAGACCAGGTGGATCTCCAGCGCGTCGCGCACCTCGGCCGGCACGTCGTCCAGGTCCGGCTCGTTGCGCTGGGGCAGCAGCACCGTGGTCGCCCCGGCCCGCTGCGCCGCCAGCAGCTTCTGCTTGACCCCGCCGATCGGCAGCACCCGCCCGGTCAGCGAGACCTCGCCGGTCATCGCCACCTCCGGGCGCACCGGCCGGCCGGACAGCAGCGAGCCCAGCGCGGTCACCATGGTCACCCCGGCGCTCGGGCCGTCCTTCGGCACCGCGCCGGCCGGCACGTGGACGTGCACGCCGCGGTCCTTCAGGTCGCCCACCGGCAGTTCGAGCTCGGCGCCGTGCGAGCGCAGGTACGACAGCGCGATGTGCGCGGACTCCTTCATCACGTCGCCGAGCTGCCCGGTCAGGCTCAGCCCGGTCGACCCGGTCTCCGGATCGGCCAGCGAGGCCTCGACGAACAGCACCTCGCCGCCCGCGCCGGTCACCGCGAGTCCGGTCGCGACGCCCGGGACCGCGGTGCGCTCCGCCGTCTCCGGCGTGTGCCGCGGCCGGCCGAGATAGCCGCGCAGCGATTCCGCGTCCACGACCACCTTCTGCCGCTCCTCCTGCTGCCCTTCGGCAGCGCTCTCGACTACGCCTTCGGCACCGCCCTCGGCAGCGCCCTCGACGGCGAGCTTGGCCGCGATCTTGCGCAGCACCCGGGCGATCGCCCGCTCCAGGTCGCGCACACCGGCCTCGCGGGTGTACTCCGCGGCCAGCCGCCGCAGCGCGCCGTCCTCGACGGTCACCTCGTCCGCGCCGATCCCGGCCCGGTCCAGCTGGCGGCGCAGCAGGTGGTCGCGGGCGATGACGACCTTCTCGTCCTCGGTGTAGCCGTCCAGCCGGACCAGCTCCATCCGGTCCAGCAGCGGCCCGGGGATGGCCTCCAGCACGTTGGCCGTGGCCAGGAACACCACGTCGCTCAGGTCCAGCTCGATCTCCAGGTAGTGGTCCCGGAAGGTGTGATTCTGCGCCGGGTCCAGCACCTCCAGCAGCGCCGCGGTCGGGTCGCCGCGGTAGTCCGAGCCGACCTTGTCCACCTCGTCCAGCAGGACCACCGGGTTCATCGTCCCGGCCTCGCGGATCGCCCGCACGATCCGGCCGGGCAGCGCGCCGACGTAGGTGCGCCGGTGCCCGCGGATCTCCGCCTCGTCCCGGATGCCGCCGAGCGCGACCCGGGTGAACTTGCGGCCCATCGCCCGCGCCACCGACTCGCCCAGCGAGGTCTTGCCCACCCCGGGCGGCCCGACCAGCGCCAGCACCGCGCCGGAGCGCCGGCCCTCGACCACGCCGAGGCCGCGGTCCGCCCGCCGCTTGCGCACGGCCAGGTACTCGACGATCCGCTCCTTCACGTCGTCCAGGCCGGCGTGGTCGGCGTCCAGGACGGCGCGCGCGGCCGGGATGTCGTAGGCGTCCTCGGTGCGCACGTTCCAGGGCAGCTCCAGCACCGTGTCCAGCCAAGTGCGGATCCAGCTCGCCTCGGGCGACTGCTCGCCGCCGCGCTCCAGCCGCTCGGCCTCCTTGAGCGCCGCCTCGCGCACCTTCTCCGGCAGGTCCGCGGCCTCGATCCGGGCCCGGTAGTCGTCCGTCTCGTCGGCCGGGCGGCCGTCCAGCTCGGCCAGCTCCTTGCGGATCGCCTCGAGCTGGCGGCGCAGCAGGAACTCCCGCTGCTGCTTCTCCAGGCCTTCGTTGACGTCGCTGCGGATGGTCTCGGCGACCTCCAGCTCGGCCAGCTGCTGACGGGACCACTCCAGCGCCCGCTCCAGCCGCGCGGCCGGGTCGACGGTCTCCAGCAGCTCCACCTTCTGGGCCGTCGTCAGGTACGGCGCGTAGCCGGCCGAGTCGGCCAGCGCGGACGGGTCCTTGATCTGGTTGACCACGTCGACGACCTGGAACGCGCCGCGGTGCTGCAGGATGCGCACCGCCACGTCCCGGTAGGAGTCGGCCAGCTCGCGGGTGCGGGCGGTCGGCGCCGCCTCGCGCAGGATCTCGGCCTGGACCCAGAGCGCCGCGCCGGGTCCGGTGGTGCCGTTGCCGATCTTGGCGCGGGCCGTGCCGCGCACGACGGCGACGCTCTGGCCGCCGCGCAGGCGGCCGGTCTGCTCGATGACGGCGAGCGTCCCGTACGCCGAGTACTTGCCGTCGGGGCGCGGCACCAGCAGCAGCTCGGCGCCGTCGGGTCGCTCGGCGCGCGCGGCGTCGACCGCGGCGCTGACCTCGCGGTCGGACAGGTCCAGCGGCACGACCATGCCCGGCAGTACGACCGCGTCGTCGAGCGGCAGGACGGGCAGGGCTCGCAGGGTCGCTGTGTCGGACATGGAGAACTCCTCGGGTGGCTCGAAGTTGAGTCTGTCCTGCTCAACTTCAATCGCCCCGGGAGTGTTCCGAACGGCTGTTCGCTCTCAGCGAGCAGACTGCTCCAGCGCGATCGCCGCGTTGATCTGCGCGGCCATGTCCACGTCGGCGCGGGTGACCTTGCCGCCGGCGTCGTGCGTGCTCAGCGTGAAGGTGACGTTGCGCCACCGGATGTCGATGTCCGGGTGGTGCTGCGCCTCCTCGGCGAGGCTCGCGACGATGTTGACGACGTGGATCGCGCCGGTGAAGTCGAAGGCCTGGTAGGCGCGGGTGATCGAGTCGCCGGCGCGGGTCCAGCCCTCGAGGGCGCCCAGGGCGGTGGCGATCTCGGCGTCGGAGAGAGGCTCAGCGGTCATCTGGTTCTCCGGTGGAGGTGTGGGAGGGGGAGGGGGCGGGAGCCGGCGTGGCAGCGTGCGGAACGGCCGGCTCAGGGGTTTCCGATGCAGTGCTTTCAGATGCAGGGCTTCCCGATGCTACGGAGCGGACGCTGTCGGCAGCGGTATCCGCGGTATCCGCGGTATCCGTGATATCTGCGGCGTCTACCGGCGCGGCGATCGATATCGCGGCCTCGTGCCGGCCGGCCCACTCGCGGGCCGCGGCGATCCGGCTGGCGATCGGCGGGTGGGTGCCGAACCAGGCGATGTCCAGCGCCGTCGGCTCCAGGTCCGCTACCGCGTTCACGGCCAGCCGGCGCCAGGTCGCGATCATCGCGGACGGATCCGCGGTCTGGTCCAGCGCGTAGCGGTCCGCGCGGGCCTCCACCCGCCGGCTCAGCATGTTGAGCAGGGGCGCGCCGACCAGGCCGAGCACGCAGCCCACCGCCAGCGCGAGCGGCAGGCTGCCCGGGTCGGACTCGCCGTGCGCGCCGGCCGCGCTCAGCAGCCCGCCCCAGTGGAACGCCAGGGCGATGACGCAGGCCGCGGCCGCCATCCCGGCCGCGCCGTTCACCGTCGCGGTCACCTGGTCCCGCCGGGCCACATGGCCGAGCTCGTGCGCCGCGATCGCCGCGATCTCGTCCGGCGCGCACTGCTGGATCGTGGTGTCCCAGACCACGATCCGGCGGGTGCGCCCGATCCCGGAGACGTACGCGTTGAGCGTGTTGGTGCGCCGCGAGGCGTCGCTGACGAGGACGTCACGCACCGGCAGCCCGGTCCGCCCGGCCACCTCCATCAGCCGGTCGCGCAGCGGCCCCGGCTCCATCGAGGCGAAGCGGTTGAACATCGGCTCGACGACGACCGGCAACAGGAACGAGAGCAGGAAGATCAGCGCCGCGGCGGCTATCGCGGCCGGGATCCACCAGGTGCCCGGCAGCGCGTGAATCAGCGCATAGAGACAAACCGCGACAATAGACAGCAGCACGGCGCCCAACGCGGTGCCCTTGCCCGTGTCGATCCAGAACAGCCGCCAGTCCCGGTTCGACAGGCCCCACCGGCGGTTGACCACCTCGAGCCGGGCCGCGAGCGGCAGGTCGACCACCGTCATCAGCACCGTGACGGCCACGGTCCCGAGCACCGCCGTGGCGGCCCACCCGCCGCCGACCGGCCGCCCGACCCCGTGCACCAGCCCGGCGCCGAGCGGGCTGAATCCGAGCACGCACAGCAGCACCGGCGTGATCACCGCGGAGGCGAGGCGCAGCGGCCGCGTCTCGCGCCGGCGACGGCGGGACCGCTCGATCTGTGCGGCGGTGAAGTCCTCTTCGAGTGCGTAGCCCACTGGTCCATTCTCGCCTCAGATCCGGCCGGGCGGTGGAGGCGGTCCCAAACTCGCAGCGCGCCGCGGGAGGCCGTGCGCCCCGCCGCCCGCCCCGTGATCCCGCCGATCCCGCACAGCAGCGCCGCGCCCCGAGGGCACGCTGCGGCGACCGTCACCACCAGTAGGAACACAGCCGTGTACGCGGCCTCGGCGGCGGCGGTGCGCTCCGCGGCCTGCCGCTTGGCCCGGCCCCCGATGCTTTGCCGGAGCCCGCCGGCGCGGTTACCGACCGTAGTCATGCGTATATAGTAGAACGCTGAAGAAATATGTTGATGCGACACGCCGCCGCCGCGTTCCCGCCCGCCCGGACCGGCCGTCCCCGGGTCTGGCAGACTCGGCAATCATGAGCACCCCGGAACTCCTGCCGACCACAAGAATTCAGAGGAGACTGTTTTAAGGAGTCGCCATAACGGCGGCGGCCTCGCCCGGTGTTAGCGCACCGAACGAGGCCTAGATCCCGACCCCTCTCACGAAGGGCTCTGAATCATGACGCCTATTGTCCAGACGAACGGCTCGCACGTCACGCACCACCCGGAGCACAACGGGCACGCGCACCTGAGCACCGCGAGGGCCGAGCACGACGAGGTCTGCGCGCTGCCGAGCGGCGGTGGCACGCTCATGTCGATCTCTCCGCGCATGCGCGAACTCGAGCGGGAGTCCTGCGACGCCGAGTTCGCCGACCAGTTCGTCGACCACCGCATCGCCGAGTTCGACGTCGCGCGCCCCGGCCGTGGTGACGCGCTTGCCGCGATCGACGCGATCGTGTGGGACGAGCACCTGGAGCCCTACCTGCGCGTGCGCGTCGCCCTGAAGGCGATCAACATCTCCAACGCCGTCCTCGACCAGATCAGCACGGGCCCGACCGCGAAGGTCGCCGCATACACGTTGCTGGCCACCGTCTACTTCCAGTACGACGAGTACGAGGAGACCGTCCTGTGGCTCAAGCGGGCCTTGGACGTGCAGTACGACAGTGACAGCCCGGTGAAGGCACGGGACTGCGGGAAGCTCGCGCAGATCCTGCGCGACGCTGCGGCGAGCCGGTAGGTATCCCGGTGGACATCCTGCAGCGGTTCTTCTCCGGCTGCCGTTCGGTGGCCGAGGTTGAGCGGCTCGTGGAGGTGGTGGCCGACCTCGCGTCGGCCACCGGCCCCCGCGTGCGCCTGACCATCGAGACGTGGCCCGGGCGCGCCCGGGTCGAGGTCAGCGCCGAGCGCCGCACCGAGTTCGCGTCGCCGGACGCGTTCGTCGCCGAGCTGGAGCGGCTCGACGCCCTGTGCTCCGAGTGGGGGCAGCGCTCGTTTCCGGGCCGCTGCGAGTGGTGGGGCGAGCTGACGTGGCCGGAGGTGGCTTCGTGACGTCGAAGACCAACTCGGCGCACCGCATCACCGCGGCCGCCGAGACTCTGACGAGCGCGAACGGCGCGCTGACCGGCCGTGAGCGGGACCTGCTCGCCTTCGCCAAGTTCACCTTCCGCCACGCCGGCAGCCGCGAGGCGCAGATCCGCGCCCGGTTCGGCGTGTCCGCGATCGGCTACTTCCAAGAGCTCAACGCGCTGATCGACCGGCCTGAGGCGTACGAGGCCGAACCGGTGCTCGTCGCACGCGTGGCCCGGCTGCGCCACGTGCGGCACACGGCAAGGCAGACCGCGGCGCCGCCGGTCGACCGAGCCCCGGTGGACGTCGAGGCCCCGGCGCCGGTCGAGTCGCTGCCGACGTGGACGCGGTTCTCCCGGCTGCCCGGCCTGCGCGGCAAGCACGATGTCGCGCAGGTGCGCATGTCCGACGTGGCGGCCCGCGCCTTCGCCAAGCACGTCGGGGCCGCGCAGACCGTGATCGGCGGCGAGCTCATCCACGCCGTGCAGTACCGCGAGGACGGCGCCGAGGTGCACTGCGTGCGCAACGAGCCGTCCAGTGAGCTAGGGCGGCAGGAGTCCGCGCAGGTGCTCGGCCCAGTCCTGTCGCGCCGGGCGACGCAGGTCATGCCGCGCGTCGAGGACGACGCACTGATGGCCGGTCAGGCGGTCGACGCGTCATGAGCGAGCGATCGGGACACGGCCCGTACGACACCGAGGCGCAGGCCCGGGCGGACGCCGCCGTGCTGCGCGCCGCTCACCGCGGCGCCCTGTACGCCGCGGGCGGCACCGACGAGCAGCGCCGCGCGAACGCCCACCGGGCCGCCACCGGCCACCTGACCGGTGCCCTGGTCACGGCCGGCGTCGCGCTCGGCGCCTACGACCGGCGCATCGCCGGCTGGCTTGCCGACTGGGAGATCGAGGTCGTGCAGGTCGTCATCGGCTGGGTCGAGCGCGCCCACGCCGCGCAGGACCCGCGCAACCACCGACTGGCCGCCGAGCTGCACGTCGCGCACGACGCCCTGCGTCGCATCGCCGAACGCGCACAGCTCGCCCTCGACGACGACTGCGCCCGGCAGTTCGCCCATGAGGATGTGCTCGACCTCGCCCGCGCCGCCCTCGGCGAGGACGAGCCGGCCGGGGGCGCGTGATGAGCATCTGGCTGGGTTACGGCGCCCTCCAATGCCTGATCACCACGTACGGCGTGCTGCACGGGCCCGCGCCCGAGGGCGGCGTGCTGACCCTCGACCTGCGCACGGCGCTGCGCAACCCGCACCACGACCCGGCGATGCGCGAGCTGACCGGCCTGGACCCGGCCGTGCGCGACCACGTCCTGGCCACGCCCGGCGCCGAACGGCTGATCAACGACGCGGTCTTCCGCGTCATCGCCGTCCTGGAGGGCTACGCACAGTCCCGGGGCCTGCGCGCCGACCTGCACGTCTACTGCCAGGGCGGCCGGCACCGCTCGGTCGCCGCAGCCGAGGAGATCGCCCGGCGCCTGCGCGCCCTGGGCGTGAACGTCGAGGTCGAGCACCGCGACATCGCCAAGTCCGTCGTCCAGGCGAAAGGCGCATCGAAGTCATGAGCGCCGTCGAACTCGCCGCCCGCATCCTCGCCCGCCTGCCCCTCGACCCGGCCGCGGCAGAGCACCGGCGCACCCTGGCCGCCGCGATAGCCGACACGCCGCTGCCCGCCAAGCCGGCCCGCACCCTGACGCGGTCCGAGGTGGCGCGCCTGGTCGCGAACCTCGACGGCGCCCGCCACGCCACCCACGCAGGCCAGTGTGCCGCGACCCTCGCCTGCCTCGACCGAGCCCGCGGCATCCTCACAGAAACAGTCCACTGACATGGCCCTGACCGTCACCGAAGCCAACGCCGTCAACCGCCTGATCGACCACCTCACCGGCCACGCGACCGTCATCGACACCCGGGTCACGCGACGCGACGCCATCGACCACCTCGTCCTGCTGGCCGAACACGCCTACAAGACCCTCTCGGCCGGCTACACCGGCGCCGACGCCCGCCAAACCCTCACCGAGTACTGGCCGGTGCCGACCGCCGGGCTGGCCGCCAGCCCCGCACCGCGCCCGGCCGCGAAGCCGCGCAGGGCCGCCATGGTCCTGTGCGCGCGCTGCCACGCCATCCGCGCCGAGGTGCCCGTCCCCGACGGCGAGCCGATCTGCATTTACTGTGCCGAGAAGAGCGAGGCCTGACATGACGACCGCTACCCTGCTGACCCGCCTGCGCGGCACCCTGCTCGGCCGGCGCATGGAGCTGACGTTCGGCCAGTTCGCCGGCACCCACTGCGCGCGGTGCGGCGCCTGGTTCGAGGACGCGGACCTGATCCACCAGTACGCCGCCGTGCGCGACCGGCAGCTCTACGCGCACGACACATGCCCGGCGCGCGCCGCTGGCCCCCCCTGCCCCACCGACCCGGCCGCCCTCGGCCCCTGGCTGCGCGCCCTGCCCAACGGCACGACCCTGCGCACCACGCTCGGCACCGCCTGCCAGATCGGCTTGGGCTACTGCGTGGGCGGTCCCGACGACCCGGAGCACGAAGGGTACGACTTCGGCGCACTGCTCCTCGCCGGCAGCGACTACCCGTTCGACCTCGGCGACGGCGACGACCTGGCCAAGCTCACCGAGTACGCCCCGTTCACCGTGCTACGGCTCGGCCACGACGAGGACGAGTTGCAGGGCGGGGGCGCGTCATGACCGCCGCCCTCGCCGAGACCCTCGGCCCCGCCCTGATCGAGGAGCGCGACGCCTACCAGGCCGAGGCGCTCGCCCTGCGCGCCGCGCTGGCCGACGCGAACGCCCGCGCGACGCAGACCGCCGCAGTCATCGAGTCCCTGCTCGAGCAGCTCGCCGCCGCTGGCGTGCACGCCCGCCTGGCCCCGCTGTGGTCCCGGCCGCGGAAAACCGTCGGGAGGGCTACGTGATGCGCCGCCTGCTGGCCGCCGCGGCGATCGCCGCGAGCTACGCCGTCCACCCGGCCGCCACGAACGCCGTGCTCGGCGTCCTGGTCGCCGCCGGGACCACCTACCTGATCCGAGCCACCCGGAAAGCCGCGTGATGGCCGTGAACACCCTGGACCCGTGGCAGGCACCCGCCCTGGACGGGAACGTCAGCGTGCCGGCCTTCCCGGCCGGGCCGCGCCCCCACCCCGTTACCGCGGCGCCCGCGGCCGGCGCCGATCCGGCCGAGCAGTCCGTCGAGCCGCTCGGCGGCGGCTGGATGACCGTGGCCGTCGTGATCGGCGTCATGGCCGCGCTGATCGCGCTCGGCGGCATGGTGCTGTCCTTCCGCGCCGTCTCGAGCGAGATGATCCCGGCGTTCGGGCCGCGCTGGTCCTGGCTGGTGCCGGTCGTGGTGGACCTGACCGTGTTCGTGTTCTCCGGCGTCGACCTCGTGCTCGCCCGCATGGACATGGGCCACCCGCTGGCCCGGCTCACCGTGTACGGGGCGACCGCCGGGACCGTGTACCTGAATGCCAACGCGACCGGGGACCTGGTCGGCCGGGTCGCGCACGTGCTGATGCCGTCCATCTGGGTCGTGTTCATCGAACTGATGCGGCACGTCGTACGGCGGCAGACGAACCTGGCCACGGGGTCGCGCCGCGAGCCGATCCCCGCCTCGCGCTGGCTCGTCTCGCCGTGGCCGACCCTCAAGCTGTGGCGGCGCATGATCCTGTGGCGGCTCAACTCCTACCCGCGGGCCCTGGCCGCCGAGCGCCAGCGGCTCTCCGCGATCGCCGCCGCGCGCGCCGTGCACGGGCGCAGCTGGCGGTGGCGCGTGGACCCGCTGCTGCGCCTGCAGATCAGCCTCGCCGAGGTCGGCGCGAGCGAGGTCCACGCGCACGCCGCAGCCGCCGCAGCGCAGCGCCGACCGGACACGGGAAGCGACACCGAGGGCGACACCGGAGCCGACACGCAGCACGACACGGACGGCGACAGTCCGGGCGACACCGGAGCCGACACCCCGGCCGACATCGACCACGACATCGACACCGACACGGACCGCGACACCGAGCACGACACGGACGACGACATCGGCGCGGATGTGAACCGCCTGCTGGAGGCCGCCCGCAAGGTCGAGCGGTGGCGCGGCCGGCCCTCGGCCAACCGCATCAGCCACGCACTGGGCATCAGCCTGCCGCTGGCGACCGCCCTGGCCAACACGCTGCGCGAGGACGAAGGCCTCGACGACGCACTTCTGCGCCCGCCCGCACGCAGCCGCGCCAAGTCCCCCACCGACAAAGCCCGCGACCTGCGCGCACGCCACCCCGCGTGGACGGTCGAGCAGATCGCCAAGTCGCTCGGGGTGACCCGGCAGACCGCCTCGAAGTACCTCAACGACCCGAAGGGCGACCCGCAGTGAGGACCGAGCTGAACCGGCGCGCCGACACCGCGGCGCGCACCGCGCCCAGCGCGGACGACACCGCGCCGACGATGAGCCTTGGCGAGCTGGCCGGTCTGCTCGACCGGGCCGCCGAGGCCGCCGTCAAGGTCGAGCGGGCCCGCCGCCCGCTCGTCCTGCACGGGCCCGCCGCTCCCGCGGACCCGGCCGCTCACCCCGGCATCGACGTGACGCTCCCGGCCGGACCGCCGCCGCAGTCCGCCGCGGCCGCCCCGGGACACCGCTGCGGCCGGTTCACCGAGGCCCAGGCGCTGATGCTCAGCGGCCTGGCCGGCTCCGCGGTCGGCCTGCTCGACACGGCCCTGACCAGCAACCGCCTGACCCTGCTCGTCGCCCTGGCCGCAGCCGCGCTCACCGTCCTGGCCGCGCTCGCCGTCGCCGTCGAGATCCGCACCCACCGCACCGCCTGACCACCTGACCACCTGAAAACCAGCCCTCTTAAGAAGGAGTTTGACATGAGGCACACCGCACGCAAGCAGGCCGAAGCCGAGATCAGCCGCATGAGCCCGGACCAACTGCAGGAGTTCATCGACCGGGCGCAGGACATGCGCGCACGCGGCTACC
>DASYAE010000259.1:0-54087 GCA_036501535.1 Actinocrinis sp. | reverse complement strand
ATCTCGCACCAACCCCTCGCCCACGGTGACGGAACCCGGCGGCCAGCCCGTCTCAATCGAGCCCTGGATCGGTGCTGGTGTACTGAAGGCCTCGCCGCCGGATCCCCTTACACCGCCATTAGGGTTGCAGCCGCCGCCTTTGATCTTCTCTCACCCTCACCCGCTGGGACCGCGAGCCGCCGGCGAGACCCGGCGTATCCAGGGCCTGATGCGGCTATACAGAAGATCTAGGCGAAGGCTGATCGTCGACGTCGGATTGGTCGGGGCCCTTGCGTCCTACGAGGTGGAAGACGCGGCTGAGCTGGCGGTAGGGGTCGCGGCGGCTGGCCTCGAGTTCTACGGCGGCGGTTGCGGCCAGTTGCTCGGTGTTGGTCGGGTCCAGGTTGGCGCCGGCGAATTCTAGCCAGTCTACGAAGAGCCATACTCCGTACCAGCGCAGTGGGTGTACGCCGTGGCTGCGGACGAGTTCGGCGACTTCTTCGACCGTGTCGGCACGGCCTGGCACTCCGAGCACGCCGATTCCGGTTCTGATGTCGAACTCTGCCAGGGCGTCTACCCAGCGCTGTTCCATCGCTGGGCGCACTGCTGAGGCTTTGGCGTTGCCCGTCATGATCGAGACGATGCCGCCGTCGGCTGCGCATCGGCACAGTTGGGCGACGAAGGGTTCTGGCTGCTGCACGTAGCCGAGTACGCCGTGGCAGAGCACTGCGGCGAAGCGGCGGCCGTTCACCGCCTCGTCGGCGTGCTCGCCTTCTGCCTGTACGAGTGTGATCCGCTGTCGGACCTCGTCGGGCAGGCGGTCTCGGCGCTGCCGGGCCTTGTCCAGCATTGCCGGCGACGAGTCGAGCAGTGTCACGTCGTAGCCGGCTTGCGCCAGTGGGAACGACTGGTTGCCTGCGCCGCCGCCGACGTCGATCACGGTTGCTGGGGGCGGCGGTAGGTGCTCCAGCAGGTGTTGGTGCATCACGTAGGTGCGTACACGGCCCTTTACGGAGGCGTAGATCTCGTGGGTGAAGTGGTCGGCCAGGCTGGCCCAGATGTCGTCGGCCATGGCGTTAAGGTATCAGTTAGTAGTTGGTAACGAGTTATTTGAGACCGGAATGCGCGGGAGGCGAATGTGCGCGCAAACACCTGGGTCTCGTCTGGGCCCGTCATGGGGCTGCGGGCCTCGTTCCTGGTGTGCGGCGGCGCGTGTCGGCGCTTGGTGTGCGCCCTTGACAGGCTTTGCTACGGGGTGCACCGTCTCCACCCGGAACGTCCCGGGCTCCGCTTCAGCGGATGGATTGTTAGCGCTAACAATCTGTCTCTACCGTTCTGAGCTGCACGGCAAGCAGGGAGAGATCAGGTGAGGAACGCAGACATCGGCCGCCGCCTCGCGTCCTGGCGGGGCGGGGGCGGGACCCATCGGCTGATCGCGGCGCCCGGTCGGCGCCGGTGGCGCGGGTTGGCTCGCGCGGGCGCGGCGGCGACGCTCGTTGTGGGGGCCGTGGCCGGGCTCGCAGTGGTGGGCGGGGCGGCCGCGCAGGCCGCTTCGTCGGGGCCCTGTGACATTCTCGCGTCGGCGGGCACGCCGTGTGTGGCGGCACACAGTACGGTGCGGGCGCTTTTCGCGGCCTATGACGGTCCGCTGTACCAGGTCCAGCGGGCCTCGGACAGTACCTTCGACAATATCGGGCTGCTCTCCGCCGGCGGCGACGTCAATGCTGCGACGCAGGACTCGTTCTGTGCCGGGACCACGTGCACCATCACTCGCATCTACGACCAGACTTCGCATCACAATGACCTGACCATTGAGGGTCCGGGCGGCAACGGCGGCCAGGACCACGGCGCTATTGCGAACGCGCTGCCTCTTACTGTTGGCGGGCACGAGGCCTATGGCGTCTTTGTCACTCCTGGTGTTGGGTATCGCGACGACTCGACCAGCGGTGTGGCGACCGGCAGTTCGGCGCAGGACGAGATCATGGTCACCAGCGCCACGCATGTGAACGGCGGCTGCTGCTTCGACTATGGCAATGCCGAGACGAACAACGACGACAACGGCAGCGGTCACATGAGTGCGATCAACTTCGGCACCGAGTGCTGGTTCGGCTCGTGTTCCGGCTCGGGGCCCTGGGTCCAGGCGGACCTGGAGAACGGGCTCTACAACGGCGCAAACGGCAAGAACCTGGGCAACCTGGGCAACTCCAGCGCGTTCGTCACCGCGCTGGTGAAGACCAACGGGACGAGCACGTACGAGATCAGAGGCGGTAATTCCCAATCAGGCAGCTTAAGTACCTGGTGGAACGGGTCGCTGCCGACGAGTGGCGGCTACATCCCGATGCATCAGGAGGGCGCGATCGTTCTGGGCACCGGCGGCGACAACAGCAACTCCTCCGCTGGTGACTTCTTCGAGGGCGTCATGACCGCCAGCGCTCCGGCCGACTCGACCGACGACTCGGTGCAGGCGAACATCGTCGCGGCCGGGTACAGCTTCGGCGGCAGCACGAGCGGCGAGGTGCACGCGGTCGGCGCGGGCAAGTGCCTGGACGTGCCGAACAAGTCCACCACCGCCGGCACCCAGCTCGACATCTGGGACTGCAACGGCGGGACCAACCAGATCTGGACCCACACCGGATCGGGACAGCTGACCGTCTACTCCGGCAGCAGCGAGCTGTGTATGGACGCCCTCGGCCAGGGCACCACCGCCGGCACGAAGGTGGACGCTTATACCTGCAACGGCCAGACGAATCAGGAGTGGAGCATCAACTCCAACGGCACCATAACCGGCGTCCAGTCAGGCCTCTGCCTGGACGTGACCGGGGCCTCCACCGCCGACGGAGCCCTGGTCGAGCTCTGGACCTGCAACGGCGGGTCGAACCAGCAGTGGACTGGGGGCTGAGCTGAGGAGGCTTGCCGCTCTCTGATCCGCCGCACGGCGATGGGCGGATCAGAGAGCGGAGACGGACGGTGGCGGACGCCATAGTAGGAAACCCGGGTGTTAGCATGGGCCGCTCTCGCCGCCCCACCTGATACGGCGCTCTAATATACGTACTCTGTGACGTAGCGGTCGCGACGTGATGGATCGGGCGGATCGCCGGGAGCGGCTCCGGCCCGCATGCGCGCCGGAGCATCAGGGGATTCAATGGGGAGACCACTATGCGTTCGCGTTATCCGTACGTGCGCAATTACCCCGCTCCAACCACCACACCGCCCGGCTCGGCCCGCTGCGCATTCCGTGGACGGCTGCGCCGTTTGCTGGTCGCCGCGGCGGCCGGGGCGCTGCTCGCCGGCGCGGGGGTCACCGCGGCTCAGGCCGACACGACGGCGACCTACAACATCGGGCCCGGCAACCTCGACGAGACCGTGGCGCCGGGCAGCGTCGGAAAGACCGTCAACTTCAGCATTAAGGCCACTGCCTCGGCTCCGACCACCTTCACCGCCGTGACGGTCAGCTACGACCTGTCGGCCCTGGCCGGGATCGCCACGCTTACGCCGCAGTCCGGCACCTGCAACACCGAGGGCACTGTGGTCATCTGCAAGGTGGCCAAGATCGACGTCGGCACGAGCATCACTCCGACCGGCACGGACTTCTTCGAGGGCAGCGAAGTACTGCCGCTCCTGGTGGTCCCGGTCGCCGGAGCCACCGCCGGTGAATCGGCCTCCGTGCCGGTCACCGTCACCTCCGCCTCGCCGGCCGCCACCGGTTCGTCGTCGGACTCGCTGACCTTCACGCTGGCCGACGGCCCGAACCTGGTGCTCTCCGGCTACGGCGAGAACAAGACGGTCGACGTGGCGCAGAACGCCGAGTACAGCAGGCCCGTCACCTTCACCAACGCCGGCGACGTGGCCGCGCAGGGAGTGACCGTCACGGCGGGCATCCCCGAGTACGGCCTGAGCATCCCCGAGCTGCACAGCAACTGCCAGTACACCAGCGGGGTGCAGGAGGACGTCGCCTGCTACTTCCCGGACCTGGTCGAGCCCGGCGCCACCGAGACCGTCTCCCCCGTGATCAAGGTGCTGACGACCAGTGACCTCATGCTGCAGGCCGTCAGGTTCTCCGTCTTTCCCGGGTACGAAGGCATCCAGGGGAACAGCTTCACCTACGGCACCGGCGCCGCGCTGACGCTCAAGGACTCGACCGGCGCCGCCCAGGTGCCGGTCTCCGGGCAGACGCAGCAGAGCGACATCGCCCAGGACAACGCCCTCGAGATCAACCTCGCCGTGCCCACCAACTCCGCGTCACTTTCCGCGGACGGCTCGGTGAACAGCACCGCGAGCGGCACCGACGACGTCCAGGGCTTCATCACGAACAGCGGTGACGGCTATGCCGAGCTGTTCAACTCCGACGACTTCCAGTTCACCGCCGACATCGTCTTCCCGTCGGGGGTGACCGTGACGAGCGTGTCGGACGAGTGGACTCCTGTCGTCAACGGAGTGCTGCAGACTCAGGAAACGGGCCGGCCCGGCTTCTCCGAGTACATCGTCGCGAGCGGTACAGGCGTCCCCGACGGAGGCACGGCGGGGATCGGCGGCAACTTCTCGGACCGCGGGTGGAGCCGGGTGGAGGCCGGTCCACCTGCGGATTGAAGACACGCCAGCGGTCGTCGCAGGACGATACCGGGCATGACCGAAGTGGTATCGGGTCCTGATGCGAGCGTGGCACGGCGACGGGGCGGGGCGGCCGCCCGCTGGCTGGCACCGGCGGATCAGCCCCCGTGGGCGCGTCCGGCGCTGCTGGCCGTGGCGGCGCTCGCGGCCGCTCTGTATGCCTGGAACATCACGCGGGCGGGCTATTCCCCGTTCTACTCCATGGCCGTGAAGAGCATGTCGATGAGCTGGAAGGCGCTGTTCTACGGGGCCGTGGACC
Organism: Actinocrinis sp.; assembly: GCA_036501535.1. GTDB lineage: Bacteria > Actinomycetota > Actinomycetes > Streptomycetales > Catenulisporaceae > DASYAE01. Next base: position 49,241 of record DASYAE010000259.1, on the reverse strand, counting down.
CGAGCGCGTCGCTGACCATTGACAAGCTTGCCGGGTCGTTCGTGCCGCAGGCGCTCTCCGCGCGGGTCTTCGGGTTCCACGCCTGGTCGCTGGAGCTGCCGCAGGTGATCGAGGGCACGATCAGCGTCCTGGTGATCTATCGGGTGGTGCGGCGCTGGGTGGCCGGGAGCGCCGCTGCGAACAATGACGAGGCCGAGGCCGACGCGGTCCGCTGTGTGCAGGCGAGCGCCGCCGGGCTGCTGGCGGCCGGCATCCTCGCGTTCACCCCAGTGGTGGCCTCGATGTTCGAGCACACCATGGAGGACGGCGCGCTGACCGTGTGCATGGTGCTGGCCGTGGACCGCTTTCAGTACGCGGTGATGCACGGACGGCTCCGCTCGCTGCTCGCCTGCGCGGTGTGGGTCGGGCTGGGCTTCCAGGCCAAGATGCTCGAAGCGTGGATGATCCTGCCCGCGCTGGCGGTCGGCTACCTGCTGACCGCTCCCCTGCCGCTGCGCCGCCGGGTGCTCGACACACTCGCGGCGGGTGCCACCACGGTCGCGGTGTCAGCGTCCTGGATACTGCTCTACACCTTCACCCCGACCGCGGACCGCCCCTACGTTGACGGCAGCACGGACGACAACGCGTTCGCCATGGTCTTCGGCTACAACGGGCTGGGCCGCCTCGGCATCCACGTGCCCGGCGCCGTGCCGCCTGAGAACACTGCGAACCTGATGGCCGCCCTGGACAAGATCGGCATCCCGTACTCGGCGCTGCCGAACATCGGTCTTCCGACCAGCGGGTGGGCGAAACTCGTCGGCGAGCATCTGGGCCCGCAGATCGGCTGGCTCTACCCGCTCGCGCTGATCTCGCTGGCCGCCGGGCTGTGGCGGCTGCGGCGCAGGCCGCGCACGGACGTCCTGCGCGGCGGGTTCGTGCTGTGGGGCACGTGGCTGGCGGTCGTCGCAGTGGTCTACAGCGCGATGAGAATCCCGCACACGGCGTACCTGGCGCTGCTCGCCCCGCCGATCGCCGCGCTCTGCGCCGCCGGGATCGTCATGTTCTGGCGCACCTGGCTGCTGCCGGTACTGGTGGCCACCGAGACGGGCTGGGCAATCTTCCTCTGGCACGGGTATACAGGGTTCCTGCCGTGGCTGGAGCCAGCCGTCATCGTCGTGTCAGTGCTCGCAATCATCGGCACAGCGGTGCGCGCGGTGACGCGCATCCGTCGGCTGGGGATCGCGGCCGCGGGACTTGGCGTCGTGGCGATGCTCGCCTCGCCGATCGCGTGGGCGGCCTCGACTCTCGACACGTCCTACAGCGGCACGGCCATCGACGCCACCGCCGGGCCGGACACGACCTCGGCCGCCTCCGCAGACAACCGGATCACCGCTGCCATTCGGATCGGCGTGATCAACTTCCTGAACAACTCCGCCACACTGACCCCCGCGGAGCAGGGACTCCTCGCCTATGTCGAGGCTCACCGCGGTCCGAGCACAACCTACCTGTTCGCCACCGACAGCTGGCTGATCGCGCAGCCCTATGTCGAGGCGGATGCGGCCCCCGTGCTGCCGATGGGCGGCTTCAGCGGCGACGTGCCGCAGCCGACCCTCGCCGAGGTCCAGGACCTGGTCCGCACCGGCAGGGTGAGCTACTTCCTGCTCAATCCCCCGGGCGCCATAGGCATGTCAGCGCTCTTCGGCAGCGCGGCGGGGCAGAGCATCCAGGCGATCGACGCCTGGATCCACAAGTCCTGCACGCTCGTGCAGTCACCAGACCTCGAAGACGCTGAAGGCCCGACCGGCGATGTCCTGTACGCGTGCGGTCCGCAATAGGTGCGGTAGGCAGCGCGTCGTCGACATGCCGGTCGGGCCGGGAACGGCGGTTCCTTATTCGCGGAAGATGAGCTGGTCCCCGCCGCCCGAGTCGCCGGTGGACGGCTCCATGCTGCCGTCCTGGACGACCACCGGCGCTGAGGCCGTCGCCGTGCCCTGTGTCGCCACGAGGTTGCACTGGCCGGGCGCGGCGGGCAGCAGCACGACCAAGGGGTCCGTGATGTTGCCGGAGCCGTCGGCGGTGACCGGCGCCGTCGCGGCGGGCACCGTGACGCCGCCGGCGAGCTGCCAGGTGAGCGTGACCGGCGCGTTGGGCGTGTAGCCGGTCCCGGTCACGCTCGTGACCGAGCCGATCGCGACGACGTCAGGGTTCGCCTTCAGGGTGACCGCCCCGGCCGGGGGCGGCGGGGGCGGCGGCGGCGCCGGGCAGGTCACGGTGAGCGGCGCCGTCGCGGTCGTCGCGGTCGAGGTCGGGCCGGCCGTGAACAGGCCGACAGCGGATGAGCCGGCGCCCCCGAGGAGTGTGATGTCCGCAGTGAGGACGGCGGGGGCGCCGGGGCTTTGGAGGTGGGACTGGATGGTCTGGAGCACCATCGTGGCTGTCACGGGGTAGGTGCCGCAGGGCAGGCCGCTGACGGTGATCGGCGTGGTGAAGCCGCCGGTGTCGTTGATCTCCGGATCCGCGGCCTGGGTCCCGTTGAGGGTGATGCCGGCCTCGATGGCCGGGGTGAACTGGGTTCCGGTGACCTGGACGGTCGTCGGCTCGTCGGCCTGCGCCACGGTGGCGGGGTTGAGCGTGATCTGCGGGCACTGCTCGACGAACGTCGTGGTGCCCTGATTCACGGTCTCGCCGTTGAGCACGTCGAGCACCTGCACCGTGTTCGTGCCGCAGACCGCGCCGGTCGGATCGAACGTGCCGACGAAGAGGTCGGTGCGGTCGTCCTCCTCGAGCGTGCCGACCTGCACCCGGCTCGCGCCGGTCAGGAAGACCGGGAACGTCTCGTTGTCGTCGACCTGCGTCCCGCTGATGTTCGTGTCGACGGTGAAGGTCTCGGTCTGCAGTATCTCCAGGTTGCTCGCGGCCTGGACCGTCACGTTGATCGTGCCGCCCACGGCATAGGCGGCGGTGCCGCCGCCCGGCCCGACGAGCATCCCGAAGACGAACACGAACACCGTGGCGACCGGGGCCGCGACGATCCACTTCCGGCGCCTGCTCATGCTCCCGTCTCCGTCCCGGTCACGAGGTCGTGTACTGCATTCCGCTGACCAGCGCCGCGGCGCTGCACGTCGTGCCCGCAGGGTCCTGGCACTGGACGTTCATGCTCAGCGACTTGCCGGAGTCCACGGTGATCGGCGTGATGAAGTGCAGGTCGTAGTTCCGGAAGTCGGCCAGCTGGGTCCGCATGATGACCGTGCCGCCGTCGGTGATCGTCAGCACGCCGGTGTCGGCCTGCGGGTTCTGCAGCACCAGGTCGGTGACCGTGAGCTGCTGGGTGGACGCGGCCGAGACCGAGCCGCCCGATGACAGATCGCTGACGAAGGACACCGGGGCCGGGAGCGTCACCGCGGGCGACCCGCTCGGAGACGCGCTCGGCGACGCCGAGCCGTTCGGGGACGCCGAACTGCTCGCGGACGAGCCGGCCCCGGAGCCGCCGGGGCCGTTGCGGGCCGCGGCGTTCGCGCTCTGCAGCGCGGAGTTCAGCGCCTGCTGCGCGGCGGTCGTGCCGGCGCTGGTCGCGGCGTCCTTCACCGCGGGCTGAAGCAGCGTCAGCCAGAGCGCCGCCAGCGCGACCGCGACCAGGGCCAGCAGCATCATCGCCTTCGGCAGCCAGCCGGGGATCGCAGCCTCCTGCAGCAGCGAGGCGTCCATCCGGGTCGGCTCGTCGTCGTCGTACGTCTGCGCGATCACGTGGAACCGGCGGGTCTGCGCCGGCCCGCGCCAGAACCGGTGCTCGGCGCGCACCTTCACCTTGGCGAAGGCCGCGGCGCCGGCCGCGACGTCCAGCTCGGGCGGGTCGCACACGACCCGCACCTGGTCCTCGTCGTCGAGGCCGCGCAGCTGGACCAGGACCGGCGTGTTGCCGCGGTTGTCGACCGCGACCTGGTGCCGGCCGGCGCGCTTGCCCCGGGCCCGGCTGGTGCGCGGCGACAGCTCCGCGTGGACCAGCGCCACTGCGCCGACCTCGAGGACGCCCTCCTCGACCACCGAGCCGGCCGGGTCCTCGCTCGAGGTCGCCCGCACCGCGAAGGGCACGGGCCCGGGCGGGTGCTCGGAGGCCCCGGGCGGCGTGGCCACGAGCCGGGCCACGGCCTGCTGGCCGGGGAAGATCGACAGCGTCGCCGGCTCGCACACGCACCAGGCCGCGGCATCGCCGAGGACCTCCAGCGCGAACGAGTCGACGACGGAACCGGTGTTGCGGACCGTGATCTGGGTCTCGGCCCGTCCGCCCGGATCGACCGCGAGGCGGGCCGGGCTGATTTCGACTTCTGCTCCCACGGCACCGACGCTAGTCAGGGTGGCGCCATGCCCGGCAGCTCCGTCCGGGCGGACCGCGGTGCAGCCCGATCCGCCTGTTCGGCCTGCCCTATAGGGCGGCCCGTACGGCCCCCCGCGACGCCCCGCAGGCCATTCCGCGCCGGCCGCGGAACAGGGACCGTCGACTACGTGATCCTCGAGACCGACCAGGCGCTGGCGGCGCTGCTGAAGGCGAAGGCCTTCGGCGACGCCGCGATCGGCATCGCGTTCGACCAGCCGACCAAGGCGTGGTCGCAGAGCGTGACCGGCCCGACGGTGAACCTGTTCCTCTTCGACGTGAAGGAGAACACGCACCGCCGGGACGTCATGTACGAGGAGGTGCGCGACGCCGACGGCACGCTGGTGGCCCGCCGGCCGCCGCCGCGGAGGTTCGACCTGCACTACACGGTCACCGGGTGGGCGCCGAAGGCGCTGATGGAGCACAACCTGCTCGGCGTGGTGCTGCGCTGCTTCGCAGCGTTCGACATCGTGCCGCGGGAGCTGCTGCCGGCCGCGCTGGCCGAGCTGCCGTACGAGGTCCTGCTGGGCGTGGGCGCGGGCACGAAGCGCTCGATGCTGCTCTCGCTCGGGGGAGAGCAGAAGGCCTGCTTCGACCTCTGCGTCACCGTGGCGGTCCCGCCGCTGCAGCAGGTGCTGGTGCCGCCGCCGGTCCAGGAGCCGCCGAAGTTCGAGATGAAGCCGACACCCGCCGCCGATCCGGCGCGGACCGTCTCGTCGACCGAGACGGTCCAGGCGGCGCCGTCCGGGACCGCGGGCGCCGGCCAGGGCGAGAAGACACAGGACGAGAAGACCGAGGGCGACAAGGCCCAGGACGACAAAAATCAGCGCACGAATGACCAAGAGGGAGGGAGCACGCCATGAGCGAAGAGAAGCCCGACGTGGCAGGCGTGGTCGAGACCGGAGCGCACGCGGCCGACGCGGTGGTCCACGCGGCGCACGGCGACTGGGACAAGGCGGCGGACAGCTCGCTGTCGATGTCGGAGAGCGCGCTGAACGTCGCGACCGGCGGCATCTTCGGCGCGGTCGAGTCGGTCGGCGACACCGTGTCGCACGCGCTCGGCGGCCCGGACATCCACGAGGCCATCAACACCGGCCTGCACGCCGCGGGCGACGCGCTCGGCGACGGCATGTTCGACCTCGTCGGCTCCGAGCACGCGCAGAAGTCCGCGCAGGACTTCGACGACGGCAACATCCTCGGCGGCCTCGGCGAGATGGCCGAGGGCGCCGGGAACACCATCGGCACGGCGGTCGAGCACGGAGCGGAGGCCGTCGGCGGCGCCCTGGAGGACGCGGGCAGCGCGGCCGTGAACGCGGTCTCCGGCGCGGCGAGCGCCGTCGGGGACGCGGCGAGCTCGGCGGCGCACGAGGCCGAGAACGTCGCGCAGGAAGTCTGGGACGCGATCTAGAGACCGGCGGGTGCCGGACCGGCAGGCACGGCGGCCGGTCCGGCGGGCGTGTCCGAAGACCCTGGCTCAGGGGTCTGCGATGACTTTAACGGACACCAGGTATCAGCACTCTTCACCACCACGAGCCTAGGGACAATCCATGCCCACGTACCTCTCACCCGGCGTCTACGTCGAGGAGCTCGAACCCGCGGCCCGGCCGATCGAGGGCGTCGGCACCGCGGTGGCCGCCTTCGTCGGCCTGGCCGCCGAAGGGCCCTTCCACACGCCGACGCTGGTGACCAACTGGACCCAGTTCACCTCCACGTTCGGCGAACCGGTACCCGGCACGTACCTCGCGCTCGCGGTGTACGGGTACTTCCTCAACGGCGGCGGCCAGGCCTATGTGGTGCGTGTGGGCGCCTCGGCCGCGCCGGGCGAGCCGGTCGCCGCGCGCGCCGAGCTGCCGTCCTCGGGCGAGGCGCGGGTCGCGTCCTTCGTGGCGACCGCGCTGACGGCCGACCAGGTGACGGTCGAGATCGCCGACGCGCCGGAGGGCTCGCCGGAGGACAGCTTCAAGATCGTCGTGCGCGGGAACGGGCGCGAGGAGGTGTTCGAGCCGGTGACCGCGCGGCGCGGTCGGCACAACGCGATCACCCAGGTCAACGCGACCTCGACGCTGATCCGGCTGGCCGAGCCGCAGAACTCGGCCACGGCGTCGGCGGCGATGACGGCGGCCGCCGGGCGGCGGCCGGCCAATGCCACAGTCTCGCTGGTCCAGCAGGCCGCGGCGCAGGCCGCCCCGCGCCCGGACGACTACGTCGGCAACTCGGCGGACCGCACCGGGTTCGGCGGCCTGGAGGCGGTGGACGGCGTCACGATGGTGTGCGTCCCCGACCTGATGGCGGCGTATCAGGCCGGCGCGATCGACCGGGAGGGCGTGCGCGCGGTGCAGACCGCGATGATCGCGCACTGCGAGCTGATGGGCGACCGGATGGCGATCCTCGACCCGCTGCCGGACCTCAACCCGCAGCAGGTGCACGACTGGCGGGTGAACGAGGCCGGCTACGACTCGCGGTACGGCGCGCTCTACTGGCCGTGGGTCAAGGTCTTCGACCCGGTGGACGGCGTGGTCAAGCCGGTTCCGCCGAGCGGGCACGCGGCCGGGGTGTGGGCCCGCAACGACTCGACCCGGGGCGTGCACAAGGCCCCGGCGAACGAGGTCGTGCGCGGCGCGGTCGGCCTCGCCACGGTGCTTACCCGGGCCGAGCACGACCTGCTCAACCCGGCCGGCGTCAACTGCATCAGGGTCTTTCCCGGGCGGGGCGTGCGGATCTGGGGCGCCAGGACGCTGTCGAGCGACCCGATCTGGCGGTACATCAACGTGCGCAGGCTCTACAACTATGTCGAGTCCTCGCTGCGCAACGGCACCCAGTGGGTCGTCTTCGAGCCCAACGACAAGGACCTGTGGGAGCGGCTGATCCGGACCATCCGGTCCTTCCTCTACCGGGTCTGGCTCGACGGCGCGCTGTTCGGCGAGACCGCGGAACAGGCCTTCTACGTCAAGTGCGACGACGAGACCAACCCCAGCGAGCTGATCGAGGCGGGCCAGCTGGTCTGCGAGGTCGGCATGGCGGTGGTCAAGCCGGCCGAGTTCGTGATCTTCCGCCTCGCGCAGCTGCCGACCGGCACCTCGGTGACCGAATAAAACCCCTGTAACAAAACCCTTCAGTAGAGGACGGAGCACAGTCCCGTGCCCATGTTGGATCCGCTGGCCAGCTACAGCTTCGGGGTGGAGATCACCGGAGTGACGATAGCCCAGTTCAAGGAGTGCGCCGGCCTGGGCGTCTCGGTCTCGGTGATCGAGAACCGCTCGAACCAGGTCGGCGGGCAGCCGGTGCTGCAGAAGATGCCCGGCTCGGTGAAGTACGACGACATCCACCTCTCCCGCGGCAAGGTCGCCGACCCGGCGTTCTGGACCTGGATCAAGACCGTGCAGGAGGGCCAGATCGACCAGGCCCGCAAGGACGGCTCGATCATCCTGTTCGACTACGCGCACGGCGAGGTCACCCGGTTCAACTTCTTCAGCGGCTGGCCGTCCCGGGTGGAGATCGGCAAGCTCACCGCCGGCGCCGACACGGTGCTGCTGGAGTCCGTGGTGATCTGCGTCGAGCGGCTCGAGGTGAAGTGATGCCCGCGACGGCGCAGGCGGCGGGCGGGTCCGCGCAGCGCGTGCAGACCGAGTTCGCGTTCTGTCTCCCGGTCGGGTACGTCGGCGACGACGGCACGGTGCACCAAGAGGGCCGGATGCGCCTGGCGACCGCGCGGGACGAGATCATGCCGCTGCGCGATCCGCGGGTGCGCGAGAACGAGGCGTACCTGACGGTGATCCTGCTCAGCCGGGTCATCACCGCGCTCGGCACGCTCTCCAGCGTCGATCCCGGCGTGGTCGAGGGCATGTTCGCCGCGGACCTGGCGTTCCTGCAGGACCTCTACCGGCGGATCAACGCCGAGGGGCACACCCGGGCCGGGGTGACCTGCCCGGACTGCGGCGGCGAGTTCGCGGTCGACGTGGCCTCGCCGCCCCGGAGCGGCCTGGGGGGATCGTGACGTACGGCACCGAACCGCTGCTCGCCGAGGTGTCGTACGTGGCCTACCACTTCCACTGGCCGTTCGACGAGATCCTCGACCTCGAACACCCGCTGCGGCAGGCGTTCGTGGCCGAGATCGGGCGGATCCACGAGGCGCGGGCGACGGCGGCGGGCGGCGGCGGGTTGGGCGGTTCGGGCGGGATGGTCGACGCGGCGGCGCTCGCTGCCGCGATGGCTTCGGCGGATTCGGGGTGGTGAGAGGTGCGTTGGCCGTTCCGCCGCACGGATGCGGCGCAGACAGACATTGGTCCGGATCCGGATCGGCGAGCGGACGACGCGCCGACCGGGCCGACCGGATCAGCCGGACCGGGGCTTCCGCAGCAGCAGCGTCCTGATGGGGCCTGGCGCGAGCTGGCCGGCCCGACCGGGGTCGCCGGCGGCCCGCTGGCCGACGGGAACACGCGGTTCGTCCGCACCCTGCCGAGCCGCTGGCAGCAGCCGCCGATCCTGGGACCGCTCGGGCACGACGTGCGTCCCGACCTTCCCGGCGGACTCGCGCCGGACCTGGCCCGGACCGTACAGCCGAGCATCGATCAGCGGCCTGAGTTGACCTGGGCCGCCGAGCCGATCGCTGCGCCGGCGCGTGCCGCGGCTGCTGTGACGGCGCCGGTGGCGGCGCGGCCGAGCGAGCCGCTGCCGCCGACCAGGACGGTCGCGCTGGCTCCCGTCGCGCCGGTTGCACCGGTTTCGCAGGTCCCGGCGACGCCGGTCCCTGCGACGGCGATTCCGCGCGTCGGTATAGAGACGGCGGCTTCGGTTGATTCGGCGCCAGCAGCGGCACCACTGCCGCCGGAGCTGGGCCGGAGCGCGCCGCGGAACCGGATCCGCATACCGGAACTGCCGATTCAGCCCGTCGGACCGGTTGTACCGGGCACGGCGCCTGAACCGGACGTGCCGACCGCGCCGATTCAGCCGGCTGATGCAGGTGGGCCGGTGCGCCGGGACCGGAGCGAGACGAGCGGTGGCCAGCCGGCCACTTCGGCCGCTCCCGCGATACCGTCAGCTCCCTCAGTGGTCTCGGCCTCCTGGCCGCGGGCGCCGCAGATCGCTTCGATCGTGCAGAATCCGACGTCGAATTCCGGTGTTCCGCTGATCCCGCGCCCGGCTGTCGCGAGCGATGCCGCGCCAGTGCCGACGCCGACACCACCGCAATCGCAGGACGCCACCGGAACACCACCGGGCGCGCCGACCACACCGGCGGTACAGCCCCTGATATCTCAGCATCCACTGATCGGCGCTCCGCCGAATCGCGTGGACGGACCGGACCCCGGATCCGTCGAGATCGGCGGCATCGTGCAGCGCGGTCGCCAAGGAGGCGGCCGCAGAACCAGGATCGGTCCGCCGATCCCCGACGCACCGGGCCCGACCAGATCCGATTCGGCCCCAGCCCAGATCCCGATGCAGGCCGTGCCGCCACCCGCGCCACCGGCTACACCTGAGACACCGGCAGCGCCGCTTGCTCCTGGCGCTGTTTCCAGCATTTCCGGCGGCAGCGAGCCGGCAGCCGACGCGCGCACGACGGTCACGCAGGCTTCGACCACAGGGACTGGCACTGGGATCGGCACAGGGATCGGGACTCAGCCTGCTGCGCCGCCGACCGCGGTCCCGGCAGCACCGCGCATCGTGCCGGTCTCCGGATACGCCGGCACCGATTCGCAGCGCGGGACCGGAGAAACGCGGCAGCCGGCCGTTCCGGATCCGAGCCTGAATCAGAACCCGCAGCCCCCGGCGCCGGCCCCGATGCCGCAGACTGCACCGCTCGTCTCGCGCACGCCGATGATCGCGCCGCCGTCACCGCTCCCGGTCAGTGCCGCCGCTGCCGACGCCGACTCGGCCGCGGGGACCACGAGCCCATATACAGCGGGCGCCGCAGCACCCGGCTTCGAGGCGGCGGCGCCGACACCCCCGTCGGCCGGGCGGTTTCCCGGCCTGCAGACGGGGCTCCTGGGACAGCCGCCGTCCGCAGTCGCAGCCTCGTCCCCCGGTTCCTGGCCCCCGCAGCCGGCCGGGCCGGCGCCGGCGCCCGTCTCCGGTCTCGACCCCAGACCGGAGGCGGGTCCCAGCCCCGGACCCGGCTCGGCCGCCAACGCCGCTGCCGGCACCGGATCCGGGCCCGGACCTCAGCCTGGTGATTCGTCGTTGGGTGCGGGCCCGGCCACCGGCTCCGACGGCGGTCCCGCGGCGCCCGCCGACGCGGGACCGGCCCAGCCGGCCTCCTCCCCGTCGCCGGCGGGGGCCCAGCCCCAGGACCCGGCCTCGCTCGACTCGCTCGCCGCAGACCTCTACGACAGGCTTCGCAACCGCCTGATCGACGAGCTCTACGTCGGGCGCGAACGCGCCCAACTGCTCACCGACCTGCACTGAACTACCCACCGGATTCGACCCGCCCGCGGAGGCGACCGTGCCAAAGGATGTAGGACTCGCGCTGCGCTTCGACGTGCAGATCGACGGCGTCGAGGTGGGGACGTTCTCGAGCTGCTCCGGCCTGTCGGCGACCTACGAGTCGTTCAGCTGGAAGGAGGGCGGCGACAACGGCACGGTGGTGAACCTGCCCGGGCGCCTCTCGTACGGCACGGTGACGCTGACCCGCAGCGTCGATTCCGACAGCGGCGCGATCGCGGCGTGGTTCACCGCGCAGCAGCAGGCGCCCGCGCGGCGCACCGCCGTGATCCGGCTCTACAACCCGAGCGGCGACGTCGTGGCCGGCTGGACCCTGGAGGGCGCCTGGCCGACGACCTACAGCGGCCCGCAGCTGGCCGCCGGGCCGGACGGCGAGGCCGCCGCGATCGAAAGCCTTCAGCTCTCCCACCAGGGGTTCTCGTCATGAGCAGCCAGTCCATCGCGCGGGCGGTGCTCGCCGGGTCCGACGGCAGCACGCTGTCATGCCAGTTCAACCCGCAGACGGTCAAGCTCAGCCGGAAGTCGAACTGGAAAACGCAGCCCGGCAAGGGCTCGCCGAAGCAGCCCAAGCCGCAGTTCACCGGCACCGACCCGGAGACGCTCGAGGCGCAGCTGCTGTTCGACTGCTTCGACTCGCTCGGCGGCGCGCAGCAGCCGGTCGAGGAGGCGGTCCAGCGGATCATGGCCTGGACCTGTGTACCGGAGCACGCTTATTCGGCCGGCACGCCGCAGCCGCCGACGGTCACCTTCAGCTGGGGCACCGGCCTGACGTTCCCCGGCTACGTCACCGACCTCTCCGTCAACTATCTGATGTTCGACACGGACGGGACGCCGCTGCGCGCCACGATCGACGTGAAGATGCAGAAGGTGCCGGACGACCAGCCCGCCACCAACCCGACCTCCGGCGGCATCATCGGGCGGCGCTGCGCGCAGATCGGCGACGGGGACACGCTCTCCTCCGTCGCGCAGCGCGAATACGGCGACCCGAACCTGTGGCGCGCGCTGGCCGCCGCCAACGGGGTCGAGGACCCGACCCGGCTGCCGATCGGCGCGCGGCTGCTGGTGCCGCCGCGGACTCAGGCTGCTGATCTCGTAGCCGAAGGGAGGGCCGCCTGACCATGGCCGCGACATCAGGGTTCCCCTTCGCCAGCCGGCCCGAGGTGACCGTGGACGGCACCCCGCTGCCCGCCGACGTCGTGCCCTCGCTGAGCGAGGTCGTCGTCGAGGGTCACCTCCACCTGCCGGACATGTTCGTCCTGACCTTCCACGACGCGAAGCCGGATCTGGCCAAGCGCGCGGGGCTGCGCTTCGGCAGCAAGATCGCGGTCAAGGCGACCCGCGACGGCGACGGCGTGATGAAGACTCTCGTGCTCGGCGAGATCACCGCCCTCGAGCGGGAGGCCGACACGTCCGGGATCCGCACTGTGGCGCGCGGATACGACCTCTCCTACCGGCTCAGCCGCGGCCGGCGCACCCGGACCTTCGCCGACGTCACCGACGCCGACATCGTGCGCCGGATCGCCGGCGATGCGGGGATCGACCTCGGCGAGGTGACCGACGACGGGCCGAGCTACGAGCACGTGGCGCAGATGAACCAGACCGACTGGGAGTTCCTGCGCGGCCGGGCCCACGAGACCGGCCACGAGCTGGCGATCGACGGCGACAAGCTGGTCTGGCACAAGCCCGAGCAGAGCGACGCCGCGCCGCCGTCCGGCCAGGACATGAGCGCGCCGCCGCAGCCACTCCAGCTGATGCTCGGCAGCAACCTGCGTCGGTTCCGGCCCCGGGTGACCGCGGCGGCGCAGGTCGGCCAGGTGCAGGTGCGCGGCTGGGATCCGAACGCCAAGCAGGCCGTGACCGGCCTCGCGCAGGCCTCCACCGCAAGCGCCACCGTCGGCGTCGGGCCGGAGGAGCTGGCCAGCACCTTCACCGCGCCGCCGCACGTCGTCGTGGACTATGCGGTGACCAGCCAGAGCGAGGCGGACGCGCTCGCCGCAGCGGTGGCCGAGCAGATCGCCTGCTCCCACGCCGAGGCCGACGGCGTGGCGCTCGGCGACCCGAGCCTCACACCGGGCACCGCCGTATCAGTGGGCTGTGTTGGCTGGCCGCACGACGGCAGCTACGTGCTCACCACGACCCGCCACCTCTACGACCGGACCGGGTATCACACCTCGTTCACGGTCAGCGGCCGGCAGGAGCGCTCGCTGCTGGGCCTCACGTCCATGGGCGCGACGAAGGGCTCGCACCGGGCCAGCGGCCCGCAGATCCCCGGCGTCGTGATCGGGCAGGTCACCGACGTCAACGACCCCGACCACCAGTTCCGGGTCAAGGTGAGCCTGCCCTGGCTCTCGGACGACTACGAGTCCTGGTGGGCTCGGGTCGCGACGCCCGGCGCGGGCAACGGTCGCGGGATGGCGTGGCTGCCCGAGGTCGGCGACGAGGTGCTGGTCGCGTTCGGGCACGCCGACTCCCGCACGCCCTACGTCATCGGCGGGCTCTACAACGGCGTGGACAAGGCGCCCGGCTCCGACCAGCTGATCGACGGCGGCACCGGCCGGGTCGTGCGCCGCGGGCTCGTATCCCGCGCCGGGCACCAGCTGCTGATGAGCGACGACGACTCGGCGCCGCAGGTGAAGCTGGCCACCGGCGACGGCAAGCTGACCCTCACCCTCGACGCGTCGCAGACCACGATCACGATCGACAGCCAGGGCACGGTGACGATCCACGGCCAGACCGGGGTCGAGATCAGCAGCGACAACAACAGCGACATCAGCATCTCCGCCGCCGGGGGCCTGAAGCTCTCCGCGCAGACCGGCGTGACGATCGACGGCGGTCCCCAGGTGGCCGTGACCGGCGACGTGATCAAGCTCAACTGACTGACCGACCCGACACGAGACACGAGAGGAGCGAGGCGATGGGCGTACCCGCCGCGACCAGCGGCGACCAGGTCACCGCGACCTGCCCGCTGCACCAGATTCCGAACCCGGCGACCGGAGCGCCGCAGCCCTCGCCGCCGCTGCCCTTCGCCGCGCCGCTGACGACCGGGCTGTGCAACACGGTCCTGATCGGCGGCAAGCCCGCCGCCGTGATCGGCGCGACCGGATACAACACGCCGCCACACGTCGGCCTGCACCCAGCGGACCCGTTCATGGCGCCGCCGACGCAGCAGGCCATCGTGACGCAGGGCAGCTCGAGCGTGCTGTTCGGCGGCACTCCCGCGGCCGGCACCGGCGCCTCGGCGACCTGCTGCGGCCAGCCCGACGGCACCCTGACCGGCAGCGCGGCGACCGTGCTGATCGGGGGCTGATCCAGATGCCTGATCCGATCGCCGCCGCGGGCGACTTCACCGGGCGCGGCTGGGCGTTCCCGCTGCGGATCGACGGCTCCGGCGCGTTCGCGCTCAGCGCCGGCGAGCAGGACGTCGAGGAGGCGGTCCGGCTGATCCTCGGCACCGCGCCGGGCGAGCGGCCGATGCGCCCCGAGTTCGGCTGCGCCATCCACGACCTCGTCTTCGACACCATGGACGCCCGCCTGGCCGGCCGGGTGGCGGCCGAGGTGACCGCGTCGCTCACCCGCTGGGAGCCGCGCATCGAGGTCGAGTCGGTCGTCGCGAAGCCGGACCCGACCGCCGCGCACGTGCTGCGCATCGCCGTGTCCTACCGGCTGCGCGCCACCAACGACCGGCGCAACCTCGTCTTCCCGTTCTACTCGATCCCGGAGGAGTGACCGCCGTGCCGCTGCCCGCGCCGAACCTGGACGACCGCCGGTTCCAGGACTTCGTGGACGACGCCAAGCGCTTGGTGCAGCGCAGGATCCCGGCCTGGACCGACCACAACGTGCACGATCCCGGCATCACCCTGATCGAGGCCGTCGCCACCATCGCCGACCAGCTGTCCTACCGGCTCAATCAGGTGCCCGAGAGGCACTACCGCAAGCTGCTCGACCTGCTCGGCATCACCCTGATGCCGCCGAGCGCGGCCCGCGCCGAGCTGACGTTCCGGCTCTCCGCGCCGCGGCCGGAGCCGGTGCGCGTCCCCGCGGGGACGCGGGTGGCGACCCGGCGCGTGCCCGGGACGGAGCCGGTGAGCTTCACCACGCTGGCCGACCTGGACGTGGTCCCGGTCAGCCGCGCCGAGTTGCACGCGGCCCCCGCGATCGACGACGGACACAGCGAGCTGCGCGACCTCGCGCCCGCGCTGGCGGCCGGTGAGGCAGCGCCCTGCTTCTCGCCGGTGCCGAAGCCGGGCGACGCGCTGTACGTCGGCCTCTCCCAGCCCGCGCCGTCCTGCCTGATCCTGCTACGCACCGACAGCGCGATCGAGGGCATCGGCGTCGACCCGGACCACCCGCCGCTGCGGTGGGAGGCGCGCACCCCCGACGGCTGGGCGACCTGCGACGTGGAGCAGGACACCACCGGCGGTCTGAACCGGCCCGGCGACATCGTGGTCTGCCTCCCGCACAACCACACCGCGATCCTTCTCAACGGCCTGCGGGCCGGCTGGATCCGGGCCGTCGTGACAGAGCCCGAGGACGGCACCCCGGCGTACAGCCGCAGCCCGACCGTCTCGCGGCTGTCGGCCGAGAGCGTGGGCGGCCGGACCGACGCCGTGCACGCCGACCTGATCACCGCCGACGCGCTCGGGCAGGCCGAGGGCGTGGCCGGGCAGCGGTTCGCGCTGCGCCGCCGCCCGCTGCTGCGGACCGCGCAGCCGCTGGTGCTCGAGGTCTCGGACGGCGCGGGCTGGGAGGAGTGGACCTGCGTGCCGGACTTCGCCTCCAGCGGCCGGGACGACCCGCACTTCACCGTGGACCGCGCGGCCGGGGCGGTCGAGCTCGGGCCGGTGGTCCGGCTGGCCGACGGCACGGTGCGCAACTACGGCAAGGTGCCGGCCGAGGGCGCGATGGTGCGCATGCGCGAGTACTGGGCCGGCGGCGGGTCCACAGGCAACGTGCCGGCCGGCACGCTCGTCGTGCTCTCGACGCCGATCCCTTACATCAAGTCGGTCTCCAACCGGCGGCCGGCCGTCGGCGGCAAGGACGGCGAGAGTGTCGAGCAGGCCAAGGTCAGGGCGCCGCTGGCGCTGCGCGTGCGCGACCGAGCGGTGACCGCAGAGGACTGCGAGGTGATCGCGGCCGAGGCGGCCGACGGCGCGGCGCTGATCCGGTGCGTGCCGCCGGCCGATCCCGGCGATCCGGTGCGGGTGCTGGTCGTGCCGGACATCGCGGGCTACGGCACCGGCCGGTTCCCGTTCGACGCGCTGAAGCCGGACGAGAACCTGTTGCGCCGGATCGCCGAGGCACTCGAGGCGCGGCGGGTGCTCGGCGCCCGCATCCTCGTGGCGCCGCCGCACTATCAGGGTGTGACCATCGCGGCGCGGCTGCGCGCCCGCCGCAGCGCGAGCCCCGACCAGGTGCGCGAGGAGTCGGTCGCAGCGCTCTACCGCTGGCTGCATCCCTGGTACGGCGGCCCGGACCGGGCCGGGTGGCCGTTCGGGCGGCCGGTCTCGCTCGGCGACGTGCACGCCGCGCTCGCCGACGTGCAAGGCCTCGACTACATCGAGGACGCCCGGCTCTACCCGGCCGACCCGGTCGCGGCGGTGCGCGGCGAGGCGGCCCAGCGGATCGAGATCGGCGCCGACCAGCTGCCGTTCTCCTACGACCATCAGGTGCAGGTGCGGGCATGACGGCGATCGCGCAGACGGTGAACACGAAGAGCGCCAAGAGCACGAAGAGCGCGAACACCGATGACGTCTCGGCCCGCCTGGGCGTGGCCGGCCTGCCGCAGGACGCGTTCGGCACCGCGTGCCCGATCGCCGGGTCGGTCCCGGCGATGCTGGCCGAGGACCCGCTGTTCCACGAGCTGTGCTCGGCCTTCGACGAGCTGCTCGCGCCGATGGAATCAGCCCTCGACTGCTTCTCGGCGTATCTGGACCCGGAGCTGGCGCCGGCGGACTTCCTCGGCTGGCTCGACGCGATGGTCGGCGGCGGGGCGGAGCCGTGGTGGCCGCCGGAGCGGCGCCGGGCGCACCTGGCCGACGTCATGCAGGCGCACCGGCTGCGCGGCACGGCCGAGGGACTGCGCCGCACGGTCGCGGCGGCGGTCGGCGTGCCGCTCGAACAGGTCGCCGTCGACGATCCCGGCGGGGTGCGCTACTCGGTGCACGCGGTCGAGGACGCCGACGCCCGCCAGGCGAAGAACGGCACAGCCGAAGACGGCACAGCAGATCACGGCACAGCGCATCAGGGTGCGCGGGCCGCGTCGGCGGTCGTGCGGGTCCGCATGTCGGCCGCCGATCCGGCGGGCGCGCCGCACGATGCGGAACTCGTCTCAGCGCTCGTCCGCGACGTCATCGAGCGGGCGCGTCCGGTCACCTGCCAGGTGAAGATCGAAGTGGGGTAACGATGATCATCTGCACGGAGTGCGGCAACGCGGCGCCGTCCCGGGACGGCTTCTGCCCGTCCTGCGGCGCGCTGCTGGAGTGGGCGGGAGAGAAGCTCCCGGAGCGGCCCGGGCCGCTCGTCGCAGAGGGCGCCGATGCGGCGGGGCAGGGATCCGTCGCGCGCCAGCCCTCCCCCGAGCCGGAGCGGCCCGACCCGCGCGCGCTGGCCGTCGAGCCGGAATATGCCGGTTCGTACTGCTGGTCCTGCGGTTCGCGCAACGCCGAGAACCGGACCTTCTGCCGGTCCTGCGGCGCCCGGATCGCCCCCGACCCGGTCCCGGAGAAGCGCCCCACGTGGTGGCGCCGGCTGATGCGGCGGCTGCGCGGCAAGCGCCAGCGCGCCGCAGGCGAGCGGCCGTCCGGCTTCCGCCGGCACGACTCCCAGCGGCCCGGGGCCGAGTCCGGAGCACAGGGCGGGTCCGGCGGGGTGAACGGCAGCGGCGCGCACGCGTCCGGCATCTCGGGTTCGGCGTTGAAGAAGCGGCGCCGCCGCCTCGACTACCGGTCGCGCCGGCTCCCGCTGAGCCGGGTCGCGCCCGTGCTCGTGGTGCTCGGGCTGCTCGGGGTCGGCCTCGGCCCGGCCCGCACCTGGATCACCACGAAGGTCTTCGGCCTGGCGCAGAGCGCGCACAACCGCGTCCAGGAGCAGTACGTGCCGGACTCGGCGGTCGGCGCCAGCGCCTCCTCCGCGGATCCGGACCATCCGGCCAGCCTGGCGATCGACGGCGTGAACACCACGTACTGGGCCGCCGAGGACTCGAACAGCGGCGTCGGCGACACGCTGACCGTGCAGTTCGGCAGCCCGGTGAACATCGCCCGGATCGGGGTGCTCTCCGGCCAGCCGGGGGCGGGCTACCTCACCGAGCCGAGGCCGAAGACGGTCACGGTCTCGGCGGCGGGCGACCCGCCGGTCCAGCTCTCCTTCGTCGACAGCGCCAACTTCCAGGACTACTCGGTCAGCCTGTCGAACGTGACCACGCTGACGATCACGTTCACCGCGGTCTACCCCGGCCAGCAGGGACACGACATGGCCGTGCGCGACTTCGAGTTCTTCAGCCTGCAGCAGTGATGCCCCGGCCGGATGGGGGGAGTCCACCGATGATCGGCGTACCGACCTGGCCGGGGCACACTGTGCAGGCTGAGAACTCCAGTCGCGACGGCCGTCGCGAACTGCAGGTACTACAGGCCGGATCAGATCCAGCCGTTGCGCACCGCGTACGCGACCGCCTGCGTGCGGTTGCGCACGTTGAGGCGGAGCGTGAGCGACTGCAGGATCGCCTTGATCGTGCGCTCCGAGTACGCGAGCCTGATCGCGACCTCGCGGGTGGACAGGCCCTCCGAGACGAGCTTGAGCACATGGCGCTCGCGCTCGGTCAGCCCGCTGGAGTGCCGGCCCGAGGGCTCGAGCAGCTCCTGGTTGAGCCGGTTGACCTGGTCGATCAGGTGCCGCAGCAGGTCCGGCGGCAGTTCGCCGTCGCCGTGCGCCGCCGCCCGGATCAGCCGGCCCAGCCGGTCCGGGGCGGCCTCGGACCGGGGCAGCACGCCGCGCACCCCGGAGCAGACCACCTCGGTGACGGTGCGCGGGTCGAGCTGCCCGACCACAAGCACGATCGGCGCGCCGCCGGACCGGTGCAGGCTGCGCAGCCAGCGGGTGACCTCCTCGTCGACGCGGTCGGCCGCGGCCACCACCACCGACGCCGAGCCGCCCGGCGGCACGATCCGCACGTCAGGGCACTGCCGCAGTTGCGCCAGCAGCCCGAGCTCGCAGATCGCGTCCCGGCAGTGCACCTGGATCGCGACGGTCTCCTCCCCCGGCGCCCGCCGGACGGACGCCTTGTCGCCCGCGCCGATCGACCACCGGTCCCACTCCAGCCGGAGCGCGTCGCCCGCACCCGGCCGCAGTCCCGTGCTCCCCTGCACCGATCCGCTCTTACCCAGTCCGCTCTCGGCCGGTCCGCTCCCGGCGATCAGCGGGTCTTCCAAAGACACGCCAGACATACACCCCTCCACTGCCTCGCTCCATATCGCGTTGTCCCCCATCTCCCGTAGGAGATACGACCCTGCCCGGCGCCAACGACTTCTTCGAAGTTTTCTTTCAGAAGTGTTCTCGGCCGGGCTGCTGTGGCCGCCCAGCCGCCTGACATCGGCCGCGCAGCGATACGCAGCAGTGCTCCGAGGCAGCCGCGCGCCCCGGAATCCCACATATGAATTATGCAACGTGGACCGGCCCCGTGAGGTTCAGTTGCGTTCCATGATGCTATGTTCGCGTCCAAACACGGCCAGCAGCACCGAAACAGGCCGCTAATAGACACGCCCGACATCCCCGGCGGGAGTCGTCGCACGTCACACCAGGTTCACACCGAGCGGATCTGAGGCAGTATCAGCATCGGGCCGGGAGAAAGTGAAGCCCTCTCCTGGGCTCCTTCTCGATCCGGCGGCCGGATCCGGCGAACCGGAGTCGCCGGATCCGCCGGAGCCCGCTTGCTAATATTCCGGCGCACCAAGGAAGCGGGAGGCAACCGATGACGTCGCAGGCCACGACCGGGCGGGCCAACCAGAAGCTGCGCACCCGCACCGCGATCGTGCGGGCCGCGGCCGAGCTGAGCCGCACCGGCCGCGAGCTGAGCATGCCCGAGATCGCGCAGGCGGCGCTGGTCTCCGAGGCGACGGCCTACCGCTACTTCCCCGACCTGGCCAGCCTGCTGCGCGAGGCGATCGCCGGGCAGCTGCCGACCCCGGACGAGGCGCTCGCGTCGGTCGCCGGCTCCACCGATCCGGTCGAGCGCGTCGCCGCCGCGACCGAGTTCCTGCTGCGCCACATCCTGGCCCGGCAGGGCGTGGTCCGCGCCATGATTGCGGCGACCATCGTTCGGCCCGCCGACACCGCCGCGCGACCGGGCCTGCGCTTCGGTCTGATCGACCACGCGCTCGCACCGCTCGCCGAGGGGCCCGCGGCCGCCGATCCCGCCGTCCTGGCGCAGCTCAAGAACGACCTCGCCGTCGTGGTCGGCGCCGAAGCCCTCTTCAGCCTGACCGACCTGTGCGGTCTTGATCCCGAGGCGGCCGTCACCAGCATCGTGCACACCGCTACGACCCTGACCCGCGCTGCGCTGCGCGACCAGGACCGCGACCGCTGAGATCGTCGGGTCAGTCCAGTCCGTGCTGGTGCGCGTAGCGGATGGCGGCGGCGCGGTCGCGCGATCCGGTCTTCGCGAAGATCCGGTTGATGTGGCTCTTGACGGTGTGGGTGGTCACGTAGAGCCGCGCGGCGATCTCCGGGTTGTTCAGCCCTTCGGCGATCAGGCCGAGGATCTCGGCCTCGCGTTCGGTGAGGCCGTCGGGCAGCTCACGGTTCTGCGTCGCCTCGGGGCCAGGCCGCGGCCGTGTCTGGGCCGTGTTCTGCGTTCGTGAGCCTGCGGCGGGCCGGTCGCGGTCGGTCCGGGTGGCGGCGTTCAAAAGCGCGTCGTGCACGCGGGTGTCGAGGACGGCCAGGCCCTCAGCGGCCGATCGCAGGGCGCTGGCGATCTCGGTGTGGTCCGCGTCCTTCGTCAGATAGCTGCGAGCCCCGGCGTGCAGCGCGTCGAGCACCGAGGTGTCGTCGAGGTATGTGGTGAGCACGACGATGGCGACCTGCGGATGCTCGGCGGTCAGCCGGCGCGTGGTCTCGATGCCGTCCAGGACCGGCATGTGCAGGTCGAGCAGGATCACGTCGGGACGGTGCTCGGCGACGAGGTCGAGCGCGGCCTGCCCGTCCGCGGCGGAGGCGACGACCTCGATCCCCGGCAGCCCGCCGAGCAGCAGGACCAACCCCTCCCGGACGCTGGCCTGATCGTCGGCCACGATGATGCGCAACGGCGCGGCGGCCGGGCTGTCGTCGTTCATCGGTCGTCCTTCTGCGTTTCGAGTGTCGCGGGCGCGGGGGTGAGCGGGATCTGCGCCTCGACGACCCAGCGGCCGCCTCGTGGCCCGGCCTGCAAGCTACCGTGCAGCAGGCGCAGGCGCTCGCTCATCCCGGTCAGGCCGTAGCCGGCGTTCGCGGTCTGCAGGGACGGGGTTTCGCCCCCGGCTCCAGCTCCGTTCGCCTGCAACGGATTGGCGACGGTGAGCCGGAGGCCGTCCTCCAGATAGTCCAGCTGGACCGCGATGTCCGCGCCCGGAGCGTGCTTGACCGCGTTGACCATGGATTCCTGCGCCGTACGCAGCATCGCGACGATCACCTCCGGAGGCAACGGCACCGGCGCGCCCGAAGTGTCGCAGTGCACGACGATTCGGTGCCGCTCGGCGTGCTCGGCCGCGGTCCGGGCGATCTCCTCGTGCAGCGGCCGGGAGCCGGTGCGCAGCGCGTGGACGGCGCGGCGGGTCTCGGTCAGTCCCTCCGACGCCATACGCTGCGCCGTGGCCAGGGCGTCGAGCGCCCGTTCCGGATCGTCGTGCACGGTGAACAGTGCTTTGACGGTCTGGAGCTGGATGCCGAGCGCGCCGAGCGAGTGCGCCAGCACGTCGTGGATCTCCCGGGCCAGCCGGGCCCGTTCGTCGAGCACGTCCGCCCGGCGCTGCTCGGAGCGCAGCAGCTCGTGCTGGGCCAGCAGCTGCCGGGTCTGCTCCGTCTGGACCCGCAGCGCCGCCCGGTTCCGTCCGATCAGCGCGCCGACCACCATCACCAGCGGAAAGCCGAGCAGGCCGGCCACACTCTGGCCGAAGACGATGCCGGTGACCTCGATGCAGAGCACGCCGAGCGCGCCGATGGTCACGGTGCTCTGAACGGTCAGCTCGTCGGCCGCGGTCAGCATCGCGGCGCCGGCGAAGGCGATCATGAACTGCCCACCGCCCCCGACCGCGGCCCCCACGCACGCGGCCGCCGTGACCGTGGCCACGGCGGCGGTGAGCACCATGCGGTTCATCCGGGCGATGGGCCGCGACCGGAACTCGGCCACGGCCCACACCGCTATTCCCGCGCACAGCACTGAGTACGTGACCACGTGAGTGGCGACCGCGCCCCGCGCGGTGGCCCGCTCGAGGAAGGTGAGCAGGCCCACGACTATCAGACCGGTCACCCGGGTCAGCCAGAGCGCGAGGCGCAACATGACCTTATTATCGCGACCGGCGGTCACGACCGGTCCCAGGGGTTCGCGCCGTTGCCACGGAAGTGGTCGGCACCGTTGGACCGGTTGGACCAGTCGGCGGAGTCAGTCCGGTCGAAGCGGTCGGTCCGGTCGAAGCGGCTGGTCCGGTCGAAGCGGTCGGACCGGCGGGGGCGGTCGGACCCGCGGGAGTTCAGGCCGCGCTCGAACGCTCCGGCCATGAACACCTTGCCGTCCTTCTCCGGAGCGAACGGGACGCCCATGGCCATGGCCCGCGGCAAGATCACGGCGGCCTGGGCCAGACGGTTGACGCCGAGGCTGAACAGCAGGGTCGACGAGGACGCGGCGACGTGTGCGTGCATTGACCCGGCCAGCAGGAACACGACTCCGCGCCAGGCGAACATCGCGCCCCACAGCCACAGGCCATAGACCGGCAGCTGCGCCCACAGGAAGCCGTCGCGTTCCCTCAGACGGGTGATCGCGCCGAACGCCAGGCCGATGACCGCGGACCCGGCCACACCGACTGTCACGCAGGCCAGATCGGCGTGGCTCAGATGCGCGCCGTTGGTGCCGTGCAGGTCGCTGAAGCCGATCACGGTCAGGATCGCGGGCAGCAGGACGGCCCGCTTGCCGTGCAGCGCCTCGCCGCGGATCTGCTTGAAGATGACGAAGCCGATGATGCCGATCACGGCGAGGATTTCGATGCCTGACATGAGGGTGGGTCCCGTCTCGTCGAGTGGAGAAGCGCCCCAGGGGGCGGTCCGGCGGCTGCCGACGAGAACGAAACTATGGCTCTGACCTGGGTCGCGGCCTCAGCCCACGGGTCGGTGTACGGCATGAACCGCGGGCCGCGCAGCTCATGCCGACTGGTATGAGGAGACCTCGCGACGGTTCATGCCGGGTGGTAACCCGCGCGGCGATTCGCCGCCGGCGACGCCCGCGGTGAAGTGGTTCCCAGACGCACAAACCACGAATCGCGAACCGCAGACAGGGAGCACCCAATGCTCAGCGAACTGACCCAGGCCGAGATCGTCAACGGCGTCGTGCTGGCCGCCACGCTGCACAACGACCTCGGCGCGCACCGCAGGTTCGGCCCGCTGCGGCTGATCAGCCCGGTCCTGATCGCCGCGGGCATCGTCCCGCTCTTCATCGCCCCGCTGGCCACCCGCGGCACCGGCCTGACGGTCGAGATCGCCGGCGCCGCGGCCGGAATCCTCGGCGGCATGGCCGCGATCGCGCTGAGCAAGGTCTACCGGAGCCCGGCCAACCACTCGCCGGTCACCCGGGCCGGCTGGCCGTACGCCCTGCTGTGGACGTTGGTGATCGGGGCGCGCGCCGCCTTCTCTTACGGCGCCACCCACTGGTTCCCGACCCAGCTCGCCCAGTGGTGCCACGCCCACCAGGTCACCGGCGACGCCATCACCGACGGCCTGATCTTCATGGCCGTGACGATGCTGCTCACCCGCACGCTGGGCTTCGCCGCCCGCGCCGCCGCCCTTCCCGCCGACGTCCCCGCGGAGGTCACAGGCACGGCGGCGCTTTCTGGCCAGTGAGCCGGTGAAGCCCGGGCACCGCGCCCGCGATCCGCACCGGATCGCGGGCGCGGGCCTTTTGGCGACCTCTCGGCAGTGGTCCGGGTCCGGTCCCCGGCCCTGCGACTTCGGCCCTTTCGATTGTCCGCATGGCCGATCCATCGATGTGTTACTGTGCCCGGCGTGTCAGTGCCCTGGTGGAGCATGATCGACCGAGCCGGCGTGCGAGTGCAGCGTCGGCGGGCCGGGAGGCGGCGGTGACTTCGCTGGACGAAGAGTTCCGGCAGGCTGCGGTCGCCCTGACGCCGACCGGTGTCCTGCATCGGTTGGCCGGCGCCGCTGCGGGCGCCGGGGACGACCTGCCGGTGGTCGCCGTCCATCTGAGCGGCGGCCGGGTGCTCGAGGGCGCCGTGATCCGGGTCGGCAGCGATCGCGGCTGCGAGGTGGCGGTCCTGGCCGACCGGAAGTCCGGGCGGGTCTCCTATGTGCTCCTGGACGGCGTGGCCGCCGTCGAGGTGCAGGACCCGCAGCCGTTCCGGGACGTGCTGACCGGCGGCCGGCTTCCCCCGCCGTACACGGGCGAACCGGTCACCCGGCTGGCCCTGCGGCGCGAGTTCGCGCCGACCGACGAGTTCCCGGTGCAGGTCGACTGGGACGCGGTCGCCGACGGGTCCGACCAGCTGCTGGGCAACCTGGCGCGGCTGCTGGCGGGCCTGCGGGACGCAGTCGGACGTGTGCGGGTCGACGAGGTGGGGCGGCAGACCTGGGCGCAGGTGCGCGTCCTGCGCGTCGAGCACCGCCCCGGAGCGGCCCTGTCGGTGCAGCACGAGGACGACGGGCTGTCGGTGCAGGCGGATCTGCTCGCCGCGCTGCCCCGGAGCCTGGCCGACGCGCTGCACCACCAGATCAATGCTTTGTTGTGATGAGACATAGGAGGATCGCATGGGTCTGGCGGAGCGCCGCTCAGCTGAGCGGTTCAAGAACGAGGACTATCCGGGCTGGAAGACGCAGATCGACGCGGCGGCCGGGTCCGAGGTCACGGTCGAGGTCGCCTGGGACGAGCTGGCGGTCGCGGACTACGCCGACAGCTACGCCGAGTTCTTCCCCCAGGTCTACTTCGAGCCGCTGGTGCAGGCGCTCGGCGCGGTCGGGGTAGACGAGATGGGCCGCAGCGCCCTGCGCGACGGCCTGTCGAAGATCGTCATCAGGAACACCGACCAGTTCTACAGCCGGTCCGGGTTCTCCTTCACCGACGGCGTGCTGACCATCGACCACAAGCCGTACACCAACATCGGCGACGGCGAGGAGCGCGCGAAGGCCATCCAGCACATCCTGGAAGCAGGACTCTGAATCAGGGCCTGGTCGAGGCGAGGGCGCTGGCTGCAGTCCGCCGGACGCGGCTGTGGCCAGCCCCGGGCGCCTGACACGCCCGGTGTTCAGTTTTACAGAGACAGAGACAGAGACAGAGACGCAGCGCCGCGTTCCGGGCCATCGCCGCCTCGCCGGCGGGTTCGGGTGCGGGTTCGTGTTCGGCCGCGGACATGCGGCGCGCGTGTGCGGCGACCAACTCGTGCATCCGGTACCGGCCGACGGCCGGCTGCTGCACCAGGCTCGCATCGACCAGGCTTTCCAGCACGGATTCCGCGTCCTGCGGCGCCCAGTCGAGCATCGCGGCGAGGGTCAGCCGGTCGAGCTCCACCGCCGGCGACAGGCCGAGCGCGCGGAATGCGCGCCGCTGCGTGTCCGAGAGCTGATCGTAAGAGAGCTGGAACGCCGCCTCCACGCTGCGGTCCTCCGTGGCCAGCTCGCCGATCCGGCGCTCGTCGTCGATCAGGCGGCTGACGAAGTGCGCCATGGTCCAGGGCGAGCGGTCCTGCAGCCTCGCACCCGCGATGCGCAGGGCGAGCGGCAGGCCGTCGCAGAGCCGGGCCAGTTCGCGGGTCGCCTCGGGCTCCCGGTCGGTCCGCGCGCCGCCGACGATGCGCCGCAGCAGGCCCACCGCGTCGTCGAGATCGAGGGGCTGCAACGAGATCCGGCAGTCCGCGTCCAGCCCGGTGAGCCGCCGCCGGCTGGTCACCAGGACCCTGCTGCCTGCGCCGGTCGGCAGGAGCGGGCGCACCTGGCCCGCGCCGGAGGCGTCGTCGAGCACCAGCAGCAGCCGCAGTCCGCTGGTCGCGGACCGCCAGGCCGCGGCCAGTTCGTCGAGGTCTTCGACGCCGTCGACGCAATTGACGGCGTTGACAGCGCTGGCGGCGTCCGCGCCGACCGACCGGAGCAGCCTTCGAAGGGCGCGCTGCGGTGTCAGCGGCTCGCTTCCGTAGCTGTGCCCGTGCAGGTCGAGGAACAGGCAGCCATCCGGGAACCGCTCGCGCATCGACCACGCCGCGTGCACGGCCATCGCGGTCTTGCCGACCCCGGCGACGCCGTCCACCGCACCGAGCCGCACCGCGTCCGACACCAGCTCATCGAACACTGTTTCATTGAACACAGTCTCTTCATTGAACACTGTGAGGCGCGCGATCTGCGCGGCCCGGCCGACCAGGTCGGCGACATCAGCCGGCAAATCGTTGTGGACGCGGCGACCGACCGGACGAACAGGCTCACCGCCCGCCGAGCCGCCGCCGTCGATCGGGTGGAGCGATGCCGGTGGCTGTATCAGCACCGCATCATCACGCCGAAGCACAGCCTGTTGTATCCGACTGAGTTCCTCACCCGGCTCGACCGCCAACTCGTCGACGAGGCGTTCGCGCATCGACATGAACACTTCGAGCGCTTCCGCCTGCCGCCCGCAGCCGTACAGGGCACGCATCAACAGCGCGGCGAAGGACTCGTCGTGCGGTTGCATCGCGCACAGCGCGGACAGCTCGCCGACCACCGCGGTGTAAAGCCCCTGCCAGATCTGGCATTCCAGCGTCTCCTGCGTCAGTGCGAACCGGTGCCGGACCAGCCGGGCGCGTTCCGCCTCCGCGAACGGTCCGGGAAGTCCGCCCAACGGCTCGCCCCGGTAGAGATCCAGGGCCGCGCGATACTCGTCCACGGCGACGGTCAGATCAAGGGACTCCTTCGCCCCGCGCGCAGCGGCGGTGATCTCTTCCAGCTGCGCCACGTCCACGTCCGCGCTCTCGCGCACGAAGCGATATCCGCTTCGCTCGCTGCGGATCACACTGTCCATCACCCCGTCCGCCGAAGCCCCGTCGCCTGACGCGTCGGCGCCCGAGACAGAGCTCTGAATGCAGGCGCGCAGCCGATGCACGTAGCCGGGGACGACGCTGCGCCCCATCCCCGCCGCCGCCGATCCCCATACCCCGTCGAGCAATTCCTGGTGGCTGACGGTCACCCCCGGCCGCAGAACCAGGCTGGCCAGCACCGCCTGTTGTTTGACCGGGCCGAGGTCGAGCTCGCCACCCGCGCGCCAGGCCCGCACCGGCCCGAGCAGCGCGAACCCGATCTGCCGCGCGGCGGTACCCGAATCCATGATCACCCCCAGTGCCGGCGCTCCAGTCGCACTCGCTGATCCGAGGCTAGAGCCGCGGCATCGGGACCGGTCCCGTACGGCGTCCGATCAACCGCCGCCGTGCGCCTTGAAGGTCAGTTCGGCGAATCCGCCGGCTTCGAGCTCGGCGACGACCTGCTCGATCGTGTCCCGTGCGATCCGCGGGACGACGACGAGATTGGCGAAGGCGAGGTACCCGTCTCCGGCGAGTTCTTCGCCGATGTCCTGAAAAAGCCTGGCCGGCTCGTAGAAGGCGACCTCCGCAGCGCCCGCCGCGGTCAGGATCCGCACACCCGAGACATATCCCTTGGCAGTGTATTCGTATTCATAATCCAGGAATCCCTCGGGGAACTCCAACCGGAACTGAGGCATGGCTCATCCACACTCCGTGGTACTCGGCTTGACGCCAATCCTGGCCAGCTCGCTCTGGTATTGCTCCACCGTCAGCTTGGCATTGTCCGCCGGCATGATCTCGTAGTGCCGTGGATCGTTACCGCGTTGCTTGATCTGGAGTGTATCCGGAACCGACTCGGGATCGACCTCGTTCGGCGTGAACCCCTTGCCGACGATGCTCTGCACATTGTCGAACAGGGAGACGCCGTGCGTGGGCCGCACGAATCCCGTTTTCGGATCGACCTTGAACTCGTTCGGCCGCGCGGTGAAAGTGGCCGACTCCCCGGCTCTCGAGCCGCGGTAGTAGGTGCCGCCGACGAGCCCGAGCGGGTCGAGCCGGCTGTACGGGTTCGTGACATACGTATGATGATTCGGAGCGGATTCGAGGCCCAGCGGGTCGGCGGCGGCGTAACGACCGGTGTCCGGGTCGTAGTACCGGTAGAAGTTGTAGTCCAGGCCGGTTTCCGGGTCGTGGTACTGGCCGGGGAAGCGCAGGGGGCAGTAGCCGGCCGCATCCGCCTCGGAGCCGGCGGGCGTCGTGCCGCTCGGCAGCGCGCCGCCCCACAGGTCGGCCGTGCGGCGCCAGACGGTGGAGCCGTCCTCGGCGACCAGTTCGGTGGGCGTTCCGACCAGGTCGGTGACGATGGCGTGGAAGTGGCGGTCGATCACTTCCTGCGGGGCGCGGGCCAGGTGGCTGCGCCGGTCCTGGGCCAGCGGGGTCCACGATCCGGGTTCGTAGTCCCAGACCGTGGTGGTGACCTCGGGCCGGTCGGCGCAGGTGTGCTCCTGCTCGGCCAGGACCGGGCCGTCCCAGGCGAAGCGGATCTGCTCGACGACCTGCTCCTTCTCCTGCTCGTCGTCGGCGGCGCCTATTGCAGCGCCGGCACCGGTACCGAGGCGCTGCTTTGCCAGGCGGCGGCCGAGCGGGTCGTAGCGATAGCGCCAGCGCTGGCCGTCCGGGGTCTCGGCGAGCGTGAGCCGGTCGAGCGCGTCGTAGTCGAACGTCCAGATCTTCTGCCCGCCGGACAGCGTGCGGCGGACGGTCTTGATCAGCCGGCCCTGCGCATCGTGCTCGTAGCTGGTGCGCCCGGCTCGGCGCAGCAGGGTGCCGCTGACCTCGCGGGCGCCGGACGTCGGGCTGTCGGGGGTGCGGCTGTCCGCCGTGTGGACGAGGTTGCCCAATACGTCGTAGGCGTATTGCGCGGTCCAGGTGGCCGCAACGACTGCGGTCACCCGTCCGGCCGCATCCAGGGTGAAGCGGCGCGCTCCTTCGGCCGGATCGGCGACGGATATCGGGCTGTCGTCGGCCTGGTAGGTCCAGATGCGCTCGCCCAGAGTGTGGGCTGTGCGGGCATCCTGGGGTCCGCCGACGGCGAGCAGGCGGCGGGTGGTCAGCCGGTCGAGCAAGTCCCATTCACAGGCCAGCGCGACGTTCTCGCTGAGCCAGCGGTGCGTCTCGCGTCCGGCGGCGTCGTACCTGAAGCCGATGCGCCGATCCGCGAAGGTGAGCCACACCGGACGGCCGGCGGGATCGTACTGCCAGGCGCTTTCCCGGCCGCTCGGCGTCGTGCGCGCGACGCGACGGCCGGCCGCGTCGTACACGCTCGCGAGAGTTCTGCCATCGACCGTCTCGGCGACGATGCGGCCAGCCAGGTCGCGGGTGAGGTTCACCTGTCCGTCCGAGCCGGCCGCCCGGATCAGCCGGCCGACGGGGTCGTATTCGAAGGTCGCCGGCGTTTGGCTGTCCAGCCGCTGCTCCACCACCTGGCCGAGCGCGTCATGCTTCAGGGCGATGCGCTGGCCTGCGCCGTTGGTCCGCAGGGTCACCCGGCCGGCCGCATCGTGCTGGTAGGTCAGACGGCGGCCGTTGAAATCGGTCTCGGCCACCAGATTCCCGGCCGGGTCGTATTCGTAGGACCACGTGTGGCCCTGCGGCCCGGTCACCTTCGTCAGACGCAGCTCGGTGTCGTGGGCGAACGCGTAAAGTGCGCCGTCCGGGTCTATGCGCGCGGTGAGGGTGCCGAAGGGACCCCAGGTGAAGCGCGTCACCCGTCCGGACGCATCGGTGTGAGCGGTCAGATTTCCCGCCGCGTCCCGCGACCAGGTCTCCCGGCCGCCGTCCGGCCGCATGCGGGCGGCCAGGTTCCCGGTCTGGTCCCAGGCCAGCCGGGTGATCCGGCCGAGCGGGTCGGTCACGGCGACCACCCGGCCGCGCGCGTCGCGCTGCGTGCGGGTCGTCGCGCCGAGCGGATCGGTGGCGGCGACCTGCTGGCCCATCGCGTCAGTCTCAATGCGCTGCGAGCTGCCGGTCGGGTCGGTCACCGAGGCCAGGTGCCCGCGCGGGCCGTAGGCGAAGGCCGTGACGGAGCCGAGCGGATCGGTCTCGGTCAGCAGGTTGCCGCGCGCGTCATACGCGTACTGCCAGACGGCGCCGTCGGGCCCGGTCACCCGGACCGGCAGCCGCAGCTCGTTGTAGAGCACGGAGGCCGTGGTCCGATCCGGCCGCACGACGCCGACCACGTCGCCGCGGTCGTCCCGGGTGAACCGGGTTGTGTTGCCGAGCGGATCGGTGTGCGCCAGCAGGCGGCCGCGGCGGTCGTGCTCGGTCTCGGTGACGTGGCCGAGTGGATCGACGGTCCTGGTGAGGTGCCGGTACCGGTCGTAGTGGTATTCGGTGGCCTGGTCGAGCGAGTCGGTCACGACGGTGACGCGATGCAGGGTGCTGTAGGCCAGCCGCGCCGAGAGTGCCCCGCCGGGCCCGGTGCAGCGGACGACCCGGCCGGCATCGTCGTAGGCGTATTCATAGCGGTGGCCGCCCCGGTCGGTCCAGGCCGTGATCCGGTTCGCGACGTCGTACTCGTACGCGTACGGCACACCGGTCGCGTCGGTGACCGCGGTCAGCCGCCCCCGCTCGTCGTACGAGTACTGCTGCAGCGGCGTGCCCCGGCCGCCGCCGAGCCCGTCGATCAGACGCAGACTCCTGATACGGATGCCCGCGGCGGCGGGCGATGCGTCGACGGCCACCCGATAGCCGCCCGAGTGCTCGACGGCGACCGGCACGCCGCCGGCGCGGTGGTAGACGACCCGGTTGTCGTTGCGGTCGGTCAGGGCGCTGATCAGAAGGGTCGAGGGATCGGGAGACGGCGCGAAGTGCAGCGTCCAGCCGCGCTCGGGGTCCTCGATGCGGATGACCCCGTCCGCGTCCCAGGTCAGCGGCCACATCGCACCCGCCTCCGGCAGCACGGGCACCCCGGCCTGCTCCGGCCGTGGATAGGTCACGACCTGAGCGTCGTCCCCGACGTACCGGAGCTGCTTCCCGTCAACATGAATGCGCTGATCCAGCGTGGACGACCAGCCCGGCCCGAGCAGGAGCCCGTGTCCGTAGCCTGACGCGTACGCACGCCGCAGCACCAGCGGAAGCAGGCCCGGAAGCTCCAGGTCGATCCGCGTGGTGATCATCTGCCCGGAGACCACGTCCACCGGGTCGCCGATCTTGGCGCAGGACCGGTTGCCCTCCTGCCCCTGCCCGCCGAGCGGCGCCGCGGAAGACCCGGATGTCGCCGAGGTCTGATAGGCCGCGGCTTGCGGGGGCAGGATGGGGGGCGGAGTCGGCGGCGGAGTCTGAGGTGGTGGGACTGTGGTTGCCCCGGGCGGCGGCGCGGTCGGCGTGGGCAGCGGTGCTGCTGCGCTGGCGAGCAGGGGTCCGGCGCCCGCGCCCGCGCTCATCCCGCGCAGGGCGCTTCCGAGGAGTCCGGCCGCGGTTGCCAGGCCGATGCCCCCGTCAACGATGCCGATGCCCTGTTCGGCGGGCGGGGCGCAGGGATCGCCGCCGCCCGGTGTTGGCGCTTGCTCGGTCGGCCCCTGCTCGATCGGCTCGGTGCCATAGCTGACTCCGCCGCAGGGATTCTCCGCCGCGTTCGCCGCGCCGGGAGATGCCAGCCAGAGCGCAACCGCCGCGCCGGCGACGGCGAGGATTCGTATCAGAAGGCCGCGAACGGTCACGAGATCACCCCGAACGGCTGCGCCGGAGCGGCGCGCATCGCAGTGCGTTGGTCTATTTGATATCGCAGCTGCGCGATTCGGCGGCGCAGCGACTGCTCGTCGTCCGAGCCCGGAACGATCTCGCCGCGCGTTCGGTGCCAGCGGGCCATGCCGAGGTCCAGCTGCGCGGCGAAGAGCCGGCGCAGATCCCGGTATCCGACCAGGCCGCCTTGGCGCAGCGCGGTCAGGCACAGGTAGAACCGGCGCGCCGGACGTAGCAGCACCGGCACCTCCCACTGCGTGACCGCGCCGAAGCCGGTCGCCGCCTCCGTGCCCAGTTCGACGGCCAGGGCCGCGGCCTGGTCGCGCAGACCGCGGCGCAGCAGCACGAGGTAGAGCACGACCAGCGGGCCCTGCAGCACCGCGAAGGCCAGCGGGGTGTACACGAGTATGTCAGTGGCATTACTCGGGGAGAACCAGTTCTCCTTCACCCGGCTGTAGAAGGACATGAACACGTCGTTGGCGAAGTGCCCGGCCATCGCGGTGGCGAATCCGCAGGCGATGGCCAGGGCGCGGCGGCGCTGGTCGGGCAGCTGCCGGGCGATCCCGAAGCCGGCCCCGATCGCTGCGGTGAACGCCACGTGCGCGGCCAGCATGCCCAGCGACTGGCGCAGGAAGTACTGCTCGGAAGCGGTCTGGCCGCCCAGCGATCCCATGTAGATGGTGCTCTCGACGAGATTGAAGCCCACCCCGGCGGCCGCGCCGAGCACGATCCCTGACACGACGTTGTCGATATGGCGGCGCAGCAGGAGATAGACGAACGCGACCGCGATCCCCTTGCCCAGCTCCTCGAAGACCCCGGCGAACAGGATCTCACCGTCGTAGAGCTCGATGGTCAGCTTCTCGATGGCCTGCTCGCCGCCGCCGAGCAGCGGAAGCGCCAGATAGTCCGGGCTGTAGTCCGCCCACCAGGTCTCCATCGCGTCGCCGAAGCCGACGCCGATCACCGCGCCCCAGCCGAACACGGCCAGCAGGATGCGCACCGGAATCCGGCGGAACCGCTGCATCCGATGGGCCAGCCAGAGCGCGTATGCGGCGCTCGGCACGCAGGTCGCCGCGAAGCGCAGATTGCCTGCAAAGACATCAGCAGTCGTATACACGTAGGGAAGCAGCAGGACGCCGGACGCGATCGCCTGCCAGATCCGGGTGACCCGGTCGCGCTCGGCCGGGTGCATCCGCCGGTGCGCCTCCTGCCAGCCGATCAGGCTGATGAGCGCGGCGACCGGGATGGCGACCACAAAGGTCCAGAACGAAGCCTTCTGCCACCAGCCGTCGTCGTCCGGCCCCAGCCATCCGATCAGCGGATGGACCGGCTCGCCCGGCACATGCGGCCGGATCACGTCGAACAGCACCTGGACCGCGTAGCAGATCGTCATCAGCACGCAGATGAGCAGCACGCTCCGCATCCCGCCGCCGCGGGAATCGGCAATCGCCGCGGGCGGGTAGCCGTAGCCGGCCTGGCCGAAAGGGGCAGAGGTCTGAGGCTGGGGCTGAAACTGAGGCTGAAGCGGAAACTGGGCCGGGGCCTGGGCGCTCATGGCCGCCCCACCGCGGACGGGGAGGCGTCGTGTGCGACGACCGACGTCGGTCCCACGGTCTGCCCGGTCGGGCTCGGATTCTGCCCGAGCGTGAAGTCCACGATCCCGGCGATCAGCGCCAGGAGCACGGCGCCCAGCCCGCACACCACGATGATCAACAGATGAGGGGCCTGCTGGTAGCCCGGCGGCTCCCGCCGCGGGCCCGGCGACGCGATGGCCATAGCGCACTGACTCCTGTCGTGGAACCGACCGCCTGCGACGAGGCTAGCGAGCAGGTCCGGGCCGAAGTAGCGGCCTGCGCCGGGAAACAGGGCCCGATCATCGACATTTCATCAGGATTGAATCGGCCGCCGCGCGGCGTGGGGAAAACTGGCTGCCATGAGCCGCCTGACACCGACTCCGCAGGGCGAGCGCGCCGGAGGGGAGGGCGCGGTGGACGACCTGAATCCGGCACCGGAGCCGGAAGACACCGACCGGGTGCCGGCCGAGATCGGTCCGTACCGGATCCTGAGCCGGCTTTCGGCAGCCGACGGCGACGATGACGGCCAGGACGACGACGGACCGGTTTACCTGGGCCGGTCGGGTGACGGGACCCTGGTCGCCGTCAGGGTGCTGGTAAGCAGCCTGGCCGCCGATCCGGACCTGCGCGACCGCCTGCGCGGCGAACTGGCAGACCCGCGTTACGCCGCCAGGCCGTCCACCGTGCCCATCATCGACGCCGACCTGGATGCGGATGCGCCGTGGCTGGCGGCCGAATACCTCGATGCCCCCTCGCTCGCGCACCTGGTCGAGGAAGACGGCCCCCTGTCGCGGGATGCCGCGCAGGCACTGGCCCGCGGACTGGCCGAAGCGCTGGCCGACCTGCACGGGGCCGGTCTGGTGCACGGCGGCCTGACGCCCCGCGGCATCCTGGTCACCCCGCGCGGACCCCGGTTGACCGACCTCGAACTCACTCGCGCACGACGACCGTCCGGCAACGCCCCGACCGAGGCGGACGACGTCCGAGCGCTCGGCGCCGTGCTCCGCTTCGCCGCGCCCGTAACGGAATCCGACTCGGGCTCCGACTCTCTGATCGCGGAGATCGCCGCGTCCTGCCTGGCCGAGCAGAGCGCGGACCGGCCGACCGCCGCGGACCTGTTGCAGCGCCTTGACGCCACGATTGCCGGCCCCGGGCCCGGCCCAGGCCCAGGCCCCGGCCCCGACACGGCGGGAACTCTGCCGACTGAGACACCGACAGTCGTGGTAGCAGTGCCAGGTATCGCAGCAGGCAGTCAGGGGTATTTCGCTGCGCCCACAGTCTCGGCGCCCTACGGCACATCAATGCCCTTCGGTGCACAGCCGTACCCACCGCCCTTCGCTCCGGCGTCCGCCGCCTATCAGACCAGAACCGCACCAGGGCGCAGGAGCACTGCGTTCACCATCTGGATCGCCGCCAGCGCACTAACACTCTTCGCGGCGCTCACCGCCCTCACGCTCTTCGCTGCCTCAGACGGAGCCTGGCCCGATACGCGGCCGCTCGGCCTCCCGACATTCCGACCGTCCGTCCAGCCGACGAACCCCGTGCCCCCGACGCCGACGCCGACCGTGACCATCCCGCCCACCCCGACAGCCGCCCCCACCACACCCGAGGCAATCGACACCAGCGACGCCTACTACGCGTCGGTCGGCGACTGCGTGTACGGCGCCAGCGGTAGCTCGACCTGGTCGATCGAGGCCTGCCAAACCGGGATCTTCACCGTCAAGGCCCGGTTCACCGGGACGACCGACACCGGCAACTGCGCCGCGATCGACGGCGGCTGGGACGAGTACTGGACCGAGACCGACTCCTCCGCCGACGTGCTGCTCTGCCTGCAGTTCAACTATCCGAGCCCGGTCGGCTACGCGGTTGCGGGCGACTGCTACTCCGCGACCGGCTCGGGGGGCTCCATGCAGTTCGCCACCGTGAGCTCGTGTTCCGATGCCAATGTGCAGATCACCGGGTATACGACCTCGTACGCGGACTCGTCCTACTGCTCCGGCAGCAACGGCTGGTTCTCGTACGAGCCGCCCAACTTCTCCTCGCTGGCCTTCACCGTCTGCTACGACGACATCTGACGTCTCGTCTCAGCGACGCAGCGTATTTACCCGCTGCATGTGCGACAGCTTCTCGGGATTGCGCACGGCGTAGATCCCGGTGACCATGCCGTCGTCGATACGCAGGGCCGTGACGGTGTCGAGCTCGCCGTCGAGCCGGATGATCAGCGCCGGGTAGCCGTTGACCTGTGCCGGCTGCACCGACACCTCGACGGTCAGCCTGCGCAGGCCGCCGAGCAGCAGGCGCCCCACCTTGTCGGCCCCCACGATTGGGTTCAGCACGGCCTGCTTGATGCCGCCGCCGTCGCCGAGGCAGACGACGTCCGGCGCGAGAACGTCGACCAGGCACTGCAGGTCGCCCGTCTCGATCGCCCGCTGGAACGCCGCGAGCGCGTCGCGGGTCTCGGACTGGGAGACGACGCCGCGCGGACGCCGCGCCGCGACGTGCGTCCGCGCGCGGTGCGCGATCTGGCGGATCGCGGCCGGGCTCTTCTCGACGGCCTGCGCGATCTCGTCGTATTCGAGGCCGAACACGTCGCGCAGCACGAACACCGCCCGCTCGGTCGGCGCGAGCGTCTCGAGCACCAGCATCATCGCCATCGAGACGCTTTCCGCCAGCTCGACGTCCTCGGCCACGTCGGGCGTGGTCAGCAGCGGCTCGGGCAGCCAGGTGCCGACGTAGGACTCGCGCCGGCGGCCCAGCGTGCGCAACCTGGTCAGGGCCTGGCGCGTGGTGATCCGGACCAGGTACGCGCGCTCGTCCCGCACGGTGTCCAGATCGACGCCCGCCCACCGCAGCCAGGTCTCCTGCAGGACGTCCTCCGCGTCGGCGGCCGAGCCGAGCATCTCGTAGGCGACCGTGAACAGCAGGTTTCGGTGGGTGACGAAGGCGTCGGTGGCCGGGTCGCTGTGCCCGTCATCTGCGTGCTCGCCAGCTCGCCCGCTCATCGTCGCCTCTCGCACGGTCGCCGTGTCGCTATTTCGACTGTCTCCCGCACACGACGCCGGTGCCTACCGCTGTGTGACATCCGTGGCCGGTGGCGCTCGTCACATCGCCGTGCCGTCACAGGGCGCGGCACGCCGGCGTCTCGTGTTCGGAAAGAACAACAGAACCACGAAGTCGAGTGAGGACGAGGCCATGGACGCCCGTTTCAACATGTTCGAGAACGAGCTCGCCGCGAAGTTCGCCAAGCGGTTCGCCAACACCGCCATGGTGATCAACCAGTCGTCGCTGCCGCAGACCGTCCAGGAGCTGGTGTCGCTGCGGGCCAGCCAGATCAACGGCTGCGGCTGGTGCGCCGACATGCACACCAAGGAGCTGGCCGCCGCCGGCGAGAGCGCGGTCCGGATCAACCTGGTCGCCACCTGGCGCGAGTCCACCGTGTTCACCGAGGCCGAGCAGGCCGCGCTGGCGCTCGCCGAGGAGGGCACCCGGCTCGCCGACGCACACCAGGGCGTGTCCGACGAGACGTGGGACCAGGTGCGAAAGCACTACGACGACGACCAGGTCGCCGCGCTGGTCTGCGTGGTCGCCCTGATCAACGCGGCCAACCGGATGTCCGTGATCGTGCGCCAGAAGGGCGGCTCGTACGAGCCCGGCATGTTCGCCGCGTTCCACGAGTGATCGGCGACTGATCGGGGGACGGGCCGCGACAGGCCGAAGCGTCTGCCGCGGCCCCGCGTTCATCTCGGCGGTCCGCCGCTGGCGACCAGAGCAGAGGAGCTGTCCGCGACCTGCGCAGGCTCCGTCAGCTCCACCTCCACCTCGCCGAGGCGCATGGCCGCGACGCAGAGGCTGCCGATCAGCGCTATGACAGCGAAGACGTCCACGGCGGTGGTTGTGCTTGTCACGGTGGCCAGCAGCCCGACGCCGATCACGGGCACGCCGACGCCGAGGTAGGTGGCGATGTAGAACGCGGAGATGACGGCGGCCTGGTTCTGCCGCGGCGCGAGCCGGTTCGCGTGCCGGACGGCCCCCATGTACGCCAGCCCCTGGCCGATGCCCGCGATCACGGCGGAAGCGATGACCAGCGACAGCTGCCGGGCGGCCCCGGCGATGAGCAGGACGCCCAGTCCGGCGGCCAGGCCCACCAGGCCCACTCGCTGCAGTCGCGCCGTGTCGACGCGGGACGCGGGCAGCTGGGCGCCCGCAGCCACGACCAGGACCAGCCCGGACGACACGCCGGCGAGCGCGAGGTTGTGATTGCCAGTCAGTGTTCGAACATAAGACGGCACTATCGACAGGAACACAGCGACGACCGCCCACCCGACGAAGGTCACCGCGCAGGCTTTGGCGAACGGCCGGCATATCGAGGCCGGTATGCGAGGCAGCGAGACCCGCCATGCCACGCCGGTGCGGCCGAATGACGCCGGGACCATCAGCAATCCGGCCGCAGCGGCGATCAGGGCGACGGACTCGATCAGATAAGCGGTCTGCGTCGGTGCCGGGAGCCAAGCGGCGCACGCTCCGGCGATCACCGGCCCGAGCCCGCCCCCGCCGGTGGCCGCCAGCGACGCCACCAGCGAGGCCCGGCGGTGGTCGCCGGTCGGCTCGGTCCGGACCAGCGCCGCGGTCAGGGCTCCCGAGCTGGCGCCGACCGCCGCACCCTGCAGGGCCCTGGCCAGGAACAGCCAGCCGGTGCCGTCGGCGTACCGGAACACCAGCGCCCCGGCGAGCGCGAGGCCCAGCCCCGGCAGCAGCACGCGGCGGTATCCCCACGCGTCGGCCGCGGAGCCGGCCAGCAGCAGCGCCGGCAGCTGCGTGCCGGCATAGGTGGCGAAGATCAGCGTCAGGACCATCGGGCCGAACCCGAACCGCTGCGCGTAGACCGCGTACAGCGGAGAGGGGAGGTTCGTGCCGACGATCAGCACGAAAAGCGCGACGCCGCTCCAGATGAACACCCTTCGGAGGCCTTTGGTATCCGAGGAAGTAGCCATGGACGACACGCTAGGTGTGAATTGATTCGGTCTGTCGCGAATCGTCGGCACCGGCGTTGGATTTGCCGTCTCTACCAGCCCTTATGTATCACGTGCGGTGCCTATCGAACTCGACGACCTGGCGGCCCGGCTCGGCTGATCCGGGGCCGTGGCGTTGAGATCAGGGGCGGGAATCGGGGGCGGACGGACGAATCACCCGGCCGGGTCGGCGATGGCGGCCAGGTCGGTCTGCGCGGCCACCGCGTCGCGCAGCAGGTCGGCGATCTCGGGCGGCATGATCCGGCGGGCGTCGAGTGCTTCGCGGGTCAGCGGGATCTCCTCGAGGCTGTACTCTCCGCGGTCCGGGTCGTCGAACTCCGGGCCGGTGCGGTCGGCCTCGGACCAGGACCGGATGTCGGCCAGGTAGAAGTGTTGGCGCTGGTGCTCCTCCGCGAGCATATGAAGCAGACCCCTGATGTTCGGCTCGCTGCCGGTCTCCTCGCGCACCTCGCGGATCAGGGCCGCGCGCAGGCTCGGGTCGTCGGGTTCCACGTGGCCGCCGGGGAACACCCAGTAGGCCGTCCCGCCCGGCCATGTGCGTCTGATCAGCAACAATCCGCCTGATGGTGTGAGCAGGACCGCGCGTACGCGTTCGATCATCGTGCCTCCATTCGTCCGGCGCCAAAGCGTAGCGGCCCGCGACGGCGGGCGACTTGCTTCCACTCTCTCCGAGGGCTATAAAAGTGATATCATCTTTATAGCCAATAGGGCGCTGGCCAAGGAGCCTTCATCATGCAGACATATGCGCAAACGCCGAGCTCGCCGGTCACCACGGCCCTGCACGGCATGATCGTCACCACGACGGAGCACATCGACGAGGCGCGCGTGGTCAAGACGATCGGACAGGTGTTCGGGCTCACCGTGCGCTCGCGCAGCCTTGGCGGGAACATCACCGCGGTGCTCAAGAGCCTCGTCGGCGGCGAGATCAAGTCCTACGTCAAGCTCAACGAGGACTCCCGGCGGCAGGCGCTCGACCGCATGGTCCAGAACGCCGCGGCCATGGGGGCGAACGCGGTGACCATGATGCGCTTCGACTCGACCGAGATGGGCGCCGGAATGAGCGAGATCGTGGCCTACGGGACCGCGCGCATCGTCGAGTGGGACGACGCGCCGGCGGACACGGGCACGAGCACGAGCACGGAGCGGTAGGGGATCGCCGTGACCTCGATCATCATCATCGTCGCCGTCATCGTGGGCGCCGTCGTCGCGCTGTTCGGCTGGGACCGATACCGGGGCGGCCGGAAGTCGGACGTCGGCACTCCCGGCTCGCAGCCGACCGGCGAGGTGTTCATCGACCCGGAGACCAACCGCAGGATGCGCGTCTGGTACGACCCCGCCACCGGACGACGCGACTACCGGCCCGAATAAGCTCGGTCTGCGGCGCGGCGCGCGGTCACCACAGCCCCGACCGACCAGATGACGAAGCCGATGGTGACGACGTACAGGAACGGGTAGCCGGAGCCGAGGTGCGCCGAAGTGCTGTCCGAGAAGCTGGCGTCGGACGAGAACGGCGTGGGCAGGTTGCCCCGGGCGATCTGCCCGTCGAAGTCGAGTTGCAGCGCGATCTCGGCGGCGAAGAGGGCGACGCCGCCGATCGCCGCGGCCAGGCAGCCGCCGAAACTCACGGTCGTCGCGGCCAGCATCCCCAGCAGGACGGTGACCACCAGGAGGCCCAGGCACCAGGTGAGCCACCCGTCGCCGGTGAACGAGGGTATGTCCCAGGCGTCGACATCTCTGTCCGGCAGCTTGTCGGACGTGAAGGTCAGCCATGTGCCGAACGTACAGGCGAAGAGGGAAGCGGTGAGCACCGCGCCGACGGTGCGCACGATCGCCCGCGAGCGCGCCGCGTCCAGGGCCTGCAGCAGTTCCCGGTTCTTCTGCTGGTAGTCCTTTGAGATGGCGTCGATTCGGCTGATCAGGAAATCGAGCCGGGTGCGCAGCTCGTCGCGGCCCGGGTCCGCCGGGCGCTGGTCGGTCTGGTCCATGGCAACTCCCGCGGTCCGCAGGTCCGTAGCCTGATACCGAGAGCATAGCCAGCCGTCAAGCTCAGCACGTCTCAGTGATCGGGACGGGGTGGACGCCGCGCCTCGGCCCGCGCCAGGATGAAGCCCGGATCGAGAGACGATCCATCTCGAATGGTGGGCTGATGGCAGCAGCCGAAGCAGAGCACTTTGACGTGGCGGTGATCGGCGGCGGCTACGCGGGCGCGCAAGCGGCGCTGACCCTGGGCCGAGCCTGTCGCAGAGTCCTGGTCGTGGACGGCGGCACGCCGCGCAACGCCCGAGCCGCCCACGTGCACAACTTCCTGGGCCGGCACGATCCTTCTCCCGCCGACCTGCTGGCCGACGCGCGGGCCGCGCTGCATCAGCACGCTGTGGCCTGGGAGCAGGACTCTGTGGTGCGCGCCGAGCGGATCGACGCCGACGGCGACGCGGCGCCGCATTGGCGACTCGGCGGCGCGCGCGGCGGGAGCTGGACAGCGCGGGCCGTCCTGCTCGCCACCGGGCTGCGCGACGAACTGCCCGACGTCCCGGGCGTCGAGCAGTTGTGGGGCCGCGACGTCGTCGCCTGTCCGCACTGCCACGGCTGGGAGGTGCGCGGGCGCCCGCTGGCCCAACTCGGCCTGCGCGGCGCGCCCGCCCGCGGCGTGGAGCGCGCCGTCCTGCTGAGCAGATGGAGCCGGGATGTGGTGCTCTTCACCGACGGGGACGAACTGACCGCGCCGCAGCGCTCCCGGCTCGCCGCCGCAGGCGTAGCTGTCGAGACCGGCCGGGTGCGCCGGGTCGTCCACCGCGGCGGACGGCTCATCGGGATCGAACTCGAAGACGGCGCGCTGCACGCCCGCGCCGCCGTGTTCGTCGTGGTGAAGCAGAGCCCGCAGACCGACGCGGCAGCCCTGTTCGGCTGCGCGCCGGCGGCGGACGGGGTGGCGGTGGCCGTGGACGGCGAGGGCCGCACCGGGGTCCCCGGCGTCTGGGCGGCCGGGACAGCGGCGGTCCCGGCGCTGCTCGCCGTGGGCGCGGCCGGACACGCCGCCACGGTCGCGGTGCATCTGAACAATGCCCTGATCGAACTGGACCTGGCCGAGGGGCGCCCGGCTGTGTTCCCGGTAGCGGTTGAACCCTGACACGCCGGGTCCGGGCCCGGACCCGGGGCGGGACGCCTGCGCGCCCGCGCTCCCGGATCTGGATCCGGATCCGCTGCGCGGCCTGCTACTCGGTGCGCAGCGCCGTCGCGGTGCGCAGGCGTGCCGCCCACCCGGCCGGCGCCGAGGCGGCGAGCACCGCGAGAGCCGCGCCGGCCAGCACGAGCAGGATCTCCTCGACCAGGTTGAAGACCTGGACATCGGCGGCAGGCAGGTTCGTGCCGGCGGCGTGCCCCATGATCGGGATCACGTAATCGTGCAACGCCATCCCGGCCGGCACCCCGACCGCCCCGGCCACGATCCCGAGGGCGACCACGGCGGACATGACCATCGCAACGGTCTGCCGCGGCGTCATCCCGACCGCCTTGTAGATGCCCAGCTCCCGGGTCCGGTCGCGCACCTCCAGCATCACCGTGTTGAACACGCCGAGCCCGGCGACGCCGACCACGAGCAGGGTCAGCACGAAGGCGAGCGAGTCCATGGCCAGGATGGTCTGGTTGGTGCCGCGCTGCGGGTTCCCGAACGCCGCCGCGCCGAGCGGATCGAGGCCGTTGCCGAGGCTCTGGACGTAGGAGGCCTCGTCGGTGCCGGGCTTCAGCGAGACGAAGAGGCGCGTCGGCTCGGTGCCGGGGAACGTCGGGGCGTCAGCGATCACGTCCATGCCGCTGTCCTGGAGCAGGAGCACCTCGCCCACGATCGTCACGGACACGTGCGTGCCGGCGCTGTTGACCAGGGTGATCGAGTCGCCGACGCTCGTGCCGGTCGACTGCAGGAACCGGGTCGGCACGAGCACCTGGCCCGGACCGGTGTACCAGTGGCCTGAGATGATCTGGTAGGGACTGGTGGCGGCGCCCTGATACAGGAGCGCCTGGACCGAGCTGGCCTTGCCGAGCACGCCGATCTGCTGCTGGCTCTCGCCGATGTAGCCCGCGGTGCCGCTCTGCTGCGTCACGGCCGACTCCACCGCGGCCGCCCCGGCGGGCGTCACCGGCGACGTGCTCGGGCCGATCTTGATGTGGACCTGTCCCCCGCCGGACGACACGCTCCCGGCCGGCGCATTGAGCAGGACGTTGACATCGCCGAGCTGCTGCGCCTGGTGGATCCCGGTGTTCACCCCGTTCAGCGAGGAGACCAGACCGATCGCGAAGGTTAGCGTCATCGCGCCGAAGGCCAGCGCCAGCGCGATCGACAGGAACCGCGCCGGACGGGTCAGCGGGGTGCCGAGGCCCAGCCCGACCTGCTGCGGGATCGGCAGCCCGGCCAGGAACCGGCGGGCGAACCGGCCGCGGCCCGGCCGCGGCGCCCGGCCCACCGCCAGCGCGGCGTTCGCCGGCATCCGCCCGGCCCGCAGCGCCGGCACCACCGCGCACAACGCGACCACCGCGAGCGCCGCGGCCGGCACCGCCACGTCGGTCCACCCGGTCACGTTGAGCGAGCCGGTGTTGTAGGCGATCTCGGCGT
Source organism: Actinocrinis sp. (assembly GCA_036501535.1). Lineage (GTDB taxonomy): Bacteria > Actinomycetota > Actinomycetes > Streptomycetales > Catenulisporaceae > DASYAE01. The sequence goes on along the minus strand of DASYAE010000259.1, from coordinate 6,285 downwards.
TGTGCAGCATCGGGCTCGCGATGACGTTCCCGAGCACCACGCCGAGCACGACGCCGATCGCGGAGGGGAGCAACGCGATCATGGCGTAGGCCCGCACCACCTGGGCGGGCGTGCCGCCGAGCGCCTTGAGCACGCCGATCTTGTGCAGCGCCGAGCCGACCGCGCCGCTGACCACGTTGATGATGATGAGCATCGCCGTGGCCAGCCCCAGCACGCCGAACGCCACGATGAAGGGCACGAACGGCCCGGTGCTGCCGCTGGCCTGGAGCTGCGCGGCCAGGTAGTCGGTCGATCCGACCAGCGATCCCGGCGGCAGCATCCCGGTCACCACGGCCTGCCCGGCGAGGATCTGCGCGTCGGTGCCGGCCTGGGTGAACCGGTACAGCATCTGGTACTCCGGGCTGGAGCCGGTCGGCTGCAGCGCCGTCGCCTCGGTCGGGGTGACCCAGGCGTCCGCGGTGTTGGTCACCGACTGCGCGATGCCCACCACGGTGAGCGTCGGGTCGCCGGGCGCGTCGCTGAACTGTACTGTCGCCCCGGGGGAGAGGCCGTCGGCCTGGTTGGTCGACAGCACGATCTGGCCCGGCCCGGTGACCCAGTGCCCTGCTATGACGGTGACGTCGTCCACCGGGCCGCCCGGATCGGGCCGGCCGACCACGTTCAGCACCGGCAGACCAAACTCAGCCCCCTGCCACTGAGCTTGGCCGTCCAGCGTGATCTGGGCGAACGGCCCGGCGGACGAGGAGACCCCGCTCGCGTGCGCGGTCGCGGAGATCAGTGCCGGGGTCGCCTTCGCCCCGTCGAAGCTCGCGGTCAGATCAGCGCCCTGCTGCGAGGCGAACGCGTGCTCGAACGGCTGGCTCGAGACGATCATCAGCGCGGTCGCCGCAACCGCAGCGGCCGTGGCGACCATGGCCGAAAGGCACGTCACGACAGCGGCGATGCGCCGGCGGGAGATCCCGGCCCGAACCACCTGACCGAGCGGGCTCACCGGAACGCTCCGGACGGCGCGCCCGGGTCGGCCGGCGCGGCCGGCAGGACCGGCACGTCTGAGGCGATCCGGCCGTCCACCAGGCGAATCAGCCGGCTGGCATACGACCGGGCCAGGCTCGCGTCGTGGGTGACCATGATGATCGTCTGCCCCTCCTCCTGGTGCAGCTCCTGCAGCAGGGCCTTGACGTCCTCGCCGGAGGCGGTGTCCAGCGCGCCGGTCGGCTCGTCGGCCAGCAGCAGCGCCGGCCGGTTGACCAGCGCCCGCGCCACCGCCACCCGCTGGCGCTCGCCGCCGGAGAGCCGAGTGGGATAAGCCCGCGCGTGCCGCCCGACGCCGAGCCGGTCGAGCAGCGTCTGCGCGCGCTCGACCGCGGTGCCCCGCGCCATCCCGGCCAGCCGGGCCGGCAGCGCGGTGTTCTCCAGCACGGTCAGCTCGTCGAGCAGGTGGAAGAACTGGAACACCAGCCCGATCTCGGCGCGCCGGAACCGGGCCGACTGCGCCTCGCCGAGCCGGTCCACCCGCCGGCCCGCCACGACGACCTGCCCGGCGGTCGGCCGGTCCAGCCCGGCGACCAGGTTGAGCAGCGTGGACTTGCCGCTGCCCGACGGCCCGAGCACGGCCACCGACTCGCCGGGCAGGACTTGCAGGCTCACCGAGTCGAGCGCCGGATTCCCGGCCTCGAACCGGCGTGTCACACCATCGAGCACGACGACCGCTTCCTCTGCGTATGCCGCAGCCGTCCTGGGTACGTTCACTCTCGCTCGCCTCCACGCGCGTCGCGTTGCCGGTGCGTTGCCGGTCACCAGCCACCAGTCGCCGGCCGCAGCAACGAACGGTAGAAACGGTCGGCAGGCTGCGTCGTCGGTCGCGCGGGCTAACTTCGGATACTCCTTCGGCCGACCGGCGAGCAGCGTCATCCTCGCGACGTACCTCGCCAGGACGACGGCCGTCCTCACTGCTGCCGACGCGGAACCGCGGCGGATCTGCGACGATGAGCGACGGCGGCGAGGGAAGGACCCGGCATGTTGCGGCGAGCGGCGGTGTGGTTCTGGCGCGCGAGCGGACCCCGGCCGCGGCCGGGCCGCCGCGCACTGCTCGTGGACGCGCTGACAGCGGCCCTGATCACGATCTTCAGCCTGTACTACACGGTCACGTACCACGTCCAGTCGGTGAAGGTGCTGCGCGTAGTGCCGGTCTACGGCGGATTCGAGTTCAAGCCGGTCATGGCGGGCCCACCGCAGCCCTTCATGATGACCTGCATCAGTGCCCTGCTGGTCACGCTGCCGCTCGTCGCGCGCCGCCGCTTCCCGCTCGGCGTGTTCTGGCTGGTGATCATCATGGCATTGACCATGAGGCACTCGGACACGTCGGTGACAGTGTTCGCGGCCTGCGCGTTGGCGTCCTACACCGCCGCCGCGCACAGCCCGTACCGCGGGTTCGCACTGACGAGCGTGTTCGTCGGGAGCATCGCCCTCGCCAACGTCTATGACGGTGTGGTCACGAACCTGCCCAAGTCGACCGCGGCGCTCATCATCCTGTTCCCGGTCGCGGTCGCGGGAAGCATGCTGCGCGGCCTGCACGAGCGCATCACCGCCAGCCACGAGCGAGAACGTGCGCTGGAACGGGAAAAGGAGCTGGTCACCCGCCGGGCGGTGCAGGAGGAGCGGGCCCGGATCGCCCGCGAGCTGCACGACGTGATCACCCACAACGTGAGCGTGATGCTGGTCCAGGCCGGCGCCGCACGCAAGGTCCTGCGCCGCGCCCCGGACGACGCCACCTCGGCGCTGCTCTCGGTCGAGTCGGCCGGACGCGCGGCGATGGCCGAACTGCGCCAGGCCATGGGCCTGCTCGCCCCGAACGCCGAGGCGCAACTCGCCCCGCAGCCCGGCCTCGGCGAGCTGGACCGGCTCGTCTCGCTCATGCAGGAGACCGGCATGCGCGTCTCCGTCAGCACGACCGGCGAACCGCGCGAACTCCCGCCCGGCAAGGACCTCGCCGCCTACCGAGTGGTCCAGGAATCCCTGACCAACGCGGCCAAGCACGCCGCCGGCTCGATCACCAGGGTCCGCCTCGACTACCGACCCCGCGAACTCGTCGTCGAGGTCGCCAACACCGCCGGCCAAGCCACCCCCGCCGCAGCGGACGGCAACGGACGAGGCCTCATCGGCCTGCGCGAGCGCCTGACCGCATGCGGCGGCGAGATCCAGACCGGCTCGCGCCTGGACGGCGGATTCCGAGTCCGCGCAACGATCCCCCTGCGCAGCCGACGCCCCGGCGCCGCCGATCCGACGAGCACATCCGCCAGCCCGGGCACGGCAGGTACGACAGGCACAGCAGGCATGACCGACATGGTGGGAGCCATCACGTGAGCCACCAAGCGCAGGATTCGCAACAGCCGCAACAGACCCAGCGCATCCAGCCCAATCCACGCGTGGTGATCGCCGACGACCAAGCCCTGATGCGCGCCGGCTTCCGCATGATCCTGACAGCCGACGACATCGACGTGGTCGGCGAGGCCAGCAACGGCTTCGAGGCAGTCGAGGCGGTGCGAACCACCCGGCCGGACGTCGTGCTCATGGACATCCGCATGCCACAACTCGACGGACTCGAGGCCACCCGCCGCATCCTCACCGACCCCGCATTCACCACCGGCGACGAGCCGCGCCCGCGCGTCGTCATCCTCACCACCTTCGACCTCGACCGCTACGTCTACGACGCCCTAACCGCCGGAGCCGCCGGCTTCCTACTCAAGGACGTCACCCCGGAACAGCTCGCCTCCGCAGTCCGCCTAATCCGCACCGGCGACGCGCTTCTCTCCCCCGCCATCACCCGCCGCCTGGTAGAGCGCTTCGCCCCCGAACATGCCGGCCCCGACTCCCACCCCCACGCCCACGCCCACGCCCACGCCCACGCAGACACGCAGCCCAGTCGTCGTACCCACCACAATCTCAGCACCCTAACAGCCCGCGAACTGGATGTGCTCGCGCAGCTGGCCCGCGGCCTGAGCAACGCCGAGCTGGCCCAGAACTTCCAGGTCAGCCACGCGACGGTGAAGACCCACGTCGCCAGGATCCTGACCAAGCTACAAGTGCGCGACCGAGTCCAGGCTGTCATCGCCGCCTACGAAGCCGGCCTGGTCACGCCGAGCCCGGCCGCCGACGAGGAATAGCCGCCTCTGCCAACGAACGGCAGAGTCAACGTCAACGTCAAAGGCAGCGATGACTGGAAGATCAACGGCGTGCCTCCGGCGGGCCCTCCGCTGAGATTGGGGGCGGGGGTTGGGTGGGTTGAGCGGGGGTTTCGTTGGGTGTGGGTGGGTCGGTCGGTGGCTCTCTGCGTCGGTCACCGGAAGGCGTATCAGCTTTCTGCTGGGGGCGCAAACGGAGAAGCTGTTTGCGCCCCCAGCAGAAAGCTGATGCGGGCTGCGCCTGCCCGACGCAGAGAGCCCCCGCCCTCACCCGAGTGGTGGGCTGCGCCCGGCGGGGGATCCGGGGCGCGTTTGGCCTGGCGGGTGCGGCAGATATATGCCTCACCTGGCATCGCGCTGGTGGGTCAGGACATGGTGCTCGGAACACAACGACGTCATGTTGTGGAGGGTGGTGGGTCCGCCGGCGGAGTACGGGATCTTATGGTGGGCATGTAGAGACCATACGGCGGGTCTCGAGCAGCCCGGCTCCGTGCAGGTGCGGTGCAGGTAGTCCAGGGCGATGTGTTGGGCCCGGCTGGCCAGGCGTGCGTCGGGGTTCTGGTCGATCGGCTGGCCGTCGAGGGTGAGCGGGTCGCCGGTCGGGGTGAGCGTCAGGTGCAGTGCGGCGGATTTCCGCACGGTGGGGGCGGCCGGAACCAGTTGGCCGTAGCAGGTCTCCAAACAGCCGTCCGGAACCACCGGGAGGACCGGGCCGGGGGTCGGCGCAGCATCCGCGGAATCCGGAGATTCTGATGGTGCGGCAGATTCCTGCACGGGGGCCGGTGTCGATCCCGGTTCCGGGCCGTAGAACAGGACCGTGCCAGCCGTGCGCTCGGCGCGTTGCGCGTCGTTGGCGCTCAGCAGGACCTGGGCCATGCGGAACAGTGCTTCGGCGTTGAGCTGCTCGGTGGAGGACACGTCGTCCGGCACCGGGGTGGCGTGATCGTACTGGCGTTCGCGCAGCCAGGTAGAGGTCAGGGTGTCGAGTGCGGCGCGCACCACGGTGCCACGCTCGATATCCAGCAGCGCATCCAGGCGCAGCATCCCGGATTCACAGCTACTCAGGCGCAGGAAGCTCGCCGTGCGCTGGCGGGCGCGGTCCTGCTCGGCCTTGCCCGGCTGCACCATGTGCTCCAGATACCGCACCTCCCGCTCAGCAGCCTGCATCCCCTCCCGCCGCAAGACATCCAGCGTGTCAGCCACGATGTCGGCGGTATCGCGCTCGGTGCTGACGGCGGCCTGCGCGGCCCGGGCCAACACCCGCTCCGCACCCACCGGCACCACCCCCTGGCACAGTTGCTCGGTGACCTGCGGCAGCCCGCGCAGCCGCCGCGCATCCGAGGCCAAGCCCCGCGCCCGCCCCGGGGAGTATCCCAGCGTCGCGGTCAGCCAGGTCGCTACCCCACCACGCACCGCCTTGACCTCATCCATCCGCGCCAGGATCTGTACCAGCAACCCGTGACTGCTACGCACGACACCGTCGATCGCCCGGGCCAGCTCCAGCAGCACCTCCGGCGCCACGGCAGAATCCTGAGCCAACACCCCTGCCACCGCCGCGCGCTGCGCCTCTAACGCCGCCGCGATACCAGCTACCGCGTCCGCGGCAGCATCCTGCTGAGGCTGAGTCATGTCGTGCTCCCGAACCCGTCTCCCGTTGCTTACGTCCCCGATTATCTCCAGTATATCAGGACAACGGCCATACAAACAATGCTTTTCCATAAGAATTAGCGGATACTTCCAGGAACTTCCTGAACACCCGATTCGTTGTCCAGATAGGGAAACCAGAGTACGGCACGGCACTGCGACCTGATGTAAATAGTCCCCGCAGCTTGGGAGCGAACCGAACTGAACCGAACCGTCACCCGGCATTCGCGGCAAAATCCTGCGCCACACCACTCACCCCAGCGCACCCGCCAGGCCAAATCAGCCCCGGATCCTTCGCCAGGCGCAGCCCGCCACTCGAGCGAGGGCGGGGGCTCTCCGCGTCGGGCAGGCGTAGCCCGCATCAGGGTTCTGCCTGGGGGCGCAAACACGCCTTTCGTTTGCGCCCCCAGGCAGGTTCCTGATACGCCTTTAGGTGACCGACGCGGAGAGCCACCGACCG